>JACKEH010000045.1 GCA_020633125.1 Sandaracinus sp. | reverse complement strand
ATCGTGATGAGCTGGCGCATCTCTTCGGCCGAGAGCTCCGGATCCAGCGGCCCACCAGGGCGATCCGCCGCGATGCCCGCCGACGCGATGAGACCCGTGATGCCGGCGCCGACCGCGGTCGCCTCCGACGAGCAGCCCGTACCGGGCGCGCTCATCGCGAGCTGGCCGCCGTAGTTCGTGCAGTTGTTGAACGCGAGGAAGGACTCGCTCGTCTGCGGCGTCGCGCCGGCAAAGCGAATCGCGTGAATGTAGAGGTTGTGGTCCGCGGTGCCGGGGAAGTTGTGGTGGTACGAGTTCTCGTCGGCCGCCGACGCCACCGTCAGCACCCCGTTCGCGTACGCGTAGTCGAGCGCGCGACGCATGAACGTCGAGTGGTTGATCGTGCCGAGCGCCTCCTGGATGACCTTCGCACCCGAGTCGACCGCGAACACGACGCTCTCCGAGAAGTCCTGCACGTCCGCGATGAAGCTCTCGCCCGCGCGGACCATCAGAATCGAGCAGTTCGGGCAGTAGCCGATCTTGCCGATGCCGTTGTTGCCCGCCGCGGCGCTCCAACGCGCCTCGCCCGTTCCGTGCCCGAAGCGGGTGTCGTCGTTCGGGTCGTTGTCGTCCATGTAGAAGTCCCACCCGCTGATGTCGTCGACGTAGCCGTTGCCGTCGTCGTCGACTCCGTCCGAGCAGAACGTGATGAGGTCACCAGGCTCGGCGACGCCGTTCTGATTGCCCATGCCGTCGATCTCGTTCGCGAGCGTGGTCGCCGCCGCGGCCTCGAGACCGAAGAACCAGTCGCGCATCGAGAGCGTCCCGTCACCGTCGCGGTCGTGCCGCGCGAAGCCCGGAGGTCCACCGCCCATGCGCTCGGGCAGACAACGCACGTCGAGCCCGTCCGCGGCGAGCTCCTCGTACGAGATGTAGTACTGGTTCACGAGGTCGCGCTCGTCCCAGTTGATGCCGCTGTCGAGGATCGCGATCACGACGCGACGGTCGCCGGTGGTGCGCGTCCAAGCGAGGTCGGTCCAGGTGCCCGAGCCCATCGGCTCTTCGTCGCTGCGCCACCCTTCCACGCTCGTGGTCTGCGGCGGCACCCACGACCAGAAGTTCCACTGGCCGCCCGTCGCGTTCGTCCAGCAGCGAAGCCCGTCGCCGATGCACGACCCGCCCTCGGCGCGGGTGATGTCGTAGCCGTAGTCGGGATCGTCCGGCCAGTTCGCTGGGTCGCGGAGGGTCTCCACGGTGGCCGCGCGGTTCGGCCACGCGGGGTTCTGCGCGCTCGCGAGCGCGGGAACGAGAAGGAAGAGAAGCACCGACCAACGCATGAGGACCTCCGAGCGGAGCCTCATTGGTACCCGAAGCCGCCATGTTTCGGCCCTGTTGCCTGCTTCGCGCGCGCCGCGTGAAAGGGCCGCGTGAGCTTGCGCAGCCCGAACCCGAAAACGCGAGAAGGCCCACGACCCTTCGTCGTGGACCTTCGACCGGAGGCGAACGCCGGGCGGCGAGGCTCAGAGCACGCCCCACTTGCACGGATCCAATCCGTGCGAGTGGAGGCGTTGCTCGTTGGTGGGAGGGGGCCCCGATCCGGCTTTGCCGGTCGGGGGAGGGGGCGCGCCGCCCCCTCGAAGAGAAGGAAGAGCATGAATCAGTGCAACTGATTCGTGCTCTCAGATGGGGCGGCAGTAACCCGCGGCGCAGCCACGCCCGTCGAGGCAATCGGTCTCCATGCTGCACGCCTGCACGCAGGCTCCCGGCACACCTTCACTCGCGCCCTGGCAAACCCCGGCCGGCGCGGTCGCCCCGAGCGGCTCGCAATCCGCGTCGGTCGCGCAGGCCGCGGAGGTCACACCGTTGCGCAATCCCGTGCAGGTGCCGAAGCTCGGCGCGCAGAGGTCGTCCCCACCGCACGTGAAGCCACGCGGGCACGCGCCGTCGGTGCAGGGTGCGAGACACACCCGCTCGCCGCCACGCTCCGTGCAGGTCCGTCCCCCGTCGCAGTCGGCCGTCGTGTTGCACGCGGCGCAGAGGCGGTCCGCCACGAAACCGACGCAGCTCCCGTAGGCGAAATCGCAGATCGGCGCCGCCGCCCCACATTCACCGACGGTGCCCGCGACACACGCGGTGCACACGCCCGTCGGGTGGCATTCCGGGGTCGCCCCCGAGCAACCGCCGGGGCACAGCCCCGCGTCGGGCATTCCCGCGTCGGCGCGCATGCCCTCCACGCAGACGCCCTCCTCGCAGGTCTGCGTCCTCGCGCATTGCGCGTTCGACGAGCAGGCCTCGTAGCAGCGCCCTTGCACGCAGACCTGATCGCCGGGGCAGCTGAGCTCGCCTCCGTCGACCGTCACGCCGCACGCCAGCCCGGCGTCACGCGGAGGGTCCGGGTATTCGGGGGCGTCGCTTCCACAAGCGACCAAGCAAACGAACGCGATCGAGACGAAGCTGCGCACGGGCGCGAGGGTAGCAGCTGGCCCGAGAACCCCTCAACCTTCGGCGCTTCCCGCACCCCTCGAGGGCCCGCCCGAGAGCCCCGGCGGGTTCCGGCTGCGCGCCTGGCCCAGCGTGGTATGAGCACCGGCCCTCATGATTCTCGCCGGCGCCACCCTCGAACGTCCCCCCGGACGCAAATACGTCGACGCCCTCCGCTTCGCGGAGCTCACGTTCCCGTCGTCGCTTCCCAAGCGCGGCACCCTCGCGCGTTGGCGAGCGACGCTTCCGCCGGAGATGGAGGTGGCCCTCGTCGCCCCGCGCGCGACGCGTATCTCCACGCTCGGCGCGTTCCGCTTCGACGAGGCGCTCGAGAAGAGCCTCGCCTGGTACGTCTCGGCGCTCGAAGCGACCGACGCCCACGCCGTGATTCCGACCGGCGCGGAGCTGAGCACCAGCACGCGGGACCGCGAGCGTTTCGCGACGTGGCTCGCCAAGCTCCCGCGCCGCGAAGGTCGGCACCTCGTCTGGGCCCCGAGCGGCATCTGGGAGGCCGAGCTCGCCCAACCCTTCGCGGCCGAGCTCGGCGTGATCTGCGCGTTCGATCCGCTTCAGGACGACGTGCCCGAAGGCCCGGTCGGTTACGCGCGGCTTCAGGCGCTCGGCGGACGCCAGCGCTTCGGCGAAGGTCTCCTGAGCGAGGTCCTCGACGCCCTCGACGAGGGCGACCTCGACAAGACCTACGTCGCGATCGAATCCGCGCGCTCGTTCCAAGAAGCCAAGATGCTCCAGGCCCTCGCCGGCGGGACGGACTTCGAAGAGAGCGACGACGAAGAGGAAGAGGAAGAGGAAGAGGAAGACGAGGATCTCGACGACGAGGACCTCGAAGACGAGGACTGACGGCCTCGCAGCCGAAGGAGCGTCGACCGTGGGCGACCCGCCCGACTCGCGCGATCTGGGGCGCGTTCAACGCGTGGACGGACCGAGCGCCGAGTCGATCGTGCTCGGGCTCTACCACCCCACCCTCGGCCGTCGGGTCTTGGTCTTCGACGCCAAGGCCGGCCGATGTGGATGGGCGGCCGAGCGCCCCACGGGCGAGGCCGCCGACGGTTTCGTCAAACGCCTCCGCAACCTCTTGGTCGGTGCGGCCACCCTTCGTGTCGAAGCACGCGGGTCACGCCGACGACTTTGGCTTCGCACGCGTTCGGGCGAAGAGGTGGTGCTGACCGATCACGAGCACGCGCCGGTGCTTCGCCGCGCGCTCGACGGCTTCCCGCTCGCGGGCCGGCGACGCTTCGCCACGGAGCCGCTCGAATCCGATTGGACGCCATCCGAGCCGCTCCCCCCGGATGCCCCTGCGGCCCCGAGCGTGGCCAAGGATCCTTCGCGCGATCTCCGCCGCCGCATCGCCGACGCGAAGCGCCGAATCGACCGCAAAATTCGAGCGATCGAGTCGGACGCGGCTCGAGCGAGCAAGGTCGAGTCGTTGCGTTCCGATGCTGGCTTCGTCCTCGCGAACCTCGCCGCCGCGATCCCGGGCTCGCCCGCGCTGGTGGCGCTCGACACGAGCACCGATCCGCCCGCCCCACGCACCGTCGCCCTCGACCCCGCGCGCGACGCTCGCACCCACGCCGAGCGCCTCTTTCACGAAGCGCGGCGCCTCGAGCGTGGTGCCGTGCTCGCCCAAGAACGACTCTCCCTCGCCGCCGCCGAACGCGAGGCACTGCTCGCGCTGGAGGCCGCGCTCGACGAAGGGCAGCCGCTCGAGGAGGTCGAAGCCCGCCTCGAGAGCCGACCGACCCGCCCGCGGCCGCGCGATCCGAAGGCACCGCGCCGCCCCTATCGCGAGTTTCTCGGAAGCGAGGATCGGCCGATTCACGTGGGGCGAAGCGCGCGCGACAACGACACCCTCACGACCTCCGCGCGACCGAACGACCGTTGGTTGCACGCGCGTGGCCGTCGCGGCGCGCACGTCGTCGTACCCCTCGCCAAGGGGGAGACGTGCTCGGCGGAGCTCTTGCTCGACGCAGCGCTCCTCGCGGCGCACTTCAGCGAAGCGCACGCAGACGAACGCGTGGAGATTCAGCACGCCGATCGGCGCCACGTGCACAAGCGCCGAGGGTCCGCGCTGGGCGCGGTGACCGTGACCCACGACAAGACGCTGCTCCTACGCGCCGACGCCGATCGCCTGCGTTGGTTGCTCTCACGCGAGCGCTGAGAATCCGTCACCGACTCGGGGGAGCTTCGCGACCCGAACGCCGGTAGCGAGGTCGAGATCGCGCGCATTCCCACGTAAACGTTTGGTGCGTCGCCGCCTCGTTTCGCTCGCGCGGGTCGAGAGGTTCCCGCATTCGCAGCGTCGAACACCGAGATCGAAAACGCCCCGCCGGCTTGCGCCTCGGGGCGATTTCGAGTGCCCGTCCCCGCATGGGAGGAGGCACCGCTCACTTCGAGTGGAGACGCTCCGAGGAACGACTCCTTCGGGACCCAGACGTTGGCGAACCAACGTTCAAAGTCCGACGCGAAGACTCACGCGGCGGACGGGGTTCCCGAGCTCAGCTCGCCGCGGGAGCCGCGGCGGCCTTCTTGGCCTTCTTGGCAGCCTTCTTCGCCGGCTTCTTGGCGGCCTTCTTGGCAGCCTTCTTCGCCGGCTTCTTGGCGGCCTTCTTGGCAGCCTTCTTCGCCGGCTTCTTGGCGGCCTTCTTGGCAGCCTTCTTCGCCGGCTTCTTCACGGCCTTCTTGGCGGCCTTCTTCGCCGGCTTCTTGGCGGCCTTCTTGGCAGCCTTCTTCGCCGGCTTCTTGGCGGCCTTCTTGGCAGCCTTCTTCGCCGGCTTCTTCACAGCCTTCTTGGCGGCCTTCTTGGTCGCCTTCTTGGCGGCCTTCTTGGCGGCCTTCTTGGCGGCCTTCTTCGCCTTCTTCGGCTCTTCAGCCGTCGTCTCGGTGTTCTTGGTCGTCGCCATGATGAGTGACCTCCTCCGATGGGGTCTCGGGTTGGCTGGTACCGTATTGTCACGTCACGTCATGTGTCAACCGGAAACGACCATAATTTATAGCTAACTTTGCCATATTTTAGCGAAGTTCAGGCTATTTATTCTTCAATACGTGGAAATTACAGCACTTTTAGAGTTCGGGGATCGACCGTGATCCCTCCAAAAAAGTGATCCGTGCCCCCCATTTGGGCGATCTGCGTCCGATCGCGCCCCTCTGACGCGGCACCCCGGTCCGAGTGTCGTGACCGGTCGACGCGTCCCGCGGCCCCGAGTGACGTGACCGACCGACGCGCGCGCTTCGGCCCAGCGTGACGGGACGGCTCGCGAACGCGGCTCGGGGTTTCCCGACGTCCTCCGCGCTGGTAGTAAGGCCGGGCACAAGGAGGCTTCGATGAACCTACGCACCACCCTCGCCGCGATCCTCGCGATCGGAACGGCCTGTGGTCCGAGCCAAGAAGAGCTCGACGCCGCGAACGCACGAATCGCGGAGCTGCAAGGCGAGCTCGGCACCGCCAACGAGCGCAATGGTGAGCTCGAGCAACGCATCGGCGAGGTCGAGTCCCAGAACGGCGAGCTCGCCAACCGACTTCGTGCCCTCGGCCAAACGGTCGAAGGCCTCGAAGGGCAGCGTTCCGAGCTGCAAGGCGAGCTGAACGAGACCCAACGCGCGCTCGAAGAGCTGCGCGAGCGAGAGCGTCAGGCGCAGGCGCGTCTGGAGACCTTCCGAAACCTTCTCAACCGCTTCCGCTCGATGATCGAGAGCGGTCGGCTCCGGGTTCGCATCGTCCGCAACCGGATGGTCGTCGAGCTCCCGGAAGGCATCCTCTTCGACTCCGGCCGCGCCGAGCTGAAGGAGTCCGGTCAAGCGACCCTGTCCGAGGTCGGCCAGGTCCTTCAGCAGGTCGGCGAGCGTGAGTTCCAGATCGCGGGTCACACGGACAACGTCCCGCTCGGACGTCGTGCGCGTTTCGGCGACAACTGGGAGCTCAGCGCGGCGCGCGCGGTGAACGTCGCCCGCTACCTCACCGAGCAAGGGGTCCCCGCGAACCGCATCTCGGCCGCGGGTTACGCGGACACCCAGCCGGTGAGCTCGAACGAGACGCCAGAGGGTCGCGCGCAGAACCGGCGCATCGAGATCGTGCTCGTGCCGAGCCTCGACGAGCTCCCGGATCTCTCCTCGCTCAGCGAGTGAGCCCCAGATAAAGAGGTACGACAGGGACGCCCCGCCGCGAGGTGGGGCGTCTTTTTCTTCGGAGGGCGTTCCGGCGCCCCTCCCCCATCGGGCAAAGCCCGAACCCCGCTCCACGCGGGGTCAGCCGCGGACTTTTGGTCCAGGCCTCGACTCGACGATCGCCTCACGAAAGGCGAGGGATCGCGAAGGCGGAGAAACGCGCGTGCCCCCGTTCGGACGCCAACCCGAAACGGCAGGGTTTGACCTACGGGCCCCCCTACTCTAGACTCCGCCGGCTCGAAACTCGGCCATCGTGGCCAAGACGAGACGGAAGGACATCGTTGGAGAGGCGCGGCCCACGGCCACGACGCCCTCCGGGAATACGGCGTCCAGCCGAGGGTTCTCAACCTGACCAAGGCTTCGCGCCCCGACGACCATCGCGTCGAGGGCGAATCCCACGAGGAGTCCTGATGCAGCAGGCGGGTGAGCAGCAGTTCAAGGTCGGCGACAAGGCCGTCTATCCGGCCCAAGGCGTGGCCGAAGTCGTTTCCATCGAAGAGAAGGACATCGCCGGCAGCCGGCAGAAGTTCTACGTGCTCAAGATCCTCGACACGGACCGCAAGATCATGGTCCCCGTGTCGAACGCGAAGAACGTCGGACTTCGCCCCCCGATCTCGGAGGAGGACATCCGCGAGATCTTCGTGATCCTGAAGGAACGCACCATCGCGTTCGACAACCAGACCTGGAACCGCCGGTACCGCGGGTTCATGGACAAGATCAAGACCGGCTCCGTCTTCGACGTGGCTGAGGTCATGCGAGACCTCTACCGCCTCCGTGCGGAGAAGTCGCTCTCGTTCGGCGAGCGCAAGATGCTCGAGACCGCGCGGAACCTGATCGTGAAGGAAATCGCGGTCGCCCGCCGGAAGAGCGAAGAGAAGGTCCAGGCGGAGATCGAGAAGATCTTCGACGCCAACTGAGCGTTTTTCAGCGACTATCCAGGACGGCCCTGCCTCGGCGGGGCCGATTCGCGTGAGCGAGAACGCTCGCCTCGACCTCGAGGATCGTGTCGATCCATGGTTTCCCTCGGGCCCGACTTCCGGGTCCTCCGTCGACGTACTGCGACGACGGAACACGAAGAATCCCTCCGTCGCGCGGGCACGGTCGAGCCGCCCGCCGGAGCCTCACCTCTGACCGCGACCACGCGGAAGAGCCCCCACGGGGTTTCGATGGTTCACAGCCTTCTCATCAACGTCGACGTCGGCGAGACGCGCGTGGCGCTCGTTCAGGACGGCGTGCTCGGCGAGCTCTACGTCGAGCGAAAGCGCGACCGCTCTCCGGTCGGCAACGTCTACGTCGGCAAGGTCACCCGCGTTCTGCCCGGCATGCAGGCCGCGTTCATCGACGTCGGCCTCGACCGAGCGCGGCCTTCCTGCACGTCGAAGATCTCCTCAAGCCCGACGACCGGACGGTCCGGAAGAAGAAGACGGCAAGGACGCCAAGGGCGATGGGAAGTCGGACGGCAAGAACGGCGTGCGGCACAACCGCGCGAGCCGCGAGACGCCGATTCGAGACTTGTTGCGCGAAGGCCAAGAAGTGCTCGTGCAGGTCTCGAAGGGACCGATCAGCACCAAGGGTGCACGCGTCACCGCGCACGTCGCGCTTCCGGGCCGCTACGTGGTCTACATGCCCACCGTCGACTCGGTCGGCGTGTCCAAGCGCATCGGTGGCGACAAAGAACGCAAGCGTCTCAAGGAAGTGATCGAGGCGATCAAGCCGCCGACCGGTGGCGTGGTCGTGCGAACCTCGCGCAGGGGCTCACGAAGAAGCAGCTCAAGGCCGACGTGGGCTACCTCGTGAAGGTCTGGGACGGCGTGCAGACGAAGCTCGCGCAGAGCAACCAAGCGCGTCGCAAGCCCAAGGCGCCCTACCTCGTGCACGAGGAGCCGGACATCGTGCTCCGCGCCGCGCGCGACATGTTCACCGAGGACGTCGCCGAGATCGTCGTGGACGACCCGAAGGACTTCCAGCGCCTCAAGGAGTTCCTCGAGCTCTTCTTGCCGGAGCGCGCCGGCGACGTGCGCCTCTACGAAGGCGACGAACCGCTCTTCGACGAATACGGCATCGAGGACGAGATCGCGCGCGCCCTCTCCCGCAAGGTCTCGCTGCCGTCGGGCGGCTACCTGATCATCGATCAGGCCGAGGCGCTCACGGCGATCGACGTCAACACCGGCCGCTTCACCGGCAAAGGCAAGACGTCGAGCAGACGATCCTGCAGACGAACCTCGAGGCGGTCGTCGAAGCTTGTTACCAGCTTCGCTTCCGCAACATCGGCGGCCTCATCGTGCTCGACTTCATCGACATGGAGAAGAGCGCGAACCGCGACAAGGTCTACAAGGCGCTGCTCAAGGAGCTGAAGAAGGACAAGGCCAAGACGACGGCGGTCCGAATCAGCGAGCTCGGCCTGGTGGAGATGACGCGAAAGCGCACGCACGAGTCGCTCGGTCGTCTGCTCTACGAGCCCTGCTTCTACTGCGACGGCACCGGGCACCTGAAGAGCAAGACCACGGTCTGCCACGAGATCTTCCGGCAGATGCGCCGCGAGAAGGACAGCTTGCCGGGCTACAAGATCACGGTGAGCGCGCACCCCGCGGTGTGCGACGCGCTCGAGCGCGAGGAGAAGGACGCGCTCGAAGAGGCGTCGAAGCGTTTCCAGCGCCGCATCGAGCTGCAGCCGCGCACCGAGTACCACCTCGAGCAGTTCGACCTGACGTCTTGATTGAGGCGACCCGAACACGCGAAGCCCTCGACGTCGTCGAGGGCTTCGTCGTTTGCTCGCGAAGCCGTGAGCTGCGAGGCCGTCGAGGGGGCGGCGGGGGCGGGGCGCGGGCTCCGCTCTGTTCGGTCGAGCAGGGCGACCTCCTCCGGACTTCGCTTCGCCCACTCGGACGCGCGGTTCTGCTGGACCTCCCGGCGCTCCGCCCACGCCCCACCCCCGCCTCGCGCGCGCGAGCTCTGCAGCGCTGTCGCAGCCTCCGTTCCTGCGCGCCGAGCCCCCGCGGCGCCGGTCCTCGCAGAGCCCGCGATCGACTGGCGCGAGCGTGATGCTCACCTCGAGCCGCGAGGTTCTCAGTCCGAGACCACGCGAAGCGCGCGGCGACGCTCGCGAAGCTCGGCGTTTCCGAGCTGCCCGCACGCCGCCATCACGCTGCGGCCCTTCGTGATGCGCTTGCGAACCGCGAGGCCTTCTTCGCGCAGCCACTCGAGGAAGGTGTCGACCTCCTCGTCGGTCGGCGCGCGCGTGAGCGGGTGGTTGCCGGGGTTGTAGGGGATGACGTTGACCAGCGTGCGCACGATCGGCGCGCAGAACGCGGCGATGCGCGCGGCGTCCTCGCGGGTGTCGTTGAGCCCGGGCATCAAGCAGTAGTTCACGCCGAGCGCGAAGTTGGCGCGCGGTCGGTACGCGGCGAGCTCGGCCTGCAGCGCCGCGAGCGGCGTCTTGCGGTTCACCGGCATCAGCCGATCGCGCGTCGCATCCTCGGTCGCGTTGAGGCTGACGCTGAGGTTCAGGCGCTTGAAGCCTTCGGCCTTGAGCTTTCGAATGCCGTCGACGCGGCCCACGGTGCAGATGGTCAGGCGCTCTGCGCCATCGCGAGCCCGCCGGTGTCGTTGAAGATGCGAATCGCGTGCACGACGTGGTCGTAGTTGTCGAGCGCCTCGCCCATGCCCATCAGCACGACGTTGCGCACGTCCCAACCGAGCACCTGTCGCGCGACCAAGACCTGGCCGACGATCTCGTCGGTGCGCAGGTGACGCAACAAGCCGAGGCGGGCGGTCTCGCAGAACGCGCAGCCCATCTTGCAGCCGACCTGCGAGGAGATGCAGAGCGTGTGGCGCCCGCGGCCCATCGGAATGCGCACGCACTCGATCTCGAGGCCGTCCTTCGTGCGAAGCACCGCCTTGGCGGTCGTGCCGGTCTCGCCCTCTTCGTCGACGACGTGAATCACCTCGGGGAGCTCGAACGAGAACGCGGCGCGCCACGCTGCGGCGGCTTCCGGTCCGAGACCGATCGCTTCGGGATCGAAGCGGCCGTGAACGAGCGCCTGCTGGTAGAGCTCACGCGCCTTGCCGAAGCCGCGCGGCACGTGCGTCTTGGCGAGCGTGCGCAGCTCGTCGAGGGTGCAGCCGTGCAGCGGGATCGGGTCCATCGGGTCACCATGACCCGATCGAGGGCTTCGGACGAGTCGACGTGTACCGACGGGCCGCGGCGCTCAGCGAAGCGCGAGCGCGAGCAACGCGGCGCCGAGCAACAACACCCCGACCGAGAGCAGCATCACGCCGAGGCGGATGACGTTGGCGTTGTTCGGCGGCGCGTCCGACGGCGGCGCCACGGCGGGGAAGGAATCCGTGGGTACCTGGCTCGGCGGCAACGAATCCGAGAGCACCGCGCCGGGTCCCGTCGCCATGACGGGGCTGACGGGCTGCGCGTTCGCGGTGATCTGAACCGCGGACGGCGCCGGCTCGGGCGGCGGCAGCGAAGGGTCCCGAAACGCGACGAAGGAGCCGGACCAGCGGGCGCGGCCGATGTCGCTCGCCCACTCGAGCAGGGCGTTGCCGAAGGCTTCCGCGCTCGAATAACGCGCCTCGGGATCCAGGCTCATCGCGCGGCCGACGATGCGCTCGAGCTCGCCGGGCACCGACGAAATGCGATCACGCAGCGGTGTGACCTTGCCCGTCGAGACCTGCTGCAAGAGCTCGATGTAAGAGGTCGCGCGAAACGCGCGGTCGCCGGCGAGCATCTCGTAGAGGATGCAGCCGAGCGCGTAGATGTCCGTGCGCGCGTCGGGCTCGCGGGTCTCGCGAAGCTGCTCGGGCGCCATGTACTCGGGCGTGCCGAGCACCGACGCGGTCTGGTTCATCGTCAGCACCGACGCTTGTTCGTCGAGCGGCTTCGCGATGCCGAAGTCGAGCACCTTGGGCTCGAGCTGCCCGCCGACGCCCTTCACGACGAAGATGTTGGGCGGCTTGAGGTCGCGGTGGAGCACCCCGTGGTCGTGCGCGGCTGCGACGGCGCTGATCACCGGCAACATCAGGTCGACCGCACGCTCCGAAGAGAGCGCGCCCTCGCGTTTGACGAGCTGCTGCAGCGTCTCGCCGTCGAGGTACTCCATCACGAGGTAGGGCAACGTGCGCGGCATCAGGCGCGGCCGCGTGAGGCCGGCGGCCGGCGTGCCGGTCTCGGTTCCGTCGGCGCTCCAGCCCGCGCTGTCCATGCGCACGCGCGCATTCAGCACGCCGAAGTCGACCAGACGGATGACGTTGGGGTGTTGGAGCTTGCCGATGATGCGCATCTCGCGCTCGAAGCGGCGTCGGTCGACGCTGTCGCGCTCGTCGGCGCGCGCGGCGTGCAGCACCTTCACCGCGACGGTCTGGCCCGTGCTGAGCTGCGTGGCCCCGAACACGATCGCGAAGGCCCCTTCGCCGAGCACCGACTCCACGCGGTAGCGGCCGTCGAGCACGGTGCCGGGCTCGGCGCGCATGTTCGAGGGCAGAATCGTCGCGTCGACGGGACGTGGCGTCTCCTGGCGGGTGCGCAGCTGCGCGTTGATGCGCGCGAGCACGACCGGGAAGTCGAGGGGCTTGGTGACGTAGTCGTTGGCGCCACGCTCGAGCGCGTCGACGACGTCTTGGCTCTCGGTCTTGGCGGTCGCCATGAGCACCGGGAGCTCGACCCGCGAGCGCGTGCGGCGAATCGTCGACAAGACGTCGAGGCCGCTCATGTCGGGCATCATCACGTCGAGCACCACGAGGTCGTAGGAGCCCTGCTCGAGGCGCGAGAGCGCGCTGCGGCCGTCCTCGGCCACGTCGACCTCGAAGCCACGCTTGCGCAGACGACGCGCGAGCATGTCGCGGTTGTCTTCGTTGTCGTCGACGACGAGCAGCCGGGCCGGCGCGGACATCGGGGGGAGGGTACCAGGGGGAGGAAAGCGTCGCGAAGCGGGAAGGACCGGACTCGTGAGAAGGCGCGCCCGGCTCGGAGGGACGAGGTGCCTCGAACAGGGGCCGCATTCACGGGCGCGCGCCCTCCACGGCGGCGTCCCGAGGCGTGCGCGCGGCTCCGCAGGAGCTTCCCGCGGCTCCGCGCGAGGGTCCCGAGGCGCGCGGGCGACTCTCACGCCACAACCTGCTACCACCGAGCGTGACTTCTTCGCGCCTCCGCATCACGTGCGCCGCTGGAACCGAAGGCGTGCTCGACGACGAGCTCCGCGATCTCGGGCTCGCGATCGTGGACGCCCCGAAGGGCGCTCGCATCGCCCACGGCGGCGTCGCCGAGCTCTATCGCGTCGCGTTGCATTCCCGCGTGGCGAGCCGTGTCGTGATGCTGCTCGACCGCCAGGAAGGCGTGGAGGACCCGGACGGGCTCTACGACGTCGTGCGCCGCGTCGCGTGGGAGTCGCACCTGCCGGCGGACGCGACGTTCCTCGTGGATCTCGCGACCCAAGGGGCGCCCCGCGAACAGCACCACGGGCGGTACCTGACGCAGCGCGCGAAGGACGCCGTGGTCGACCGTCTCCGCGCCAAGACGGGCGCGCGCCCGGACGTCGACCGCAACGCGCCGGACCTGCGGGTGCACGTGCGTTGGGGCGGCAGCCAGGTCTTGGTCGGGGTGGATCCCTTCGGGCCGCTGCACTTTCGTGGCTACCGACCGCGAGGCGCGCCGGCCCCGCTGCGCGAGAACCTGGCCGCGGCGCTCCTGAAGCTCGCGGCCTGGGACCCGGAGACGCCGCTGATCGACCCGATGTGCGGCAGCGGCACCTGGCTCGTCGAAGCGGCCTGGATCGCGCGTGACGTGGCGCCGGGCCTCGGACGGCGGCTGGGCGCGTGGGCCGGTCACGATCGCGGGACGTGGGCGCGGCTGCACCGCGAGGCCGACGAACGGCGTCGCGCGTCGTCGTCGACGCCGGTGCGCATCCTCGGCTGCGACGTCGACCTCGGCGCGTTGGCGATGGCGCGCGAGTCGCTCGCGACCGCGCAGGTCGAAGGCGTGACCTTGCGCCGGCAAGACGTGCGCGACCTCGCGCCGCCCGAGGGCTGGGAGAACGGGCACCTGGTGGTGAACCCGCCCTACGGCGAACGCCTCGGCGCGGACGCGAGCCACGGGGTGGGCGCGGACGACGCGGAGCTGCAGATGCTGCATGCGCGGCTCGGCGACGCGTTCAAACAACGCTTCGGTGGGTGGACCGCGCACGTGCTTCAGGCGAGCCCGCGGCTGCTGCAACAGGTCGGGCTCAAGCCGAAGGCACGCCACGTGGTGTTCAACGGGCCGCTCGAGTGCCGCTTCGCGGATTTTCCGCTTCGCGCCGCGACCTCCGAGGGCGGGCCTTCGTGGCGAAAGCCGAGCGCGGAGAGCGAGTCCTTCGCGAACCGCTTCAAGAAGAACCTCAAGAAGCAGCGCGCGTGGGCGAAGGGCGCGGGCGTGAGCTGCTTCCGCCTCTACGACGGCGACATCCCCGAGTACAACGTCGCGGTCGACCTCTACGCGACGAACGAGGGCGAGCACGCGGTCGTGCAGGAGTACCAGCGTCCGCGAAAGGTCGATCCGGGCGCGGCGGAGCGACGGCTTCGCGACGTCGTCTTGTTGATGCCCGAGCTGCTCGGAGTCGACCCCGAGGCGGTGCACGTGCGCACGCGCCAACGCCAGCGTGGCTCGCAATACGAGAAGCGTGGCGATGGGCGTCGGCTCGAGGTCGAGGAAGGCGGGCTTCGATTCCTCGTCGACCTCGACGGCTACCTCGACACCGGCCTCTTCCTCGATCACCGACTGGTGCGGGCCGAGGTCGCCGAGAAGGCCCGTGGCAAGCGCTTCCTCAACCTCTTCGCGTACACCTGCAGCGCCAGCGTTCACGCGGCGGCGGCGGGCGCGACGACGACGAGCGTCGACCTCTCGCAGACGTATTTGGATTGGGGCGCCGACGTCTTCGTGCGCAACCGGCTCGACCTGCGCAATCACCGCTTCTTGCGCGCCGACGTGGAGCGCTTCCTCTCGCGTGAGCGCGGCGAGTACGACGTGGTCTTCCTGAACCCGCCCTCGTACAGCCGCAGCAAGGCGATGGAGGGCGACTTCAGTCTGGAGCGCGACCACGTCGACCTGCTCGACTTCTGCCTCGGGCTCGTGGCTCCCGGCGGGAGCCTCTACTTCACGACCCACGCGCGCGGGTTCGAGCTCGACCCGCGGGCGGCGGAGTACGCGACCGAGGTGAGCGACCGACTGGTGCCGCCGGATTTCACGCGCAGCCCGTTTCGAGGCTGGCTCTTCGAGCGCTGACGCCTTCCGAGCACGTCTCGGTCCGGAGCGAATCCAGCGCGTCGGGGCGCGATCGTCTTCCGGAGCGAATCTGGATCGGCCCGTCGGGGCGTGACTTCGGCCCGTGTGCGGCGGCGATGTTGCGCATGGTCGTTTGCGGTGCCGGCCGCGAAACGAAGGTCGAGCGCACGCAAAGGAGCCGGTGTGAACGCGAAGAGCCGCCCATGTCCGTCGCCGTCGCCCTGCCGTGCTATGCCCCAACGTCCATGTCTCTCGACCTCGACGCCGAGCTGAAACGCCTCTTCGGCTTCGACGCGTTTCGCTCCTGGCAGCGCGACGCGGTGAGCGCGTTGCTCGAAGGGGAGCGGCGGGTGCTCGTCGTGGCGCCGACGGGCGGCGGCAAATCGCTCACGTACCAGCTGCCCGCGGCCTTGCTCGAAGGCACGAGCGTGGTCGTCTCGCCGCTGATCGCGCTGATGGAGGACCAGGTCCGTTCGCTGCGTGGGCACGGCATCTCCGCGACGTGGCTCTCGTCCACGACCTCGCGCGACGAGCTGAGAGAGCGCGAGGCCGAGCTCTTGGCCGGCAAGCACAAGGTCGTCTTCGTCGCCCCCGAGCGCCTCGCCAACGATTGGGCGGTGAGCTTCCTCGAGCGGCTCCGCCCTCCCCTCGTCGCGATCGACGAGGCGCATTGCATCAGCCAATGGGGCCACGACTTTCGCCCGGACTACCTGCGCCTGGGCGAGCTGCTCCGTCGCCTGCGGCCGAAGTACGTGCTCGCATGCACCGCGACCGCGACGCCGCCGGTGCGCGAAGAGATCCTGAAGCGTCTCGGCATGGAGGACGCGCGGGTCGTGCTCCGTGGCTTCGCGCGGCCGAACCTGCACCTCGAAGCGCGCAGCGTCGACTCCAAGAAGGAGCGCGAGAAGGCGATGCTCGAGGCGCTGAAAGAAGCGCTCGGCGACCCGAAGAAGCCGAAGGGAGCGGCCATCGTCTACGCGGCGACGCGAAAAGAGACCGAGCAGATCGGCACCTTGCTCGCGGGCCGCGGCTACCGCGCCGCCGTCTACCACGCGGGGCTCGCCGCGGACGAGCGCGCGCACGTCAACGCGCTCTTCGCGGAACGCGAGGTCGACGTGGTCACGGCGACGATGGCCTTCGGCATGGGCATCGACCGCGCGGACATTCGCCTCGTCGTGCACGCGCAGGCGCCGAACAGCATCGAGGGCTACTACCAGGAGGTCGGTCGCGGCGGACGTGACGGCCAACCCGCGAAGGGGCTCTTGCTCACCGCGGCTGCCGATTTTCCGCTGCGACGTCGCTTGATCGAGCGACCCTGGTCGAGTCGCCGCCGCCGAGCGCGACCATCGAGCGGCAGTGGAAGCTCTTCCTCGACCTGATGCGCTACGTCGAAGCCGGCAGCTGCCGACACGACTTCATCCTTCGCTACTTCGGCGACGAAGAAGAGGTCCTCGGCGGCTGTGGGCATTGCGACGTCTGCACCGCGATCGAAGAAGGCACCCACGACGCGACGATGGACGACGAGGTCGTCCGCAAGGCGCTCGCGGGCGTCGCGCGTGCGAACCGACAGATCGGCCTCGGCACCATGGCGCAGGTGCTCGTCGGCAAGAAGAGCGCGAAGCTCTCGCGCTTCGAGCGTTTGAGCACCTTCGGCATCTTGCGGGACCGCGAGCTCGAGTGGGTGCAGGCGCTGCTGCGACGTCTGGTGACCGCCGCGATGCTCGAGGTCTCCGGGGACGCGTACCCGGTGGTGGGGTTGTCGCCGAAGGGCGTCGCGGTGATGAAGGCGCTGCAGGAGTCGCGGGTGATCTTGCCGCCCACGCGGCGCCGTCGCGCGAAGTCGAAAGACCGCTCGTCGTCGCACGTCGAGAAGGACGCGAGCGATGGCCTGACGCGCGAGCAGAGCGAGGCCTACGAACGTCTCCGCGAGGCGCGCCTCGAGCTCGCGAAGAAAGCAGGCACGCCGCCCTACGTGATCTGCTCGAACAAGACGCTCGCCGCGATCGCGCGCGAGCAACCGCGTGACCTCGGCGAGCTTCGCGAGGTGCCGGGCATGGGCCCGATGCGCGTCGATTCCTACGGCAAGGTGCTGCTCGCGGCGCTGCACGGCGAGTGAGCACGGAGCGAGCGCGGCGACGCGGGAAGAGCAGGCGGGCGGGGGCGGCCCGCCTGTCCGGTCGAGCAGGGCGACCCTCTCCGGACCTCGCTTCGCTCGGCCTCTCCGAAGGTCGCGGGGTTCTGCTGGACCTCCCGGCGCTCCGCCCACGCCCCGCCCCCGCCTCACGTGCGCCACTGCCCGAGCACTCTTGGAGACAGGGGCGGGGAAGCACGCGTCGCGGAGCCGAGACTCAGTCGTCGGAACTGGGCGGGAGCTCGGGCTTGCCCGGCGTGATGTCGACGCCTTCGACGTCGATGACGCCCGGCGGACCTCGGCGCGCCCCGCTGCCCCAGGTGTAGACACCCGCGCCGCCGACCTGCGTGAACTGCACGGCGCCGTTCTGAAGCCCTCGTTCGAAGCGACGCCGCACGAAACCCGCGACGAGCCGACGCGTCGGCGGGAAGAGCAGGAGCAACCCCGTGACGTCGGTCAGCACGCCGGGCGTGATCAGGAAGACGCCGCCGACCAAAACGAGCAGGCCGCCGAGCACGCCTTCTTCGGGCATCTGCCCGCGAGACGTCGCCTCCTGCCAGCGCTGCACGACCCGCAGGCCCTCCGCCTTCGCCAGCGTCGCGCCGACCAGCCCGGTCGCGAGCACGATGCCGACGGTGGGCCAGAACCCCACGCGGTCGCCGATCCACAGGAGCAACCAGAGCTCCACGAGGGGCACGACGGTGAAGAGCAGGAGGAGGATCTTACCCACGGGGATCTTCGTAGCAGGCGAACGCGGGAATGCCGATCGGAGGGTGGAGGATGGGAGGGTCACGGAAGATCGGACGGCCTGAAGGCTCACCAGTTACGTCGTTCGTCGGGTCGGAAGTCCGGCGAACGCCGCGCGAGCGAGCGCTCGGGAACCCAAACGTTCGAGCGCGCGATTCGTTCCCGACGCGCGGAAGCACGGAAGGAAGAACGTCAGCTCGGCTCGGTGCAGCATCGAAAGCCGATGCCGTCGATGTCTTGATCCGGCGGTTGGTAGAGCGGGCTGCGGCGAATGCAGACCACTTCCTCTTCGCCGACGGAGAAGTTTCCACCGCCGAGCGCGCGGGTCATGCCCGTCGAGTCGCTGTCGGCCATCCATTCGTAGGCGTTGCCGCTGAGATCGAAGACCCCCTCGGGCGACACACATCGCGCGCGTTGCCCCGTGCGGTCGAGGGCTTTGCGCTCTTCGGGGCCGAGGCCCTCCGCCGTGTTGCAACGACCCGGTTCGTAGGTGTCGCCGTAGGGATAGACGCGGCGTCCGTCTTCGGGTCCGGCGCAGGCGCCTTGCCACTCCGCCACGGTGCACAGCCGGTAGCCCGCCGCCTCGCACGCGGCGCGGGCCCCGTTCCACGAGGTGATCGCGCTCGGGAGCACGTCGGGCCGTGCTTCCGCCCGCCCGTCCTCGATGCGCGCTTCCCAGCGATCGATGCAGACGTTCGCGTGGGGAACCAAGGCCATGCGCTCGGGGCACGGGCCGCGGCGCTCGCTCGGCGGCGTGCGCTGCTCCGAACGCGCCGGCTCCTCCGAACGTGGCGACGCCGCCGGCTCCGAGGAGCAAGCGGCGATCGACACGCAGAGCAACGCTCGAATCAGTAGGCCCAGCTGGCTTCCGCGGAGTGGAAGATGGGCCGCTCGGTGGTGCCGCCTCGGAAGAGACGCACGTCGATGCGAAGGAAACGGCCACGGGTGAGGGCGGGCATGCACGTGGAGAGATCCGCAGGCGTGGTGGTGAAGGGGCCGCAGGGGGTCGCGGCGTCGAGGCCGGCTTCGGTGTCGGCCACTCGCGCGAAGACCTCGACGCCGGTGCCGGCCGGCGTGGTGGCATCCCACGCGACGCGGCTCCAGTACGCGTCGTCGTACCCCGAGTCGAAGGTCTGACGCCACCAACCTTCCGGCGCGATGAAGGTGCGCAGGAGGTGACCGGTCATGTCGGAGTAGGAGTAGAGCTCCTGACCCGCGACGACCGGGTAGCTCGCGACGCGCGTGCAATCCGCTGGATCGTAGACGTTCACGTACCCGCCGTAGCGGTTGGGCGACCAGATGCGACCGCGACGATCGACCGCCACGCCGTGCGGTCGGCAGTTGTCTCCAGAGCAAGCGACGCCAGGAGAGCTGATCGGGGTGCCGTAGCAAAGGGCGTTGCCGGTGGCCGGGTCGATCTTGACGACCTGGTTGGTGCCGTAGCGCGAGCCCCACACGGTGCCGTCCGGGTGCACCGTGACCGCGGTGACGTTGTTCACGCTCGTGTTGGTGATGACGCCATCCGTGCGCCGCATCGAGTGCACGTTGCCGCCGCCGCTCCAACCACCGAGCCAGAGACGTCCCGCGCCGTCGGCCGCGACGCCGTAGAACGAGGGGTTCGTGATCGTGGTGAAGGTGCCGGTGCTCACCTGCATCCGCACCACCGGGTTCGACGAGGTCCAGATGTAGCCGTCCGGGTCCGCCGCGAGGCCGTAGATGCTGACGCCCACGTCGTAGCTGTTGAGGATGCGGCAGCGCGTCGGAGTTCCCGCGTCGGTCAACGTGCCGCTGATCCGGTAGAGCCTTCGACCGTCCCAGGTGCCCGCCCAGACGTTGCCCTCGCCGTCGACGGCGAGACCGCGAACGAGACCGGGGACGTCGGCGCGGCAGATGATCGAGCCGTCCGATTCGTTGAGGTGCACGACGTTCGAGGCGGTCACCGAGCCCGTGTTGCTGAAGCCGCGGTTGCCGACCCAGACGCTGCCATCCAGCGCGACTGCGGTACGGCTCGGCCAAGTGCCATGGCTGGTCACGCGCCACTCGACCGCACCGGTCTCGGTGTTGATCTTCGCGACCTGGTTGAGCTGCGTGACCGCGATGTAGATGAAGTCGTTGTCGAAGCTGCTCTGGCCCAGCGTCACGCCGTCCGGGAAGTCGGGGTGAGGCTCGAGGCCTTCGCAGGTCCGGCCCTCGGCCATACAATCGCTCGGCGTCGTCCAATCGTCGGTGAAGCACGCCTCCGGGAAGCAGGTGCCGCAGGCGTTGACGACGCCTTCGTCGACGATGTCGTCGCAGTCGTCGTCCTCGCCGTTGCAGGTCTCGACGGGATCCGGCTCGCCGCACACGCCGCACGAGTTCACGAGGCCTTCGTCGATGCGACCGTCGCAGTCGCTGTCCACGCCGTCGCAGGTCTCGGTGCCGTCGCAGTAGCCACAGCGGTTCGAGCCCGCGGCCCATCGCTCGTCGACGTTGCCGTCGCAGTCGTCGTCCTCGCCGTTGCAGATCTCGGGACGCGGCAGGACCTGGCCCGTGCAATCGCCCCAACGCGTGAACTCGTCGGTCGTGCAGATCTGACTGCCCGCGACGCAGCGGCCGACGCCGGCCGTGCCCTCGGGTCCGCCGTAGCAGGCCTGGGTCGTGTCGGGCTCACACGCGCAGCCGTCGTCGACCACGCCGTCGCAATCGTCGTCGAGGCCGTTGCCGCAGACGTCGGTCGCCGCGGGCATGCCGCAGCCACCGCAGCGGTTCGTGACGCCTTCGTCGGCCACGCCGTTGCAGTCGTCGTCGCGCCCGTTGCAGGTCTCGGTCGCACCGGGGTAGATGGTCGCTTCGCTGTCGTCGCAGTCGACGGGCCAGGGCGATCCGTCGCCGTCCGCGTCACGGCAGCCTTCGTCGACCACGCCGTCGCAGTCGTCGTCGATCGCGTTGGCCGCGCCGCCGACACACTCGTCGCTCGGCAAGACCTCGCCGGTGCAGGTGCCCCACATCGTCGCGCCTTCCGCGCCTTCGACGCAGTCCCGACGGCCGCCCTGACACGCGCCGACACCGTCGGTGCCGAACGGACCTTCGTAGCAGGGCTGGTTGGTGGGCGGACGGCAATCGCAGCTCGTCGCGTCCATGCACACGCAGCGGTAGTCGCACTCGCAATCTTCGTCGGCGAGGCCGTCGCAGTCGTCGTCGATCTCGTTGCCGCAGACCTCGACGGGCTCGACGTCGCTGCATTCGCCGCACGCGTTGCGAAGGCCTTCGTCGGCGGTTCCGTCGCAGTCGTCGTCGATCGCGTTGCAGGTCTCTTCGCCCGGGCGAACCTCACCACCGCAGTCACCGACCTCGCCGGGCGCGAGACAGATCGCGACGCCGACGCGGCAGATGCCGACGTTGCGCGTGCCTTCGGGTCCGCCGTAACACGCGACGCGCTCACCGGTGTCGCAGTCGCAGTCGGGCTCGTCGGTCGTGCCGTCGCAGTCGTCGTCCAGGCCGTTGCCGCAGATTTCGTTCGCGCCCGGGTGCACGCCCGCTTGGGTGTCGTCGCAGTCGTCGCCGCGCGTGCAGAGATCGGTGCGGCCGTCGTAGCCGTCGCGGTCGACGTCGCGGCACATCTCGGAGGGTCCCGCGTCCTCACCGCCGTCACTGCGCGGCATCGCCGAATCGGTCGGCGCGACACAGCGTCCGTCGACGCAGGCGTAGCCGTCGGCGCAATCGTCCGCGGTCTCGCAGTTCGGCGAGGGGCTTCCGCCGCAATCGCACGCCGCCACGGTCAGGAACAACGCGGGGGCCCACGCCCGCATCCGGCTCCAGAAGCTCGTCATCGTCCGCCCATCCCGCCGGGAAGACCCGGCCCGATCGCCCAACGGAAGTACGGTACCGCGGACGGGGTTTCCCCTCAACGGACATTTTCGACGAGAACGCACCAAGCGCCCCCTCTCCCCCGTTTGACAGGATCCTCTTTTCTTCTTATTTCCGGACACTTACGAACGACAGGCCCCGGCCCTCGCAAAATCGAAGGCGTTTCACGACACCACCGCACGTGTCCTTTCGCCACGTTCCTCGCGTCGCGTTCCGCCCGCAAATCCAAGGGCGATCGTGACGTCGGTTCACTGAAATCGCGCCCCAACGCAGCCGGGGAGGATGCTATCTGCGCCGGATGCGGCAGTTCGATGCTTTGGTCCCCAATCGGCGACTTCTCGCACTCGCGAGCGTGCTCTGGCTCGTGGGGTGCGGTCCGCGTCCCGAAGGCCAACGTCCCACGACGCTCGCGCCCGCCCCCGAGCCGACCGAGGAGGTGACGGTCGCGCCGCTTCCCGACGAAGCGCCGCCGCTCGGGCAGCTCTCGGACGCGGTCGTGCCTCGACGCTACCGGCTCGCGCTCGAGGTGGTGCCGGAGCGGCACGGCTTTCACGGCGTCGTCGAGATCGACGTGCAGCTCGCGGAAGCCACCCGCCGCGTCTGGCTTCACGGCGAGCGGCTCGCGGTCGGTTCGGCGGTCGTGCGCGACTCGGCCGGCACCGAGCACGCCGCGACTTACACCGAGGTGCACGACGACGGCGTGGCGCAGCTCGTGACCGAGACGCCGATCGCGGCCGGCGACGCGACGATTCGCGTCGAGTACGACGCGCCCTTCAACCGCGCGCTTCGTGGCCTCTACCGCGTCGACGTCGGCAGCTCGAGCTACGCGTTCACGCAGCTCGAGGCGGTGAGCGCGCGCCTGGTCTTCCCGGGCTTCGACGAGCCGCGCTTCAAGGTGCCTTTCGAGCTCACGATGAAGGTGCGCGCCGACGACGCCGCGATCTTCAACACGCCCGAGACGGGTCGTGAGCCGGCGGACGAAGGCATGGTGAACGTGCGCTTCGCGCCGACCCCGCCGCTTCCGACGTACCTCTTGGCGCTCGCCGTCGGTCCGCTCGACGTGGTCGAGCACGAGGCGATTCCGGCCAATGCGCTTCGTGATCGGCCGATTCCGCTGCGGGGTCTCGCGGCGCGCGGCAAGGGCGATCAGCTCGCGTACGCGCTGCAGAACACGGCGCGCATCGTGGTCGCGCTCGAGGAGTACTTCGGCGTCGCGTACCCCTACGCGAAGCTCGACATCGCGGCGGTGCCGGACTTCGCGGCGGGCGCGATGGAGAACCCGGGCCTGATCACCTTCCGCGAGACGCTGTTGCTTCTCGGCGACGGATCGAACGCGCCCGAGGGCCAGAAGCGCGCGTACGCGTACGTGATGGCGCACGAGCTCGCGCACCAATGGTTCGGCAACCTCGTGACGATGCAGTGGTGGGACGACCTCTGGCTCAACGAGGCGTTCGCGACGTGGATGGGCGGCAAGATCACGGGGCAGCTCTGGCCCGCGTACCGCAGCGATCTCTCGCAGGTCGAGATGACGATGTCGGCCATGCGCACCGACTCGCTCGTGAACGCCCGGCAGATTCGTCAACCCATCGAGAGCAACCACGACATTCGCAATGCGTTCGATTCGATCACGTACCGCAAGGGCGGCGCGGTGCTGACGATGTTCGAGCGTTGGATGGGCGAGGACGTCTTCCGTCGCGGCATTCAGAGCTACGTCCGCGCGCACGCGAACGGCAACGCGACCTTCGAGGACCTGCTCTCGGCGCTCTCCGAGTCTGCGGGTCGCGACGTCGCGACGAGCTTCCGCACCTTCCTCTTCCAGCCCGGTCTGCCCTTCCTCGAGACCACCGTGAGCTGCGAAGGCACGCCGAGCGTCACGGTGCGGCAGTCGCGCTTCTTGCCGGTGGGCTCGACCGGAGAGACGGATCGCAGCTGGCAGCTGCCGGTGTGTCTGCGTTGGGCTGCGGGCCGCGGCGCGCCGCAGACGACGTGCGCGCTGATCGAGTCGGCCGAGCAGAGCATTCCGCTCGAGGCGTGCCCGAGCTGGGTGCACCCGAACGCCGACGGCGCGGGCTACTTCCGCTTCGGTCTCGAGCCCGAGCGCCTTCGTGCGTTGCGCGGGGCGTGGGCGAAGCTCAGCGAGCGCGAGCAGATCACGCTCGCCGACAGTCTGCAGGCCGCGCATGACGCGGGACACCTGGCGGCGAGCGACTACTTCGCGAGCCTCGAGCCGCTGGCGCGCAGCACGGTGCGCCCGATCGCGCAGGCTCCGATGGGCGCGCTGGCGTTCGCACGAGACGAGCTGCTCGAGCCGGCACAGCTCGCGTCGCTGCAGCGCTTCTCGTCGCGGCTCTACGGCCCGCAGATGCGACGCCTCGGGTGGACGCCGCGCCGTGGCGAGGACGGCGAGCAGGCGATCCTTCGCGCCGCCGTGGTCTCGCACCTCGCGTTCGTCGCGCGAGATGCCGCCGTGCGTCGCGAGGCCGAGCGGCGCGCGCTCGCGTTCTTGAAGCTCGACGGCGACGGCAGCGTGGACCGCGACGCGCTCGACTCGAACCTCGTCGGCACCGCGCTCGCGGTCGCCGTGCAGGAGGGCGACGCCGAGCGTTTCGGAAAGATTCGCGCGCGCCTCTTCGTGACCGACGACGCGTTGCTTCGCGGGCAGCTCCTCGGCGCGCTCGGCATGACGACGGATCCCGCGCTCGCGGCGCAGGCGCGAGAGCTCGCGCTCGACGAGCGGGTGCGCGTGAACGAGCTCTGGAGTCCGCTCGGCGCGCAGATCTCGATGCCCGAGACGCGCGACGCGACGTGGCAGTTCCTCACCGAGCGCTTCGATGCGCTGGCGGCGCGCCTCGACCAGGGCGCGGGCAGCGTGCCGGGCTTCGCGGGCGCGATGTGCTCGAACGAGGCCGCGGACGCGGCGCAGGCGTTCTTCGGTGAGCGCGTGGCGACCCTGCCGGGTGGACCGCGTAACCTCGCGAGCGCGGTGGAGCGGGCGCGGCTGTGTGCGGCGAAGGTGGAAGCACATCGGGAGAGCGCGCGGCAGTTCTTCGCGCGTTGACCTCGGAGGCGCGCTCGGCGGGGCAGAGGCGCGAAGTGCGAAGCGCGTCTCTGCTGCGCGAAGCACGTCTCCGCAGCGCGAAGCGCGTCTCCGCAGCGCGAAGCGCGTCTCCGCAGCGCGAGTCCGTTGCGCAGTGCGCGCCGAGCCCCTGCAGTCCCCGTCTCTGACCCCTCCCCTTGCTCCTGGTCCCGGGGCCGGGTACGACGCCGCTCGACCATGTCCAAGCGTCTCGCCCTCTTCCTCGTGACCGCGATCGGTTGCGCGAACCAATCCTCCACGCCGGCCGAGCCCGTCGATCTCCCGCCGCAGGAGCAGAACACCGGCGCCAACGCCGCGGCTTCGGCGATGACCGAGCGCCCGAGCGCCGGACCCGCCGCGCCGCACGGGGAGCCCGCGGGCATTCCGGCGCCGTCGGACGTGGCGGCACCGCCGGCCGACGCGCAGCGCACCGAGAGTGGCCTCGCGTCGAAGGTGCTTCAGCCGGGCAGCGGCACCGACCACCCGGACGAGAACGACCGCGTCACCGTGCACTACACGGGCTGGACCACCGACGGGAACATGTTCGACAGCTCCGTGCAGCGCGGACGCCCGGCGACCTTCCCGCTCAACGGCGTCATCGCCGGTTGGACCGAGGGCGTGCAGCTCATGGTGACGGGCGAGAAGCGCCGCTTCTGGATCCCGGAGAACCTCGCGTACGGCGGTCGCCCCGGTCGCCCGCAGGGCATGCTCGTGTTCGACGTGGAGCTGATCTCGGTGCAGGAGACGCCCGATCCGCCGGCCGCACCAGAAGACGTCGCCGCGCCGCCCGCCGGCGCCGAGCGCACCGAGAGCGGCCTCGCCTCGCGCGTGCTCTCGCGCGGCACCGGCTCGCGCCACCCGGCCGCGACCGACCGCGTCGAGGTGCACTACACCGGCTGGACCACCGACGGCCGCATGTTCGACAGCAGCGTCGTGCGTGGTCAGACCGCGACCTTCCCGCTCAACGGCGTCATCGCCGGCTGGACCGAGGGCGTGCAGCTCATGGTCGAGGGCGAGAAGCGCCGCTTCTGGATCCCCGAGTCGCTCGCGTACCAGGGCCGCCCCGGCGCGCCGGCGGGCATGCTCGTCTTCGACGTCGAGCTCGTCCGCATCGTGCAGTGAAGGGCGCGTCGCGCGCGTGAAGAGGGAGGCTCGGGAGAGCCTCCCTTTTTCGTTTCCGCGTGCCGCCGCTCCTTCCCATTCGCGGGGCCAATCGCACGACTTCGCCGTTGCCCTCCCCCGTCTGGGTGAGCTTCCCTCCCGTTCAGTGGTGCGGGATTCGACGCACCATCGTGGAATTCAGAGCAGATTCTTCGCTACCCTCGTCGCCGTGAAGGGGACGGGAGGTCGGACCAGCTTCGAAGCGGACGCTTCGACCGAATGCACGACGACGCCCGAATCGAGGCGAAAGCCGTGACGAAGTCACCCAACTTCGGCTTTCTGAAGCACCTCGACGCCTCCCTCGTCGCGTTGGGCGCGCACGCCGAGCTGCTTTTCACCGTCGACCCCGTCTCGTCGTTGGTGCGTTTGCGGCTCTTGGGAGAGCGATTGACGAAGGAGCTCGCGGCGCACGCGGGAATTCGCTTGGTCGAGCTGGACTCTCAAGCCAGTCGCATCGAGCTCCTTCGCACGCGCGGCCTGTTGCATCCGGACGTCGCCCACCTCTTTCACGGCCTCCGCAAATCTGGAAACCAAGCGGCCCACGACGGCGTCGGGAGCGCGACCGAAGCCCTCCACCAGATGAAGATGTGCCGGCGGCTCGGGATGGCCGTCCTCGAGACGCTCGGACGCCTTCCCCCGAACTTCAAGCTCGGTCCCTTCGTCCCGCCTGCCGCGCCCAAGGACGCCAGCGAAGGCCTTCGCGCCGAGCTCGACGAGCTGCGCCACGAGACCGAGTCGCTCACCCAGGCCCACGCGGAAGCGGTCGAAGCGGCGAACCTCGAGCGTGCGCTGCGAGAAGACTACGAGCGCCGCATCGCCGAGCTCGAGAAGAAGGTCGCCGAGACCGAAGCCGCGTTCGACGAGCTGGCCGCTTCTCGTGAGCTCGCGTTCGAGACGGTGACCGCCGCGGTCGCGGACCAACCCGCGCCGGACCTCCAACGTGTCTTCGAGTCGCTCACGCAGAACGCCGCGCGCGCGGGCGTGCACCTCGAGCTCAACGAAGCCGAGACCCGCGGGCTCATCGACCGACAGCTTCGCGACGCGGGCTGGGAGGCGGACACGCCCACCCTTCGCCATTCGCTCGGCGCTCGACCGGTCAAGGGCCGCAACCTCGCGATCGCGGAGTGGCCCACGGAGCACGGCCCCGCGGACTACGCGCTCTTCGTCGGCCTCCGGCTGGTCGCGCTGGTCGAAGCCAAGCGCCTCAACAAGAGCGTCGTCGGAGCACTGGAGCAAGCACGTCGCTACGCCCGCGGCGTTCGCTTCGACGGCGCCGAGCCACCTGACGCGCCCTACCCCGACGGCACCGACACTCCGCCGAAGGTCCCCTTCGTCTTCTCCACGAACGGGCGTCCCTACCTGAAACAAATCGTCGAAGAGAGCGGGATCTGGTTCCACGACCTTCGCCGTCCCCAGAACCATCCCCGCGCCCTGCCGAGCTGGCACAGCCCCGAAGGCCTGAGCAAGCTGCTCAGCCAAGACCACGACGCCGCGCATGCGAAGCTGAAGGCCGATTCCGTCGAGACGCTCGGGCTCCGCTACTACCAGGGCGACGCCATCCGCGCGGTCGAACGAGCGATCGAGCGAGGCCAACGCAACATCCTCGTCGCCGCCGCCACCGGAACCGGAAAGACCCGAACCTGCATCGGCCTCGTCTACCGCCTCCTCGAAGCGAGCCGCTTCTCGAGGGTGCTCTTCGTGGTGGATCGGTCCGCGCTCGGCGAACAGGCCGAAGGCGCCTTCACGTCGGCGGTCGTCGATCAGTCCAAGAAGTTCGCCGAGATCTTCCAGCTCCAAGGCCTCGAGGACGGCGCGCTCGAGACCTCCACGCGGCTGCACATCGCGACGATTCAGAGCCTCGTGCGGCGGGTCCTCTCCGACGAGCCGCCGCCCGTCGATACGTACGACTGCATCGTCATCGACGAGAGCCACCGCGGCTACACCCTCGACGCCGAGATGAGCGAGATCGAGCTCGGGTTCCGCGACGAGGCCGACTACATCTCGAAGTACACGCGAGTGCTCGAGTGGTTCGACGCGGTGAAGATCGGTCTGACCGCGACCCCCGCGCTGCACACACGCGAGATCTTCGGCGACCCCGTCTACAGCTACACGTACCCGGAAGCCGTCGTGGACGGCTACCTGGTGGACCACGAGCCGCCGATTCGAATCGTCACCGAGCTCGCCCAACGGGGCATCGCGTGGAAAGCGGGCGAGCAGGTTCCGACCTACTCCCCGACCCTCAAGAGCGAGCAACTCTGGCTCTTGCCCGACGACGTGCAGCTCGAGGTCGAAGACTTCAACCGCAAGGTCATCACCGAGAGCTTCAACCGTGTGGTCTGCCGAGAGCTGACCAAACACATCGATCCGGAAGGCCGCGAGAAGACG
Source organism: Sandaracinus sp. (assembly GCA_020633125.1). Classification (GTDB taxonomy): domain Bacteria; phylum Myxococcota_A; class Polyangia; order Polyangiales; family Houyiibacteriaceae; genus JACKEH01. The sequence continues at coordinate 8,634 of JACKEH010000045.1, read as the reverse complement.
CTCGTCTTCTGCGTCGACGACCGGCACTGCGACCTCTTCGTGCGTGTGTTCCGGGAGGCGTACGAAGAACGCCTCGGCGAGCTGCACACCGACGCGATCCTGAAGATCACCGGTCGCTCCGATCGCCCTCGCGAGCTGATTCGCCGCTTCAAGAACGAGCACCGACCGACCATCGCGGTCACGGTCGACCTGCTCACCACCGGCATCGACGTGCCGGAGATCTGCAACCTCGTGTTCATGCGCCGCGTCCGGTCGCGCATCCTCTACGAGCAGATGCTCGGCCGCGCGACGCGCCTCTGTCCCGAGCTGAAGAAGGAAGTCTTCAAGGTCTACGACGCGGTCGATCTCTACGCCGCGCTGCAAGACGTGACGGAGATGAAGCCCGTCGCGACGACACGTTCGGTGACCTTCGCGCAGCTCGCGGAAGAGCTGCGCACCCTGACGGATGCGGACGCGCGAGAGCACGTGCTCGGCGAGCTGCTCGCGAAGCTGCAACGCAAGAAGCAGCGCCTGAAGGGCCACGCCGCCGAGCAGTTCGAGCACCTCACGGGCGACACGGTGGAGGCCTTTGCAGCTGCGCTGCGTGGTGAGCCGGCGAGCGACGTCGAGCGACGTTTCACCCCGGACCTCGTGTCGTTCCTCGACCGCGCGCTCGGCGAGGGGGGACGAGTGCTCATCTCGGACCACGAAGACCGCGTGCTCGAGGTCTCCCGTGGCTACGGCGAAGGTCGCACACGACCCGAGGACTACCTCGAAGCCTTCGAAGAGTTCGTCCGCACGCACATGAACGACATCCCCGCGCTGGCGGTCGTCGCCCAGCGCCCGCGCGAGCTCACCCGTAAGCAGCTCAAGGACCTCAAGCTCGCGCTCGATCAAGCCGGCTTCGACGAGTCGAGCCTGCGCACGGCGTGGCGCCAGAAGTCGAACGTCGACATCGCGGCCAGCATCCTCGGCTACATCCGCCAGGCCGCGCTCGGCGACGCCCTCTTGCCCTACGGCGAGCGCGTCGACCGCGCCCTGACCAGCATCCTCGCCTCCCGCGCGTGGGACGTGCACCAAACCAAATGGCTACGTCGCATCGCCGAGCAGATGAAGGCGAGCACCGTGGTGGACCAAGCCGCGCTCAGCGACCGCCCCTTCCTCGATGCGGGCGGCTTTCCTCGGCTGAACAAGATCTTCGAAGGCAGCCTCGAGTCGGTCCTGCAGGACCTCAAGGAACGAGTGTGGAAGGAAGGCGCGTGAGCGCCGACGCGTGATGCCGAGTTTCGGAAAGTCGATCCGCATCTACCTCGCCGACGGGACGGCCGCCGGCATTCGGCACGCCGAGCTCGTCAACTGGACGGGCCAAGCGCTCCTCTGCCCTCGGAGCCGGCTCGCCGAGCTCGCCGCGTGGCCCGAAAGCCAACGGCCGGGCGTGTACCTGCTCTTCGGAGACTCCGACAGCGGCGAGCCCAGCGCTTACATCGGCGAAGCCGAGAACGTGCTCGTGCGCCTTCAGGCACACCTCAAGACCAAAGACTTCTGGTCGCGGGTCGTGTTCTTCACGAGCAAAGACGACAACCTCACCAAGGCGCACGTGAAGTACCTGGAGTCGCGGCTCCACCAACTCGCGCGTGAGGCCAAACGGGTGCGGCTCGAGAACGGAAACGTGCCTCAGGCGCCCGTCCTTCCGAGGTCGGAACGCGACACGATGGAGGAGTTTCTCGAGTCCCTATCGGTGCTCCTCGGCGTGTTGGGGTTTCCGATCGTGCAGCCCGTGGCCAGCACCGGTCCTGGCCCTGCGCCGCTACGCTTTCAGTTCCGCGTCGCCAAGCGCGGCATCGACGCGAGCGGAGCTGCCAACGACGAAGGCTTCGTCGTGTTTGCGGGCTCGCGAGGCGACGCGGACCTTCGGGGCACGATGGGCAAGGGTTACCAAACCCTCCGCGACGACCTCTTGGACGACGGCCGCGTGGTGGTGGAGGGCTCGACGATTCGGTTCGTCGAGGATGTCTTGTTCACGAGCCCATCCGCGGCGGCCGCCGTGTTGGCGGGCGGTGCCTACAACGGACGCGAAGCGTGGCGCACCGCGGATGGGACGACCCTCAAGGCGCTCGAGGAGCGGCTGGCGATCGAGGAAGAGACCTGAGCGTCAACCGCCCGCAGACGGGATCGAGAGCCGGAAGAACGAGTCGACCCATCGACCGCCTTCTCGGTAGCGACCGGCCACTCCGACTTCGCTCTCGGTGACCCAGCTCGGCGGGGCCGACAACACGTGCTCCGAGGGAAGCGCGATCGTCGTGCGAGCTCCGTCGCGAAGGTCGACGACCTCCAACTCCGAGTTGCCCGTGACCGCGACCCAACGATGGGCCCCCACCGCCCCGCGCGTGTCGGCTGCGGTGAAGTCGTCGATCACGCGTCGCGGGGCCAGCTCCCCGGGCGCCGTCACGTACGGAGCGGTCCACAGCTCGAGTCGCTCGTAGGTCTCCGTCGTCACGTTCCAGCCGTAGGCCTGCACCCACGCAAGGTCGACGCCGTCCGTCGCAAAGACCACGTCCGCGTCGGGCACGTCGAGAAAGATCTCGGTCGGCGTGTCGAAGGTCGCGTGCGCCAGCTTCACCTTGGCGCCGAAGTCGAGCCACATCAGGTGCCGACCCACGAGCGCCGGTCCTTGAGGACTGTTCGGCGCCTCGGAGCCCGCCTCCGCACGGCGCCGAAGCACACCGCCTTCGACGAGCCACATCTCGCCGAGTGGTTGAACCTGAAACGCCGCCGTCGTGGCGGAGACGTACGAGCGCTGGAGCACGTTTCCAAACCCGGGCAGCTCGTCGTCCGCGAGGCGAAGCACGGGCGCCTCGAGCTCGCCGGGACGATCCACCGCGCCGTGAAAGACCCAGGTCTCTTCGTGGGATCGACCGAAGTCCGTCATCACCAGCGGGAACGCCACGTGTCCCTCGCCGAAGGCGACGCTGAGGATCTGACACACCACGTCTCCGCCTTCGTCGTCGTAGCGCATCGCGAAGAGCGGAGCCTCGGCCTCGGCCTCGAAGAGAATCGTGGCCGCGGGCCCGTCGACCACGCCGCGCTCACGCGCGAGCATCACGAACGTCCGCTGGTCCTCCGAGCGCCCGCCCGAGTTGGGAGCCACGCGCCACGTCCAAGCCGAGTCGGGCACCAAACGCTGGCAGCCTTCGCCGCACGACTCCCACGTGGCCCGCGCGAGCGACGCGGGGTTGGTCGCGCGATCGATCGAGCAGCCTTCGACGACGCCGGGGACGGCTACCCAACGCGGGTCGGAAGGTCCAGCGTCGACACCACTGTCGATGCCGCCGTCGCGCCCCGCATCGAGTCCGGCGTCCGTACCGGCGTCGGCCGCATCGACTCCCACGTCGATGCCCGTGTCGGTGCCCCCGTCCCGCGGGGTCGTCGGCCCTCCGCACGCTGCGAAGGCGACCAGAACGACGGCACGGACCACGCGCCTTAGAAGCATCGGGACGAGTCTCCGAGTCGAGCCACCGAGGCCAAGACTCCGTCACTCCGGAATGGCGATCCGGAAGAACGTAGAAGTGAATCGACCTTCTTCGCGGTACCGACCCGCGATTCCAATCTCGGTGGCCGTCACCCAAGTCGGCGGATCCGAGAAGACCATGCCTGCGGGCAGCTCGATCCGGGAAACCCGACCGGTCGAGAGCTCGACGAGCCCGAGCACGCTCTCGCCGTCGATCGCCACCCAGCGACCGCCTCCGACCACGCCTCGTCGACTCAGCACGGGGTAGTCCGTGCGCACGCGTCGGGGGACGAGCGCGTCCGGTTCGGTCGTGTAGGGTGCGGTCCAGACCTCCGTGCGGGCGTAGGCCATCGCGACCTCGTCCCAACCGTACCCTTGGAGCCACGCGAGGTCGGCGCCGTCGGTCGCGAAGAGGGTGTCCGCGTCCGGCACGTCGAGGAAGATCTCGGAAGGCGAATCGAACGTCGCGTGTGCGAGGCGCACCTTCGCCTCCCACTCCATCCACATCAGGTGGCGACCGACGAGCTGTGGACCTTGCGGGCTGCCGGGGGCGGCCGAGCCCCGGTTCGCGCGACGGGCGAGGACTCCACCTTCGACGATCCACATCTCACCGAGCGGCTGGACCTGAAACGCAGCGGTAGTCGCGGAAGCGAACGAGCGCTGAAGCAGGTTGCCGAGGCCCGGAAGCTCGTCGTTCGCGATCCGAAGCACTGGCTCCTCGAGCTCCTCCGGCTCGTCGACGGAGCCGTGGAAGACCCAGGTCTCCTCGTACCCGCGTTCGAAGTCCACCATGATCACGGGAAAGGCGACGTGTCCCTGACCGAACGCCATCACGTTGACGGCACAGACGACTCGGTCCTCGGTCTCCTGATGGCGCATCGCCACCAGCGGGGTGCTCGAGTCTACGTCGAAGAGCAGCAATACCGTCGGTCCGTCAGGCTCGCGTCGCTCGCGGCCGGCCAACAACAGCATCGTGCGCCCTTCGGAGTGTCCCCCCGCATCCGCCACGGCGCCCCAGGCCCACCGCGCGTCGGGTACGAGGCGTTGGCACCCCTCGCCACACGACGTCCATTCGAGGCGTGCGAGCGTCTCGGGCGCGACGGCGCGCTCGATCTGGCACCCGTCGAGGATGCCGGGAAGTCCGACCCAGTCAGGGTCGACAGGGCCGGCGTCTCGTCCCCCATCACGCCCGGCGTCACGTCCTGCGTCCAGCGTCGCGTCCACTGGCGCGTCGATGCCCGAGTCGACCGTCGCGTCGAGCCCAGAGTCCTTCGGGCCGTTCGACCCGGAACACCCGACGAGTAGGACGACGAGCACCGCGGTCCTCAGAAGCATCGACCCACGTCTCCCGTTCGAACGGGTCGCACGTCGCGCCAGCGAACCCCACGCACGCTCTGGCGTCCCCAGGGATCGGCAGTCACGAACGACACCCCTCGTGAATCGGACGTCATCGGCACCTCCGTCAGCGTGATGGTCGAGCTTCTCGAAGAACGATCCGGGGCTGCCGAGGCGTGAATCAAACAGCGAAAACAGGCGGTCGCTCGTGCGCGACGTTCGCGGAGCGCACGACCTCGAGATCGTCGAGAACGCGCCGAGCCGTCTCGACGGTTCGGTGCGCATCGTCGTCGGAAACCGCACCCGAGCCATGCGCGCCAGCGTTCCGAGCCTTGAACAGATAAACTTGGACGTCGTTCCACAAGTTGGGCGGCCACCGCTTCTGAAACGACTCCCCAAAGATCGATGCAGAGTGCCTGTCGAGGCGATGAGGCAGTGGCGTCATGTCGCTGCAAGCCTGCTCCACGATCGCAGCCATCATCTCGCGAGCACGCTCGGTTGCTCCAACGAGGTGTGCCTCCAGGACCTCTTGCGCGGCTTGCTTCCAGGCCACCTCCACGGCAGCGCGCGCGGCGACTACGGCATCTCGACGCCGTGACTCCAGAGCCGATTCGAGAGCATCGAGCCACAGCGCTTCGGATTCGGCGCGTGCCTTCAGGCCATCGAGGAGTCGTTGCGTCGGATCGGTCAGCGAACGCCGATGGATCGTAGCGATGCGTTCGGCGGGGATTTCTCCTTCGAGCTTGCGCTCGGTCCCTGCCTCCAGTGCGATCACCTCGACCTCGCAGAAGTCGGCGAGCCGGAGCGTGCGAATGGGCTTCCGATTCTTGCCGACGAACGCGGCGAGCGTGAGCGCGCGATGGAGGGCAGCCGGTGCGGCCTCCAACGCAGCGGCCCACAACTCGTCATCCGAGTCTGCGGCACACCAGATCCCAACCGTGACTCTCGCCCCTGCGAGGGTGCCGCGCTTGGCTCCCCGGCAAGACACCTCGCATTCGAACGCGGGTTGATCCTGCGCGACTTCGACGCTGGTCGAGAGGGGCCCCAAGGGCTCGTCGAGCCCACGTGGCACCCACGCGCGAAGTTCGACCTGCTTCACCGGCTACCCGACGCGCTGACGAATGAACCCGCATCGAAGACGATCCGTGAGCGCTCGATCGCGCTCACGGCCGCCAACGCCTGCTTGGCTAGCGGCACCGCCAAGTGTGCTGGGAAACCCACGTTCTTCGTCACGAACGCGACGATCTCATCAGAGGACGAACGAAAAAGGTGGATCTCGACCATCCCGCCCGCGGCCTGATACGACTTCTCGTAGGTTCCGAACTGGTCGCCGACCTCTCCGGCCACGAAGGGGTCGCGGTACTCGACGAGGCTCATGGCCAGAGTCTAGCACTCGATCCGCCCGCCCCGCCGTGACATGCCTGGCGCCTTCATGACCACGACCCACGACATCGTGCAGAAGCTCTGGCGGCTCTGCGACGTGCTGCGCGACGACGGCATCACGTACCACCAATACGTCACCGAGCTGACGTGGCTGCTCTTCTTGAAGATGGAGCACGAGACGCGCGCGCTCCCGCATCGCGAAGCCTACGAGCTGCCGAAGGGCTACCGGTGGGAGGACTTGGCGCGCAAGACGGGGCTCGAGCAGCAGAACTTCTACCGTGAGCTCTTGCTGCATCTCGGTACGCAGGCGAAGGGGCTCGTGCAGCAGATCTACGTCGACGCCGCGACCTCGATTCGCAAGCCCGCGACGCTCGCGACGCTCGTGGACGCGATCGAGCAGCTCGATTGGTACGACGCGCAGCAAGAAGGGCTCGGTGATCTCTACGAGGGACTGCTCGAGAAGAACGCGGGCGAGAAGAAGTCGGGCGCCGGGCAGTACTTCACGCCGCGTCCGCTCATCGATTGCATCGTGGCGCTCGTGAAGCCGAAGCCGGGCGAGGTGATTCAAGACCCGGCTTCGGGCACCGGCGGCTTCCTCATCGCGGCCGACCGCTACATGCGCGCGCAGACCGACGACTTCTTCGAGGTCGGCGAGCAGCTGCAGCTCTTCATGGAGCGCGAGGCGTACCACGCGGTGGAGCTGGTGCCGGAGACGCACCGGCTGTTGCTCATGAACCTGCTCCTGCACGGCATGCGCGGCACCTTCCACCTCGGCGACAGCCTCACGAGCCTCGGGGCCACGTTGCCGAAGGCGGACGTGATCCTCACCAACCCGCCCTTCGGCACCAAGAAGGGCGGCGGGCAGAGCAGCCGCGACGACTTCACCTACCCGACGAGCAAGGCACCCGTGTGGGCGGGTCTTGGTGCTCGATCGCCAAGGGGCATGGGCGCACGGCGCGACTCCCTGGCAACGCCGCGAATCGATCGTCGATGCCCTCGGAGGTTCTACCTCAAACGGGGGACGCAGTTCTGCGCGCCGCACGATAGGTTCGGCACATGAAGCCTTGGCTCCGCGTCCTGCCCTTCGTCCTCGTCGCCTGCGGCGGCGCCCCGTCAGCGTCCACGATTGCGCAACGAGCATCGATCGACCTGCAGTGCGACGCGGGGGACGTGCTCGTCCGCCGAATGTTCGGCAAGACCTACGAGACGGTCGGCTGTGGGCGCCGCGCGGTGTTCGTCTGCAACGCACGCGAATGCCGACGTGACACCGACGTGATGGCCGCCGAAGAGGGAACCGGCGCGGAGAACACAGGGTCTCCCCGACCGGAGGGCCCGGCTGCCGCCGTGCACGACGCTCTGTGGACGGTCCATGTGGAGCTCGAGTCGTGTGTGTCGGAACCGACGACGCTCGTCGTCGAGGTGACCGACGGGCGCTTCACCTCGTTGGAAGCGGAAGAGCCGCTCTCCGGCGACGCCCGAAGCTGCCTCGCCCGCGCGCTCTTGGGGGCGTCCGTGGCGGGGAACCTCAGCGCGGGACCCGTTCGATATCCGTTGCGGCAACCATGAGCTGGCGTCTGCAAAGCCTCGGGTGTCTTCGTGTCATCGATTGCTGCGCTTCCGTGGTGGCGCCAGGTCGGAGGTTTTGGATGCGCTGGACGCGACTCTTCCTTGCCGCTTCGTGGCTTTGCGCGTGTGGCGGGACATCGACGCCCTCCGGGGATTGCGAGCCATCGACGAGCCGTGTCTGCCTGTGTGATGGGGCCGAGGGTATCCAGGTCTGCACCGAAGGAACCTGGGATGAGTGCGCATGCGCGATGGACGGGGGACCGCGGGAAGAGGTCGACGCGGGTTCAGACGTCGGGCCACCCGATCCCATCGAAGACTCGGGCGTCGATGCACCGGTCGTTGTCGATGCGAGCGAGCCCGACCCTTGTGTTCCGGCCGTCGCTCGAACGTGGGAGGCCCTACCGTCATGGTCCGCATTGGACGGTGCCACTCCGGCCTATTCCCCGGCGGTTGCGTTCGTCGGCGGAGACCCGCTGATGGTGTTTCTCGAGGAGCCCGCGGAGCTCGCTCCACCAAGCATCTACACGTCTCGGTTCGTCGGCGGTGAATGGACCAACATCGCGTCCGACTTTCGAGCGAGCCCGGGGGGCGTCGGCGGGCCGAGCTCACCCCGTCTACTCGCTGCGGGCGATCGGACGTTCCTCGCGTGGCAAGAGACCGCCGCGGAATGGGACGAAGTGGTGCATGTAGCCGAGCTGCTTGGTGATACGTGGACTTCGTTGGGCGAGCCCCTCGTCGAGCATCCAGGGTTGACGCGAACGACGGGTCACGACCTCGTGTGGACTGCTGATGGACTCGTCGTCGCCTGGCTCGAGGCAACGGAGCGCGACGACATCGAACCCGTGGACCGTGAGGTCTACGTT
>JACKEH010000044.1 GCA_020633125.1 Sandaracinus sp. | reverse complement strand
CGAACGCGAGGATCGCAAAGCGGAACATGCCTCTCGGCTCGCGCTTTTCGCAAAGCTGTTCCCGGAAGCGGCCTCGGCTCGACGAGCCCCGAACACTGCAGATTGGGAAGAGCTTACGAAGCGTTTCGAAGACCGACTCGAGCCCGTGGTTCGAGATCGAAATCACAATCGCGCACACCCGCGCTACGGAGGTGGCGCGTGGAGCAGCTCGGCCGAGATGCACGATTTGGATCAACTGCTGGCCCACTTGAACTGGGCCATGACGCTGCTCAACGAGCTGCGCGTTGTCGTGGACGACTCGCAGCTGATCTACTCAGCGCCGCATCAGGAGAACGGTGCAGCGGAGGGACTCGTCGATCTCCTTCTCTTCGGCAGCCGCGACCAAATGGACAGGCTCAGCGGGCTCAGCGCCGCGGCCCACGCGGGGGCCGGCAAGTACGCATGGCAGTACCGCGAAGCGCTCTACGAAGCGATGTGGTCGCAGCGTGAGACGCTCGATCAGCCATTCAACGACCCCGCACAGCTTCGCGGTCGCGACGAAGGCTACGCACTCTTCGAAGGCAACGTGCGACACGAGGACTGAACCTCGAATGCAGCGAACGCTGCGACTCGTTGTCGTGCGGCGCCGTCTCGATCATCTCGAGTCGCTCCATCGAGCTCTCACCGACGCTGACATCTCGGCCCCATCCACTTCTGGGTGGCTCGCCCCCACCGAGCACCACACCTCCCATCTCTCTTGGGGTATTCGTGGAAGCCACACGCTTCGCAACGAAGCCTGGCTCCCGCTCGACGGAGCCCGCCAGCGATCGAGAGGTTGGTCCTGACGGAAGAACGAAAGAAGCCGCGCGAGCGTCGTGGTTTGCGTTGGTGGGTGCTTCGCGTCGTCGGTGCGCTGCTCGGCGTGCTCGTCCTCTTCGTCTCGGTCGTCGTGATCGCGGGTTGGGAAGCGTTCGGCGCTGCGCCCGAGGGGGCGCGGCTCGCGATCGTCAAAGCGTCGCCGCAGTGGGGCGACGGGGCGTTCGAGAACGTGCAGCCGCTTTGGAACGACGCCTGGGGCATGTTCACCGAGCCGATGTCGGACCATGCTTCGCCCTCGGAGGCGATCGCGACCGAGCACGTGGGCCCCGAGCGTTTCGCCGAGCGGCACGAGCTGCGTGTCACGTGGCTCGGTCACTCGACGATGATCCTCGAGGTCGACGGGCGTCGCTTCTTGATCGACCCGGTGTGGGGCGAGGCCACCGCGCCGGTGCCGTGGTTCGGGCCGACACGCTGGTACCGACCGCCGCTCGCGCTCGAGGACCTGCCCAGCGTCGACGCGATCCTGATCTCGCACGATCACTACGACCACCTCGATCACCCGACGATCGTCGCGCTGCGGGATCGGGACACGACGTTCGTGTGCCCGCTCGGCGTGGGCGCGCACCTCGCGTATTGGGGCGTGCCCGAAGAACACATCGTCGAGCTCGATTGGTGGGAGCGGCATTCGTTCGGGGACCTGGAGCTCGTGATGACGCCCGCGCGTCACGCGTCGGGTCGCCAGGTCTTCGACCAGAACCGCACGCTCTGGGGCGGCTTCGCGCTGCTCGGGCCTCGACACCGCGCGTACTACTCCGGCGACACCGGGCTCTTCTCGGCGCTCGACGAGATTGGCGAACGACTCGGTCCCTTCGACGTGACGATGATCGAGGTCGGCCAATACGCCCAGGCGTGGCCCGATTGGCACCTCGGGCCCGAGCAGGCGGTCGCGGCCCATCGTCGCGTGCGCGGCGACGTGATGATCCCGGTGCATTGGGGTCTGTTCGGTTTGGCGCCCCACGGCTGGACGGAGCCGATCGAGCGCACGGTCGTCGCCGCGCGAAAGGAGAACGTGCGTCTCGCGACGCCCCGGCCCGGCGAGAGCCTCTCGCCGAACGCGCTGCGGCCGCACGAGGCGTGGTGGCCGGAGCTTCCGTGGCGAAGCGCCGACGCGTATCCGATCGTCGCGACCGAGAACGGGGTGCGCGACTGACGGGCGGCGCGTGCGTTGCGGTGTCGGTCTTCGACGCTGTGGCGCGAAGTGTCGAGCCCGCTTCCATGGGACCACGGGCTCGACACCGAGCGACTCAAAGCGGCGCGACGCCGAGCCGGTACGGCATCGCGAGGTGTGGCGCGTTCGGTCCGTCGCCGGCGCCGAGGAAGAAGGGCTCGGCGTCGCCGGCCGGGCCCGCGAAACGATCGGTGACGCGCAGCCAGAGGGTGCCGCTCGCTTCCACGCGCAGCGAGAGCGCGTCGCCGGGGTTGAAGCCGCTGACGGTGTCGATCGGATCGGCGTTCGGGTCGGTGTAGACCTCGATCGAGAGCATGAGGTCGGGCGGCGGTGCGAGGTCGAGCTGGAGGCCGCGGGCGCTGACGGGGACGTCGACCACGAACCAATCGTCGTCGACCTCGCGCAGGCCGGTCGCAGCCGGATGGCCCAAGCTGAAGGGCGAGTACGTGCCGCTCGGCGCGATGCGACGTGCCTCGGCGGCGGTGTCGTTCTCCTCGAAGCAGTCGTCGACTTCGGTGTACGTGATCTGAATGCCGTACGGGACCGGGTAGTCGAGCTCTTCGCCCGACGCGAGGAACTCGTCGACCGCGACGGTGACGGTGCGTCCGCGGAGCTGGGCCCATTCGAGGTGAAGCTCGGTGAAGTACTCCTCGCCGCCACCGGAGGCGCGCGACGAAGCGATGGGCACCGTGGGGTCGCCGCCGCCGAGGAGCGTGAAGCGCGGGGAACCGCCGTAGCCTTCGAAGCTCAGCGTCGCGCGCACGATGGCGTCGCGGGTGCCGGGCGGGAGCGTGACGTCGAAGGTGCGGGCGACCGGGTTGGCGGCCGCGATCTCTCCGGACCCGAGGCCGAAGCCTCCGGTGGCGGGAACGAGGGGCTCGCAACCGGGCGCGAGGACCTCCGGATCGGCGCCCCCGTCGCCGCAGCCGAATCCGGCGAGGGAGAGAACCAAGAAGACGAAGCAAACGCGGGTGTACGACGGCATCGACAGACCTCCACGCGCCCGACGAGGACGCGTGGGACGAAGGTGGGAGCGCGGCGTCAATTCGGCGTCAATTCCTCGCTCGGGCCGACGGAAGACGGCCGCCACGAGGCGCGGGCTTCGGGAACTTCTCCGCGGCGCCGATCGGCGCCGCGAGCTCAGGCCCCGAAGCGCTCGCGGAAGACTCGGCGCCGCTTTCGCCACGCCTCGCGGTGCGGGCGTTTCAAGCCGAGGTCGGTGTCGAGGCCGTCGAGCGCGTGGCCTGCGAGCGCGGCTTCGAGGAAAGGCGCCGGACCGGGCGGCGGCGTGCCCCGAAGGCGCGCCTGCGCCAACGCCACGACGTACCGGAGGTGGGGCCCGGTGTCGTCGGCGCCTTCGAGGAGCGCCTCGGCGCCGCGCGGATCGGCGGCGAAGAGCGCGCCTTCGGCCCGCGCCCAGCTCGCGACGTTGCGCTCGTGCAGCGATTCGAGGAGCGCGAGGTGCGGCTCGAGCGTCGCCAAGGGTGCGCCTTCGGCCTCGCAGGCGAGGAGCGCGAGGTTCACGTCGACCACGGCTTCGAGGCGGCGGTCGCCCAACGCGTGGGCGCGCTCGCGGGTCCGCCGGTACTCCGCCGACGCGACCTCGTGGCGACCGACCGCCGCTTCGAATGCCGCGCGCCGGTACCCGAGGACCAGCACCACACGGGGCGGCGTGTCGGTCCCGAGGCGCGCGGCGGCCTGCTCGAGCGCCAGCCACGTGTCGCCGAGGCGACCGGCCTTGCGCGTGACGTCGGCCGCGTTGAGCAAGGCACCGAGCGCCGCGTCGCGATCGCCGCGCTGTTCGGCCAACGCGAGCGCCTCGCCGAAGCGTCGCTGCGCTTCGACGTAGTCGTGGCATCGCTCCGCCGTCGCGCCGAGCCCGTTGACGAGCCGCTGCGCGAGGTCGACCAAGCCCGCGGCGCGCGCGGCGGTGAGCGCCTCGGCGTGCCACGCGCGGGCACGCTCGAAGTCGTTTCGGGTTCCGGCGCAGGCCCCGAGCCCCCAGAGCCCCCGCACACGCACCGCGACGTCGCGTGACGTGGAGGCGGCCGAGAAACACTCCTGCGCACGGTCGAGCGCTCCGGCGCGAAGCTCAACCTCGCCGAGCCACGCGAACGCGGCGGCGCGACCTTCGACGTCGCCGAGGCGGGTGGCGATGGCGGCGGCTTCGCTGGCGGCGTCGCGCGCGGCCGGCGCGCCTCGGGTGCGCAGACGTTCTTCCGCGCGACGCAGAGCGACGGCGTAGAGCGAAGGATCGGATTGCGAGGCGAAGGCGCGGGCTTCGGCGCGTGTGAGGGCGTCGTCTTCGGCAGCGGGCTCGCCGCGTTGGCGGGCGACGTCCGCTTCCAGCAGCGCGGCCTCGACGGCGAGCTCGGCGGGGAGGTCGTCGGGCAAGTCGGCGAGGGCTTCCGCCGCCGACTCCGACGCCGACGCACGGAGCGCTTCCCGCGCGGCACCGAGCGTGAAGGGCGTCGCCTCGGTCGCGCGACCCGCGGCGAGCCAGGCGGTCGCGATGCGACGAGGCGCGGCGTGCATCGACACGAGCGCGAGCGCCCGACGTGCGTGAAGCCATCGCCGCTCCGCGTCGCCGAGCTCTTCGACGACGACCTCGCGCACGAGCGGCGACGCGAAGCCGCCGGTCTCGTCGAGCCAACCTTCGTCTTCGGCCGCCGCCATGCGCCGCGCGACGACGAGCGGGTCGCGTTCGAGCGCGAGCGCGAGCGCGTCGACCTCCAGGGGCTCGTCGCAGAGGGCGAGGAGGCCGAGGAGGGCGCGGGTCTCGTCGTCGGAGGCTCGAAGGCGGGCCGCGATTCCCACGCGCGTCGGCGCCGCGAGCCGGTGCGCGCGGTCGCGGTCGCGCCACACCGCCAGCGCGAGTTGGGGATTGCCTCCGCTGAGCACGTGAAGCGCGTCGCGCTCCGGGCTCTCGGCCGCGAAGCGACGAAACGCGGCCAGGCTCAAGGGTCCGAGCTCGAGGCGGGCGACGCGCGGGTCCTCGATCGACGCACGCAGCTCGGGCCGCGCGAGGGCAACCGGGCGCGCGACGAGGATCCACGCCGCGCCCGCCTCGAGGGCTTCGCCGACGATGCGGGCGAGCGCGCGAAGGCTGTCGGGGTCGTGGTGCTCGAGGCCGTCGAGGACCACGGTGCGCGACGCGAGGCGGCGCCCGAGCTCGCGCTCCGCGGCGGCGAGCATGCCCGCGGTCGGCGCGGCGGCCGCGACCACGTCGGGGAGCGCCGAAGGCGCGAGGTGCGCGAGCGAGGCCTGCGCGCCCTCGGAGAGCTCGGCGACCTCGCGCGTGCAGACCCGAAGCCAGCGAGCCAGCGCGCCGTGCGGCAGGTGCACGTCGGCGGGGTGCGCTTCGACGACGAGCGCGTCGGGAACGACGGCGCGGACGAGGTGGGATTTACCGATGCCCGTGGGCCCGACGACACAACAGCTTCGTCCGGCGCGAAGCAACGCGTCGAGCTCGGCGGCTTCGCGTTCGCGCCCCGGGATTTCGAGCGTGGAACGTGGCGCGAGGGCGCGCCGCGACGCGAGGTCCGCGAGGAGCGCCGCGGCCTCGGGGTGCTCGCACGAGAGGAGCGCATCGCGGGCTTCTTCGAGGCGGCCGGCGGCGACGAGGGCACGCGCGCGCTCGAGGTGCACGCGTTCGATCGTTCGCTCGACGCGGGTGCGAAGCTCGGCGAGCCACTCGTGAAACTCGGGGTCGCGTCGCAGCACGAGCGCGTCGAGGAGACGCGGCGAGGCGGGGAGCACGGGGAGCTCGCCGCGGCGGATGCGCTGCTCGAGCTCCCGCACGTCGCAACGCGCGACCAGCTCGACCCGCTCCCCGTCGCGCAGCCAATGCTCGGCGCCGGGACGCTGGCGCAGGCGGTAGAGCGCCTGCCGGAGGTTGTTCGCGCCGCGCGGGCCCCAGAGCAGCGCCGAGAGCTCCTCGCGGGGAACGGCACGGGCCTCGACCGCGAGGTACGCGAGCAACGCGACCTCTTTGGCGGCGAGGCCTTCGAGCGTCTCGCCGCGGAAAGAGAACGCTCCCGCTCCGAAGAGCGTGACGTCGAGCGCGTGATCCGAGGACATCGCGGAAGGACGTGGGTCTAGAGCCTGATCCAGGATCGGCGTCGAGTGATTCGTGGTCTGGGTGCGTGCACTGGGGCCTCCGCGAACCGAGGAAATGTGGGGCATTTTCGAGCGTGAGGGGATGCCTCAGGGGGCGTGCTCAGGGCGCGAAGCGCCGACGCCGATCCTGGATCAGGCTCTAGTACACCCGCCCGCGAGTTCGTTCCGGTATCCGCGGCCCTCGACCCGGATCTCGCTCGCCGACCTCCTCGAATAGGCATTGGCCTGTCCTTCGTCGGCGCGGCAAACGACCTCCACGCCGATCATCCACGGCAACCCGAAACGAACTTGCGGGCGGGTGTACTAGCAGCTTCGGTGGACGACGTCCGTTCGAAGAGCGAACGCGGAGTGGCGGCGCGTCAGGCGTATTCGACGACCTTCCAGGGCATCCAGAGTCCAGGCTCCGCGGCGGTGGTCTCGAGACCGGCGTGCGCGGCCGCTCGCTCCGCGTCTTCTTCGTTCGGAAAGAGCCCCAGCGTGCCGCTGCGCAATCCGAGGGTGGCGAGCTCGGTCTCGAGGCTGTTGCACAGGTAGGAGTGAAAGCCGCCGCCGTAGCCGTCCCAGCAGAGCACGTCGAAGCCGCGTGGGGTTCCTCCGTCGGCGAGCGGCGCTGCGCGTCGGAGGGCGAGGACGACCCCGACGTTCGATGCATCGTCGGCGTCGGCGAGCAGCTCGTCCGCGTGGTCGGAACGCAACGCGAGGCCGAAGAGACGGGCGCTCGGCGCGAAACGATCCCGCGCTTCGCGTGCCGCCTCGAGCGAGAAGAAGACGTCCGGCCAACCCATACGTTCGGCGTCGAACGCGGCGGTACACCACGCGACGAGGGCGTCGAGGTCGGTGACCCCGAGCGCGTTCGCGGGCGTCGTGCGGTCCTCGTCCACCCACGCGAGCGTCCAACACCCGAAGCGGGGCGCCTGGCAGTCGCTGGCGCTCCAGACCTCGTCCGCGACGAGCGCGGCGTTCGAATACCCGCCCCGCGGCACGGGACTCGACACGAAGTAGCCGGCGGCGACGTAGCTCACACCCGATGTTGGCACGGATGGGCTCCGACGCGCTGCCGCCCCCGTTTCTGCGGGCCCTCGCATGCGATAGCGTCGCCTCGAATGGACGGCCTCCTTCGCGCACTCGCAGACGATTCGAACTGGGCGACGCGCGCGGGCCTCCTTCGCGAGCTCGCCGGCACGTCGGCGTCGTGGCCCGACGCGGTGACGGCGGCGGTGATCGCGCTCTCGGATCGAGGACTCGAAGGAACGCTCGAGGTCGTGCACTCGATCGAGATGTCACAACGCGCGGCGGTCGACGCGCTGGCCGCGCGAGCGCCTTTCGACGAGCGCGCGACGTCGGCTCTGGTACGACGGGCACGACGCGGCGACCGGGTGAGCACGTCGGCGTTCGAGGCGCTGACGACCCTGGCGGCGAAGGGCGTGGTCCACCCGCATGCCACCGCCGTCGCGGTGCAGGTGCTCCGGGCCGAGGACAGAGCGCGCGCGAACGAGGTCGGTGGCGAAGGGCCACTGGCGCCGCTGTGGACGAGCGCCCTCGGACTCTTGGCGAAGGTGGCGACGACGAACGAGGACGTCACCGCGACGCTGGTCGACGTGCTCGCGCGCGCGGAGATCGCGTTCGAGACGAACCCGATGTACCGCAGCACCGAGGCGGTCCGCAGCGCCGCGCTCGGCGTCGTGGCCGCTCGCTTCGGAACGGAGACTCCCGAGGTGCTTCGCGCGAGGGTTCGCGCGCTGGTGGACGGCGTGGACGATCGCCTCGAGGGGTCCGCGGTGCCGCCGACGAGTGAGCTGCTTCGGACACGCGCGGCGGTGGTCCTGGCCCGCATCGCGACGAGCGACGAAGAACGCCGGGCCGCGGTCGAGCGGGTGCGTTTCGTGGCGGCGCAGCGATGGACCGGGGTGGTGCTCGACGTGATTCCGGACCTGCACTTCTTCACGCGCTCGGAGCGTGAGGCGTTGGCCGCGGTGATCGCGTCCGACGCGCGATGCCTACGGCCCTTGGTCGAAGCGCTGGCCGGCGAGCTTCCACACTCCGTCGTGTCGGTGGCCTTGCCGCTCGCGACGAACAAGAGGGCCCCCGACCGTGAGCTCTTCGCGAGCGTCGCGGCGGCTCTGATTCGAGCCGGGAGCGTGGAGGCGGTCGACGGGGTCGTCGCGGCGCTCGGGGACGAGTCGAAGACGGTGCGTCGTGAGGCGGTGCGAGCGGTGGAAGCGGCGCTCGCTACGGCACCCGGCGTGTTGGCTCATCGTTGGGCGGCCCTCGCCGCCGCGCTGAGGGTGGCTTGCGAGGACTCGGAGCTGGCGGTGAAACGCGCCGCGAAGAAGGTCTCGAAGGCTTGGCCGAAACAGCGCCCTTTGGAGGTCGACCTCGACGCCGCTGCGTCGGCTGCCTCGTCGGCGTCCTCTGCGCCCTCCCCTTCCTCCGACTCCGACTCCGACTCCGACTCCGACTCCGACTCCGACTCCGACTCCGACTCCGACTCCGACTCCGACTCCGACTCCGACTCCGACTCCGACTCCGACTCCGACTCCGACTCCGACTCCGCCGCACCGCCCCCCTTCGACGAAACACCGCACCTCGCCCTCGCCACGGACGAACGTGCACCGCCGAGCGCGCGCCTCGACTCCATCGCCGCCTTGGGGCGCGCGGAGGCTTCCGAAGCCGCGGTCGCGGCGCTCACGAGCCTGCTC
Source organism: Sandaracinus sp. (assembly GCA_020633125.1). Taxonomy (GTDB): domain Bacteria; phylum Myxococcota_A; class Polyangia; order Polyangiales; family Houyiibacteriaceae; genus JACKEH01. Next base: position 27,896 of record JACKEH010000044.1, on the reverse strand, counting down.
GTGCGCTGTCCCCTCGAGCCTTCCCACGACCGCTTCGGCCCGCGCGTCGCGACGTCGCTCGCGGCGATGGCGGAGCGTTCGACGGGGGCGGGCCTGGCGTTGGTCGCGCACGCCCGCCGCCTCGACTTCGCATCGCTGGCCGCGTCGAGCCTCCTGCCCGCCCTGGTGCGACGAGGAGCACCGCTGGCACGCGAAGTCGACGCCTTGCTCGAGCACGTGGCCACGACACTTCGCGTGCGACCGGCGGAAGGCGCGGCTTCGGGTCGCTTCGACCTCGTCGTGGCCGATGCCGCGCGCCTCTTGACCGCGCTCGCCGCCGAGCCCGAGCGCCGCGCGCGTGCCGCGTGGCTCGCCCCCGACGTCGCGCATTGGTTGCTTCACGACCCGACGCCGACGCTCGGCATCGACACCGTGACGCCACCCGTGCTCGACGCGCTCGTCGCCCTCGATGCGCGCGACTCACGTACCGCGGAGGCACTCGCCCGCGCGGTCCGCGGCGACGGCGAGCGGCGCCTCGTCCCGAGCGCCCGCGCCGACGCGCTGGGCGTGGCGATTCGACTCGAAGCCGTCGACGCGGCCACCGCCCTCGACTGGCTCGACACGCTCTGCGCTCGCCCCGACGCGAAGAAGGTCGTGGGTTGGCGCCTCCTCGCCGAGGTGCCGCGTTTGCCGGAGCCCGCGCGCCAGCTCGCCGTCGAACGTGTGGGGATGCTCGGGGCCGAGGCGGTGGGCGTGCTCTGCCGAGCGTTCGCGCGCGCGCACGACGAGGGGCGACCGGTCGACGCGTCCGTGATGCTGGCGCACGTCGTCCCGCTCACGACGAGCAAGAAGGTCCCCGAACGCGTCGCGGCCGTGGACCTTTGCGCGAGTCTCGCCCGCGCCGGCGTGGCCGAGGCTCGCGACGCGCTCGAGACGTTGTCGAAGGATCGCTCCGCCAAGGTGCGGGACCGTGTCGCGGCCGTGCGTCGGTCGTCGAACGACGCCTGAGCTCGGGAGGGCCGACGCTCAGGGAACGCGCGTGACCAAACGGCCCGCGGCGCGCAGACGCGCGAGCACTCCTTGGTCGCCGAGCACGGCCCCGGCGGGGAGGGCGACGAAGGCGTTGCCCAGGTCGATCTCGCGGCGCACGGCGCGGAACCACTGCGCCGGTCGCTGCTGCCACGCACGGTGCATGCGCGGCGCGAGCGCGACCTCGTCGGCGTCGACGACCGCCGTGGCGACGCGGTCTTCGTCGCCCGAGAGGTAGGCGTCGAGCAGGCCGCGGAGGTGGGCCTCGAGCTTCTCCGGGTGGTCGACGTAGAGCGTCGTCAGCTGCACGGCCTCGGTGTCCGGCGCGGAGCCGAGCATGCGCATCTCGTCGAGCGGGGTGCCGAGCGCGCGGACGTTGGCGCCACGGTTGCGAGCGTAGGCGAGCAGGTCGAAGTCCATCACCTCCGACGAGTCCGGGAAGAGGCGCTTGCCGCGCTCGGCGATGAGGCTGCTGAGGTGCGCGAACGGGCGCATGGCGCGAAGCTGCTCGATCGACGCGCGCCCCTGAAGCTCTTCGGTGAGGGTGTGCCAGACCCGCGCCTCGAAGAGGTCGGCGGCGGTCCCACGTCGAAGGAGCACCGCGCGCTGCACCTCACGGGCGTTCATTTCGGCGTTCGGGTCGATCGCCACGACGACCACCCGCGCGGAGTCCAAGAAACCACGGAGGCGCTCGGGCAGGGCACGGTCGAAGGGCAAGCCGCGGGTCAGGGTCGCGAAGACGTACGAGGGCGGCACGTCGGGGTCGTTGGTGCGGACCTCGTAGAGGAACGGTGCCGCCATCGGCTGCGGCTCGGGCGGAACCTCCTCGCCGACCGTCTCGACCGGGGCCGGCGCGGGGGCCGGCTCCTCGTAGACGGGCGCCGGGTGCGAAGGAGAGGAACACGCCACCAAGAGGAGGACCGCGAGCAGACGCATGGCCGACGCCATGCCAACCCTCCGTGGTTTCCGCAAGCCGCCTTCGCTCGGCGACGCGCGAGGCCGATCGAAAGATTGGGCAGAACGAACGAAGGACTCGCCCTACCTCGCGCCTGCGACGCCCCGTAGAGACTCTGCCTCGGCCCCTCGGCGGCGCCGGAAGGAGGCGACGATGGAAGGGGTCGACGTGGTGATCGTGGGTGGAGGGCCCGCCGGGCTCTCGGCCGCGCTCTGCCTGGGGCGGGCACGGCGGAAGGTGGTGGTGCTCGACGCCGGCTCGCCACGGCACGCGGTCAGCGAAGGCGTGCACAACTTCCTCTCGCGGGAAGGCATCGCCCCGGCGGCGCTTCGAGACGAAGCGTGGGCGCAGATGGCGGCCTACCCGAGCGTGCGGAGGGTCGAGGCGCGTGTGAGCTCGTTGAACGAGTCGGAGGGCCGTTGGTGGGCCAGCGACGGCGAACGGAGCTGGCGGGCGCGAGCGGCGATCCTCGCGACCGGCGTGATCGACGAGCACCCGTCGATTCCGGGCTACCGCGAGCGCTTCGGCCACGCGATCTTTCTGTGCCCCTTCTGCCACGGCTGGGAGATGCGGGACCGACCGCTGGCGGTCCTCGCGAGCGGCGAAGGCGCGACGCACCTCGGGCGGCTTCTGCGAGGGTGGACGAACGACGTCGTCGTGCTCACGAACGGCGGTCCGCTCGACGACGAAGCGCGCGCGACGTTGGAGCGCGCCCGTGTGGCGGTCGACGAACGCCGAGTGGTCGCGCTCGAAGGCGAAGGGCGGGCGCTCGAACGGGTTCGCTTCGAAGACGGGGACGTGCTCGAGCGCCGTGGGCTCTTCGTGGTGACGGCGCAGCGCCAAGTGCCCTTGGTGGAAGGGCTGGGTCTGGAGCTCGACGCGGCCGGCTACGTGACGATCGACGCGCAGATGCAGACCTCGCGCGCCGGCCTTCACGCGGCGGGCGATCTGACGAGCCGCATGCAGCAAGTCGTGGAGTCCGCGGCGCAGGGGCTTCGCGCGGGAGCACTCGTCCATGCGAAGCTCACCTTCGAGGAGGTCGGTTGAGCGCCCGATGATCGCGCCGCGCGCAACCCGATCGAGTCGGCGCTCGTCCATGCGAAGATCACGTTCGAGGAGGTCGGTCGAGCGCCCCGTGATCGCGCCGCACGCTCGCGCGGAAGGCGACGGCCATCCGGTCGCGGTCGCGCGGGCCTGCACCGGCGACTTCCGACCGGGGCCCGAGGTCGTGCACGACCACTCCGGGCTGGCGTTCTACGTGCGTGGCGAGACACGCATGCGCATGGGCGTCGAATACGTGCTTCGTCCCGGCGACGTGCTGCTGGTGCCCGAGGGCATGCCGCACGGAGGAGGCGAGCACGGGCACGGCGAGGCCGAGCTGGTCGGCATCACGGTCTGCACCGCGTGCCTTCGGGGCGGGTGGGGCGACGTGCTGCGGCGACTCTTCGACGACGTTCGGCACGGCGCGGTGGCTTCTCGCCGGCTCTCCGACGAGACGTTCGCGGAAGTCCTGGCGTGCATCGAGCGGTTGCGCGTCGAGCTGCGCGATCACGCGGCGCAACGCGAGCTGATGATCGACGGTTTGATGAGCGAGATCACCGCGCACGTCGCGCGGGCGGCGCCTTCGAACACCGGTCCGACGGACCTCGGTTGGCCGACGGTCGTCGCCGACGCGCTGGGCTTCGTCGAGCGTCACGCGCACGAGGGCATCTCGCTTCGCGACGTCGCGCGTGCGGTGGGGCGTTCGTCGACGCACCTCGCCGCGCTGGTGAAGCGACACACCGGACGCACGGTGGTCGCGTGGATCACGCACGCGCGCATGGCGCTCGCGCGTCAGCTCCTGGCAGGAAGCGACGAGGGCATCGAAGCCGTGGCTTCGCGGGTCGGCTTCGCGAGCCCCTCGCACTTCCACCGTGCGTTTCGTCGGCTGCACGGCGTGTCACCGGGCGAGTGGCGCGCCACGCATCGGGGGCGTTGAGGTCCCTCCGCGATCACTGCGACTCGTGCTCCCAGCTCCATGCGCCGAGGCGTGAGCCTCCGGCGCGACGGCGTTTGCTCGGGCGCGCGCGGGGTGGTTCGGCTGGCGTGGGCTCTTCGACCACGGGCGCGGGTGCAGGCACGACGCGCTCGGGCTCGGGCTCCGCGGGAAGAGACGTCGCGACGGGGGGCGCGGCGATCGAGGGGACCGGTTCGCGTTCGTCGCTTCGGGTCGCGACGAAGGCGACCACGCCGCCGAGCGCCACGGTCAGGGCGAGGGCGACCCAAGCCCACGTCGTGCGGCGCGGGGGTTTCGGTCGCTCCGCGCGTGTCGGAGGAGGGGAGTCCGTCGCGGGCGACACGCTCGGCGACCGTGCCTCGTCGAGCGCTTCGCGGATCTGCGCGCGCACGCGTTCGCGCTCGGCGCCGAAGCGTGAGGAGACGAAGTCGGCGAGCTCCATCGCGCCTTCGTCGGTGACGAGCTCGGCGAGGATGCCGTCGAGCACCCGGCCGACCTCCGCGGCGTCCGCCGGACGAAGCGTGGGATCCCGCGCGAGCAGACGAAAGAGGAGCTCGACCAGCGCGCTCGGCAGCTCCGGGCAATCGTCGCCGAGGTCGGGCGTCGCGTCGCCGGCCATCGTCGCGCGCGCGACGTCCTCGGGGCTTCCTTCGTACGGGTGGTGCCCCGCGATGAGCTCGAACGCGAGCACGCCGAGCGCGTAGAGATCGGTGCGACGATCGACGGCGCCGAAGCTGAGCTGCTCCGGCGCCATGTAGCGGAGCTTGCCTTTGACCACACCGGCCGCGGTGGCCGAGCTCGCGCCGAGCGCTTTGGCGATGCCGAAGTCCGTCAGACGAACGGTTCCATCGAAGCCGACGAGCACGTTCTGCGGCGACACGTCGCGATGCACCACGCCGAGCGCGTCGCCACGCGCGTCGCGGCTCTCGTGGGCCGCGTGAAGACCGGCCGCGACTTGTCGAAGGATTCGAAGCGCGATTTGCAGGGGCAGCAGCCCCTCGGACGCGAAGGCGCGGCTGACGTGGTGCAGCGAGAGCCCCTCGACGAGATCCATCACGAGGAAGGGACCTTCGTCGTCGCGGCCGACGTCGAGCACGCTCACCACGTTCGCGTGGCGAATCGTGCCGGCGATGCGCGCTTCGTCGAGCAACATGCCGACCAGCTCTTCGTCGTGCGCGAAGGCCTCGTGCAGCCGCTTGACCGCGACGAGACGCTCGAAGGTCGCGCGTTCGAGTCCTTCGCGGAGATGGGCGACGTCGATGCGACCCATGCCGCCACGCGCGAGGGTGAACAAGGGCCGGTACCGCGGCTGCACGGCGGGAGCATATCACTCGCCGTCGGCGCCTCCGGGAAGCGGCCGCGCGCGTGGTACGTTGAGGGCCCGCATGCAAGAGATCACCGTCGTTCCCGGCGACTTCTCCGACTCACGCGTGGTGGCGCTGCTGCGGGAGCACCTCGAGGGCATGCACGCGAGCTCGCCGCCCGGCACGGTCTACGCGCTCGACCTCGACGCGCTGCGTGCACCGTCGATCACCTTCGTCACGGCGTGGCTCGACGACGCGCTCGCAGGCTGCGGCGCGCTCAAGGAGCTCGACCGGACGCACGGGGAGCTCAAGTCGATGCGGACGAGCGCGGCGCACCTGCGCCGTGGGGTCGGCGCGACGTTGCTGGAACATCTGCTCGGCGTGGCACGAACACGAGGCTACCGGCGGGTGTCGCTCGAGACCGGATCGGGCGCCCCCTTCGAAGCCGCGCTCGCGCTCTACCGACGCTACGGCTTCGTCGAAGGCGAGGCGTTCGGCGCCTACGTGCCGAGCGCGTTCAACCGGTTCCTCCACTTGGACCTCTGACGCCCGAAGAACCGCGCGATGGGACCGGCAGCGCGTGCTGCTGCGTCGGCTCGTGAAAGGTCGTGTCTTCGACCCGGTAGACGACGGCGTTCCCGTCGCGCTCGCGGCCGCAGAGCCCTTCACGCACCAAGGCTTCGAGCGCTTGTTGGGCGCTTCGCAGCGAGACGCCGAGCGCCTCGGCGATCGATCGCGCCGACGCCGCGCCGCCGAGCGCGATGTGCTGCAACGCGCGATCTTCGGTGCCGACCGCGCACCTCGGGTCGGGGAGCGCGAGACGCTCCCGGGTGTCGAGTCGCACGATTCCCTCGCCGCGTTCGAGGTTTCCGAGCTCGGCGAGTCGCTGACGCGCGCGGTGCACGGTCACGCCGAACGGACCGCCGTGAAGGGCCGCGTCGTAGGCGAAGCCGTAGCTCGCGGCGAAGAGCGCGCCTTCGTCGATGCCGCGCTCGCCCTCGAGCGCGCACGCGGCGAGCAAGGTGTCCGCGCGACCGCGGTGGCGGTGACTCTGCGGCAAGACGACGACTCCGTCGCGCTCGAGCCGTGGCAACGCGAGCGAGAGGAGCCGCGTCGGCGCGAGGCCCGGGCGAACGACGACCCACGCCGCGGCCCCGCCCGCTTCGACCGCCGCGATGCCGTGCAACCCGCGCGGCACCCCGTGCGCGCGACCTTCGCGAAACGCGCGCACCGCCGCTTCGTCGGAGCCGGCGTCGACGGAGCCGTCGACCAACGCGCGAAGCGTTCGAAGATCGTCTCGCAAGAGCGTCGGCGCGCCGGTGGTGTCGCCTTCGAGCGCACGTTCGATCGCGGCGCGCGCTTCGGCGCCCTCGGGCTCGACGAGCGAGGCGCCGAGTCGCCCGAACGCGAGCGTGAGCTCCCACGCCATCCAACGCCGCCACGAGGGCGGCGCGTAGCGACGCAGCGTCGCGAGGATGTGCGTCGCGAGGTGCGGGCGGCCGGCGAGACGTCGGAGCCGCGCGAGCACGAGGTTCGCCAAGAACGCGCTCTCCGGCAGCTCTTCGGTGGCCGCCATGCGCACCCCGCGGCGCGCCAACGTCTCGGCGGCGGCAGGATCGGTCGATGCGGTCGCGAGCGCCTCGAGCGCCGTGAGCTCGACGACGGCCGCCGATCGCCCGGCATCGCGTGCCTCGCGACGCAGGCTCTCGAACGACGCAGCCGGCTCGCCCGCGATCACCGCGGCCCACGCGTGGAGCACGGAGTCGTCCGCGCGCGCGAGCAAGGGATGCGCGCGCTCCGGGGTGAGGCGCACGAGGTGCTCGCGTGCGATCGACGCGGCGTCCGTGGGGCTCAACGCCGCGGGGTCGTAGCGCGAGGGCACACCGAGCGCGTCAGCCCACGCGAGCAAGAGCGCACGATCCGGCGAGCCTTCGGCTGCCGCGAGCAGCGGGGAAGGATCGCCACTGGCGCGGGCGCGGGCGATGACGTCCGGGAGCGACACCGGGCGGGAGGCTACCAAGGAACGACACGGCGGCGGTGGGGCGCGTCGGAACGCCCGCCGGTAGCCCCGATGCCGAAAGGCCGACGCCGGAAACGCTCGCCCCGGTGCGTTCCCGCCGAAGCGGCGCGCAGCCTCCGTAATTTCCACGACACGCGGGTTCGCCCAGCCTCCCAGCGTGCCCTTCTCCCGCGCCCTCCTCCTCCTCGCCGCCGCCCACGCGTTTGCGTGCAGCGGCTCGATCGGCGGGCCCACGCCGGACCGGCCCGGGATGCCCGGCGTCGACGCGACGGTCTGCTACGCGGCCGACGCGGGACCACCGCCCGTGGTCGAACGGGACCCCGAGCTCGACGCCTCGCGCCGCCTCCGCCGGGTCGCGTTCGTGCTTCACGGTCGCCCTCCCCTCGACGCCGAACGCGACGCGCTCTCCGCCGCGACCACCGACGCCGCCCGCGAAGCGGTGATCGACGACGCCATCGAAAGCGGCCTCGCGTCCCCCGATTTTTACGAGCGAATGGTCGACTTCGGCCACGAGTGGCTGCGCAACGGGAGCTTCCTCGTCGGAGCCCAAGGCGACGGCTATTGGGGCAACATGTCGACGCACCTCGGCACCTGTGCGGCCGACAGCGCGAACCCGGGGGCGTACTTCATCTACGCGGAGTCGAACGCGCGGGGGCGTGACCAATGCGCGGTGGCCGGTGCACCGACCCGCGACGTCGAGCCTTGGTGGGCGCCAGGCACCACCGTCACGCTCCTCGGCGACGCCGCGAACGACGCACCCACCGTCACGATCGACGGCGCGGTGCACGACTGCGGCATCGCGAACGAAGGCTACTTCAACATGGCGAACGCGACCGGCTGCGGCTGCGGTCCGAACGCCGCGTGGTGCTACCCCGGTGGCGGCCTGAACCTCGGGCACGACCGCGAAGGCAGCCAGCGCCGCGACATGTGGGACGAGCCCGCGCGCCTCTTCGCGCACCTCGCGTGGCACGACCGACCGCTCTCGGATCTCGTGCTCGGCAACTACACGGTCGGCACCAACCGCGTCTGGGCCTGGTACCTTCGCTTCGGCCGACAAACCGGGCTCTTCGCGGAGCTCGACGCCGACACGACGTGGTTCCGCCCCGAAGCCGGCGACCTGCCGCGCGATCCGCTTCACACGACGCCGGACGATCCGAACGCGTGGCGGGAGCTCGTCGTGGAGCGCATGGCGCCACAGCTGCTCTCGCTCTCGGGCGGTGAACGAAGCGCCGATCCTTCGCGCACGTTGCGCTGGGATCCACGCACCGACGGCGGCCCCGCGCCCGGCCTTCCCTACTCGGGCGTGCTCACGATGCCGGGCCCGAACAGCTCGTTCCCGCGTGAGCGGCCGCGTGCGGCGCGCTTCTTGGAGATCTTCGCCTGCCGCGAGTTCGATCCACCACCGCCCGAAGCGCACTTTCCGGCGCTCGGCGCGGACATCGCGACCGGCGGCTCGTGCATGCATTGCCACGTACAGATGGATCCCGTCGCCATGGCGTTCCGGCGCTGGATCTTCATGGGCTACTACGTGCCTCGCCCGCACCTCGCGGACCTCGAGAGCCTCCCGATTCCGGAGGATCTCTACGAGCCTTCGCGTCGTTATCCGAACAGCCACTGGTACCGCGCGGGCGCCGACCGTTGGGCGCAGAACTGGCTCCCGAACACGGTGATGACGCCGATCACCGAAGACGAGCTCGCCGTGCATCCACGGGCGCTCTTCGTCGACACGATCCCGCCCGAGTACACGATCCTCGGTCAGCACGCGGACGGCACGATGGGTCCGCTCGCGTTCGCGAAGATCCTCGTGAGCTCCGGCGAGATGGATCGCTGCGCGGTGCGCCGGCTCTACGCGCGCATCGTCGGTCGACCCCTCGATCCCGCGTCCGAGGCTCGCTACGTCGACGCGCTCACGGCGCGCTTCGTCGAAGGCGGACGCCGCGTGCGGCCCTTCGTCGCGCACCTGCTCCGTTCCGACGAGCTGCGACGGGGGGTCCGATGAAACGCGCGCTCGCCGTCACGCTCTTCTTCGCGCTCGCGTGCGACCGCCTCGAATCCGTCGACTCGATTCGCTCCGCCGCGGATCCCGAGTGCGCGCAGAACGAGAACGACGCGGTGCGCATGCGCCTCGCGCCGACCTGCGCGCCTTGCCATGGCGTCGGCGCCTCGCGTCCTTTCTTCGCGAGCCTCGTCGCGTTCGAAGATCTGCTCGCCTACGACGCGCGCTACGTCGTGCGCGGCGATCCCGACGCGAGCCCGCTCGTGGCGATGCTCGAAGGCCGCGGCGAAGGCGCCTACCCGCAGATGCCGCTGGGCGTCGATTCGTTCGCCGACCTCGACGCGCGCGGCCAAACCGCGATGACCCTCGACGAGGTGCGCGACTGGATCACGAACCTTCCGCCGCCCGATCCCGCGCGTGGCGGTCCGAGCGCCGACGCCGCGACGATTCGTCGTCTGAGCGCCGACGAGCTGATCAACGCCATCGAAGTCGCCCTCGGCCGCGACGATCCGAGCGCTGGTGTGCCTCCGTTGCTCGCGGTCGACGGTCTGCCGCCGCTCGCGCCGGACTCGCCCACGAGCGTCGACTACCGCGACGCCGAGCGACGGCAGCTCTACCTGATGCTCGGTGGGCCGACCTACCTGCAGCAACGCATGCCCGAACCGGGCTTCTCGCCTTCGTCGCTGCTCGCCGTCACGCAGCTCGCGCAAGGCGCGTGCGCGTCGGCGGTCGACGCGAACCGCGAGGTGCTCTTCGTGCACGCGTCACGCACCGCGACGCTCCCCGACGCCGAAGCGGAGATTCGTGCCAACGTCGCGTACCTGCACGAACGTTTCCTTCACGTCGCGCCCACGGAGGCCGAGGTGGACGCGTGGATGAACGACGTCTTCGTGTCCGCCGGTACCCCACGCGACGGTTGGGTGCAGCTCTGCACGGGCCTGATTCGCGATCCCCTCTTCGTCACGTTCTGAGGTCACGATGAACCCGAAGCTCAGCCGCCGTTCGCTGCTCGCCGGAGCCCTCGGAGCCACGCAGCTCGCGCTCCTCGATCGCTTCACGCGCTCGTCCGCGCGCGCGTGCGTGCGTGACGACGGTCCGTCGCGCCTGCTCGTGCTCTACCTGCCGGGTGGCGTGCGTTTCTACCCGCTCTTCGTGCCGATGCGCGACGAAGACGTCGCCACCACGATTCCTCCGACCCAGTCGCCCGGCAGCGAGCCGATCTTCTGCGGCCCCGAAGATCTCGTGACCTTCTCCGGCGACTCCGGCGGCTTCTCGCCGTTGCGCATGGGTCGCAACTGGAACCCTGCCGACCCGGGCGATCGCGAGGGCTACCGCCACAGCCCGATGGGCTACAGCTGGCTGCACTACGGACTCGGCGAGACCACGGCGGCGCTGCACGGCATCGACCAAGGCAGCTTCGCGCACGCCGCGGCGTACGTGTCGGCGATGTGTGGCGTCGCTGGCGAGGCGTACCGGGCGCCCGCGCTCGTCTCCGTCGTCGCCGAGTTCCTGCATCGACGCTTCGCGGACACGCGGCCGATTCCGTGCGTCGCCATCAACACGCGCGGCCTGCCGCAGTCGATGGGGCTTCCCGCGCACGCGGCACCCGCGGTGGTGCCGAGCCTCGACTCGCTCGCGGGGCTCTTCTCGGCGGACGGCGAACGACACCGGCGCTGGCGCAACGCGGACGCACGCACCGAGAGCGAGGTCGTCGGCCTCGACGGCGCGACACAGCGCCTGGGCGTGACGAACGTCGACCGCCTCTTGCTCGAGCGGACCCGCGCGCTCGGCGGACGCGCACGCGGCGGCAACCGCGAGGTGCTCGAGCAGCTCTGGGGAAGCTACGCCGCCGTCAGCCGCACGCTCGCGAGCGACGTGGTCGGCGCGGTGCAGGCCATCACGGCGACCACGCAGGAGAAGCCGGACCACCTTCGTGCTTACGGCATGTACGACATGACCTTCGGCCTCGCGAACGGCCGCGTCGACATGAACGCGAGCTGCGAGTGGATCCTGCGGCTGCTCAAGAGCGACGTCACGAGCGTCGTCTACGCGAACCTCCCGGAGCGCTACTACGACTACCACGACGGCTCGTCGGTGGCAGAGGCCGCTGCCGCGACCCGCGCCCAGCTCGACATCCTCGCGCGCATGCTCGGCGAGATGAAGGCGACGCCCTCGCCGGATCGTCCGGGGCGCACGCTCTACGACGACACCGTCGTCGTGATTCAGAGCGAGTTCAACCGCACCTGGCCGCGCGGCGCGAGTCGCGAGGACCCGGAGTCCTGGACCTACGGCGACGACCACAACGCGGTCACCAGCGTCTTGGTCAGCGGCGGACGTGTCGCGGGCAACCGCCAGATCGGCGGCTTCGAGCTTCCTTCGACCGAAGGTCTGCCGGTGACGATCGCGGAAGAGAGCGGCGAAGTCTCGATGCGGCGGCCCCGTTCTGCGGACTTCGTGGCCACGATCTGCGATCTCTTCGGCATGCGTATGGGCGAAGATTTCTTCATCCCCGGCGGCTACGGGGTGATTCGAGGCTTGTGCGAGTGATGTGTTCTCCGAGGTCCGTCTCCGCCCCGCTCCCCACACGAACGAATCGCGTCGCCCCCCTTCACGTGCCCGCTTTCGATCGCCCTAAGCGTGTGCGATCGTCGAGACGTCCGTGACCCGTCGCGTTCGCTCGCCGATTTCCCGCCGGCCCCACCTCCGTGGCGCCGGCCTTTCGCGTTCGGGGCTGGCTTCGTGCGTCGTGCTCGTCGCCTGCACGCTCGTCTACGAGAGCGAGTTCCTCGTCACGTTCGACGCCGAGACCGAGACCGCGGCCCAAGCCACCGCGCTCGAGTACACGGTCTTCGACGAGCTCGGCGAGGTCGCCGAAGAGCGTCGCGTGATGCTCGACGGCGCGCTCGCGTTTCCCACGCCCGAGCTGCCGATTCGCCCACTCGACGGGGATTGGCATCGCTCCTTCACCGTGCGTGGCCGTGTGCTGCGACCCGCGGCCGACGGAAGCCTCGAGGTCTTCAACGAGCGTTCGTTTCGCTCCAGCTTTCCGAAGCCCGGCGAGCTCGGGCGCCAACGTCACCGCTTGGTCTTCTCCGACGATTGCATCCTCTTCCACCGGATGTGTGGCGCCGACGAGACGTGCATCGACGGGCGCTGCGAGCCGATTCCCTTCGTGCCGCCGGCGGGACGCGGCGACGAACCGCTTCGCACCGTGCAAGTACGCACCGGCGACGAGCTCGCGAGCGCGGTCGCCGACGCGCGAGCCGGCGACGCGATCGTGCTCGAGCCGGGCACCTACGATCTGACCGCCAACCTCGTCTCCACCGTCGGCGGCGCGGAGGGTGCGCCCATCGTGGTGCGCGCGCGCGAGCCGGGCACCGCGAGGGTGCGCTTCGTCGGAACCAGCGTGGCCGAGGTCTTCCTGATTCGCCACCCGTGGTGGGTGATCGAAGGCCTCGACATCGAAGGCGCGTGCCCGAGCGACGACGCATGCGAGCACGCCTTTCACGTGACCGGGCCGGCGACCCACGTCGTGATTCGCGACAACCGCGTGTGGGATTTCAACCAAGCGCTTCACGCGAACCGGAACGCGGCGGGTGTGGCCCCGGACGACGGGCTCTTCGAGCACAACGAGGTCTTCCTCACGCGGCCGCGCGCGGTCGGCAACCGCGTCACGGGCCTCCGCATCTCGCGCGTGTCGCGCTGGGTGGTGCGCGGCAACGTGCTGCGCGATCTCGTGCACGCGACCGCGACCGCGTACGCCGCGTACTTCGTCGAGGGCGGTGAGGACGGGCTCTTCGAAGGAAACCTCGTGTGGTGTCGGCACTCCGTCGAAGGCGGTGGCCCGCGCGTCGGGCTCGCGGTGGGTGTCGTCGCGGCCGCTCCCGAGCACACCCGCGCGACCTTTCGAAACGACGTGGTGCGCGGATGCGACGAGGGCTTCGGCCTGGCCTTGCACGGCTGCTTCGACTGCCGAATCGAGCACGAGAGCGTGATGGGCGACTTGCGCGTCGAAGCCTCGTCGCGCGTGCGCAGCGTTGGCAACGTCTTCACCGGCGCCGCGTCGGTGACCGCGGAATCGACGCACGCCTCGCAGGACGATCGCTTCGGCGCCGTGCCCGCCGAGGTGTGGTCGAGCGCCGACGACCTTCGGCCACGCGCGGGCGCGCTCGCGACGAGCGAGGCCGAGGTAGACCGTGACTTCTGCGGGCGACGACGTGGAGGGACACCACGGCTCGGCGCGCTCGAGACCGACAGCCGCTGCGACGGTTCGTGGCCGCCCGGAACGCGAGGTGGGCCGTGACGCGCATCCGCCGCCTAGGGCACACGCTCGCCGCGCTGGCGCTGTTCGGATGCGGGGCTCCGACCGAGGTGCACGTGACCCTCGACGTCGACGACGCGCTCTTGCCGCGGGAGCGCGTGCTCGAGGTGAGCGCCTTCGACGCCGAAGGCACGTCCATCTACCGCGACGAGCAGCTCGTCGGAGGCGACACGGGGCTCGTGTTGCCGACCGGTCTTCGGGTGGTGCCGCGCTCCGGCGCCGACGACGTGCGCTTGCGCCTCGTCCTACGCGCGGGTCCCACGGACGAGCTCGTGCGGCGGGACGTCTCGTTCGCCTTCGTCGACGGACGTGTGCCGACTCCGACGGTTCGCCTCGACGCGGCCTGCGAGGGCTTCGCGTGCGGCGACGGCTTCTCGTGCGCGTGCACGACCGAGGGTTGTGCGGTTCCGCGCTGCGTCGCGGTGGGTCGTTGCGAGACGGATCGCGCGTGCGAAGAGGGCGAGGTGCAGCTTTGCGAGCACGGGGTGTGGGCTCCGACCTGCGAGGTGGCCGAATGAGCCACGCGTGGCACCGAGCCCTCGTACGGCTTCTCTTCGTCGCGCTCGTCGCGCTCGTCGCGAACGTGTCGAACGGGGCCGCCCAAGCCCCGGAAGCACGCGTCCGCTTCGACGCCGGCATGCAGGCCCTCGACGCCGGCCGCTTTCGCGACGCGGCGGACGAGTTCGAACGTTCCTTCGAGCTCGCCCCGCGTCTACCGACCGCCTTCAACTGGGCGCTCGCGCTGCGCGGCCTCGGCGAAGCCCTGCAGGCCGAGCGCCTCTACCAACGGCTGCTCGACGGAGAGCTCGGCACGCTTCGCGGGCGCGATCGCGCGTCGGTGGAGGCGTTGCAGGCCGAGGTGCGCGCGACCATCGGTGAGCTTCGTCTGACCCTCGAAGGACCGAACGAGCTCGAAGCCCGCCTCGACACCGTGCCCGTCGCAGAGGCGCCAGGCTCGCAGGTGCTTCGCGTCGATCCCGGCGAGCACGTGATCGTGGTCGGCGCGCTCGACCACCAGAGCACGGAGCGACGCTTCACCACGGTGCCCGGCGGCGTGGTGGAGGTCACGATTCGCCTCGAAGCGAGCGTCGACGAGCGACCGAGCACGTTGCTGCTGCGGAGCACCGAAGCCGACACCTACTTCGTGGTGGAGGGGCATGCCGAAGGCGTGGCGCCGCTGCGCGCCGAGCTGCCGCCGGGACGCTACGCGGTGCTCGTGCGTGGCCCACACGGCGAACGCACCACCGAGGTCGAGGTGCCCGCGGGACGTCGCGTCGCGCTCACGCTCGATCCGCCCGAGCGCTCGGTGTTGCGTCGCCCGTGGTTCTGGGTGGTCACGGGCGTCGTGGTGGCCGGCCTCGTGGCGGGCGCGGTCGCGCTGACGACGATCGAACGCGAGGCGCCCCCGATCGACAACGAGGTCTTCCCGCCCGTCTTCGCGCTCACCGCGAGCCCCTGACGCGACGCTTTTCGCAATTAAATCGAACACTTGCGTACACACGACACGGCGCGCGCGTTTCGAAATGTCGTGACGAGCGTGGCTCTGGGACCCTCGGGCATGCGTTCGTCGTTCGTCGCGCTGCTCCTCCTCTCGTCGACCTCTCCCGCCCTCGCGGAGACCTTCACCGCCGGTCCCGGCGACGACGTCGAGGCGCGCATCAACGCGCTCACGCCCGGCGACGAGCTCGTGCTCGCGGACGGCGACTACCCCCTCGACGGCTCCCGCTTCTCGTTCGATCTCACCGGCACCGAAGCGATGCCGATCGTGATTCGCGCCGCCGAGGGCGCGCGACCGCATTTCCATCGGCCGAACGCGAGCCAGAACGTCTGGGACATTCGCGCCGAGTACGTCGAGATTCGTGGGCTCGCGTTCTCCGGCGGCTCCGCGGGCCTTCGCTTCGAGCACGGCCGCTTCGTCACGATCGAAGGCTGCGAGATCTTCGACACCGCCGACGTCGCGCTGCGCATGAACGACGGGGGCCAGCGCTACGAGGGCATGCGCATCCTCCGAAACGAGATCCACCACACCAACGGCACCGGCGAGGGCATGTACCTCGGCTGCAATTCGAACGGCTGTCAGCTCGCCAACGCGCTCATCGAAGGCAACCACGTCCACCACACGAACCAAGCGTCGGTGAGCCAAGGCGACGGCATCGAGATCAAAGAAGGCAGCTTCGGCAACGTGGTCCGCGACAACGTGATCCACGACACGAAGTACCCCTGCATCCTCACCTACGCGACCGCGGGCAACGGCGCGCCGAACGTGATCGAGCGCAACGTGATGTGGGGCTGCGGCGACAACGCGATTCAAGCCGCCGCCGATGCGACGATTCGCAACAACCTCATCCTCGGCGCGGGCGGCGCGGGGCTCGCGATGCAGCCGCACCAAGCGGGCACTCCGTCGAATCTCGTCGTGGTGCACAACACGATTCTCAACCCGGGCAACCCGATCGCGCTGCGCGGCGCGACCGGCTCGGTGGTGATCGCGAACAACGCGCTCTACACCGGCGGCGGTACCTCGATCTTCGCGAACGGCGACACCTCGATGCTCGTGAGCGTGGGCAACGTCGGCAACGGCAGCGGCCCGGGCGTGAGCGCGGGCGTGATCGACGACCTCGTGATGGCGAGCCTGGACGGCGCGCCCCCGATGAACCTCTTCCCTCGCGTGGGCGGTGCGCTCGACGGCGCCGGCGACGTGACGCACGTCGTGGCCGACGACTTCGACGGGAACGCGCGATTGGGCGTGGCGGACGTCGGCGCCTACGCGCTCGCGGCCGGTGGTCCCGGTTGGGCGATCGGCGAAGGCTTCAAGGACGTCGACGTGACGCCGATCCCGGGCTCCGACGGCGGCCCCGCGGATCGCGACGCGAGCGTGCCCGGAAGCGATGCGGGTCCCGTGAGCCCGGGTGCGGACGGAGGCCGCATGCCACGCCCGGACTCGGGCACGAGCGAGGGCGGCGGTGGCGGTGGTTGCTCGTGCGCGACGAGCGCCGATGCGGCGGGCGCCTGGCCGCTCCTCGCGGCGCTCTTCTTTCGGTGGCGTCGGCGCCGCTGAGCTTCTTCGGGTGGCGTCGGCGCCGCCGAGCGGAGCGGTCCGGCGCGCACGTTTCGAAATCGATCGCGCGAAGGTCCCACCTCACCCTTCGAAGCATGCGCGCGATCGTCTTCCTCCTCGCCTTCGGTGTCGCCTGCGGTGGAGGCACCTCGGCTGCGGTCGACGCGGGCGGCCACGACGGCGGAATCGACGGCGACGGAGGTCGCGACGCCGCGGTTCCCACCGACGACGGAGGCACGACCGAAGACGCGGGCACGCCGCCGCGCACGTGGGCCCCGCTGGCGTGGGAAGACTGCGAAGGCGGAGGCCGCACGCTCGAAGCCGGCCCCGACGACTACCGCGCCGTGCTGGACACGCTCGAGCCCGGCGACGTGTTGCGACTTCGCGCGGGAGACTACCTGCGAGGCCTGCCCATGCGGCGCTCGGGCGAGGAAGGTCGCTGCGTCGTCGTCGAAGCGCTCGATCCCTCGAGCCGTCCCCGCTTCCTCGGCAGCGATTCGTTCAACGTGCTCGCGGTTCACGGCGCGAGCTGGATCAAAATTCGAAACCTCGACGTGGACGGCCGCGGCCTCGCGGGCTTCGGCGTGGCGTCGCAAGGCGGCACCGAGCAGCCGACGCATCACGTCGTGATCGAAGGCCTGCGCATGGTCGGGCTCGGCGGCGACCAACAGATCGTCGGCATCTCGACGAAGAGCCCCGCCTCCGATTGGGTGATTCGCGGCAACCGCATCGAAGGCGCGGGCACCGGGCTCTACCTCGGCAACTCCGACGGCTCGATGCCCTTCGTCCGTGGCGTGATCGAATTCAACACCGTGATCGATTCGATCGGCTACGCGATGCAGATCAAACACCAGAATCCGCGACCCGCGGGCATGCCGACCGGCGACACGATCGTGCGTCACAACGTCTTCGCGAAGACCCGTGGCGCATCGACCGGCGGAAACGCGCGGCCGAACGTGCTCTTCGGCCACCTCCCGACGAGCGGCGAGGGGCAGAACGACCGTTACGTCGTCTACGGCAACCTCTTCTACGACAACGCCACCGAGAACCTGCTGCAAGCCGAAGGAAACCTCGTGATCGTGGGCAACGCCTTCGTGAACCCGAGCGGCGGCGCGGTCTCGATTCAGCCGCACAACGACGTCCCGCGCGAAGTCGACTTCGCGTTCAACACGGTGGTCGCGACGGGGCTCGGCGTGTCGATTCGCGGCGGTGCCTCGGACGCGACGCAACGCGCGCGCTACAACGCCGTCTTCGCCGCGACACCGCTCTCCGCCAGCGACGTCGCGCAGAACGTCACCGGAACGTGGGGGGACGCATCGTCCTTTCTGCGCGCCCCCGAAGGCGCGTCGGGGGTGCTCGACCTGCACCCCCTCGACCTCGACGCGCTCGCGATCGAGATCGAAGCGGTGCCGCCCGAAGCGATGCGCGACTTCGATGGGCAGATCCGCGCGCCCGTCGCCGGCGCGTTCTCGACGACACGCGCTTCGGCGTTGACGCTCGACGCCCCCGAGGTGCCGCGATGAGAGCGTGGCTCGTGCTCGCCCTCGTGGTCTTCGGCTGTGGCGACGACGACGCCTCGGTCGCCGACGCGTCACGCCTCGATGCCTCCGACGAACGCTCCGACGCGAGCGCGCTCGACGCGACGAACGACGGAGCCCCCGACACGCTCCCGAGCGAACGCTGTCCCTCGACCGAAGGCCTCACGGCGTTCGAGCGAACGCTCGTCGAGCTGCCTCCGAACACGTGGTACGAGGCGCCGAGCACCACGATGCGCGAGGTCTGCGCGCCCGAGACCTTCGGCCAACGCGGCATCGTCGGATGCCGTGCGGTCGTCAGCGCGTGGAGCGGCGGCGCCTACGACTCGCTCCGCCGGCGCTTGGTCGTCTGGGGCGGTGGGCACGACGACTATTGGGGCAACGAGCTCTACGCCTTCGACCTTCGCGAAGGCCGCTGGTCGCGCCTGACGGATCCCACGTCCGTGCCCGACGCGAGCGTGTTGAACCAAGACCCGATGCCCGACGGATCGCCGATCTCGCGGCACACCTACGACGGCGTCGAATACCTCACGCACCTCGACGCGCTCTTCGGGCACGGCGGCTCCCGCGCCCGCGACGGAAGCGGCACCGACCAGACGTGGCTCTTCGACTTCGAGAGCGCCACGTGGCGCACACGGACGCCCGCACGTTCGAACTACTCGCAAGCGGTCGCCTACGACTCGAACGGCCGTCGAGTCTTCGTGCGCCGATCGGAGAGCTTCGCGATCTACGACGTCGACGCGGACACCTGGACCGAGGTCCCCGGCTTCGGCACGCCGCCGCTCTGGCCGCGCTACGCCGTCGGCGGCGACAAGACGGGCGCCTTCGACCCGACCCGGAACCTCTTCTGGTCGGTGGGATCGGGCGACGTCATGGTCTGGGACGCCGAGGCCGAGGTGATGGTCACCGACGCGTGGGTGACCACCGGCGGCGGCGCGTACTCGAACGCGGATCGTGTCGGCGCACGCGAAGACCAACGCTTCGAGAGCGGAGGCGGCGACGTCTACGACGCACGCGCGCCGGGCTTCGACTACGACGTGCGCGCCGATGCCTTGGTGGGGTGGCCCAACGAGGGGGCTCCCCGAATCCTCGATCTGGCGACCCGCACGTGGACGCTCGGCAGCGCGGAGGGCGCGCCGACCTCGACCACCTCGGGCGGCACCTACGGACGCTTTCGCTACGTCGAGGCCTACGACGTCTTCGTGGTCGTGACCTCGGTGGACGACAACGTGCGCTTCTACAAACACGGCGCGGCCTGCTCGCGCTGAGCGCACGGCGCGCACGATTCGAAATCGAGCGCCGCGCGCACGTCGAGGAAGCTTCGACCATGCGCCACGTCGTCCTCGCGCTCGGGTTCCTGCTCACGTCGTCTGCAGTCGCTCAGACCCCGCTCGTCTACGTGCGCTGCGCACGCACCGACGCGCCCGTCGACCTCACCCTCGACGTGACGGTCGACGGGGTCACGCGTTCCACCACCCGCACGATGCGCGGCGTGGACGTGTACGACGTCTTGCCCGACGTGACGCACTTCTTCAGCGGCTTCTCCGCGCCCTGCGATTTGATGCACCGCGCCGCGGACGGCACCGAGCGAATCCTCTACGACTGCTCGGGGACCTCGACGGACGAAAGCTCGTGCGCAGCCATGGATCCCGCGGTCTCGTTCGACGGCGCGACGGTGGCCTTCACGGTCTTTCGTGGCGCGCTCGCCGCCGGGAGCGAGCCCGTGCACCCGCAGGTGATCGACGCCCGCGCAGAGCCCGGCTCGCCGGTGCGTCTGCCGCTGCCGAACCGCTACCTCGACGCCACCGAAGCGCAGCTTCATCTGGTCGACGTCGCGACCGGCGAGGTGCGCGCGCTACCCCACGAGCCGGAGACCTTCGACGCCGGCCCCGCGTTCTTGCCCAACGGACGGCTCGCGTTCACCTCGTCGCGCGACGGGCACACGACGACGCTGGTGTTCGGCACCAACAGCTCGGGACGCGGTTCGCGGGTCTGGGCGATGGACCTCGACGGACGCAACGTCGACCTCTCGAGCCACCACTCGCTCGCGCAAGAACAACACCCGATCGTGCTCCGCGACGGCCGCGTCGCGCTCACGAGCTGGCAGATCTTCGGCGGCCTCCCCTTTCGCCACACCAACGGCTCACCGGGCGGCTTCACCACGATCGCGAACCTCTTCCACCTCTACACGCAGGCCCCGGACGGCGCGCATCCCTTCGCGTTCTACGGGCAACACGCGGGCGACCACACGCCGCTCACGAGCACCGGCGTCGACCACAAGGCCGCGCACTTTCTCACGCAGACCTCCGACGGCCGCGTCTGGTTCACGGACTACTACCGCGGCAACAACAACGGCCTCGGGGTGGTGGTCGGCGTGATGCCGGAGCCCGAAGGCCAGGAGGGCTTCGGCCCCGAAGAGATCACCGCGCGCGGCGACCTCTACGCGCCACGCGACGTGGCCCGCCTCACGCGTTGGGCGACGAGCGGCGACAACATGGCGCGTCCGATGCCCGAACCCGCGTACTCGGTGCCGACCTACGCCGACCCGCTGCCCTTCGCCGGCAAGGTGGGCCACCCCACCGCGCTGCCGGACGGGGGACTTGTCGTCACGTGGGGCAAAGGCGCGTGCAGCACCGTCTCGGGCAACGGGGTCTTCGAGGCGCTCGGTCGGGCCGCGCCGCCGCTCACGAGCGGTTCGGGCTCGGGCACCGCGATGAACGTGATCACCTCGCTCGAGATGGACACGCCCGGCTGCGACGCGGGGCTCTACCGCGTCACGACCTTTCCTTCGATGCATCCGAGGGATCTCGAGCTCGTCGTCGACACGCGGCAGTGGCACGAGATTCAGGCGCGCGCGCTCGTTCCCTACGCCGCGATTCACGGCGTCGCGCAGCCCGCGACGATCGAGCCCGCCGACGTGCGTACTTCCCACTCGGCGCTCGAGGTCGGCACGCCCTTCGGGCTGCTCGGTGCGGCGTCGATCCTCGACCGCGAGACCCACCCGCACGGCGGCATCCTCTTCCAAGGCGAGCACCAGTTTCACAACCAGGGCACCGACACGATCGACTACGGCGACGACGACCTCTGCGGGGTGCGCATCCTCGGCGTGATGCCGAACCGCGGTCGCAACACCTACCAAGAGCTCTCGAACGTGGCCGGCGAACGCGTGCGCATCCTCGGCGAGATTCCAGTGCGGCATCGAAACGCGGACGGGACGCCGCGTTTCGATCCGAGCGGGAACCCGGACACCAGCTTCCTCGTGCGGATGCCGGCGAACGTTCCCTACTTGATGCAGGGCATCGACTGCGACGGCCGTACGCTCAACACGGACCAGACGTGGCAGAGCTTGCGCCCGGGTGAGCAGAAGACGTGCGGCGGCTGCCACGTGCACTCGCGCGAGTCGCGCATCGGCTTCGAAGAATCGTTCGCGGCGACCGACGACTACGCCATTCCCGAGCTCGGCATGGGCACCGTGCCGCTGCTCGCGGGGCGGGGCGAGGACGGCGTCGTGCAGACGCGGGAGGCGGACGGCGACGGGCTCGCGATCGACTTCGAGACCGACGTGCTCCCGATCTTCGAGCGTCGCTGCAACGAGTGCCACGGCGGGGCCTCCCCGGCCGCCGGCTTGGCGCTCGATCGCCCCGGCGTCGACCGCGACACGCAGTCGACCTGGTACTGCTTGGTGGGCGACAAGCACCAGACGTGTGTGCCCGAGTCGTTGCGCCACACGACCGGCGCCGGCTCGACGGGCACCACGTTGCGTCGGCCGCAGCTCACGCGCTACGTGCGCGCGTTCAACGCGCTCTCGAGCCTGCTGTATTGGAAGGCCGCGGGGGAGCGCACCGACGGGCGCACGGACGCGACCTTCGGCGACGACGAGTCGCCCGAGCGCCGCGACGTCGACTTCGGCGCCGCGCACCCCACCGAGATCACGCCGGAGGAGCTCGGAGTCTTGGCCCGCTGGATCGACATCGGCTCGGCAGGCGGACCGATGGAGCGGCGCGACACGCAGTTCCCGACGCTTCACCTCGGGGCGACGGTGGACGGATTCGAGGTCGTCGCGCTGCACGTCGGCACGGTCGATCTCGGCGAAGGCGTCGACGAAGCGTCGCTCTCGGTGTGCGTGCTCGAAGGCGACACGTGTGGCCTCGATCTCTCGACGCCCGCGAATGCACACGGCGTGGTTCGCATCGCGCTCGACGCGCCGCTCTCGAATCCCGACGTGGAGGTCGAAGCCCGCGTGCGTGACTTGGCCGGAAACGAGACCGTCGTGCGCCGCACGGTCGCTTGGTTGTTGCGCGCTCCGCCGCCCCCACCTCCGCGCCCCGACGGAGGCCTCGTGGTCGACGGCGGTGTGCGCGGCGACGCCGGTGAGAGCGAAGGCACCACGAGTGGCGGCTGCGGCTGCCGCACCGCGGGCCCGCGCGACACGGGCTTCGTGGCGCTGGCGTTCGTCGCGTTCGTGGCGCGTCGGCGGCGCGTGACGCGCTAGTACCTCAGGTCGGCGAGCGAGGTCGGCGAGCGAGATCGGCGAGCGAGGTCGGCGAGCGAGATCCGCGCCCTTGGCCGCGGATACCCGGAACGAACTTGCGGGCGGGTGTACTAGTCCAAACGCGGTAGCTCGGACCGCGGTCGGGTTGTGCGGGCGAGTCGAAGGGACAGACTCCACCGTGCTTCGTTTTCGTTGGATCCTGCTTCTCGCCCTGTCGACGGCGTGCCTCGACGAAGGCTCCCCTTCCACTGGCGACGCCGCGGCGACGTGCGGGAGCGACGTCGACTGTGACGACGGGCTCTTCTGCAACGGGGAAGAGCTCTGCCGGCCGGGGGTCGCCGACGCCGACGACCGCGGCTGTGTCTTCACGACCGCTCCCTGCTCCGCGTGCGACGAAGACTTCGACGTCTGCGGCGGCCCGTGCGCGTTCGACCCCGACGCGGACGGCGACGGCTACGATGCGGTGGACTGCGGCGGCAACGATTGCGACGACACCAACGCGTCGGTTCATCCCGGCGCCACCGAGCTCTGCGACCCCGAGGGCGTCGACGAAGACTGTGATCCGAGCACGTTCGGGGTGCGGGACGCGGACGGCGACGGCACCATCGACGCCCGCTGCTGCAACGGCGAACGCTGCGGCACCGATTGCGACGACGCGACCGCGAGCGTTCGACCTGGCGCGAGCGAGGTGTGCAACGAACGCGACGACGACTGCGACGGCGCGAGCGACGAAGGCATCGAGCGCACCCGCTACTTCCCCGATGCGGATTCCGACGGGTATGGCGCACGTGAGGGCGAAGGCCGGGTCGCGTGTGCGCGCCCCGAGGGGTTCGCGGTCGACGACCTCGATTGCGACGACGGATCGGCGGACGTCTCACCCGTGGCCGCCGAACGCTGCAACGCGTCCGACGACGATTGCGACGGAGCGATCGACGAGCTCGAGGGCAACACCTTCTACCGGGACGCCGACGGCGATGGATTCGGCGACGACACGGTCACGATGTCCGTGAGGGGCTGCGTTCCGCCCGAGGGGTTCGTCGGCCGTCCGGGCGATTGCGACGACACCCGCGGCAGCACGCATCCCGGCGCCCGCGAGCTCTGCAACGGCGTCGACGACGACTGTTCCTCCGTCGAGGCGCCGGGTGGAGCCGCCCCGAGCGAAGACGGCGACGGCGACCTTCACTCGCCCCCCGACGCCACGTGCGAGGGCGGTTTTCCGAAAGACGATTGCGACGACTCGCGCGCGGTGACCTTCGCGGGTGCCCCCGAGTTTTGCTCCGGGTACGACGACGACTGCGACGGGTCGCTCGACGAAGGCACCGACGCGCAATGCGCGAGCGGCGTCTGCGAGGCCGGATGCGTCGATCACACCACGCTCGCGATGCACGGCGAGGCGGTGTGCGCCATCGACGGTGGCGTTCCGCACTGCTGGGGCCGCGCCGCCTCCTCCACCGCCGCCGCTCTTCAATACAACGTGGTCCTGCAGTCTCGTGATGTCGAAGAAGCCACACCGGTCGCCCTCCCGCTCGCCGGCGCCCGATCGATCGCGCTCTCTTCCGCGAGCTCGTTCGCGTGCACCGTGCTCTTGGACGGATCCGTTCGCTGCTGGGGCGGAAACGAAGACGGCGAGCTCGGCGTCGGGGACACCACCGCTCGCAACGTTCCCGTCGCCCCTCTCGGCTTGACGGACGTCGTCCAGGTGGCGGCTTCCGTCAGCACCGTGTGCGCGCTCGACCGATCGGGAACCGCTTCGTGCTGGGGCGACGGCACCAACTTCGCGCTCGGAGACGGCAGCGAATCCCTTCGACCGCGACCCGGGCCGGTGTTGGGTCTAGACCGCGCGGTCGAGCTCGTCGGTGCCGCTGGCGCCTTCTGCGCACGCCGCTTCGACGGCGGTGTGTGGTGTTGGGGCTCGAGCCCTCTCGGGGATGGAGAGGAAGTCGGGTCTTCGGTTCCCCGCTTCGTTCTGGGCGGCGCGTCGGCCCTCGCGGCCGGCGGCTCCGGCTCGCGCATGTTCTGTGCGCGACGCGCGGACGGCTGGTGGTGTTGGGGATTGAACACTCCCCTCGATGCGGCCGGCGCGAGCTTCCCGACGCCGACGCCTCTGCGCGCGGTCGACGACGCGCGGTCGCTCGGCATCGGCGGCCGACACGCCTGTGCGACGCGCGCCGACCGCAGCATCGCTTGCTGGGGGGACGCTCGAGCGCTTGCCCCCGACGGTCGCCTCGTCTCGTCACGCATCTTCCCAGCGATCCCCTCGTCGTTGCCATCCGCCAATCAGGTCGCCTGCGGAAACGTGGGATGCTGCGTGTACGACGCGAGCGGGTTGTTCTGTCGTGGGCGCCCCGACAGTCTCTTCTTCGGAGACGGCGAAGAACGCGCCCGAGGCCCGGTCGACGGGTTCGGGCTCGACGAAGCTCGTTCCGTCGCGCTCGGCCACACCACCGACGCCGGGTGCATCGCGGCCTCGGACGGCTCCCTGCGATGCTTCGGCGGCGGGGGGCCTCACTTGGGGCTCGGCCCCGTGAGCGTCGGCGACGTCTACGTCGAGCCCGTCGTGGTCGCGGGCCCGAGCGACGTGGTGCAGGTCGACACCTCCGTGGCGCTCACGTGCGCGCGCTCCGCGACCGGTGCGGTCTGGTGTTGGGGAGGCGATGCGCCGCCCGGGGACGGCTCGCTCACCCGCGCCACCACCCCTCGCCTCGTCGACGCGAGCGCGATGGGCCCCGTGAGCACGGTGGCCGTCGGACCGGACTTCGCGTGCGCGCTCGACGCCGGAGGCCACGCCTGGTGCTGGGGCGCCTCGGGCTCGCCGCGCGGCGCGCTCTGCGGCGCCGGCCCCACCGTCACTGCTTGTCCTCGCCCCGTGGCAGTGGCCGGCGGTCACGCGTTTCGCAGCCTCGACGCCGACCGAAGCCACGTTTGTGGGCTTCGAACCGACGGACAGGTTTTCTGCTGGGGTTTTCGAGGAAGCGGTGCCCTCGGCGATGGCGCGACGACGGGCTTCGCGAACGAGCCCGTGCGCTCGGGCGACTTCACCGCCGCAGACGCAATCGCAGTCGGCGCGAACCACACGTGCATCCTCGAAGCGGGGCACGTGCGATGTGTCGGGTCGGGGGGAAGCGGCCAACTCGGCCATGGATCCACCGGGAGCAGCACTTCGTTCGTCGACGTTCTCGGCCTGTCGGATGCGACGGAGATTCGTTGCCGAAACGCCGCATGTTTCGCACGTCGTACCGACTCCTCGTGGGTGGCGTGGGGCAACGACGCGGGCCTACTCGGCGCGGTGCCTCGACGAATCAGCGTCTCCTCGCCGGTCCCGGCCGCGCATGGATTGACGGGCGAGCTGTGGCTCGGCGCAACGAGCGCGTGTGCCCGCCGCGCCGAGCACGTGAGCTGCTGGGGCTCGGACGCGTCGTGGGAGCAACGTTCGTTGCCCCTGGCGAGCGTGCGCTCCGCGTTCTGACCCTCACGCGTTCCGCGTCACGCCTTCAACGTCACCAGCGTCGCGCCCCACCCTCCCCGATCCGGCGGCGCGAGCGCGAAGCTGGCGACGTCGTCGCGACGTTCGAGGATCGCGTGCACGGTGCGCCGCAGCACGCCTTTGCCTTTGCCGTGCACGATGCGCAGCTCGGTCAGGCCCGCGTCGCGGCACTCGTCGATCCAGGCCGGCACCAACGCGGGGACGTCGCTCGGCGCGAACGTGTGCAGGTCGAGCACGCCGTCGATCGGCAGCGCGGTCACGGCGTCGGGATCGAAGTCGTCGTCGTTCACGCGCCGACGATAGCAACTCGCGATCGGGGAAGGCCCGCGCCGGCCCGGGCGTACACGATGCGTGCGCCTCCGCCTCGTCACGTCGCTCGTGGTCGCCCTCGGCGCGGTGGCCTATGCCCAAGGAGGCAACGTGGACGGGCTCTACCAAACCGGCCGCTGGCACGACGGCCCCACGCCGGGCGCGGTCGGCGTGGACGTGCGCGCGAGCGGAGGCGGCACCCACGTCACGATCGAGCGGCGGCTCTCGCCGTCGAAGGTGCTCATCTACGCCCGCGACAACGCCAACACCCGCTTCGCCTTCGACGCGCGCCACGAAGCCCCCTGCGGGCCCGGCTTGCTGATCCTCGGCGGTCGTTCGATCGCGGGCTCGTCCTACGGCAGCGACTCGCAGAGCTGCTCGACGCACCTCGAGCTCGACGCCGCGGACGCCGCGCGCGCCGCGGCCTTCTTCGGCACCACGCGCCAGGAACGGCGCCCGATCGGCGAGACGGCACGCGCGCGCTTCGCCTCGGACCGCGCGGTCTATTCCGTCGGCGACCCGATCGAGGTTCGCGTCGAGCTCGACAACCCCGGTCCACCGATCCGCTTTCGACGCGGCGGTCGCCAACGTGGACCCCGCGACGACCAGTTCGATTTCGAGGTCCGGCGCGACGGCGTGCTCTTGCCGAAGACAGAAGCGTGGAACTTCGGTGGCATCTCGACCTTTCGACCGCTCGGACCCGACGCGCCGTTCACGGTGCGCACGCCTCTGGCGCCTTGGGTCGACCTCGCCTCGCCCGGCCGCTACGAGGTGCGTTGTCGCTACGAGACCGAGCTCGTGCCCGCCGACGGCGAGCCCCACGCCGACGACGCGCGGGGGCGCATCTGGGACCGCACGTTCGAAGGTGTGGTGCGGTTCGAGATTCGCTGAGAGCGTCCCCACTTGCACGGATTCGATCCGTGCGTGGAGGTGATGTTCGAGGGTGGGAAGGGGGCCCAATCCAGCTTTGCCGGTTGGGGGAGGGAGCGCGCCGCTCCCTCGAGAAACAAAAAAGAACATGAATCCGTGCAACGGATTCGCGCTCTGAGCCGCGGAATCGCATGAGCCCGGAACTTCTCGGCCCCCACGCGGTCGGCGCCGCATGTACCGCGATCCGCACGAAGCCCTGCGCGCCCGCGTCGACGTCCTGCAAGCCGCGCTCTCCGACACCGGACGACGCCTCGAAGACAGCGAGCGCTCGCGCCGCGCCACGGAAGCGAAGCTCGAACGATTGGCCGAAGGGGTCGCCACCGACGTGGACGAAGCCCTGCTCGCGCGCCTGCGACGGGTTCGCGTGGCGATGCTCGTGCTCGGCCTGGTGGGCGCGACCCTCGCGACCTCCGTCGCGCTCATCGTGCTGGTCCGCTACTTCGAGACCCCCCGCTTCGATCTTCAAGGCCTTCGCAACGCGTGGGTGCACT
>JACKEH010000043.1 GCA_020633125.1 Sandaracinus sp. | reverse complement strand
CAAGCGCAGCG
This sequence comes from Sandaracinus sp., assembly GCA_020633125.1. Lineage (GTDB taxonomy): Bacteria > Myxococcota_A > Polyangia > Polyangiales > Houyiibacteriaceae > JACKEH01. Next base: position 38,705 of record JACKEH010000043.1, on the reverse strand, counting down.
GCTGGGCCGACTTCAAGACCGGCCTCTTCGACAAGGTCGTCTTCTCGAAGGTGCGTGAGCGCTTCGGCGGTCGCCTCAAGTACGCCTTCTCGGGTGGCGCGGCGCTCAGCCGCGAGGTCGCCGAGTTCGTGGATAACCTCGGCATCATGGTCTACGAGGGCTACGGCCTCACGGAGACCTCGCCGATCGCGACGGCGAACTGCCCGAGCGGCCGCAAGATCGGCAGCGTCGGTTGCGCGATTCCGGGCACGCACGTCGAGATCGACACCGTCGTCACCGGTGACCCGAAGCAGGGCGAGATCATCGTCTTCGGCCACAACGTCATGCAGGGCTACCACGGCCTTCCGGAGGAGAACGAGAAGGTCCTCCTCGAGAAGGACGGCATGCGCGGCTTCCGCACGGGCGACATGGGCTACGTCGACGGCGACGGCTTCCTCTACATCACCGGCCGCATCAAGGAGCAGTACAAGCTCCTCAACGGCAAGTACGTGGTGCCGACGCCGCTCGAGGATCGCCTCAAGCTCTCGCCGTACATCACGAACTGCATGATTCACGGCGCCAACCACAACTTCAACGGCGCGCTCATCGTGCCGGACTTCGACACGCTGCTTCCGTGGGCCGAGCAACACGGCCTCGGCAGCGACAAGAAGAAGCTCTGTGAGGATCCGAAGGTGAAGGAGCTCTTCGCGCGTGAGCTCGACCATTGGTCGGCCGAGTTCAAGCAGTACGAGAAAGTGAAGAAGTTCGCCCTCATCCCGGACGACTTCTCCACGGCCAACGGCATGCTGACGCCGAAGATGAGCCTCAAGCGTCGTGTCGTGCTCGAGAAGTACGACTCGGCCTGGAAGTCGCTCTTCGCGGAATAGTTGGAGGGGCGTTCCGGCGCCCCTCCCCCCATCGGGCACAGCCCGAACGGGCCCCCCTCCACCCAACCGCCCGCGGGGTCAGCCGCGGACGTGCTTCTCTCTGAAGGGGCGTTCCGGCGCCCCATCGGGATCAGGCCTGAGCTCACCCACGAGCCCGCGAGTTTCGCGGGCTCTTCCCCTTCCCACCGACGATCGAACATGAGCGAGCCCCGCTACCCCTACGTTCACGTGACCGTGCCCGCCGACGAGGCGGAGCTCGTCTCCGACCAGCTCTGGACCCTCGACGCGCAGGGCGTCGAAGAGCGTGACGCCACGACGCTCCTGCGCAGCGACGACGCCGACCAAGTGTTGCTCGTCGCGTCCTTCGCGACCGAAGAGGAAGCGCATCGTGTGGTCGCGCAGCTCGCGCACCCCGCGAAGGTCGAGTTCGTCGTGGGCGACGAGTGGCGCGACGCGTGGCGCGAGTACTTCCACCCGCGCAAGGTCGGTCCGCGTCTTCTGCTGCGGCCGAGCTGGCGCGAGGTCACGCCGGAGCCCGGCGACGTCGTGCTGACCATCGATCCCGGCGGCGCCTTCGGTAGCGGCATTCACGAGACCACGCGTCTCGTGCTCGCCGAGGTGGACACCCTCGTGAACGGCGGCGAGCACGTGCTCGACGTGGGCTGCGGCAGCGGCATCCTCGCCGTCGCCGCCCTGCTCCTCGGCGCGAAGGAAGCCTACGGCACCGACGTGGATCCGACCGCGGTTCCGGTCGCGATCGAGAACGCGGAGCACAACGGCGTCGCCGACCGCTTCCGCGCCGACACCGCCGACATCGCCGACGTGACGGGGGAGTGGCCGATCGTGCTCGCCAACATTCAAGCGCCCATCCTGATCGCGATGGCCCCGGCGCTCTCCGCGCGTCTCGCGCCGAATGGGGTGCTCGTGCTCTCGGGCATCCTCTCGGGACAAGACGAAGGCGTGCGCGAAGCCTTCGAGGCCCAGGGCCTGACCCACCTCCGCACCACCTCCGAGAACGAGTGGCGTGGCGTCGTGATGCAGCGTCCGGCCTGATGCGCCGCTTCTTCGTGCCTTCGCTCGGGGCGGCCGGCGCCACGCTGAAACTGCCGCCTTCCGTGCGCCGACACCTCGCGGTGTTGCGCCTCGCTCCGGGCGAGCACGTCGAGCTCTTCGACGGCAGCGGGCAGCAAGCGCGCGCACGGCTCGAGGACGACGAGACCGTCACGATCGAAGCGCTCGAGGAAGCGCACGAGCCCGGACCGAAGCTCGTGCTCGTGCAAGCGCTGCCCAAGGGCGCGAAGGCCGACGAGATCGTGCGCATGGCCACCGAGCTGGGTGTGCACGCGATTCACTTCGTGCTGACCGAGCACGCCGTCGCGCGTCCCGACGAGGGCCGCGGTCAGAAGAAGACCTCGCGCTGGCAACGCATCGCGGAGGAGGCTGCCCGACAGAGCGAGCGCGCGATCGTGCCCGTCGTGCACGCTCCGCTGCCGCTGGCGAAAGCGCTCACCGCGATCCCGGCGACCGACCTGCGCCTCGTGGCGTGGGCGCGCGGCGGCGCGGCGCTCGGAGCGCTTCCTCCCACGACCGACACGACGTGGGTCGCGGTCGGCCCCGAAGGCGGCTTCTCGGACGCGGAGCTCGACGCCTTCGATCGCGCCGGCTGGACCCGCTACAGCCTCGGGCCGCACGTCTTGCGCGTGGACACCGCGGCGCTCGCCGCGCTCGCGCAGCTCGCCGCGCGTTGACCTGCGTTTTCCCTCCTCTCGGACGGCTCGCGGCGCGCGAATACGTCTCGATTCGCGTGCCCTTCGCACGCGACGACTTGGCGTGAACGCCACGCGCGCTATGAGTGGCGCCGCATGGCGTCGCCCGAGCATGCCGCCCCGGCCCCGAGCATTCCGCGGCGCCTCTTCGACCTCGCGTTGCCCGTGATCGGGCTGAACGTGCTCGGCGTGCTCTCGCTCGCGGTGGACACCGCGATGTGCGGTCGCCTGCCCGACGCCCCGGCTGCGCTCGAGGCGCTCGGATTCGCCACGCAGGTCGTCTTCCTCTTCATGGTCCTGATGATGGGCCTCGTGGTGGGCGCGACGGCGATGGTCGCGCGCGCGCACGGCGCGAAGGACGCGTCGCGCGTCGACCACGTCCTGCGGCAATCGACGTGGTTCACGGTCACCGTCGGCGTCGCGGTCGCCGCGCTCGGCAACCTCACGGCCGAGCCGATCCTTCGCGCGCTCGGTGCGACCACGGAGTCGTTGCCCTTGGCGCTCGCGTACCTGCGACCGAGCCTCGGACTCAGCGTCTTCGCGTACCTGACGATGCTCTACGCGGCGGTGCTCCGGGCGGTCGGCAACACACGCCTCCCCTTCCTCGTCGCGCTCCTGAGCAACGCGCTCAACGTCGGCTTCAACAAGGTGCTGATCCTCGGGACGAGCTTCAGCCCCGCGCTCGGCGTGCAGGGCGCGGCGCTCGGGACCGTGGCGTCGCAGGCGATCGGCGTCGTCGTGCTCGTGTTCCTGCTCCGCGGGGGCAGCGTCGCGGGCCTGCGCCTTCGCCTCACGCCGCCGCGGCCCGATCTCGGTCTCGCGCGCGACTACTTCCGCATCGGCGCGCCGGCGGCGCTCGACATGGTCATCATCAACGCGGCCTTCGCGAGCATCGTCGGCATGCTCGGCCGTCTCGATCCCTCCGCGGTCGCCGCGCACGGCATCGGGCTGAGAATTCAGGCGCTCGCCTTCGTGCCCGCGCTGAGCGTCGCCCAAGCCACGGGCGCGATGGTCGGCAACGCGCTCGGCGCCCACGATCTGCCCGCCGCCCACGCCGTGGTGCGCGCCTCCGTGCGTTTGAACGTCGCCATCACGACGACGCTGGCCCTCTTGCTCGTGCTCGGCGCGCACCCGATCGTGGCGATCTTCGACGTCGCACGTGGCACCCCGCTGCACGAGCTCTCCGTCACGTGGATGCGCCTGCTCGGCTACGGCATGCCCATCGTCGGGGTCCACATCGCCTACGTCGGCATGCTCCGCGGCGCGGGCGCGACCAAGACGAGCCTCTGGATCAACCTCTTCGGGACGCTCGTTCAGGTTCCCCTGAGCTGGCTCTTGGGATTCCCGCTCGGGCTCGGCCCCTGGGGCGTGTGGATGGGGTTCCCCGCGAGCTTCGTGCTCAAGGGCGTGCTCGGCTACGCGGCGTACAAGCGTGGGGCGTGGGCGCGAGCCGGGGCGAAGGCCTGAACCCCCGATCGTGCTCACTCGAGCGTTCGAGGCGAGAGCGCGCTCGCGAAGCGGATGCGAGGGCGCTCGCGAAGCGGATGCGAAGGCTCGCTCGATCGAAGCGAGGGCGCGCTCACGAAGCGGACGCGAGGGCGCGCTCGAGCTGAACCTCGATGACGCGATCGGGCTCGGCGCGTTTCGTGGAGACCTCGACGCGTCGAATCTCTTCGCCCCAACGGATCTCGAGCAAGAGCCGCTCGGCCGTCTCCGGCCAATGCACCATGCAGAGCCCGCTCGCGGTCAGCTGGCGTTTGCGGAGCGCCCGACGTCCGGGCTCGAAGGTCCCGACGAGCTCCACTCGTGGGACCAGCGTGCCCGAAGAATCACGCACGCGAAACATCGCGGGGAAATGCGGCATGCGCCGCCCCCCGAATCGGCCCCGAAACCAGCCCCAGACGTTCACGACCCACATCGGTGCGTGTCGAAAGTGTTTCATTCATCGCAAGGCCACCACAAGGGGTTCCTCCCGGCATGATCGTGTTGGCGCGCGTGGCCCGACCCGAGGGGTCTGCGAGGGCCCTCGCGGACGTCGGTGAGCCGGACTCACCAAATCCCCGAAACGACCGAAGCAGCCTTCGTGCCCGTTGACCCCCGAGGTGGTGCGCTCGTATGCTACCCCCCGGCCCGAAGGCATGTTTTCGCGGGGAAATCCGCGCCATGCCCCCCGGGTCGGCAAGGATCCTCGCCCCGGTGGCCGTCGACCGCACCAAAGTTCTCGCCGCAGCCCAGAAGCACCTCGCCAAGGGCGCCTACGACCGCGCCATCGCCGAGTACCAAAAGCTCGTCGAGGCGGATCCGCGCGACGTTCGGACGCTCCTGAAGATCGGCGACCTCTACACCCGCAAGGGCGCGAACCGCGAGGCGACGGACACCTACCACAAGGTCGCCGAGCACTACGCGACGCAGGGCTTCTTCCTGAAGGCGGTCGCGGTCTACAAGCAGATCCTGAAGCTCCAGCCCGGCCGGCTCGACATCACCCTTCGGCTCGCCGAGATGTACGAGAACCTGCAGCTCGTGAGCGACGCGCTGCAGACCTACGAGCAGGTCGCCGGCGCCTACGCACGCGAAGGCAACATCGACCGCGCGCTCGCAACCCTCGGCAAGATGACCGAGCTGGATCCGGAGAACGTTCCGATCCGAATCAAGTACGCCGAAGCCCTCTCGAAGGCGTCACGTACGGACCAAGCAGCGACGGAGTTCGAAGAAGGCGCGCGGCTGCTCGAAGAACAAGGCCGCATCGACGACTACCTCAAGGTCGCCGAGCGCCTGCTCTTCCACCGCCCGAACGATTCGGACCTCGCGCGAAAGCTCGCGCGCCTCTACCTCGAGCGCGACGACGCGAAGCGCGCGCTCGCGAAGCTTCAGCTCTGCTTCAAGCAGGACCCACGCGACGTTCGCACCCTCGAGCTCTTGGCCGAGGCCTTCCTGGCGCTCGGCCAGACCCCGAAGACGGTCAGCGTCTACCGCGAGATCGCGCGCATCCATCAGGAGTCGAACCGACCCGACGCACGCGCGCAGGTGCTCAAGCGAATCCTCGAGATCGACCCGCAGGACGCCGAGGCCCGCCAAGCGCTCGCGGGCTACGCGCAGCCTTCGGTGCGTCCGCCGGCGGCGCAGGTCGACGCGATGCCCCCCGGCGCGTTGGTGGCCCCGCCGGAAGTCGAAGAGCTCGACGAAGACGAAGAGCTCGAGCTGCTCGAAGGCGACGACGTCGAAGAAGAGGTCCTCGTCGTCGAAGAAGAGGTCGAGGTCGACTTCGAGGAGCCCGCGGCCGCCTCCGTGCCGCCTCCCGACGCCCGCGCGAGCATTCCGCCCGACGTCGCGCGCGAAGCACAGATCGCGCGCCTGCTGACCGAGTGCGACGTCTTCGAGCGCTACGGGCTTCGCGAGAAGGTGATCGCGCAGCTCGAGACCGTCTTGCAGCTCGAGCCGGGACACGTCGAGGCCCGCGAGCGCCTCAAGGACGCGTACATTGCGGCAGGTCGCCCGTCGGACGCGGCGCGTGAGCTCGTCCGCCTCGCGCACCTCTACGACGACCGCCCGCAGCTCGCGCAGCTCTACCTTCGACAAGCCGTGGAGCTCGACCCGGCGGCAGCGATCGCCGCGGGGTACCGACCGAGCGACGAGCTTCGCGAAGCCGCGCCCGCGCCGGCTGCGGCCCCCTCGCCCCCCAGCGACGAGTTGCTCTTCCTCGACGACCGCGCGTCCGAGCCCGAGGTGCTGCCGGCGGAAGAGCCGCGCGCCTCCGAGCCCGACCTCGTCTTCCTCGACGAGCCGCGCATGTCGGATCCGGAGCTGGTGTACGAAGAGGACGAGGACTTCGACGAGCCGGTCTTCGAAGAGCCTGCGCCGGCCTACACGGCGCCCCCCGCGCCCGTCTCGGCGCACCCCGCGTTCGACGAGCCCGTCTTCGAAGAGCCGGCCGCCCAGGCGGCGTTCGACGAGCCCGTCTTCGAAGAACCGGCAGGTGACGAGCCCGACCTCCTCTTCTTGGACGACTCGGACGTCGACCGCGCGCCCGTGCTTCCAGCCGCTCCCGTGGCGGCGGCGGACGACTTCGACGACGCCACGGCCTTCACGCCCGCGGCCGCGCTCTTCGATCCGCCGACCGCGCAGTCCGAGCGCCCCCCGGCGGCAGTCGAAGACCCCTTCGACGACGCGACCGCGTTCACCGACTCGGCGGCGTTTGCCGCGTCGATGCCGCACGTACCCGCCGAGCCCGACGACACCCTCGGTGGCCTCCCGCGCGCCGAGCTGGAGGCGGCAGGGCTTCCGCCGATGGACGGTCCTCCGGAGCTCGGCGGTCCTCTGGAGCTCGCCGGTCCTCTGGAGCTTTCTGGGGACGACGACACCCTCGGCACGATGTCCCGCGAGGAGCTCGAAGAAGCGGGCGTGCTCGCCGTTCCGACGCCCGAAGGCGCGCCGACCGGAGAAGTCCCGGCGCACGTCGCCGAAGCGCAGGCGCGCGCGTCGTTGCCGCCCGGCGAGGTCGAAGAGACGCTCGACGAGGTCGACTTCTTCTTGGCGCAGGGCCTCTTCGATGCAGCCAAGAACACCATCGAGGACGCGCTCTCGGCGCACCCGGGTCATCCCCTCCTCGAAGAGAAGCTCGAAGAGATCACCGAGCTGCAGCTCATGTCGCGCGCCGCGTACCGCCCGCCGGTCGTGTCGGACGAAGACGAAGCGTTCGCGCTCGCGGAGCGGCTCGCGGAAGAGCTCGGCGACGAGCACGTCGAAGACCTGAGCGGAAGCGACGTGCTCGACGTCGACGAGGTCTTCGAGCAGTTCAAGAAGGGCGTCGAGCAGCAGATCGGGCTCGAGGACACCGACACGCACTTCGATCTCGGCATCGCCTACAAGGAGATGGGTCTGCTCGAAGACGCGATGAAGGAGTTCGAGCTCGCGATGCGCAACCCGCAGCGCGAGTGCATCTGCCAGACGATGGTCGGCCTCTGCTACATGGAGCAGGGCAAGACGACGGACGCGATCTCACGCTTCAAGCGTGGCCTCTACGCCGAAGCCAAGACCGACCGCGAAGAGCTCGGTCTCTACTTCGAGCTCGGCCACGCCTACGAGATGCTCCAGGACCCGAAGGAAGCGCTCTACTACTTCCAGAAGGTCGCCAAGCGGGATCCCGACTTCCGAGAGGTCGGCTCGCGCATCGCGAACCTGACGAACCCGGGTGATCCGGGGCAGCCGCCGCCCGAGGCCTTGGTGCTCGACGACGTCGACGCGGCGTTCGACGACCTGCTCGGCGACGACTGAGCGACTCGTGACCTTCTTCGACCGTCTCGTGGCAGCAGAGAGGCGGAAGAAGGTCGGGTCTGTGGGTCGATGCGAAGGCTCCCGGGAGCGAGCGTGGTGCCGCGTCTCGCCGAGAGCGTTGGAGAGATCGCGCGCTCGAGGCGGGCGTGGGCGGAGCGTCGGAGGTCCCGCAGAACCCTCCGCAGTGGCTGAGCGAAGCGAAGTCCGGAAGGGTGTGGTTCTCATCCTGACGCGAGCACGCACCAGAACCGCGCTTCGCGCCTCAGCTCAGAGACAGAGTCCGAGACGGCGCTTCGCGCCACCGCCGCGTCGCGGCCTCACGGCTTCGCCGACACCGTGCTTCGCGCCACGAAAACCGACGAAACGCAGTCGATTCGCAACGTACGCGAGCTTGAGAAGTGGGGTCGGTCACCGCCACTCGAGGTGGAGGCGACCGTCGAAGTGCACCTGCTCGAGCTCGGTCGCTTCGTTCTCGATGCGACGATGCACGTTCGTCGGCGGCGCGAGCACCGCGTCGCGACCGAGGTGGAAACGCTGCGCGCGCACCAAGCCGAGGTAGGCCCGGTCGAGGGCCAACGCGCGCTGCCGGCTCGGCATCAAGAGCCACGCCAAGTCGCGATCGCCGCCGGGCGCCGCGCGCCGCACCTCGTCGGCACGCACGCGGCCTTGCGCGTCGAAGAAGCGCTCGATCATCTCGCCGTTCGCGCGAAGCTCGTCACCCGCGCGCACGCGACGCAGGTAGGTGAGGACCTCGCCCTCGGCGTGGCCGACCTGCGGTCGGTCCGACAGTCCGCGCAGGTCCTGCGGTCTCCACCCCTCGGCGCCGGGCACCTTGCGCGCGAAGCTGAAGGTGCCGTCGACCAACACGCCGATGCCCTGATGGCAGCCGACGCACACACGGTGCTCTTCATCCGTCTGCGCCCGCAGCCGCCCCTCGGCGTCTTCGAGGAAGCCCTGCAGCTGCCAACCGAGGAAGCTGATCAGCCCCACCATCGCGGAGCCCTCGTAGCGCGGCAGCTTTCCGCGCTCCTTCTCGTCGAGCTCTTCGGCGTACGCGGCGTGAATGCGCCAATCGTCGTACTCCTCGATCTTGCGCATGTAGCGCAGCTCCTTCATGCGGCGCGCCATGCCGCTGGGCGCGTCGGGGTCGAGGTAGCGCACGCTGTGCAGGAGCTCGGTGCCTTCGGGAAAGACACGACGACGCACCGGATGATCGGTGCCGACGTAGTGCGAGGGAAGACCACGAACGGACGTGGCGACGCCGAGCGTTCCGTCGCGGTCGAGGTCGAGCTCGATCGCGCGCTCGTCGATCGGCTCCACGTCGCGTTCGACGTCGGCATCCCGCAGACGCGGGTCGGACGCGATGGCGGCTTCGAGGATCGCGAGGTTCGCGCGGTAGGTCGCGCGGTCGCGCCGGAACGTTTCGGGGAGCCGTACGAAGACGTCGTCGGTCGAGCCGTTCGTGGGCCAGAACGTTCCCGCGAAGGGTTGGTAGCGAAGCGCACGCCAGCCGCTGCCGTCACGCGCGAAACCTTCGTCGTCGAAACCAGCGTCGAGGTCGAGGTCGGGCACGTAGCCCGGGTACTCGCCGCGCGACGCGAGCTCGGCGAGCGCGACGCCGAGCGCTCGGTAGTTGTCCTCGCGCACGTAGGCGAGCAGCGCGGCGTCGTCGAGGGGTGGCGGCGCGGGAGGCTCGAAGAGGTTGTCCCAGTGGTTGTCGCGCGCGAAGTCGCTGAACGCGTACGCCTGTTGGAGCTCGACGTCTTCGAGGTCGTTCGGCGATTGCCCGACCGTGTGGCAGACCCAACAGGGGTTCGACGCACCGCCGGTCGCCGTGTAGCAGAGCGGTGGCACCGCGGCCTCGGGGTTGGTCACGCGCCCCCGCGTGCGACGCGCGTCGAAGGTCGGGTCGTAGCCGGCGTCCGTCGGCGCGACCGACGCGTTCGGGCCGAAACGATCGACGCGTGCTTCGACGGTCGGGCGCGGGTCCGCGACCTCGACGTCACGCGGTGGCTCGGCGCCGTCGGGCGAAGCCTCGGGTCCGCGGGTGCAAGCGAGCAAAAAGAGCGTTCCGACGATCCAACGCATGACGATCACCTCGAAGCAAAGGAGTGACGCGCTCCACGACGCTCGAAGGTTCGAGCCCCGTGGAGCGCGGACGCACCCGAAGGCGCGTCGGCTCCGTGCGTGCAGACCTCGAGAGGTCCTCACGCGCTCGCGCTCAGCGCGCCGCCGGCCAGCGGCTGACCTGGTCTTCGCCCGGGTGCTGCACGCTGAAGAAGAGCGTGCGCAGGTCCGGCGTGAACGACGGTCCGGTCGCTTCGGCGTCCGAGGGCACCGCGACGACGCGGAACGCGCGGCCGAAGGTGCTCGTACGCGAAGCGTCGCGGTCGAGGTAGTAGAGCGCGTCGGCGTGGCCGTTGGTGCCGAAGTTGCCGTCGGTGCCGAACCACACGCCGCCTTCGGCGTCGATCACGAGGTTGTCGGGGTTGGCGGCGTCGTACATGCCCTGGCCGGAGCTGCCGCCCCAAGCCTGGAAGTACGCGAAGGTGCCGTCGCCGTTCTCGCGCATCGCGAAAATCGCACCGAGCGAGTCGCTGCGGCGGGGCGCCTGCATCGCGTGCATCGCGGGGTCGTAGAGCACGCCGTCCTCGTTCAAGCCGACCTGGCGCGTGTGGTTCGTGAACGCGACGTAGACGAGGCCGTCGACCGGGTTGTACTCGAGGTCCTCCGGACGGTTCAGCTCCATCACGCCGATCTTCATCGTCGCGGTGAAGAGCGCGCGGAGCACGTCGTCGTTCGACGTGAAGCCGCCGATGCCGTTGTAGTCGAGGTCCGCGAGCGCGGCGCCGACCGTGGTGCCGGCCTCGCCGAGCGCGGTGGCGTTCGGCGCGACGTCGTCGCTGTCGAGCGAGAGCTCGATCCAACGACCGGTGCCGGGCGCCGCTTCGGTCGGACGCGCGCTCGTGGCGGCGAGGTCGAGACCCGACGCGTTGTCGAGGCCCGCGAAGTGCGCGACGTAGAGCGTCGCGTCGTCGAGCAACGCACGCACCTGCGCACGCGTCATGCCCGCCGTGTACGGCGCGTTCGACACGAGCTTGTAGATGCGGCCGCTGCGGCGGTCGTCGCCCGCGTAGAGCACGAGCGGCTGTCCGTCGACGAGGCCCCAATCGGCCCCGACGGCGACCGTCGCGTTCTCCCAATGCGCGCGACCCATCGTGCCGATCTTGCGGTGGCCGACGCCGGCCTCGTAGTACGAGCTCGCGGGGACGCCGGGATCGATCTCGACGAGGAAGGAGTAGAAGTCCTTCGCGTGGCGCTGGTTCGGATCGGAGTGACGACCGAAGTCGCCGTCCGCGGTGGGCGCGTAGTCGAACGTGATCGCGGCGCCGGGATCGAAGCCGCGGCCGAGCTCGAAGCGCTGGTTGCTCGTCCAGCAGGGCTCGAGGTCGCCGTAGCTGCCTTGCACGTTCTCTTCGGCGGTGACGATGGTGCCCCACGGCGTGAGCGCGCCGGAGCAGTCGGCCTGAATGCCGGCGACGACGCCTTCCGGCAGCTCCGTGCCTTCGTCGTCGTGGTCACGCCCCGAGAGCGCGACCCCCGTCACGCGGACGAGCGTCTCGCTCGTCGCGTCGTAGCGCACGTTGTCCGCCGCGAGGTCCGCTTCCCACGCGCCGGTCGAGGGATCCTGCACCACGCGAACCCAGCTGCCGCCGACGTTGCGCTTGTGGAACTCGACGAAAGTGTCGAGGTCGGCCTGGTCCCAGAGGTCGGCGAAGATGTCGTTGCCGAGCACGTTCTGCAGGCGAAGCCACTTCGCGAGCGTGAGCATCTGGCTGGTCGGCGCGTTGGTGCTGCCGGGGCGGCCGCCCGAGACGTATTCGTGGTTCACCCAGAGCCAGCCCGCGGAGCCGGCGCCGCGGTAGATCACGGTGCGGTCGGTGGCGAACGCGTCGTTGGCTCCGTCGCCCACGAACGCGGTGAAGTCGGCGTTCGCGCCGAAGTACGTCGCGTCGGGCCCGAGGTCGTAGCTCATCGAGTCGAGCCAACGCATGACGACCTGCGCCTGCACGCCGGCCACGGCACGCACCGAGTCGGTCGACGCGGGCGCGAGCGGGAACTGCGTGCCCGCCGGCAGAGCGCCGGCTTCGATCTGGTTCAGGCGCGCGATCACGAGCTCGCGAAGGTCACGCGCGCTCTCGGCGCTCGACCCGTCCCGCACGCCCGTGAAGGACAGCGCGACGAGCGAGCTCAGCGGGTCCTCCGCGAGCGTCAGGCCGTCGAGTCCGTCGCTTCCGTTCGCGCCGTCGCTTCCGTTCGCGCCGTCGCTCCCGTTCGCACCGTCGTCACCGTCCGCGCCGTTGGCGCCGTTGGCGCCGTTCGTGCCGTTGGTTCCGTTCATCCCGTCGGCGCCGTCCATGCCCGGCGCCCCGTCGGCGCCGTCGTCGCCGCAACCCAAGGCGAGGCAGAGCAGCAGCGCCCAGCTCCAATTTCGTCGCATGTCGTCCTCCATTGCGACCGAGGGGTCGCCGTGGGCGCAGGAGTGGCGAGTCGCGGTGAGGCGCGCCGCACGTCGCGGTGAAGCCCACGCGACGAACCCCCGCGAACACCACTCCCCGCGTCACCCTCGTCGCGAGTCCGTCACGCGACCTGCCGCTTTCTCGCGTCGCGATCCGCGACCGTGCTACCGCGGAGCCGTGAGACGATTCGAAGCCGTGTTGCGCGTGGTCGGCGTCGGTGGCGCCGGTGGAAATGCCGTGCTCGCGATGGCCGGAAGCGGTCTGTCGGGCGTCGACCTGCTCGCGGCGAACACCGACGCGCAGGCGCTCGCGCACTTCTCGCGGCTCACGCAGGCCCCCACGCTGCGTCTGGGCGAGACGCTGACGCGTGGTCTCGGCGCCGGCGGGCGACCGAGCGTCGGCTGCGAAGCCGCGGAGGCCTCCACGCGCGAGCTGCACCGCATGCTCAAGGGCGCGGACCTCGTCTTCGTCACCGCCGGCATGGGCGGCGGAACCGGCACCGGCGCGGCCCCCGTGGTGGCGGAGATCGCGCGAGAGCTCGGCGCGCTCACGATCGGCGTCGTCACCACGCCCTTCGGCTTCGAGGGCCGCAAGCGGCGCATGTTGGCCGACCAAGGCCTCGCGGCGTTGCTCCCGCGGGTCGACGCGCTGCTGACGATCGCGAACGACCGACTGCTCGAAGCCGAGGGCGGCGACATGGATCTCGCGGCGGCGTTCCGTCGCGCGGACCGCGTGCTCTCGGACGGCGTACGCGGCATCGCAGACCTGGTCACCCAACCCGGCCTCGTGAACCTCGACCTCGCGGACGTGCGTTCGATCCTCACGGGCGGTGGCGAAGCGCTGCTCGGCCTCGGCGAAGCCACCGCGCGCGAGGGTGGCGTGCTCACCGCCGTCCAACGCGCGATTCACAGCCCGCTGCTCACCAGCGCGGACGTCGACGGCGCGCGCTCGTGGTTGCTCAACGTGAGCGCCGGGCCCGAGCTCAAACTTCGCGACGTGGAAGCCGCGGCTCAGACCCTCGAGAGCGCCGCGCATCCCGACGCCGACGTCGCGTTCGGTGTCGTCTCCGATCCGAGCCTCGCGGGGCGCGCGCGGGTGACCGTGGTCGCGACCCGATTCGAGCCGGTGGTCGAAGAACCACGCCGCCCGCGGAACGCGTTGGTCATGCTGCCGACGCGTCCGTGATATTTCACGGCATCCGTGAGAATTCACGGATCAGGCCGTCAAACATCACGGATCACGGCGCTTTCCTCAGCAGTTTCCGCATGTTGTACCGAGGCATGTTTCGTGGTTAGCGGCCGCGCATGACTTCCGACGCTTGGTTCACCGCGGGCGTGGTGCTGGCGGTCCTCGCGGGCTTGGCCATCAACGCGGTCTCGACCGAGGTCGTGGTCCTGAGTGGGCTCGTCGTCCTGCTCGTCACCGGCGTGCTCGAGCCCGCGCAAGCCTTCGCGGGGTTCTCGAACCCGGGCCTCGTGACCATCGCGGCGCTCTTCGTCGTCGCCGCGGCGCTCGATCACACCGGCGTCACCGCGCGTGTCTCCCGGGCGGTGCTCGGAGAACGTGGAACCCCCGCTCGCGCCCTTCCCCGCTTGGTCTTTCCCGTCGCCGCGCTCTCCGGCTTCCTGAACAACACGCCCTTGGTCGCGGGCCTCATCCCGGGCGTGCTCGCGTGGTGTCGTTCGCGCGGTGTGGCGCCCTCGCGCCTGCTCTTGCCGATGAGCTACGCCGCGACGCTCGGCGGCACGCTGACGTTGATCGGCACCAGCACGAACCTCGTCGTGCAGGGACTCGTGCAACGCGCTGGACGCGAAGACCTGCCGCCCTTCGGGCTCTTCGACGTCACGCCGGTCGGCGCGGCGATCACCTTCGCCGGCGCCCTCGTGCTCGTGGTGCTCGCACCACGGATTCTTCCCGACCGACGTGCGCCCCTCGGCCCCGCGGGCGGCGACCAACGCTACACGGGAGAGCTGCGGGTGCCCGAGCGCGCGGCGCTCGTCGGCAAGAGCATCGCGGAGGCCGGACTTCGTGGCCTCGAGGGCGTGTACCTCGCGGACGTGGTGCGCGATGGACGCCGCATTCCCGCCGTCGGTCCCGATCAACGCCTGCTCGCGGGCGACCGCCTTCTCTTCGTGGGCCGTCTCGACGCGCTGGTGGATTTGCGGCGCAGCCACGGGCTCGAGGCGCCGGTCGGGGCGACGAGCAGCGCACCGCGTCGCATCGTCGAGGCCGTCGTCGCGCCGGGAAATCCGCTGCTCGGCAAGTCGATTCGCGAGAGCAACTTCCGCGCGACCTACGACGCGATCATCCTCGCGGTCGCGCGCCACGGCGAGCGCATCGAAGGGCGCATCGGCGACCACGTGCTCGACGTGGGCGACGTGTTGTTGCTCGAAGCGGCGCACGACGCCGACCGACTGCCGCGCGGCGACTTCTACCTGGTGAGCGCGGTCGACGGAGCCGAACCCCCGCGGCTCGCACGTGCACCACGCGCGGTGATCGTGTTGCTCGCGTTGGTGCTCGCGGTGGTCGTCTTCGGCGTCGACATGCTGCACGCCTCGTTGGTCGCGGCGGGCGCGGTGTTGATCCTCGGTTGCCTCGATCTCGCGCAGGCCCGGCGCGCCGTGCAGGGCTCGCTGCTCTTGGCCATCGCCTCGGCGTTTGCGCTCGGTGCCGCGATGGAGAGCTCCGGCCTGGCCGCGAAGCTCGCGCAGCTCGCGCTCGACGTCGGCGCGAGCTCGCCCCATGCGGCGCTCGCGATTCTCTTCGTGCTCGTCGCAGCGCTCACCGAGCTCGTGACCAACAACGCCGCCGCGGTGCTCGGCTTTCCGCTCGCGCTCGAGCTCGCCGACCGTTTGGGCGCGAGCCCGGTGCCCTTCGTGGTCGTCGTGATGATGGCGGCGTCGGCCAGCTTCCTCACGCCCATCGGCTACCAAACCAACCTGATGGTCTACGGCCCCGGCGGCTACAAGCTCCGCGACTACCTCACGCTGGGCGGCGTGCTCTCGTTGGTCTCCGCCATCCTGGTGTTGCTCTTGGTCCCGTGGGTCTTTCCGTTCTGAGAGCGCCCGCCACTTGCACGGATCGAATCCGTGCGAGGGGTCGTGGCGCTCGGTGGTGGGAGGGGGCCCCAATCCGGCTCGGCCTGTTGGGGGAGGGAGCGCGCCGCTCCCTCGAAAGAAGAGAAGAGCGGGAATCAGTGCAAGTGATTCCCGTTCTGATCGGCGCCCCCACTTGCACGGATCGAATCCGTGCGAGGGCCGGGGATGCTCGGTGGTGGCCCCCGCTCTGAACCGAAGATCCCTGGGAGCCTGGCGCAGTAGTTTGGGCCGCGTCGGGCTTCCCGATAGAATGCGCCCGTGGAGAGCGACGCGTGAAGCTCTGTCCCGTGTGCCACCTCCGGTACGACGAGAAGGCCGAACGTTGCCTCGTCGACGACGCACGCCTGGAGACCGTCTCCGACCCGCGCATCGGCGCGGTGTTCGGGGGTCGTTACGCGCTCGAGAGCGTGCTCGGCCGCGGCGGCATGGCCACCGTCTACCGCGCGCGTCACACGCTCACCGGACAAGAGGTGGCGGTGAAGGTGCTGCACGAGCGCTTCGCCGAGGACGACGCGCTTCGGCTTCGGCTCGCCCGCGAAGCGCAAGCGGCCCGCGCGCTCGCGCACCCGAACGTCGTCGACATTCACGACGTCGGCGAGACCGACGAGGGCGCGCCCTACCTCGTGATGGAGCTGCTCGAAGGAGAGCCCCTCGATCGGGTGCTCGCGGCGCGAGGCAAGCTCCCCTACGACGAGGTCGTCGGGCTGGGCTTGCAGATCGCACGTGGCCTCGGGCGCGCGCACGACCTCGGCGTCGTGCACCGGGACGTGAAGCCGGAGAACGTCTTCGTCTGCCGCTCGGACGACGGCGCGCCGGTCGTGAAGCTCGTCGACTTCGGCATCGCGCTCTCGCCGCAGGACCCACGGCTGACCTTCAGCGGCCAGCTCCTCGGAAGCCCGCGTTACATGGCACCCGAGCGCTTCAAGGACCGGCTCGAAGTCGTGCCGAGCTCGGACCTCTACGCGCTCGGCATCTTGCTCTTCGAGCTCGCGACGGGCTCGCTGCCGTTCGAGTCGTCGTCGATGGCCGGCTTCATCCTCGCGCACCTCGAGACCACGCCGCCACACCTGCGCGAGTGCGCGCCCGACGCGCCCGAAGCACTCGACCGTCTGCTCTTCGAGCTGATGGCGAAGCTGCCGGCGCATCGCCCGGTCGACGCGCACGCGGTCGTGGCGGCGCTCTCCGCGATGAGCACTCCGAGCGCGCGCCGCGTGCGACGGGCCTCGACCTTCGTCTCCCTGCGCGACGCGCCGGCGGGGGCGGCCGCGCGCCTCTCGCATTGGACGGCACGGGCCCGCGCGTACGACGAGATGCTCTCGGACCTTCAACCCGGGCGGGTGCCCGCGGCCATCGCCGACGAGCTGGCCGAGCTCAACGCGTCGATCGGTCGCCTGCGAGCGCTCGACGCCCGCGCCCGCGTGCTCGACGAGGCGCTCGCCAAACGCGAAGACGCGCTGCGTTCGGATCGCGAACGGCTCGGGCACGCGGTCGAGACGCTCGCGCAGGATCTCTCGCGTGCTCGGGCCGCCGACCGCGAGCGGCGCGCGACGACCTCGCCCGACGCCGAGGCCTACCGAGAGGCGATGCGCGCGGTGATCTCGTTCGACGCGCGTTTCGCGGACGAGCCTCGCGCCGAGCTCCTGGAGGCGCTCGACCGCGCTCGCGAGGCGTACGGACGTTGGCTGGAGTCGGAGACGCGGTCGCCGGCCACGGATCTGGAGTACCAGCTCGAAGCCCTTCGTACACGCCTCGAGAGCATCGAGGCCGACGCCCGTCGGCAACACCAGCAGGAGCGCGAAGAGCTTCGCGCGAACGCGGACGAACGCGGACGTTTGGAAGAGCGCCTCGTCGTGTTGAGCACTTCGATCGCAGCCGCGCTCAAGCCGCAGCCCGAGCTCGCGCGTCACTTCGCGAAGTTGGCCGCCGCGCGCTGACGCTCACGAAGGCGTCACCACGTCCAAGTCGCGATCACGAAGGCCCCCTCGCGGGTCCGTCGAGGGGTCATCTGCACGTTTCGCCGGCCCGCGGCTTCGATCACGCAGCCAATCCCGACGAGCAGGCCTCGAAGGTGAAAATCGCTGATCTCGGGGAAGCCTTTGAGCTCGATCTCGGCGCGCCCACGGTCGACGACGCGCGAGACCATCTCGCCCTTGTCGAAGACCTTTCGGTAGAAGAGCGGCGTGCGGGTGACCAACGCGTTGTCGCTCGTGAAGCGGAGCAGGATCCGCCAGAGCGAGTGCACGGTGCGGTTCACGCCGCGGCGCATCACCTCTTCTTGCAAGCGCGCGACGTCCTGACCGGCTTCGCGCGCGATCGCCTCGTAGACGTGCTCGATCACGTCGCAGTCGATCCACGAGACCGGCGTCGCGTTCTCGTAGACGTCCCGCTCGGACGCCGGGAGGCGCGAGAGGGCGCGCTCCACGACCTCTCGGCCGACCATGTCGACCAACATGGCGTGCGCGTCACGTGTCGTGGCGCCGGAGGTACGCCCCCGGACGACGCTCGGTTCCCCGCCCATTCGAGTGTTCATACCCGAAAGGCGTGGCCTTCGGGCCGGTTTTCGAACCCGCGTGGGCACGGTCACGAGGGACGGGTCGGGCTCCGGGCCACCCGTCCGATTCGCCGCACAGTGGCGCGAAGCCCGCTCGTCTCGGTACCCTGTACGCGGTGCTGCGTACCGGATTGCCGCTCTTGCTTCTCCTTGCTGGCTGCAAGGTCTTCGACGCCTCCCTCATCGAACCGGGGGGCGACGCGGGGATGACCGACGCCGCGACGCCGGACACGGGCTCGCCCCAGCCGGATGCGGGTCCCGTACCGACCTGCCCCGACGGCACGCCACTGCGACGCCCCCCCGCGCGCCCGACCTCGGCCGACTCCGGCGATCAACAGCTCGTGATGGGGCTTCGAGACATTCGGCTTCGGCAGACCAGCGAAGCCTGGCGCGACATCGGGCTCGACTTGGACGGGCTCTGCACGAACACGGCGCTCTCGGACGTCGAGTGTCAGCCGCCTTCGGACGTCGGGGTGCAGATCGACGGCAACGCGGGCATCGACAACGCGTTCCACTCGCTCTTCGACGTCATCGACCTCGTCTTTCCGAGCCTCGCGTCCACTGCGGGCATGGTCTCGGCGGAGGGCGTCGGCGTGGTCGTCCTCCAGATCGACGGCTGGAACGGCATGGACGACGACGCACAGGTCGACGTGCGTTTGACCCAGAGCGTCGCCGGCACTTCGGGCGGCGCCGACGACGAGGCCGCTCCGCCGGTCGAGTTCGTCAACTACGAACCCTTCGCGCCCGGCACCACGACGCCCCTCGATCCGCCCGCGTGGGACGGCAACGACTGGCTCTGGGTGCGCGAAGAGACGTTCTTCATGGGCGACACCGAGCGCCCGCGCGTGCGCGACACGAACGCGTACATCGCGAACCGCCAGTTGGTGATGCGTCTGCCCGACCGCGCCGAGATCATCTTCGCGGGTGAAGATCAGGGCATCAACGTGCAGCTCACGGACGCCTACGTGGTCGGCACCTTCGATGAGACCTTCACACGACTCTCCCCCGTGACCGTCGCGGGACGTTGGAGCGTGCTCGACCTGCTCGAGACGGCGAGCTCGGTGAACATCTGCTCGGGCGACACCGAGTACGACATCCTGCAGCGAAAGCTGGACGAGGTCGCCGACGTGCGCGCGACGCCAGGCACCGGAGGACCCACGGCCACGTGCGACGCGGTCAGCATCGGCGTGACGTTCGAGGGCTACCGGGTTCGCATCGCGGGGCTCGAGCCGGGCAACCCGCTGCCGGACGGTTGCGAGTGAGTTCGAGCAAGCTCGAAATCGCGAGGTGATGCCGAAGCGCAGTCGACAGGGCGGCGTGTGCGGGGCGCAGGCTCCGCTCTGTCCGGTCGAGCAGGGCAACCTCCTCTTCTTTGGTTTGCTCGCCTGACGGCGACCTCACGAGGCGCCGAGTCGCTCGACCTTCGGTCGGCTCGAGAAGCGCCTTCCGGACCTCGCTTCGCTCGGCCACTGCGGAGGTCGCGGGGGTCTGCTGGACCTCCCGACGCTCCGCCCACGCCCCGCCCCCGCCTCGAGTGCGCGAGGTGGGCGCTCGAACACCGCGATCGTGAGTGTGGACGACGCGGCGCTCGAAGGCGCGCCCCGAAACGCGAGAGGAGACCTACCAGAACGACGGTGGTGGAACGGAGACGAGCTCCCACCGGGCGTCGCGGACCGCACCCCTTCGCGACGTCACCACGCGTCGTCGTGGTCGACCCGCAGGCCCCAGAAGAGGACCTCGACCGCACGCCGCTGAGGGATGCTCAACGATTGCCACTCCGGAGGAGCGCCCAAGCGCCGCCAACGTCGGAAGGAATCGCCCCGACGTCGCGCTTCGTCGGCGGAGCGCAGGACCCGCTCGACCACCTCACGGCCGGCGTGAGCGCCGCGCTTGGCGAAGACCCCCGAGGCGATCTCGACGGCGCTGGCATCACCGGCCTCGCTCCCCGCCGGGGTCACGCCCCGCGAAGAATGGCCCGATGCGGGCACCGCGTGCAGCGACGATGCCTCGACCTCGTCCGCGTGCAGCGACGAAGCGTCGACCTCGTCCGCGTGCAACGCGTCCGAGCCCCGAGCGCCCTTTCGTCGCGTCGAGTGACCCACCTGCACAGCTTGCCGGATCCGAAGAGGCCTCGTCGAGGGCGCACGAAGGCGATCGTGGAAAAAGGGCGCCTCCACTCAGGCCACGGCGTCGTTTCGCGTCGCGCGTCGCGTTCGACGAATCCGAACGCTCGCGACGGACGCACGAGACCCCCCCGAGCCCCCGCCCCGGTGAGACGCCGTGACGTCGTTGGGGAAGGGAGATCGCCACGGCCTTGGGGAGGGAGGAGGAGGATGGGCCGGGGCGGGGGCTCGGAGGGGTCTCGTACGTTTTGTGGATGCGTGGAGGTGGAAACGAGAGCGCGGGGGGATGGCGCTCACGAGTGTTTGGACGCGCAGCGAGGTCGAGCGTTTCGTCCTCGTACGCACTTCTTCGTCACGCGGCCGGGTTCGAACCGACCTCCGCCCGCGCCTCGGGCGAGGAGTGGCCGAGCGTCGTCGCTTCGAGCGGTTCGAGCGCGAGCTCGATCACCTCACGCATGTCGTCCACGAGCACGATCTCGAGCTGGCTCCGCACCGACTCGGGGATGTCGTCGACGTCGTGCGCGTTCTTGCGCGGCAAGAGCACCCGCTCGAAGCCGGCTCGGTGCGCGGCGAGCACCTTCGACTTGATGCCTCCGACCGGGAGCACTCGACCACGAAGCGTCGCCTCGCCGGTCATCGCGGTGTCCGGTCGGACGCGGCGACCGGAGAGCAACGACGCGAACGCGGTGAAGAGCGTCACGCCCGCGGAGGGACCGTCCTTCGGGATGCCGCCGGCCGGCACGTGCACGTGCAAGTCCTGCTGCTCGAGGAAGCTCGCGTCGATGCCGAGCGCGTCGGCGTGGGTTCGCACGTACGCGAGCGCTGCGCGGGCCGATTCGTTCATCACCTCGCCGAGCTGGCCGGTGATCTCGACGCGTCCCTTGCCAGGCATCCGCGTCGTCTCGACGTAGAGCACGTCGCCACCGACCGGCGTCCACGCGAGCCCCGCGGCGACCCCGGGCGGACGCTCACGCTCCGCCACGTCCGTGAAGAACCGCGGCTTGCCGAGCACCTGCCGCAACCGCACCTCGTCGACCTCGACCGCGGCGTCTTTCCCGCGCACGACGTCGAGGGCGACGCTGCGCAAGAGCTTCGCGAGCTGCCGGTCGAGCTGCCGCACACCGGCTTCGCGCGTGTAGTCGCGCACGAGCGTCGCGAGCAGGCCTTCGGCGAGCCGCACCTTCTCGGGAGCGAGGCCGTGCCTCTCGAGCGCGCGGGGGAAGAGATGCGAACGCGCGATGGCGACCTTTTCGTCCTCCGTGTAGCCGCTCACCTCGATGATCTCGAGACGATCGCGGAGCGGTCCCGAGAGCGTCTGCAGGTCGTTCGCGGTGGCGACGAAGAGCACCTCGCTCAAGTCGAAGGGCAGCTCGAGGTAGTGATCGGTGAAGGTGTGGTTCTGCTCCGGATCGAGCACCTCGAGCAGCGCCGTTTCGGGATCGCCGGCCCAGCTTCGACCGCCGACCTTGTCGATCTCGTCGAGCACGACGACCGGGTTCTTCACGCCCGCCTTTCGCATCGCGCTCACGACACGACCGGGAAGCGCACCGACGTAGGTACGACGGTGGCCGCGGATCTCGGCTTCGTCGCGCACGCCGCCGAGGCTCACCCGCACGAGCGGACGTCCGGTCGCGTCGGCCACCGATTGCGCGAGGCTGGTCTTGCCCACGCCGGGCGGACCGACGAGGCAGAGCACGGTGCCGCGCGCCTTCGGGGCGAGCTTGAGCACCGCCATGTGCTCGAGCACGCGGCGCTTCGGCTCTTCGAGGCCGTGGTGATCGGCGGCGAGCTTGTCGGCCACCGCGTCGAGGTCGAGCGAGGAGTCTGCGCGCTTCGACCACGGCAGCTCGGCGATCAGCTCGAGGTAGTTGCGAATGACGCCCTTCTCCGGCGATTGCGCGGGAAGCTGCGCGAAGCGCTCGAGCTCGCGGTCGGCGACCTTCTGCGCCTCTTCGGTGAGACCGGCCTCGTCGAGGCGACGCCGCAGCTTCGCCACGTCGTCGTCGGCGTCGTCTTCTTCGCCGAGCTCGCGGCGAATGGCTTCGAGCTGCTGACGCAGGATGTGCTTTCGCTGCTGGTCGCTGAGGCTCTTGCGAACCTCGGAGTCGACCTTCGACTGGAGTTCCGCACGCCCCTTCGCTTCTTGCACGAGGCCGGCGGCGAGCTTCAGGCGCGTCGGCACGTCGAGCTCGTGAAGGATCTCGAGGCGTCGCTCGGCGGGTGCTTCGACCCAGGCCGCGACGAGATCCGCCGTGGTCGCGACGTCGGCGTTCGAGAGCTCCTGCACGAACGCGCGGTCTTGACCCGCGAGCTCCGAGACGTGCGCGCGAAGCGACTTGGCGAGCGCACGGGCTTCGTCGGTGTCGGCGTTCGTCGACGCGAGCTCACTCACCGCCGCGCGGGCGAAGGGCACGTGGGCCACGAGCTCGTCGAGGTGCACGCGACGCTCGGCCTTCACCACGAGTACGAGCCCGCGGTTGCCGCGGTCGACGCGGTCTTCGAGGCGGGCCAGCACACCGACGCGATGCAGGTCGGCGAGGCCGGGCTCGTCGACGTCGCCGTCGTGTTGGGCCGCGAGAACGAGCACGTCGCCACGGCGAAGCTCGCGGGCGAGCGCGACCGAGCGTGGGCGGCCCACGGGCAAGGTCACGGTGCGGCCGGGAAGAACGACCCCACGGCGCAGGGGGAGGAGCGGAAGGTCCGAGAGGTCGAGGGGCTGAGGCATGAACGGAAACTAAAAACGTTCATCGTTCGGTCAACCCCGCAGGTGCAACTCGGTAGCATTTTCTGCAAGCCACTGATTTCTCTTATTTTTTCTCCCAAGATCCCAGACAAGGTTGGTCGGGACGGTGGCTGGGCCCAGCCAAGATCGGCCGGTCGGGCCAGCCACGAGGCCGACCGAGCCAGCCGAGATCGGCCGACGTCAGCCGAGACGGGCCGATGCCGCAATCCGGCCGATGGGGACCAAGGACGGGCGTCGACCGGGCACCCAGGACGAGGGCCGAGGCGGCGTCGGTCGCCAGGCGGGCGACCGTGGCCCGGCGTCGGTGAGACGCGGTTCCGGGATCGGCACTGCTGCGGGCACGCGCGGCCGATCGCGATCATGCTCTGGCCCATGCGCTACGAAGGTCGCCTCTACCGTCCGCCTTCCGAGGCCGACGCGCTGATCCTGCAAGCGACGATCGGATGCAGTTGGAACCACTGCACCTACTGCGACATGTACCGCGACAAGACCTTCCGGCTTCGCGCGCTCGACGAGAGCCTCGAGGACCTGGAGCACGCGGCTTCGCAGGTCGCGGCGCGGGTGGAGAAGCTCTTCGTCGCGGACGGGGACGCGCTCGTGATGCCGATGGCGCATTGGCGCGCGATCCTCGAGCGCGCACACGCGCTCTTCCCGAACCTGAGACGCGTCAGCTGCTACGCGATGGCGCGCAACGTGCGCGACAAGACGCCGGACGAGCTCGCCGAGCTTCGTGCCCTCGGGCTTCGCCGCTTCTACGTCGGGCCGGAGTCTGGCGACGACGTCACGCTCAAGCGCATCGCGAAGGGCGACACCTTCGCCGGTCACGTCGAAGCCGCGAAGAAGTGCCACGAGGCGGGCATCGAGCTGAGCGTGATCGCGCTCTTGGGCATCGCGATGGAGCGCAGCGAGATTCACGCGCGGGAGACGGCGCGGCTCGTGACCGAGATGGACCCCGCGTATTTCGCCGCGCTCACGGTCACCGTCGTGCCCGACACACCGCTCGCGAAGCTCGCGAAGCGTGGCGCGTTCGAGGTGCCCGAGGTGCCGGCGTTGCTCCGTGAGCTGCGCACGATGGTCGACGAGGCGCGACCCACGCGCTGCGTGTTTCGCACGAACCACGCGAGCAACTACCTCCCGCTCGCGGGTGAGCTGCCACGCGATCGGGCCCGCATCGTCGAGGTGCTCGACGCCGCATTGGATGGACGCGTGCGTCTGCGCCCCGAGTGGTCCCGCGGCCTCTGACGCGGACGAGCCACTTCGGTTCCGGGAACGAGCCTGGTAGCGTGTTTCGATGCATGCCCGAGTCGCTCTGTGCTTGTCCTTGGCCTCGCTCCTCGCTTGCGGCGACGACGACGCCTCGACGGACGCCGCGACCAGCGACGCGCTCGTCGCATGCCGCGTCGACGCCGATTGCGACGACGGCGTCTTCTGCAACGGCGCGGAACGTTGCGGTGGCTCGAGCATCCTGGACGAACGTGGCTGCGCCGCCTCTTCCCCTCCGTGCCGCGAGGGACAGCTCTGCGACGAGACGGCCGACCGCTGCCGCACCGATTGCACGATCTCCGCGGACGCCGACGGCGACGGCGTGGCGGCCGAAGAGTGCGGCGGCGAAGACTGCGACGACTCGAACGCCGATCGCTCGCCGCGCCTGACCGAACGCTGCGACGCCGCGGGCCTCGACGAAGACTGCGACGCGAGCACGGTGGCCGGCCCGGACGACGGGGACGTCGACGGCGACGGAGTGACCAGCGCGCTCTGTTGCAACGCGACGGGAGGCGAGATGCGCTGCGGCGAAGACTGCGACGACCGGTCCGCGTCGACGCAGCCGGAAGCGGTCGAGGCTTGCAACGACGTCGACGACGACTGCGACGGCTCGGTCGACGAAGGCGTGCTCACGCTCTACACGGTCGACGTCGACGGCGACGGCTTCGGCTCGAACGCCGACGACGCTGCGACGCGCCTGGCGTGCACGCGGCCGGAAGGTTTTCGCGAAGACGCGACCGATTGCGACGACTCCGTCGCGACCACGCACCCGGCCGCCTGGGATTTCTGCGACGAAGCGATGGTCGACGACGACTGCAACGGCATGCCGAACGACCTGCCGCCTACCGGCTGTACGTGCACGGACCAGCAACGCCCTTGCCCGCTCTTCGGAGCATGCGCGGCGAGCACCCAAGAGTGCCGCGGCGGACGTTGGCTCGACTGCGGCGTGATGCCGGTCGAAGAAGCCTGCGGCAACGCGATCGACGACGACTGCGACGGTGAGATCGACGAGCGCTGCGCGTGCGAAGGCGAAGCGCGCCCTTGCGGCTCCGACGTCGGGTTGTGCAGCCGCGGCGCGCAGGCGTGCCTCGCCGACGGAACGTGGGGCGAGTGTCTCGGCGTGGAGGGCCCCACCTTCGAGACCTGCGACGGCCGCGACGAAGACTGCGACGGCCGGGTCGACGAAGGCTCGGGCTTCGACTGTTTCCTCGACGCCGATCGCGACGGCTACGCAGTCGGCGGCGTGCCCACGCGGGTGCTCTGCGGTGGCTCGACCGCGTGCCCGACCGGCGAGTCGGGCCGCCTCGGGGATTGCGACGACGGCGACTCGCGCGCGCGACCGAACCAGACCGTCGCGCAGACCACCCCGCGGAACACGGTCGGTGGCTACGACTTCAACTGCGACGGTCGGACCATGCTCGTGTCGTCGACGCCGGTGCTGACGTTCGAGAATTGCCAGACGCCGGGAGGACCCGACATGGGTGCGTGCGGTAGTGGCTGCGGCCGGGTCGAGCTCTCGGTCTGCATGGACATGGGATCGAGCGGCGACTTCCCGGTGTGTGTCGGGGAGTACATGGCGTACCCGCCCAACTCGTGTCTGTGACTCCGCCGCGGCGCACGGGGTGCGCGAGCCGGCACGGGCGACTCGAGGAGCGGCGACGTTCCGCGTGGGTGTGGGAGCGCCGAGCGACGGCCACGGTGCGCCCGGCGAGGACACCGTGACCGCTCAGCGTGGGTGCCAACCGTCGCGATCGAGGGTCGCGCGTTCGACCGTGCGCGCTTCGACGTCCGCTTCTTCGAACGCGAGCGGCACGTAGCGGCCCTCGGTCCAGCCTTCGTTGGTCGAATCCCACCACGGTGAGTCGGGGTCTTCGGAGTGGCCCCCCGCGAACGCGACGCGCGCGCTCGGCACGCCGTCTTCGCCGAAGCTCGCGACCATGCGGTAGACCGGTCCGTCGCTCGACGAGACCCGCTCGACGGGCTCGCCGTCGCGAAGGAAGGTCGCGTCACTCACGTCGACCGTGCCGTCCGCCCCGTCGGTGGGGAACCAACCGCGATCGAAACGCCCGCCCAAGTTGGCGAAGTGGGTCCCGTGCAGCTCGCCCCACGTGTAGCGCTCGGCTTCGATCCCGCCGTAGCGCGCGACGAGAAAGTCCGCGGTGCGTTCGAGCGCGCGGTAGACCGTCGGCGCGACTCCGTCGTCGAGAAGCGTCGGCGCGTCCTCGAAGGCTTGAAGCCCGAGCTTGAGCACGTAGACGGTCGAGGCGTCGAGCAAGGGCTGAAAGAGCAGACCGAGGTCGTCGCCGATCGCGTCCTGCACCGCGAAGTAGACCCACGCTTGAAAGACCACCGCTTCGGAGGACGCGCGATCCATGCGGCGATCCCAGGTGCGAAGTCGTTCGATCAACGCCGCGAGGTCGTCGCGACCACGCCACGCCGCGAGCGATTCGTCGTCGTCGAGCGCCTCGGCGGCGTCGAAGAGGAAGGGCAGGTAGCGCTCGGCGAACATCGAGTACGTGTCGCGTTGAAGGGTCTCGAAGTCGTCCGTCGTCACGTTGCCGCGTGAGACCAGACGCTCGAGCTCTGCCTCGATGCGCGTCGCACGGGTGCCGGGATCGCCCCAGACGCCCCAATACCAAGCGTCGCCTTCCACCGCGCCGTCCGAGGTGAAGCCGAAGGGGTCGTTGTTGGCGGTGCCGACCCAACCACGGTCGCCGCCACGCGAGGTGGGCAGACGATCGGCGGGCAAGAGCGCGCCGGACCAGGCCGCGCTCGGATCGTCGCCGTCGACGAGCACCCAACCGCGCGGGGTCGACTCCGGACGACCACGATCCGGCACGATCGGGCGCGACCGGTACGCGATGCCGTTCGCGTCGGCGACGACGAAGTTGAAGGCACCGAGCTCGAGTCGATCGATCGCGGCTTCGGCTTCGTCGAGCGAGGTCGCGACGTCGAGCGCGTGAAACGCGTGGGCCTCGATCGTCGGGCGAAGGCCGGTCCAACGAAAGAGGATGCGGCGTCCGGGTCGGGTGATCGGCAGCGGCGAGAAGTCGTCGGGAAGGAGCAGGCCGACGCCGGGCACTTCGACGACCCGCACCTCGCGTGCGGGCTCGCCGCGCACGTTCACGACCTCGACCCGCTCGACCGCCGCGTGACGCTGGCCCGCCAGCTCGATCGCCGGACCGCCCGCCATCGCCGAGACGAAACGGACCTCCACGAGATCCATCCAATCCGGGTAGGCGGTGGTCGCGGTCCACGCGACGTGGCGGTTGTGACCGAGCTGAACCGCGGGGGTGCCGACGAATGCGAAGCCGGCGACGTCGAGCACTCCGTCGTCGCTGCGCAGGTGCTGCATGTGAAAGACGCTGGGCGAAGCGAGCGGCTGGTGCGGATCGCCGCCGACGAGCGGGCGACCGTTCGCCGAATGCCTTCCTTCGATCGCCCAGTTGTTGCTCGCGCCGGGTCGTGACGCGCGCAGGCGCTCGGCGTAGCGACGCATTCGCTCGGGGGCGTCGTCCGGGAGCACGAGGGGGCGACGAATCGCGCGACGCGTGCGCCGCACGTCGCCGGCGGCGGGTCGCTCTTCCGGCGGCAGCACGAACGCTTCGTCGAAGGGCGTGAAGATCGGGAAGGCTTCGGAGAGCTCCGGCGCGAGCACCTCCAACAAGGTCGCGAGCAGATCGAACTCGAGCTGGTTGGCGTTGTTGAAGAGGATGAGCTTGCCGACCGCGAAGGGGTCGACGGCGTCCCAACGCTCGGGCTCGTAGTCGAAGAGCTCGAAGCCGTAGGGTCGCGGGGCGCGTCCGGCGAGCACGTCGTCGATGCGCGCGTTGACGCCGGCGACCCACGCGACGACGAGACGATGCGTCTCCGGATGCTCGACGCGCACACGCTCGGCGGCTTCTTCGCCGAGACGCCGCACGTCGAAGTGTCGAACCAGGAGGTCGTCTTCGGCGCGATCCGGGATCACCTCCGCGCGGCGCCCGTACGCACGCCGTCGCATCTGATCCATCTGGAAGAGACGCTCGGACGCCTGCACGTAGCCGGACGCGTAGTAGACGTCGGCCGCCGTGGCGCCGGTGACGTGCACGACGCCGAAGTCGTCACGCCGAACGTCGACCGGCCGCGACGGGCCTTCGAAGACGAGGGGATTGGGGGCGTCTGCCGCGCACGCCACCAAGAGTAAGAAGAGTGACGTCCAACGCACGAGGCCAAGTCTACGGAGCACAGAGCGTCGGTGAACGCGCGATCCATCACGCGCGCGTCACCCGTAAGCGAGCCCCCCTCGCACGAGGCACGATCCACGAGCTCGGGTGAGCGGCTCGGCACGCGAAGACGCACGCGCCGAAGGTGCGTCAGCGCGTGGCGACCCAGCTCTTCCACTGCTCACGCAAGGCGTCGCGGCGCGCGCGGTGGGTGAGCACCAGGTCGAACCCGCCGTCGTAAGGCGCGAGCACCTCGCCGGTCGCGTCGTTCATCCACAACACGCGGCGACGGTCTTCGGCGACGGCGACGATGGCGTCGTCGAATGCGCCGTCCTGCCACGTGACCTTCGCCGCGTGGAAGACGACCCGCGTCTCGAGATCGTCGTCGGGCTCGCAGGTGAGCGCAGGGGTCAACATCAGCCCCGGAACCTCGGGCAGCTGACCCGGCGGCTCGAGCTCGAACGACGCCGCGACCACCCAGACCTCGTTGCCTTCCCCCAGCAGGACCGACGCCGCCGTGTTCGCCCGCATGAGCAACTCGGTCTCGTCGTCCGGGCCCTCGGCGAAGCGTTTGGCGTCGGGCAACGAGTGAATTCGCAGCCAGCGGTCGGTCAGCCGTTTGCGCAGCCGGGCCCCTTGGGGTGGGAGGTTCGCGTAGAAATGACGCCAACGATCCGCGAGCTCGGTCATCGGATCTCCCGCACGGCGTCGTGGACGGCTTCGAGAACGAAAGGCACTTCGGCCGAAGCGTTCGGCCAATGCGGTGCGAAACGCAAGAAGCCGTCCGGCGTGGACACCACGACCCCACGTTCACCGAGGGACTTGGCGAGCCCAGCCAAGGGGATTCCCTCGGGAACCTCGAGACAGAGAGAGCCGCTTCGGGCCTCGGGGAAAGCACGGAGCGAGCGAAAACCCAGCTCGACGAGGCCCGGCTCGAGCGCGTCGTGAAAGGCCTGCACGTGGTCGTAGATCGCGTCGACGCCGAGACCCTGCAGCAGCTCCACGCTGGCCTGAAGCGCCGCGAGGCTCGCCCCCGAGAGCGCGCCTTGTTCGACGACGTCGGCCTTCTCCCGAAACGGACGATCGGTGCGCAGGTGCCCCGCGCCGTCGAAGAGGAAACGCAACGCGTCGACGTGGCCGAGCCAACCGGCCAAGCGTGGCACCAACGCGCCGATGCGCGACGGGTCCACGTAGACGAAGCCCGCGCCTTCGAGCCCCATCAGCCATTTGTGGGCGCCACTGACGAGGTAGTCGACGTGGGTGACGTCGACCGGGACCACGCCGAGCGCCTGAATCGCGTCGACGAAGAGCTCCGCGCCGTGGCGATGCGCGAGCTCCCCGAGCGCCGCGGTCGGCATGCGGTAGCCGTCCTGGAAACGCACCTCGCTGACCGCCACGAGGCGCGCGCCTCGCGAGAGCTCGTGCTCGACCGACGCGAGGCCGGCCTCGACGGATTCGAAGAAAGGCGCGATGGGCAAGGTGACGATCTCGAGCCCGAAGGTCTCGGCCGCGCGTTGCCACGGCGTCACGTTCGCGGGGAACTCGCCTTCGAAGAGGATCACGCGGTCGCCGGGTTTCCAGTCGATCGCGAAGGCCAGCCAGACGACGCCCGGCGTGGTGCTCTGCACGAACCCGACGTCGTCGGCCTGGGCGCCGATCAGGCCCGCGAGCTGGCCGCGCAAGCGCGTGCGCTCCGAGAGCCAATGCGGCAGCGCCTCGACGCCCCCCTCCGCGTACTGCGAGGTGAGCGCGTCGACGCGAGCCTTCACCGGATCCGAGAGCGGCGAGATCGCGGCGTGCGCGAGGTAGCTCTTCGCCCGGAGGGTCGAGAAGAGCGAGCGGTCTCCGAGGCGTGCGTTCATCGTCGAACGAGATCGAGAGTGCCCGGCTCGCGGGTGCTCGTGTCGGAGGAGACGTCGCGACAACGCAAATCGTCTCCGTCGATGCAGTAGTCCCAACGCTTGCCGGAGGTCGTGCTCACGATCTGGTTTCCTTCGAGGGTGTAGGCGTCGCCGTCGTCGATGACGTTCACCACGCGCAGCAGGCAGATGCAATTGGCTTCGGCGTCTTCGGCGCAACCCACCTCGAGACCGCCCATCGGGTCCGAGCTCCCATCCGCATCGCATCAGGGTCGGCCACGACGGGGCTCGCCGTCCAGTCGCCCGGCCCGCTGCGCCGTGACCTCGCTCCGGGTCGGAACCGCGGGACCGCACTATCGTCCCCGCCGATGCTCTCGCCCGAAGCTCTTCGCCCACACTACTCCCGCTTCCTTGCGGCGGACCGCGTGTTGCTCACGGGGCACTCGCACCAAGCGTGGCCCGACGTCGCGCGGGAGGGCGTGATCGAGGCCTTCGACGACGCGGCTCGCCACGTCGACGACAAATGGGGCCCTGCCACCGAAGCCGCCGACGCGGTCCGCGCGGCGATCGTGGCCGAGCTCGGCGGTGCGCCAGAGGACGTCGCGCTCGCGCAGAACACGCACGAGCTCGTGACGCGTTTCCTCTCCGCCCTTCCCTGGCGCGAGCGGCGTCACGTCGTCACCACCGACGGCGAGTTTCACTCGATGCGTCGGCAGCTCGCGCGCCTCGAGGAAGAAGGTGTCGAGATCACACGCGTGAGCGTCGCGGAGCCGCGGACCTTGGCCGAACGCCTCGCGGCGGCGATCCGACCCGACACCGCGGCCTTGCTCGCGAGCACGGTGCTCTTCGAGACCTCGACGGTGGTGCCGCACCTCGGGCAGGCCTGCGAGGCCGCGCACGCGGTCGGCGCCGAGGTGTTGCTCGACGCCTACCACCACGTGCGCGCCCTTCCCTGGTCGGAGATCGACACGCGCGCGTTCGTGACTGGCGGCGGCTACAAATACGCGCAATGGGGCGAAGGCGTGTGTTTCTTGCGCGTGCCCGCGGGCTCCGCGCTGCGCCCCGTCTACACGGGATGGTTCAGCGACTTCGCGTCGCTCGCGAGCGCGCAGTCCGGACCGACGCGCTACGGCAAGACGGGCAGTGATCGCTTCGCGGGCAGCACCTACGACCCGACGAGCCACTACCGCGCGCGCGCCGTCGCGCGTTTTCACGCGGCGCAGGGCATGAGCACCGAGGCGCTCCGTGCGCTCTCGCTGCATCAGACCACGCGCTTGCTCGACGCGCTCGACGGCTACGAGGTGCGCACGCCGCGCGCGCCGGACGCTCGTGGAGGCTTCGTGACGGTGCGGGTCCCGAACGCGAGCGAGATCGTCGCGGCCTTGCGGACGAAGGGCGTGATGACGGACGCGCGCGGGGAGAACCTTCGCTTCGGCCCCGCGCCTTACGTGACCGACGACGAGCTCGATCGCGCGATGCAGGTGTTTCGTCGTCTCGTGCCGCCTCACCTCGGGTGAGCCCGATTCGCGACCGCCCGCTCGTCCCGAAGGCGCGTGGGGACTCTCGTTCCCGACCGACCAGATCTTGGTCACGACGCAGCGCGTCGACGGACGGCGGTCCGCGCTTCCCGCGCTGACACACGTTTCCTCCACGCGCCGCGACGAAAAAGCCCCCGCACGAGGCGGGGGCTCTTTCGTTCGTGCGGTCGGCCGAAGCGAAACGCGAGCTTGCGGAGTGCGTCAGAGGCCGCAGCCGCGCTCGCCCGTCGACTCCGTGCAGTAACACGAGCCGCACGAGCCACGCGTACGCCACGAGCCGTTGCAGCACTGGTAGCTCGGGCTGCACGCGGTGTTCGCGTAGCGACCGCCGTAGCTGTGCGTGCAGCTCGCGCCGGCGGGCGGGCCCGAGGGTGCGGCGGCGGTGCATCCACGCTCCCCGGTCGTCTCGACACACGCACACGCGCCACACGCCCCACGGGTGCGCCACGAGCCGCTGCAGCATTGGTAGCCCGCGCTGCAAGCGAGGTTGCCGTAGGTGCCGCCGTAGCTGTGCGTGCAGCTACCGCCCGTCGACGGCGGCGGCGGCGTCGAGGGCGAGGAGCCCCCGGAGAGCGTCGAGCTCCGGCCGATGTTGATCATCTCGCCGATGCGCGGGCGGAGGTTGTCGCCCGGGCACGTCGTCGACTGACCGGGGTGGTCGCGGTGGCCCTTGACGGTGCTCGACGAGAGCGAGATGCCGTAGAGGCGCGAGAGCGTGCCCATCAGACGGCCGGCGACGCGAATCATCGAATCCCCCGGTCGCGACGGGCCGAGGCCGCTGCAGCCGCTGGTGTGGTAGCAGCCGATGAAGCTGATCCCGATGTTGCCGGTGTTGTTGCTTCCGACGTGCGCGCCGAGGAGGTGAAGCGGACGGCCCTCGTAGATCTTTCCGTCGCTGCCGACGAGGAAGTGGTAGCCGACGTCGCACCAACCGCGCGTGTTCATGTGGAAGTTCTGGATGCCACGCATCTGCCGCGCGGGGTCCGACGAGCCCGTTACGGTGTGGTGAACTGCGAGACGTCGCTTGCTCGAATCGCCGCTGGTGCAGCGGGTCGCGCGTGCGCCCCATTGCTCGCGCGTGACGATGCCGAGGCCACGCAGCTCGCTGCGAATCTCCGCGCTGGCCGCGTCGACCTCGCCTTCGAGGGGCGCGGCGTCGTCGAGCGTGAGCTCCGGCTCGGGCACCACGGCGGTGAAGCGCAGCACGTCGAGCATCGAGACGTCGGTGCGCAAGATGCGAAGCTCCGCCGCCACGCCCGTCTCGCCGAGCTCGGCGATGGCGACGTGTTGATCGATCTCCGACCACGCGGCCTCGAGCGGCACCCACTCGCCCACGCCGTCGAGCGTGACCACCCGCGCTTCCATGAGCGGCGCGTCGGCTTCGCCGAGCAAGCTGACGAGCACGCCGGCCCGTGAAGCACCGTCCGCCGCCATCAAGCGCGGCGACACGTACCAATCGCCTTCGACCGCCCACTCCTCGATCACGGCGCCGCCCGAGACCGTCAGCTCCTGATGGTCGTGCGAGACGTGTTGCCCGCCCGGCTGCAGCTCGTTGACGCAGCCTGCGGCGACCCAGAGAAGAAGCACACACCCCAACGTTCCGATTCGCATGGTCGGCAGCACTTCAGGATGTGTGCCGGCCCTCCGTGCGGAACATGCGGACTTCACTCCACAATTGGTCACACCCCGTGCTCCGTGGGGCGAGGTTGGACGTCGATGTGCCGCGGTGTAGGTGCTCTCGCGACGCAAGCTTCGAGGGCTTCCTGAGGCCGACCGGGCTCAGCGATCGCCGTCGAAACGGCCCCAGCTCGGAAGCTTCGTGCCCTGCGCGCTCAGGTAGAGCCCGTCGAGCCACTCGAGCGCTTGGCGAGGGCTCGCGAAGGTTTGCATCGGCACCGGAGGCGGCGTGAGCCAGGTGATCGCGGTCAGCATGCCGCGCAGCAGCGCCGACTCGAAGACGAGGCCGTTGGCGACGTTGAAGCGTTTCGAGAGCGCCTCGTCCTCGGCCATCACCTGCGCGGCTCGCTTGCGCTGCGCCGCGCTCGGCGTGCCGGCTCCGCGGGCATCGGTGAGCGTCACGTAGCGCTCACGCCGACTCGGGTAGGTCCGCATGCGCGCCAGATAACTCTCCCACTCGTCCTCGCTCCACGAGGAAGGAAGGGAGACCACCACCAAGGGGAACGCCACATCGTCGACTCGAATCACGCTTCCTTTTCTACCAGAGGTCGCGCGCCGACCGGACTCCCGACCTCGAAGGGGCCCGAGACGCGAAGGGAACCCCTCGCGCGCTCGAACCACGTCCGGCGCGCCATGCGTTCAGCGCTCCGTGATGGCGTCGCGGGGGGTGAGCGCGTCGGGACCGGGGCTTCCGATCTGGCCGTCGTCGTTGTCGCCGAAGCAGCTCAAGCGACCGCCCGTACGCACCACGCACACCGAGTTGCCGTCGAAGAGCGAGCCGCCCGCGACGAGCTGCTGCGCGTCGGAGATGCCGACCACGGTCTGCGGCGTCGCGGTGTGACCGCTGGTCATCCCGTCTCCGAGCGCGCCCCCGGCTCGCAAGCCCCAGCAGCGCATCGTGCCGTCCATCATCCGCACACACGTGTGCTCCGCTGCGGCGTCGACGTCGACGGGGGTTCCCGTGAGCGGCACTTCCACCGGTCCGACCGCGCTCGTGGTCGACGCGTAGCTCGTCTGAAGCTCGCGGTTGTCGCCCCAGCAGAAGACCCGCGCGTCGTTTCGAACGGCGCACGCGTAGAGGTGCCCGGTCGACACGTCGGTGAAGACCCCGGACGAAGGTGCGCGCGACACCATGCCGAAGCTCGAAGGGGAGCCGCTGCTGCCCACGCCGCCCCAACACGAGAGCGCGCCCGCCGCCGTCAGACCGCATCCGTAGCGTTGCCCGAGATCGATGCTCGTGTAGCTCGTCGAGCGGCACACGGGGGTCGCTCCGCTCGAGTCGGTCGCACCGTTGCCGAACGCGTCTTCGCCGTCGTCGCCCCAACAACAGAGCTGACCGCCCGAGCGAAGCGCGCAGCTCATGTAGAAGCCGGCGGCGACGTCCACGACGTCGGTCCACGTCGACACCCGCACCGGGGTCGCGGTGCCGTCGCCCACGAAGCCGAGCTGCTGGTCGAAGTTGTCGCCCCAGCACCAGACCTGGCCGTCGGTCTTGCGCGCGCAGGCGTGGTTGTAGCCCACGTCGATCTGCGCGACGCCCGAGATGTCGACCCGATGCGGTCGGTCGTACTCGGGCCACGGGCCCATGCGGCGACCCCAGCAGTAGACGTAGCCGGCCATCGTGAGCGCGCACATGTGGACGTAGTCGCCTTCGACCTGCCGCACCGGATCGCAGCCCATCCCGTCGTTGCAGGCGAACGCGCAGGCGTTGCCGCACGCGCCGCAATGCGCGCCACCGAAGCGGATGTTCTCGCAGCCGTTCGCCGATCCGCCTTCGCATTCACGGGTGCCGCTCTCGCACGCGGAGAAGGTGCACGTGCCTGCGGTGCAGACCTCCGTCGCTCCCGGCAAGACGTCGCAGAGCGCGCTCGCGCCTTCGTCGGTGCGGGTGTCGCAGTCGTCGTCGACGCCGTTGCAGACGTCCGTCGCGCCCGGGTTCGTGGTCTCGGCATCGTCGTCGCAGTCGGTGCGAGGCGCGTCGGCGAGCGTGCCGCCCTCGCAGGTCGAGCCGGCGATCAAGAAGCCGTCGCCGTCGTGATCCTCCGAACGTCCATCGCAGTTGCGGTCGGTGAAGCTCGAGCAGACCTCGACCGCGTCGGGGTGGTACGCCGCGTCCGAGTCGCGGCAGTCGTCGCCCCCACACGCGGAGTCGGCGAAGCCGTCGTCGTCGTCGTCCTCGCCGGGGCCCTCGAAGCCGCCACTGCAGTCGTCGTCGATGCCGTTGCAGACCTCGGGCGCGCCCGGGTTCACGCCGGGCCTCGCGTCGTCGCAATCGCCCGCCGTGTCGACGTAGACGCCGCTCCCGCTGCACTCCGCCGGCACCCCGGGAGGCCGCGAGCAGGCCGCAATGCCCTCGCCGATGCGGCCGAACATGTCGCCGTCGCAGTCCGGGTACCACATGCTGCTCGCGAGCGACTCGTCCAGGGTGCCGTCGCAATCGTCGTCGACCCCGTTGCAGGTCTCGGCCTGCGTCGGATGCACGTTGCCGTTCGCGTCGTCGCAGTCGTTGCCGCAGGTCTCGCCGTTGCAGCAGCGCGCGTCCGCGAAGCCGTCCATGTCTTGGTCGCGAAAGCCGAAGGTCGCGGGGTCGCAGTCCTCGTCGACGCCTTCGGGATCGCAACGCTCGGTCGCGTCGGGGCTGACGTTGCGATCCGAGTCGTCGCAATCGAGACCCCCGCAGGCGACGTCTTCGTAGCCGTCGCCGTCCGCGTCCGGCTCGACGTCGCAGCCGCGGCAGGTGTCGGTGTCCTCGTCGCAGCGCATGCAGGGCGCGTCGCCCTCGACGCAGCCGAAGGCGTTCGCGCCGCTCGCTCCGGGCTCGCAGCGCTCCTCGCCGTTGCAGAAACGCCCGTCGTCGCACTCGCTCGCGGCGCTGCAGACGGGGACGCTCGCGTCGCTCCCGCCGTCCGGTGCGCTGGCGGCGTCCGGTGGCTTCGCGCCACCACCGCCGCACGCGACCCACCACAAACACCCGACGAGGGGGACGACGCGTTTCATCTCACATCCTTTCGAGGTCCCCGACCTCGTGCGGCGAGCAGCCCGCGTGGGCCGCCTCGAGAGGCTCGGCGCAGTGGCCGAGAATCACTGGCTGAGAAGGGAGGGCTGAATCAGACCTCGTTCCAGCCCTTCTTCACGTTCTCGGTCACCATCGTCTCGGCGATGGCGCGCGCCGCGTCGAGGCTCGGGGCCCGGCGCACCTCCCGCTGCAGCGGGTCCTTTCGACCCGCGCTGTAGTCGGTCCACTGCACGACGAAGGGCGAGAAGCGGGGATCGACGCCGTCCTTGTTCGTCTTCCAGACGAGCAGCTTTCGGACTGCCGTCTGGCCCTTGGTGACCTTCGTCCAGACGCGCCGGTCGAGCACTTCGCTCTTGGGAAGCTCGACGCGCTCGGCCTTCTTGTCGACGTCCTCGAGGAAGACCCGCTCGAGCACCTGCCCCGCGCGCACGTCCACCGGGTTCACCGACTTGTCGTCGCGCACGCGCTCGAGCACCGGGTGCAGGATGCTCACGCCGGTCATCGGCGCGACCGCGAGCCAACGCTCCGCGTTCGCGCCGAGCTCGAGCACCATGCGTTTGATGTTCTTGCCGTCGCTGTCTTCCGCTTGAAGATCCGTGACCTTCACCTCGACGACCATCGAAGGCTTCACGAACTGGAAGAGCGCGCCGCTGCTGCTCGCGTGACTGTAGCCGGACGGGATCACGTCGCTCGAGAGCTTCGTGAAGAGCTCGGAGCGAAGCTCGCCGCTGCCCATGTTTCCGCAGCTGCCGATGATCTGGAACTGGCCGTTCTCCTTCATCACCGCGAGGAGCAACGAGCGAACCTGCGTGGGCTCGTCGGTGCGCACGGTGAACGCGACCACCGCCGCGTCGAGCGTGAAGAAGGGTTTGATCTTGTGGATTCGGCCGAGGTCTTTGCTCCGCGCGACCACGCCTTCGCCCTTGCCGCCTTCGGCCCACTCCGCGAAGAGCTCGCGGACGCGCTCGGCGCCGGTGACCTCTTCGGTGCGAATGCATTGCAGGCGTTTGCCACCCTCGCAGAGCCGCCGCATCGCCGCGAGGCGCTCGGCGTACTCGGGCATCGGACCGGGGTTGGTTCCGTCGCCGCCGCTCAGGAGATCGAAGACGTGAAAGCCGATGCGCTCGACGTCCGCGCTCGCGCCGCCGCCCATCGCTTTGGCGAGGTCGCCGACGCGCGGTCGGCCGCCCTTTCGCACCGCGAAGAGCTCGCCCGCGAGCACGAGACGGCCCTTCGCGCGCGGCAACACGAGCTTGCGTGCTTCGACGAGCACCGGGAGGTCTCCGACGAGCACCTTGCCGTTCGGCGCCACGAGCCCGAGCTCGTCGCCTTCGACCACGAGGAACCAAAGCTCTCCGTCGATCTTCGGCGAGACGAAGAGCGCGCCGGGCGGGAGCTCGTCGAGCTCGTCGGGGCCGAGGCTGCGGTAGCGGCTCGCGATCGTGCGCTTGTAGCCGCTGACCATCTTCGCGAGCTCGGCGTCGACGACGCTGCCCGCGGGAGCGAACTTGCCCGCGCCGACCGGCTCGGACTTCGAAAGATCGAAGAGGCTCACGCCGACTCTCCTTCCGCCTTCGCGACGCGCTTGAGCTCCATGTTCGAGAGGTGCAGCAGGAGCTTGTAGCGAGGGCCGTCCACGCGGCCTTCGAGGAACGCGCGGTAGGGCGTGCCGTTGGTCTGAAAGATGAGCGCGTCGCGTCCCTTCGGACCGCCGCCCATGAGCATCAAGGCGTCTTCTTGCGCGAGCTCCTGCGCCATCGCGTAGAGGTAGTCGTAGGTGAGGCCGTCGACGTGCGCGAGCTCGATGGTGCGGCTGAAGACGAACTTCCGAACCGCCTCTTTCTTCGGCATCTTCCGGCCCGTCCAGCGCACCGGGAGCTCGTCGTTGACGTTCGCCTGCTTGTCCTCCCAGTCGCGGCGTTCCTTCTCGTTGCCTTCGGTGTCGAGGATGACCTCGACGTCCCGCGGCGCGGCGTGGAGGACCTTGCCGTCCGCCGAGAGGTAGACCTTGGAGGTGTCGCCGATCTCGCGGCCGACCTGCTCCATGTCGACCTCGGGATCCCCGTCGATCAGCGCCTGGGCGTAGTCGTCGCCGAGCTGCGCTTGCAACGCTTCGTGCAAGGTCGCCGGGGTGGCCGCGAAGTAGCGGAGGAAACGGACGTCGCCGCTCGGCACGCCGAGCTTCGGTCCCTTCGGGGGTTTGACGCTG
>JACKEH010000042.1 GCA_020633125.1 Sandaracinus sp. | reverse complement strand
CCGGAGCAGATGGCGGCGACGCGCAACGTCCCGTACTCGGCGCTCGAGCTCGAGGGCCGCGACATCTACGTCTCCGAGGGTTGCTACACCTGCCACTCGCAGATGATTCGTCCCTTCACGTGGGAGACGGCGCGCTACGGCCAGCCGAACACCATGGACGACTCGATCTTCGATCACCCGTTCCAGTGGGGCTCGCGCCGCATCGGTCCCGACCTCGCGCGTGTCGGCGGCAAGTACAACCACACGTGGCACTACCGCCACATGCTCGACCCTCGCGAGATCTCGCCTGGCTCGAACATGCCGCCCTACACGCACATGGCGGTCGACACCGTCGACTTCGACGCGTCGGCCGACAAGATGCGCGCGATGCGGAGCCTCGGGGTGCCGTACCGCCCCGAGGAGATTCAGACGGCGAGCGAGAGCGCGCAGCGTCAGCACGACGAGATCGTGGCGTACCTCGCGCAGGATGCCGGCGTGCGCCTCTGCACCGACGGCCTCGTCTACGGCGCCGAAGGTGAGAACGGCTGCGACCTGCAGCCGCACAGCAAGCTCGTCGCGCTCATCTCTTACCTGCAGCGCCTCGGCAACGTCCCGGCCCGCCCGGCGGGCGGTGCGGGCGAGGGTGAGGTCGCGCTTCGTACGAATGCGGCGGACGCCGCGGAGGTGGCCCGATGATCGGCTGGCTCGTGAAGGACTTCTTCGGCGCGAGCCCGATGCTCGCCTTCCCGAAGATCGCGCTGATTCTCTTCCTCGTCGTCTTCGTGGTGGTCACGATTCGCACGTTCCTCCTGAAGAAGAGTGACGTCGACGCCCGCGCCCACCTCGTCCTCGAGGGCGAGGGGACCTCGTTCGACACGCTCTCGTTTCAGGGGGCGTCCGCCAACCCGTCCGTGAAGGCAGTGAGCACGGAGAAGCACCATGGCTGAGCTCAAAGAGAAGCGTGTCGACGAGATTCAGGGCGAGATCCTGCACGTCTACGACGGCATCGAAGAGGCGGACAACGAGCTGCCGAACTGGTGGCTGTGGACCTTCTACGGCGCGATCGTGTTCGCGGTCTTCTACTGGTTCGCGTACCACGAGTTCGAGTCGGTCCCGTTGCCGGGTCAGGAGTACGCCATCGCGTTGCAGGAGCGCTCCGGCGGCGAGGTGAGCGAGGACTTGCTCGTCGCGATGGCGGGCAACCCCGAGGCGGTGTCGGCGGGTCAGGCCCTCTTCGCGTCGAACTGCGCCGTCTGCCACAAGGAGCAGGGCGAAGGAAACATCGGCCCGAACCTCACGGACGCGTTCTGGATTCACGGCGGCTCGCCCGTCGACATTCACCGCACGATCGGTGAAGGCGCGCTCCAGAACGGCATGCCCGCGTGGAACGGTCCGCTCGGCGCCGAGAAGGTGCAGCAGCTGACGGCCTTCGTGCTCTCGATTCGCGACACCAACGTCGCGGGCAAGGAGCCGCAGGGCGAGCGTTGGGTGCCGGGCGCGGCGAGCGGCGACGCTCCGGGCGAGGCGGTGGAAGAAGGAGCGGAAGAGGCCGTCGAAGCGGCGGAAGAAGCGCCGGAAGCCGCCGAGGCACCGGGCGACGAAAATGCTGCGCCCACGGACGACGCGGTTGCGCCTTCGGGCGAGGACCAACGCGGCTGAGAGCTCGGAGATCCCGACGTCCATCCTCGGGATCTCCCGCGCTCCGACGGGAGCGCCGAGAGCCGACGGGCTCGACGACGGGCGAAGCACCACGCTTCGCCCGTCGCTTTTTGAGGATTCGTTCGCGGTCGCCGCGACGTGCCGACCGCACGACGTCCTCGCATCCCTTGCGTCGTGCTCTCGCGCACGGCTCTTGCTCGGGGAGGGGCCGAGCGAGTGCGCGTGGGGACGCCGCTCGACGAGGTTCCCAGACATGTCCCGCCGACTTCCCGTCCTTCAAGATGGCCCCGCGAGCTCGCTGAACAAAGACGGCTCGCGCAACTACGTCCACCCCGCCGACGTGAGCGGTCGCTTCACGCGCATTCGCTGGGTGGTCTTCGCCGTCTTGATGGTGATCTACCTGATCCTGCCGCTGATCCAGATCGGCGGTCGACCGGCGGTCTTCCTCGACATCGAGCACCGCCGCTTCTTCCTCTTCGGCGGCAGCTTCAACGCCCAGGACTTCTGGCTCGTCTTCTTCTTGCTCACCGGCATCGCGTTCGTGCTGATCGTCGTCACGACGCTCTGGGGTCGCGTGTGGTGCGGCTACGCATGCCCGCAGACGGTCTTCCTCGAAGGCGTGTACCGCCGCATCGAGCGCCTCGTGGAGGGTCCACGCAACGCGCGCCTCAAGCGCAACGCCGGCCCGTGGAACGGCGACAAGATCTGGCGGAAGGTCGCCAAGCACGCGCTCTTCGTGCTCTTCAGCCTCTTCTTCTCGCACTTCTTCCTGAGCTACTTCGTGTCGCTGCCCTCGCTGCTCGACATGATGCAGCGCTCGCCCTCGGAGCATCCCCAGGCCTTCGGCTGGATGGCCGCGATGTCGCTCGTGCTCTACGGCAACTTCGCGTGGTTCCGCGAGCAGCTCTGCCTGATCATCTGCCCTTACGGCCGCCTGCAGTCGACGCTCACCGACCGCGACACCCTGGTGATCGGCTACGACGTCGCGCGAGGGGAGCCGCGGGGCAAGAAGTCCAAAGACGAGAAGCTCGGCGATTGCGTCGACTGCGCTCGTTGCGTGCAGGTCTGCCCCACCGGCATCGACATTCGAAACGGCCTGCAGCTCGAGTGCATCGGGTGCGCGGCCTGCGTTGACGCGTGCGACGAGGTGATGACGAAGCTGAAGCGTCCGACGGGTCTGGTTCGCTACGACTCGCAACGACGCTTCGACGACGCCTCGATCAAGCCGAAGCTGCTGCGGCCTCGCCTCTTCATCTACGTGGCGGTCTTTCTCGCTTGGGTGGTCGGCATGGTCTTCGCTCTACGGAGCCACGAGCCCTTTGCCGCGAATCTTCTGCGCCCGCCGGGGGGAACGCCCTTCGTCGTGGAGGACGGGCTCGTCCGCAACACCGTCCAGGTCCACCTCGTGAACAAGACCGACCACACCGTCACCTACCGAATCGAGCCGGTCGAAAACGACGCGGTTTCCTTCGAGTACGTGGTGCCGACGCCGGAGGTCAGCCTCGACGGAGGCGCGGATCGCCACGTGCCGGTGATCGTGCGCTTGCCCACTTCGGAGGTGCGGCGTGGGCTCCAAGTCCGGTTGCGCGTCCGCGCGGAAGATGCGGACCAACCGATCGATCTCTCGGCTACCTTCCTCGGGCCCCTCGCCAGCGGAGAGTGACCCATGCCGACGATCCTCGTAGCCACCGACCTCGAACGCTCCGGCGACGAAGCCCTGGAGCTCGCTGCGGCCTGGGCGCGTCGCGAAGGCGCACGCGTTCATGCCGTGCACGTGGTCGGCGAGGATCCGGTGCCGCCCGACGCGGACCCCGGCATCGCTCCGGCGATCGACGCGTTGGCCGAGCGTCTGCACGCCCGCTGGGAGCACGCGCGTCGCACGCTCGACGAGCACGCGGTGCACGTGGCCGGTCAGGTCGAGACCCGCACCTCGCTCGCGGTCGGACGGCCGTGGGAAGCGATCGTCGACGCGGCGAAGGAGCTCGGGCCTTCGCTCGTCGTCGTCGGTCCGCACGTTCGGCATGGAGGTGCGCTCGCGCGTCTGCGCGATCGACTGCTCGGCTCGACCGCGCGTCGGGTCGTGCGCCACGCCGGCGCGCCGGTGTTGGTCGCGTCCGGGGACGTCGAGCCGCTCGAGAAGGCGCTCGGGCTTCCGGCGATGGACGTGCTCGTCGCGGTCGATCTCGCGGAGGGAGGTCGCGTCGCGCTCGAAGCGGCGCGCGCGATTGGGGGACCCGAGTCGCGCTACGTGCTCGTGCACGTCCTGCAGGATCCCTTCGCGCCGGCCGACGCCCCGCTCGA
Source organism: Sandaracinus sp. (assembly GCA_020633125.1). Taxonomy (GTDB): domain Bacteria; phylum Myxococcota_A; class Polyangia; order Polyangiales; family Houyiibacteriaceae; genus JACKEH01. The sequence continues at coordinate 34,928 of JACKEH010000042.1, read as the reverse complement.
TTGGGCGCGGGTGCGCGAGGAGTGGGAGCGCACGGTGCTCGCGCGCCTTCGTGAGGAGGGCGTCGCGCTCGGTTCGCGCGTCGAGGTCGAAGTGAGGCCGGGCTCGCCGGCCACGGCGCTCGCGGAAGCGGCGCAGGCGCATGGGGTTCAGCTCGTCGTGGCGGGGGCGCACGCGGGTGGACCTCTCTCGCGCGTCTTGCTCGGAAGCACGGCCGAGCGTCTCTTGCAGACCTCGCCCGTGCCGGTGCTCGTGGTGCCGCCCAAGCGTCACTCCGAGCCGCCGTCGCCCCCGAACGACCCACGGGAGGAAACGGTGCCATGACGGTGCTTCCCCACGAGGATGCCGAGGTCCACCGCCTCGAGCGCATGCCGGTATCGGTCGAGCGAAAGCTCGTCGAGACCGGCGCGGAGCTCGTCGAGCACGATTGGCGACGTCTGCCGCGTCTGGCAAGGCAACGTTTGGTGGACGTGCGTGTCGACTCGACGATCGAGCGGCGCGCGTTTCGGCAGCTCGTGGCGTGGTTGCGCGAGACCTTCCTCGGCGCGCCCCACAGCGACGGGTCGTCGGATCGACGTCCGAGCGAGGAACGTTTCGAGCATCCGTGGCGGCACCCGTCGCCACCGGCTGGCGTGGACGCGGGGGTCTGGCCCGACCTCCCGATCGATCTGCGCTACGCGCTCTTTCGCGCGCCGACCGAAGCGGAGCGCGCACGCATTCTCACGCTCTTCCGCGCGCTCCTCCGCGCGTGAACCGTGGCAAGCTCGCGCGAGATGGATCCAGTGGAGCTCTACGAGGAGCTGTCGCGTGATTTGGGGTTCGGTGCCGAAGAGGCGGCGTTGCTGCGTCGTGCCCAGCCGCTCGTGGAGCCCCACGCGCCCGAAATCGTCGATCGTTTCTACGAGGTGCTGAGCGCCAACCCGACGCAGCGCGCGGTGTTCGACGACGACGCGCAGATCGAGCGGCAGAAGGTGCATCTGCGGGCGTGGATCGTGAGCCTCTTCGACGGGGAATACGACGCGGCCTACGTGCAACGGCGCGCGCGCATCGGCCGCGCGCACGTCCGCATTCGCCTACCGCAGCGGTACATGGTGTCGATGATGAACCTGCTGCGTCGAAACCTTCGTCTCGCGTTCGACGACGAAGCGCCGCAGGCAGGGTGGAGCGCCGAGGAGATTCGGCGCTTGTGGTGCGCGCTCGATCAGCTGCTCGACATCGAGCTCGCCGTCATGCTCGAGACCTTTCGCGACGACTACGACGCGCGCCTGCGCACGTCGGAGCGGCTCGCGAGCTTGGGCAAGCTCGCCGCGAGCATCGGCCACGAGCTTCGCAACCCTCTCGCGGTCATCGACTCGTCGACGCATCTGTTGGCGAGGCGCTGCGACGACGATCCGAAGACGACCAAACACATCGATCGCATCCGTGAGCAGGTCGCGCGCTCGAACCACATCATCACCGACCTCTTGGAGCTCGCGCGTGATCGGCCGCCGGTGCGGGAGCCCGTCGAGCTCGGCGAGCTCGTGCACCTCGCGCTGGCGGGGTTGCCGCGTACCGACAAGTCGTTGCGCACGAACGTCTCCGAAGGATTGGTCGTCGTCGACGGCAGCCAGCTGCGCCAAGTGATCTTCAACCTCGTGCAGAACGCGCTCCAGGCGGCGCGTTCGTGGGTGCAGCTCGACGCAGTCGTCTCGGAGGAGCGCCTTCGGGTGGTGGTCACCGACGACGGACCGGGGTTCACCCTCGAGGCGAAGGCCAACCTCTTCGAGCCGCTCTACACCACGAAGGTCAACGGTGTGGGCCTCGGACTCTGGCTCTCCAAGCGCATCGTCGAGAAACACGACGGCGTGATCCAAGCTCAGTCTCTGCCTGAAGGGGGCGCGAGATTCGAGCTGGACATTCCGACGGAATGACCCGTCGGCGCGCTTGGGTACGCGACGCAGATTTTGCGCGAATCGCGGTGGTTTCCGTCGCTGCGCGCCGACGATTTCGTGGTACAGGATCGTGTGGTCGCCATGCGAATCCTCGTCGTCGACGACAACACCGAGCTTGCGGAGAACGTGGCCGAGCTGCTCGAAGACGAAGGGCACGAGGTGCTCGTCGCGGGCAGCGGCCCCGACGCGCTACGGATGGTTCGTGACACGCCGTCCTGTGTCGATGCCGCCCTCGTGGACGTGCGTATGGAGGGCATGGACGGAGTCGAGCTCGTCGAGCTGCTCTGCCAAAGCTGCCCCCGCACGATCTACGTGCTGATGACCGCCTTCAGCCGGGACGAGCGTCTGGAACGCGCGCGTGCGCTCGGGGTCACCGAGATCCTCTCCAAGCCCTTCGCGCCGGACGCTCTGCTTCACGCGCTGCACGCGGCCTGAGCGAACGCGATGCAAGCGGCTTCGCGCGTGTTGTTGGTCGAGGACAACCCCGACCTCGCCGAGAACGTCAGCGAGATCCTCGAAGAGCTCGGTGTCGTGGTGCGCGTCGCCCACGACGGGCACGCGGCGGTCGAAGCGGCCGGCGAAGGTTTCGACGTGGCCGTGGTCGACGTGGGTCTTCCCGGCGTGAGCGGCGTCGATCTCCTGCCGAAGCTCCGTCACACCTGCCCGGACTCCGAGACGATTCTCGTGACCGGCCACGGCACCCTCGAGACCGCCATCGCGGCCGTTCGGCACGGCGCGTTCGCGTACCTGCTCAAGCCCGTCGACCCCGAAGCGTTGCTCGGGGTGGTCGAACGCGCGTTGGCGCAGGTGAGCCTCCGGCGCGAGCGCGCGTTCCTCGCGCGCGCGCTCTCGGAGAGCGAGACGCTCTACCGCGGGGTGGTCGAGAACGTCGACGCGTTGATCGTGAGCCTCGACCGCGAGGGGCACGTGCTCTTCGCGAACCGCTCCGCGATGCATGCGCTCGGCGACGAGGCGGACCTCCGCGGCCTGCGTTTCGTCGACGTCTTCGGTGATGCGAGCATGGATGCCCGTGGGGCGGTTCGGGAGCGGCAATGCCCGCTCGTGCGCCCCGACGGAAGCACGCGGACGATTCGCTGGACCTTCACCCCCGTCGAACAAGAAGGCGACATCGCGCGCATCGCGATCGGGATGGACGTCACCGAGACCCTCGCGCTGCGGAAACGCTCGACCGAAGCCGAAGCGCTCGCGGCGATCGGAACGTTGACCGCCGGCCTCGCGCACGAGATTCGAAACCCGCTCAACGCGGCCTCGCTTCAGCTTCAGCTCTTGCGGCGTCGTGCGGCGAAGGTGGAAGACGAGACGCTTCGCGCGAAGCTCTCCGAGCCGGTCGAGCTCGTGTTGGTCGAGCTCGGCCGCTTGACGACGATGCTCGACGACTTCTTGGGGTTGGCTCGCCCTCAAGAAGCGGAGCGTGATCGCGTCGAGCTCGAAACGTTGGTGCGCGACGTGACGCGCCTGCAAGCGCCGCTCTGCTCGTCCCACGGTCTTCGCCTCGAGGTGGACGTCGAGCCGGAGCTCGCGGTCGTCGGAGACCGCCACCGATTGCAGCAGGTGCTGGTGAACCTGGTCGTGAACGCGCGCGAAGCGATGCTCGGCCAGGGCACGGGCGCCGCCATCACCATCGTGGCTCGACGCGAGGCGGACCTCGTCAGCATCGAGGTCCGCGACGACGGTCCGGGGCTGCAAGGCGAGGCGACCAGCGATCCCTTCGCACCCTTCGTGACCACGAAGGCGGCAGGGACCGGGTTGGGGCTCGCCATCGTGCGGAAGATCGCGCGTATGCACGGCGGCGAGGTCTCGCTGCGCAACGGCGCGGAGGGTGGTGCGGTGGCGCGCTTGACCTTGCCGCTCGTGACCGGCTGAGCCAGGTCTCGCAGCACGAATCGGTGGCGCCGATTCTTGCGCTCGCCCTTCCCGACGACGGGCTCGGGGCACCACCCACGCGGCTCGAATCCATCCCGCGCGGGCTCAGCGCGGACCGATCGCGCGCCGAAGCGTCTCGGCGAACGCCTCGCGAATCGACGGCGGCACGCCGAGCTCGACGAAGCCGCGGTCGGTCAGTGCGCGCAGCTCCCGGCGCGACTGGCGCACCTCTTTGCCGGTCCAACGAGGCGACGCGAGGCTCACGAGGCGCACGTCCCGAAACTGCAAGCGGAGCTCGGATTGGTCGCTGCCGCGCATCCACACGTGGTCGGACGCGAAGCTGGCTTCGAAGCGCACGGGCGCTTTTCGCGTGGCGTTGCGAACGAGTCCGAGCACGAACGCACGACCCTCCGCGAAGAGCAGCGCGGGCAACGCGGCCCACCAGAAGATCACGAGGAAGAGGACGACGAGCGGCAGTTGCCAGGCCGCGGTGTGCACCTGCTGCTCGTGCACGACGTGGGTCGTGTCGCCGCGACGTTCGACCACCGCGTCGGTGCCCGAAAAAGGCGACGCGAGGTCGAGTGGCGCGTCGCGGTACCCGCCGGCGCGGCGTGGGCCGCCCGCGATCTCCGCCTCGAACCGTTCGAGCGCCACGTCTTCGGCCCAGAGCTCGACGACCACCCCGGAACGTCGACGTGCGGCGTCGGCGAGGCCGAGCACCCAGCCTTCGAGGTCCGGGCTCGCAGGATGCACCGTGAGCCGACCCGCGTGGGTTCCGTCCGCGCGATAGGCGTCCACGGACAGTCCCGCGGGTCGTCGGTCGGGGCCGTCGCCGACGTGCTCGTCGTTGCCGAACGAGTCGCCGATCGCTTCGAGCACGTCACCGGCGATCGAGCCGAGCGTCGCGCCACGAAAGCGCACGAGCCGTAGCGCTCGAACGTCGGGGCTCGCGTCTTCGATGGCGGCTCGCAGCGCCTCGCGGGCTTCGGGGCCGTCGTTCACTCCTGCAACCTTCCGCGCTGCGGCCGCGTCGGACTCTCCCGGTTCATCGACCGAAAGAGTAGGGGAAACGCGCGGCGGGGGTCACGAAGGAGCGCGGTCGCGAGACCTGCCGCCGGCTCGTCGTCGCCAGCCGAGCGCGAGGCCCAGCACCGCGAGCGCCCACGCCCCCGAGGGGCCGTTCGACGCTCCGGGGGCCCTGCATCCGCAGCCACCGACGGCGCTCTCGCCGCCCTCGGCCGGCACGCTCGGTCCCGCGTCCGCTCCCGGCACCGAGGCGTCGCCGCCGCAGACGTCTTCGTCGACGGAGCCATCGCAATCGTCGTCCGAGCCGTTGCAGATCTCGTCGCCCGCGTCTTCGTCGACGGCGCCGTCGCAATCGTCGTCAGCGCCGTTGCAGGTCTCGGCCATCGAGACTTCGTCGATCACCCGATCGCAATCGTCGTCGACGCCGTTGCAGGTCTCGGTCGTGGCGAGGCATCGCGGCCCGCCCACCAAGATCGTGGTGCGGTACTCCGGGGCGCTCCAGCCGCCGTCGTTGGTGAATTCGTCGAGCGCGCGTGCGTCGCCGAAGCCCGGGCGCTCGACTCCGTCTTCGCCGGTCACGTCGCGCGCGGGATGACAACGCCATCCGGCGCCCGCGCGCGCGCACACGTCGGCGCGTCGGTCGCCGTCGACGTCGGCGAGCTGAATCCCGTGGAAGTACGCCGCGCCGTTCCAGCCTTGATCGTCGTGCCAGCCGGGGCCTTCGATCACGTCGAAGCCTTCGCCGTTCCAGAGGTTGCAACGCATGCCCGCGTTGGCGCGCACGCAGAGGTCGTCCGCGCCGTCGGCATTGACGTCGCCGACCCGCAGCGTCGCGTAGTTCGACACGTCGTCCCAGCCGCTCTCGTTCGAGTAGTTGCCGACGATCAAGGTGTCGTCGAACGCCGAACCGTCGAAACGAACGCAGCGAAGATCGGACGCGCTTCGCGCGCAGAGGTCGGTGAAGCCGTCCCCGTCGACGTCGGCGAGCCGCATCGTCGACCAATGCTGCATGGCACCCCAGCCGGCGTCGTCGCTCCAACGCGGGCCTTCGATTCGGGTGGGGAAGCCTTCGCCGTCCGAGAGGAAACACTCCACGCCTGCCGCGGCTCGTGCGCAGACATCCGAACGTCCGTCGCCGTTCAGATCGCCGAAGCGAATCGTTCCGTAGTAACGCGCCGCGCCCCAGCCGGAGTCGTTGCTCCAGCGCGGGCCGTCGATCGCGGACGCGAAGCTCTCGCCGTCCGAGAGCCAACACTGCAAGCCAGCCGCCGAGCGCGCGCAGAGATCGTCGCGTCCGTCGCCGTTCACGTCCGCGAGGCGAATCGTCAGGTAGTGGTGCGGCGCGTCCCAACCGGCTTCGTCCGAAAGCGCCCGCCAAGTCGCGCCTTCTTCGGCGAAGCCGTCCGGGCCGCCGAGATGGCAGACCACGCCGGCGTTGGCGCGCGCGCAGAGGTCGGCGTGCCCGTCGTCGTTCAGATCGCCCATGCGGAACGTCGCGTAGTTGTCGACGTCGTTCCAACCGTTCGGATCGCTCCACGCCGGGTGCGTCGCGGTCTTCTCGCTCCAGCCTTCGTCGGTGGCGAAATGACACCAGACGCCGCCGTAGCCACGGCCACACACGTCGGCGCGCCCGTCGGCGTTCACGTCCGTGGTGGTCGGCGGCGCGTACGCGGGCACCGATTGTTCGAGCAGCGCGATCTCGCAGACGTCGCCTTCGTCGGTGCGGCCGTCGCAATCGTCGTCGCCGCCCCCGCAACGCTCGGCGCTCGCGTGCTCGTCGCTGCGTCCGTCGCAATCGTCGTCGCGGCCGTTGCAGACCTCGGCGGTCGGCGTGCAGGTGCTGCACGAGGTGCTCACGGGCTCGCGGTAGCCGGCCTGTCCAACCCACGCGCTCGTGCTCGCGCCGCAACGACCCTGGAAGGGATCGCGCGACGCGCCGCCCCCGGGGCGCCACCCGAGGTGGAGGTGGGGCCCGGTGCTGTTGCCGCTCGACGCGCTTCGTCCGATCGCCTGCCCGCAGCTCACGCTCTGCCCGTTGCGGACCTGCAGCGAGTTGATCTGCATGTGGCAGTAGATGGTGGTGCTTCCGTCCGCGTGGCGGAGCTGGACGTAGTTGCCGCATCGACCACCGCAGGTGTTGCCGAGCCCGCCGTAGTTCGCGCAGCCGTTGTTGGTGGCGATCACGGTGCCGGCCTGCGCGGCGACGACCGTGGTGCCGATCGGGGTGCCGAAGTCCGAGCCCGTGTGTCCGTCGTAGCAAGCGCCCGCGCACGTGTAGTCGGAGCAGCCGCCCGCGCCGCCGTTGTTGTCGAAGCCGTAGTTCAGGCGGTAACCCTCGTCGTACGGTCGGCGCAGCCGCGTCTGGGCGTCGGCGCTCGAGGCGCTCAGGAGAACCCCGAAGAGCGACACGAAGAGCGAGACGCGGCTCACGGCGTCACCTCCAACGGCCGCAACGCACCGTCGATCCCCGTCACCACGAGGCCCGTCGCGTCGCCGAAGATCGCGCCCGCGTCTTCGTCTACCGTGATCGCGCTGCCATCGCGCACGTCGAGCACCACCGCGCCGGTCTCGTCGGTGAAGGCCAGTCGGCGCCCGTCGAAATGCGGCGCCAACGCGCTCGTCGGGAAACGTTCGGTCGGCAGCGCGCGCTCCTGGCCGTCGTGCACGAAGAGGCGAGGGCGGCCTTCGGCGGTGCACACGTAGGCGACCTCGCCGGTCGCGGCGACGGCGGGCGACCAACACGAGCGGGTCGGCTCGGTCAGCGCTTCGAGCGCGCCCGTGCTCGGCTCCGCCTTCACGATCGCGAAGAAGGGCATCTCGCCCCGCGCGTAGACGAGGTGCGTGCCTTGGCTCGAGAGCGGCGGCTCCACCTGCGCGTCGAGCTCGACCGGCTCGGCGCCGGGGCTCGCCAGATAACGAAGCCGGTGATCGACGCCGAGCACCGCGACGCCCTCCCCCACGTACGTCGCGTCGAGCGCGTCCGTCCCGTCGAGCTCCGGGAAGCCGTCGACCCGAAGGCTCACCACGCGGTCCGGGTCGGCCCCTTCGGGCGCGGCCTGCACCCGCACGTGAATCGCGCGGCCCTCGTCCAGACGGGTCAGCGCTTCGCCTTCCGCCCGCGGGGGGGTCTGCAGCGCGGACGGCGCTTCGGAGACGTCTTCGCGGCCACAAGCGAGGCTCGCGAGGAGAAGAAGGAGTGAGAATCGACGCACGGGGTCTCGCATCGCAACCGGCGTGCCCCGCGAGATCTCGACTGCTCGAAGCCCGACCCGAGGCCGATCCAGTGCCCCGATCGAGTGACCCGGACTCCGACGAGACGTCGGAAGACGGAAATCCCTCGGGTTTCTGGCGCGCCCTCGGATTCGAGTGTGCCGTCTCCGACCCTCGGCGTGGTGGCCGGGGCGCGTGCGTCCACGCCCAGTCGTCCGACCCCACCGTTCAGGTCGTGGACGCCCGACGCTCGCCGCGACCCAGAGTCCGCGCACCGCGAACTTGATCGCTTCGGGTGGCCTTACGTACCCTCGAATTTCGCTCGTTTACGTCGCGGTGCGCTCTCGTGCCCGGTGCGCGCGACGTCGAAGGAACCAGCATGTTCGACCGGATTTCGCAGAGCAGTAGCTTCTGGCCGGGGATTCTCCTCGGGCTCGCCGCCATCGCGGTGGGTGCATGGCTCGGGACGAGCGTCCACGAGCTCGGCGGCGCGGTGGTCGCCGGCCTCGGAGGTCTGGTCGGTGGACTCTTCGTCGCGTCGGGAATTCGTGCGCCCGGCCTGACGCCCTTCGCGCAGGTCGCGCGGGACGTCGCAGCAGGCAAGCGCCCCAAGCGCCCGGCCATGTTGAAGGACGGCCCGGTGCCCGAAGGTGCGGAGGATCTCTTCGAGGCGCTCGAAGAAACCGCCGAGCAGCTCGCCGAGCGCAAGAACAGCGCCGACGGAGAGAGCAAATCGCTGCGCGAAGAAGCCAAGGCCCTTCGTGACGAGGCCGCGCGCCTCGACCGCCTCGCGCAAGAAGAGCAACAGAAGTACCGTCGCCTCGAGGCGCGCCTCGAAGAACAACGCCGCGAGGCTTCGGAGGCCGAAGGCACGATTCGCACGACCCTCGACGACCTCTCGGGCGGGCTCGGCGAGCAGATGGCGGCGGTCGAGCAGACCGCGACCTCGATGCGCGAGATGAGCGCGGCGCTTCAAGAGATCGCGCACCACGTCGAAGCGCTCGCCTCGAGCGCCGAAGAGTCGAGCTCGTCGATCCTCGAGATGACGGCGACCAACGACGAGGTCGCCGAGAACATGGCGAACCTGGCGTCGAGCGTGCGCGAGACGGTCAGCTCGATCGAAGAGATGGCCTACTCGATCAAGGAGGTCGCGCGAAACGTCGACGCGCTCAGCCTCACCGCGGAAGAGACCTCGTCCTCGATGAACCAGATGGACGTCAGCATCGACCAGGTGCAATCGAACGCGAACGAAACCGCGCGTCTGTCGGAAGACGTCGCGATGGACGCCGAGCGAGGCGCGGAATCGATCCAATCGATCACCCGCGAGATCAACCGCATCAAGGAGACCTCGAGCGAGGCCGTCTCCGTCATCTCGAACCTCGGCAGCCGCATCGAGGCCATCGGCGACATCCTCAACGTCATCGACGACGTCGCCGAGCAGACGAACCTCCTCGCGCTCAACGCGGCCATCATCGCCGCGCAGGCGGGCGAGCACGGCAAGGGCTTCGCGGTCGTCGCCGACGAGATCAAGGATCTCGCCGAGCGCGCCGGCGCGAGCACCAAGGAGATCGCCGAGCTCATCAAGACGATTCAGCTCGAGTCGCGCAACGCGATCGCCGCCGTGGAGAAGGGCGCGAGCACCGTCGACAACGGCGTGAAGGTCAGCCAGGAGGCCGACCGCGCGCTCAAGAAGATCCTCGAGAGCTCGCAGAAGTCGACCACGATGGTGCGCGCGATCGCGCGTGCGACGGTCGAGCAGGCCAAGGGCAGCAAGCAGGTCACCGACGCCATCGGCCGCATCGCCGAGACCGTGCAGCAGATCGCGGCGGCGACCGCGGAGCAGGCGCGAGGCTCGGAGCTCATCATGAAGAGCGCCGAGAAGATGCGGCTCATCACGCAGCACGTGGAGCGCAGCAGCCAGGAGCAGGCGAAGGGCGGTCGTCAGATCAGCCAGGCCATCGAGAACATCTCGAACATGGTCAACCACCTGCACCAGTCGCAGCGCGCGCAGGCGCGAGGCTCGGAGCAGACGCTCCAGGCCGCGCAACGCATGCACGAGCTCACCAAACGTTCGGAGCAGCGGGTGCGCGCCATCGGCATGGTCGCCGACAAGCTACGCCGCATCGGCTCCTGACCGTACGAAGCCTGCGTCCGAGTCCTTCGAAAGCCGGCGAAATCCGCCGGCTTTCCTCGTGTCAGGTACCGCACGGGTGGACTAGCGCGACTCCCTTTCGCGAGGCATGACGCGGGCATGATTCGCAGCGTCGGTTTCTTCGCGCTCCTCCTCGCGGTCGCGTGTGGCGGTGGCTCCTCCGAGTCCACCGAATCCGCCGAGACGTCCAGCGGCGGCGAGCATCACGGCCACCACGGTCACCACGAGGGTCATCACGAGGGCCACGAAGGCCACGGGGAGCACCACCACGGCGACTTCCCGCCCTCCGTGGACGCCTTCCACCACGCCTTCGCCGAGCAGTGGCACGGCGACCGCACCGCGCCCTCGGTCTGCCCGCACGCGGCGGATCTCCAGGACGCGGCGGAAGCGGCGGTCGAGGATCAGCAGGCCGCGCACCCCGAGGTTACCGCGCGCGTCAGCCAGACCGCGGACACATTCGTGGCGGCCTGCCAGGCCGAGCCCGAGGGCGGCGAAGCCTTCGAGACCGCGTTCAGCGCCTTCCACGACGCGCTCCATGCGCTGATGGAAGCGACCCGCGTGGCTGAGTGAGCCCCACGAATCCTCCTTCGATCGACGCGCCCCACGACCTTCGTGCGGGCGCGTCGTCGTTCGTGCTCACCACGCACCCCGGCCTCGAAAGCTTGGTGTGCGCCGAGCTGGCCGACCACGGGTACGTCGGCGAGCCGGTCGGGGAAGGGCGCGTCGCGACCGTCGCCGAGCTGGCGTCGCTCTTGGCGCTGCGCAGCGTCCATCACGTGCTCACGCCGCGAGGTCGCGCCGAGGTGGACTCGCTCGAGGCGCTCACGGACTGGGCCGGGACGTCGACCCTCCCGGAGCTCGGTCCCGACGTCTCGTTCGTCGTGCGTTGCGAGCGCGAAGGGGAGCACGCCTTCACGAGCCCCGACGTCGAACGTGCGGTCGGCGGCGTACTTCAGATCACGCATCGAAGCCCCGTGAACCTTCGCGACCCGGCCGTGCTCGTGGCGGTCGAGGTGCAGGGACGCGACGTTCTTCTCGACGTGCAGCACACGAAGACCGCGCTCTCACACCGCGGCTACCCCCGCCCCTACCAGCAGCGCACCTCCCTCAAGGCCGACGTCGCCTACGCCTGCCTTCGTGCCGCGGCCGAGGCGCTCGGGCGCAACCCGGATCGGGTGATCGACCCCTTCTGCGGCTCTGGCACCTTGTTGTTGGAGGCCGCCGAGCTCTTCCCCGACGCCCGCCTCTTCGGCAGCGACAAGAAGCCCGACGCGGCCGAAGGCGCGGCCGCGAACCTGCGCGTCTTCGGACACGCCGCGCGATCCCAGGTGGTCACCGCCGAGCTCGATCTCGCTCGGCGACGCCACGGCGAAGCGCTCGGCGCGATCGGGCCGAGCGACGTCGTGGTCACCAACCCGCCCTACGGCGTGCGGATGGGAGCCCGGCTCGACTTCCCCTCGTTCTACCGACGCCTCTTCCGCACCTTCGAAGCCCCCGTGCACGTGGTGCTCGCCACCGAAGAAGAGGCGCTCTTCGGGGCGGCGGCGGAGGTCGGCCTCCAGGGCCACGTGGCGTGGCGACCGCGGACCGGCTCGATCGCGCCCGCCATCGCGGTCTTCGCCAGGACATGAACGGGCCGAGCGGTGTCCCCCCGCCTTTTCGGCCGTAGAGCCGGTATTCGTCGAGGCCTCCGCCCCCTGGTGACCATCCTGGGTGACCACGCTTGCGCGACCATCGGTTTCGGAATCCTGCCGCTCCACGGACTCGTCCGTTCCGCCAGGCACGATTCCGCTTGAGCCCTCCCCAGGCGGCTGGGCCAGTTTCGTCCCCCTTCTATCCACAGCCTCTTGTGGGTTTCGAAAGCAACGCGGCGGGATCACGCATGGATCGTCGAAGGGATCGTTTTCGAAGCACGAAGCCCGTTTCGCGCGTCGTCAAATTTCGAGCAATATCGGGACGTTGCACGACATTTCGCCGCGACTGGGAAGCTCGCTTCGCACCTGGGGAAAAAACCTCGAAGCGAATCCCCCGCGATCCTCGCGAGTTATCAACTTGGGTGAAAAGTGCCGTAGACGTGACGGAGAGAGGCTGCTAGCTTCGCCTTCCCTTCGTTCGAGGGGGCGGCAAAGGGAGGGTGCGGAGGCCGAACGGGACCCAGCGATGGGGCTCCGAACGCGGATGCTTCTCTCATTTGCGCCGCGCGCAGACGACTCTGGGCATCTCGGTTCTCGTTTCATCGGATCTTGCCTCGCGTCAGTCTGCACTCGCAGCCAGACGACTCCCTTCGAACCTAGACCCCCGTTTTCCCCAGACTGTGGACAGTTTGGGGGTTCCTCTCGTATTGCCTCGTGATTGCTGAGGAATCACAGATGACCGAACTGTGGGAACGCGCGCTCGACAGCTTGCGTGGCCGCCTCTCCGCCGAGAACTTCGACACCTGGCTCGCGCCGGTGCGTTGCGAAGGCTTCGAGGGCGACACGGTCGTGCTTCGCATCCCGAACCGCTTCTACGCGGATTGGATCACCAACCACTACCACGAGCTCCTGCTCGACGCGCTCGCCGAGGTGTGGACCGAAGACGACTCGCCGGCGCGTCTGCGCTTCGAGATCGACGAGGCCCTCCAGGCGCCGTCGAAGCGGCTCGACGTGATGGCGCCGCCCGCGGTCCGCGTGAAGCCGCGTCCGGCCGTGCGTCGTGACCCGACGCCGACGCGCTTCACCGACCTCAACCCGAAGTACAGCTTCGACAACTTCGTCGTCGGGCCTTCGAACCAGCTCGCGCACGCGGCCTGCGTCGCGGTCGGTGACGCCCCTGGCAAGCGCTACAACCCGCTCTTCATCTACGGTGGTGTCGGTCTCGGCAAGACCCACCTGATGAACGCGATGGGCCACCGCATCCTGCAGGACAAGCCCGACGCCGTGATCCTCTACCTCTCGGCCGAGCGCTTCACGAACGAGTTCATCTGGTCGCTGCAGAACCACCGCATCGACGAGTTCCGCAAGCGCTACCGCGAGCAGTGCGACGTGCTGCTCATGGACGACATCCAGTTCCTCGCGGGTCGCGACCAGACGCAGGAAGAGTTCTTCCACACGTTCAACGCGCTCTACCACTCGGACCGCCAGATCGTGGTCACGTCCGACGTCTACCCGCAGCAGATCGTCGAGATGGAGGAGCGCCTCATCAGTCGCTTCCAGTCGGGCATGGTCGCGGACATTCAGCCGCCCGAGCTCGACACGCGTATCGCGATTCTCAAGAAGAAGGCCGAGGCGGAGAAAATCCACCTCACGGACGACGTCGCGCTCTTCATCGCGCAGGTGGTCAAGAGCAACGTCCGCGAGCTCGAGGGAACCCTCCTTCGCATCGCGGTGAAGGCCGAGCTCCTCGGCCGCGGCATCGACCTCGATCTGACGAAGGACGCGCTGCGTGCGGCGCTTCCGGCGCCCGAGCAGGCGCTCACGGTCGAAGACGTGCAGCGCGCCGTGTGCACGTACTTCAACCTCAAGCTCGGCGACTTGAAGTCGAAGCGTCGTCACCGCGCGGTGAGCTACCCGCGTCAGGTCGCGATGTACCTCTGCCGTCAGCGCCTCGGCACCAGCTACCCGGAGCTCGGCGAGCGTTTCGGTGGCAAGGACCACACGACCGTGATCAGCGCGGTGCGCAAGATCGACGGGCTCGTGGAGGCCGAGGACGAGACCACGCAGCGCGCGCTCGAAGCGATCGGCCGCAAGCTCGGTCTCTGATCGTCTCCACCTCTTCGAGGAAGAGGAAGCGCGGCGACGACGTCGAAAAGGACGACGCGAAAAGGCTCGGGGAAACCCGGGCCTTTCGCGCGTCCGCTCCACGAGCCGACGCCGACGTGAAGGTGGCGCTTCGGGGAACGCGGCACGACGACGTCGCGCTCGTGTCCCACGACGCGGTGATGCCGGGCGAGACCGGGACGTCCTCGCACGCCTTCGCGAGGCGGGCCGTGCTATGCACGACGTCATGATCGCGGCTCTTCTCGGCCTCGGCGGCGCCGCCGCCACGCTTCCCGGCACCTTGGAGCTCTCGATGCTCACCGCGGCGGGCGCCCTGCCGGCACGCGAACCGGGACCGCCGGTGAAGACGCTCCAGCGCCTCGCGGTGGTGGTGCCGGCCCACGACGAAGAAGCAGGTGTCGCCGACTGCGTGAAGAGCCTCGCGTCGTGCGACTCGCCCGGGTTCCCGGTGGAGATTCTCGTCGTCGCCGACAACTGCAGCGACGGCACCGCGGCGCGCGCACGCGAGGCGGGCGCGACGGTGCTCGAGCGGCACGACACCGAGCGACGCGGCAAGGGCTACGCGCTCGAGCTGGCGTTCGACACGCTCTTCGAACGTTTCCCCGATCTCGACGGAGTCTTGGTCGTCGACGCGGACACCGAGGTCGAAGCGAACTTCTTCACCGCCGCCGCGCGTTGGTTCGCCGCGGGCGCCGACGGAGTGCAGGCGCGTTACCTCGCGAAGAACCCCGAGGCCTCGACGCGCACCGCGATGATGAACCTCGCGTTCATGGCGTTCTGCGTGCTGCGCCCGCGTGGTCGATCGCGGCTCGGCCTCTCGGTCGGCATCTCCGGCAACGGCTTCGGCCTGAGCCGTGACGCGCTCGAGCGGGTGCCTTATTCGTCGCGCTCGGTGGTCGAAGACCTCGAGCACCACCTGCACATGGTGCGCGCGGGCTTGAAGATGGAGTTCATGGACGAGACCTGCGTGCGCGCCGACTTCCCCGTCGGCGACCAGGGCTCGGACACGCAGCGCGCGCGCTGGGAAGGCGGGCGCATGCGCATGATTCGCGAGCACGCGCCGGCGTTGTTGCGCGAGGTCGTCGGCGGTCGCCCGGAGCTCGTCGAGCCTCTGCTCGAGCTCTTGTTGCTGCCGCTCGGTTCGCACGTGGCGTTGCTCGGCGCGACGATGGCCGTGCCCTTCGCGCCGACGCAGCTCTACGCGGCCGCGAGTCTCGGCATGGTGGGCGCACACGTGGCGACCGCGATGAAGGTGGGCGGCGCGGGGCGAACCGAGCTCGGCGCGCTCGCGCGGGTGCCGGCCTACCTGCTCTGGAAGGCGAAGGTGCTGCCGAAGGTGCTGCAGGCCGCGTCGCGAGAGCAGGAATGGGTGCGCACGGCGCGCGACGCGGAGGCGCCGGCGAGGTGAAGGTCGGGCGCAGGACGATGCGTGCTTCCGTGCAGGCGTCCGTACGTGCTTGGGCCGCGTTCGCGCTCTTCGGCGTCACGGCGTGCTCGGGCGGCTGCGGCGGTGGGGACGAGGTCGTTCGAACGCCGAGCA
This sequence comes from Sandaracinus sp., assembly GCA_020633125.1. Lineage (GTDB taxonomy): Bacteria > Myxococcota_A > Polyangia > Polyangiales > Houyiibacteriaceae > JACKEH01. Next base: position 19,429 of record JACKEH010000042.1, on the reverse strand, counting down.
CGACCTCCACGACGAGCGAAGCGCGCGCGACGTCCGAGACGGCTGCGGCGAATCCGACGTCGACCGCGCTTCCGACCGACCCGGCACCCGCGCCCGAGCTGAGCCTCGAGCTCGTCACTGGCGACGTGCTGCGTGTTCGCAACGTCGGCACCGAGACCGCCCGCGTGCGTGGCGCGGTGCGTCTCGAACGCCACGCAGGCGACGCGTGGACGTCGCAGCCGATCGTGTTCGGACTTCGCGCGCGATGCGGCGAAGCGGTCCCGGAGTGCGTGACGCTGGCGCCGGGCGCCGAGCTGCTCCCGCCCGCGTGGCTCGGCACGGTCGGCGACGCGCAATGCGATTGCGACCGCTGCGCCCCGGCCGAAGGCGAGCTTCGTTTCGTGCTCGAGAGCTGCGCGCCGGAAGGTCACGCGCCGCACGTCGTCATGGGCCAGCCCTTCACGCGTTGAGCGTCGAGCGACGCCGCTGCGCACGGTTCAAGTGTGCGCAGCGCGCGCGTCGTCTCGAGGCCGCAGGGCCGAAGCACTCCGGTTGGTCTCGGAGGCCGGAAGCGGCGGTGCGCGAAGCGCGTCTCGGTCTCGGTCCGGAGGCCGGAATGGGCGGGCGCTGTCAGCGCGGCGGTGCGCGAAGTGCGTCTCGGTCTCGGTCTCGGAGGCCGCGAAGCGGCGGTGCGCGAAGCGCGTCTCGGTCTCGTGCGAAGCGCGCCGTGGTCTCGAGGCCGCGAAGCGCGGTGCGCAAGCTCTCGGTTGGGCGAAGCGCGACTCCGTCTCCGTCTCCGTCTCCGTCTCCAGGCACGGGCACGGGCACGGTGGTGCTCGAAATTGGAGAAGGGTGGTGCCCTGCCGGAGCACCACCCTTCGAGTACGACCACCTCTGCGGGTAGGTCGATGTCAGGCGTCTGGGTTCAGAGCGCCCCGACCTCCGGCAGGAAGTGGCCGAACATACAAGTACTGTCCATTCCGAGTACCTCCTCCGGCAGAAGCCGGTGCCCCGGGGTCTCTGGCGATCGAGCGCCAGACCTCACGCAGGGCATTCCATGGGTTCGCGTGGAGCGTCGAGCGACGCTCCTCGTGGGGTCGACTTCGAGTTCCCGCGGGACGGTCCGAAGGACCGTCGACGATCGGGTTTCGCAGGATTGCGGGGTAAGTACCCAACTCATCGTCGTTTTCGCCGACGCGGAGAATTCCGCGACGACTCTCGGAGGATAAGGGTCGCTCCGGCGGCTGACCACCCCCCCATGCAAGGATGCGTGCGTCCGAGGTTCAGGATGAGACGAGTTTGGCCGCAATCTCGGTCACGAAGGCTCAGAACGAAACGAAGGCGACACGATCCGTCGCACCAATTCGCGCGCCTCCGTCGCATCGCGCGTGATGCGGCTTCCCATCGCGGGGACGTCGCCGTACATCCCTGCCATGCGGTTCCTTCACAGCATGATTCGCGTGCGCGATCTCGACGCGGCGCTTCGCTTCTTCGTCGACCTGCTCGGGCTTCGCGAGGTTCGTCGCACCGAGCACGAGGCGGGGCGTTTCACGTTGGTGTTCTTGGCGACGGGCGCGGAGGGCGACGCGGCCCAGATCGAGCTCACCTACAACTGGGATCAGAAGGAGCCGTACGGAGGTGGTCGAAACTTCGGCCACCTCGCGTTCGAGGTCGACGACATCTACGCGCTCTGCGCGAAGCTGCAGTCCGAGGGCGTCACGATCCTTCGCCCGCCGCGCGATGGCCGCATGGCGTTCGTGCGCTCGCCGGACGAGATCAGCGTGGAGCTCTTGCAGAAGGGCGGCGCGTTGCCGCTGCAGGAGCCGTGGAAGAGCATGCCCAGCACTGGCGAGTGGTGACGCACCGCGAGTGACCGCGCTGAGAGCGTCCACCCCTAGCACGGATCGAATCCGTGTTAGGGGTTGTGGCGCTCGGTGGTGGGAGGGGGCCCCAATCCGGCTTTGCCAGTTGGGGGAGGGAGCGCGTCGCTCCCTCAAGAAAGGAGAAGAGCGGGAATCAGTGCAACTGATGACCGCGCTGAGACGAGTCGCTATCGTCGCGCCATGTCGGTGGTGAAGATCAACGCGATCTCGGTTCCCGAGGGCATGGGCGAAGAGCTCGAGAAGCGCTTCGCGGCGCGTGCGGGAGCCGTCGATCAGGCGCCGGGCTTCGAGGAGTTCATGCTCCTGCGTCCGGTGAAGGGCGACGACCGCTACTTCGTGGTCACGCGCTGGGCGTCGGAGGAAGCGTTCGTCGCGTGGCGCGACAGCCGCGCGTTCCAACAGCAGCATCGCAACACGCACGACGACGAGGGCAAGGGTGAAGCGAAGCCCGCGCATCCCGTCGCGACGGGGGCGTCGCTGCTGGAGTTCGAGGTCGTGTCGTTGACGACCAAGCCCTGAGTGAATCCCGTGCCCGCTCGTCTGGCGTCTGCGCTCCCGGTCACGCGTCTCGAATCGCGGTGAGCGCGGCGTCGCCGCTTCGATCGGTGCTCTTTCGCCGACGCATGCGGTGTGGCGCGCGCTTCGCGATCTTCACGAGCGCGACGTCGTGCAGTCGCAGCTTCACGAGCCGCCGCGGTCTTCACACGCGACGTGCGGCTTCGTGATCAGACCGACTCGATCTTCGCCAGCGCGACGCGGGCGCGGCGCAGCTCTTCACGCAGCGTCAGCCGCTTGGCTTCGTCGAGGGAGGCGTTGCGGCGCAGGAACGCGCGCAGGTGCAGCGCCGCCTTCGCGCGATCGCCGATCGTCCACGCGATCATGCCGAGCAGGTATTGGCCGTAGCCCTGGCCGTTCGGCGAAGCGACGAGGTCTTCGAGCACGACGTCGAGCTCACGCACCGCGAGGCCGGCTTCGAGGCGCACGTACGCGAGATGAGCTTTGAGCAGCGGACGGTCACGCTTGGCGAGGCGGAGCCCACGCTTGAGCGAGGCCTCCGCGCCCTCGACGTCACCCACGAAATGCTGGAGCGTCGCGAGGCTCCAGAAGTGGAAGCTGCGGCGTTGCGGGGGCGCGTTTCGAGCGGCGAGGCGTTGTGCCTCGATGGCTTCGTGAAGCTCGCCGAGCGCCTGAAGCGCGCGGGCTTTGTCGGTGTAGGCGAAGTCCTTGAGCGGTCCGACCGCCGCCATCGCGTCGGCGACCTCGACCGCGCGCCGCAGCTGGCGGAGCTCGACGTGGGCCAGGTAGGCCTGACGGAGCAGCAGGACCTGAGTGTCGGGTGCGAGCTCTTCGGGATCGAAGGCCAACCCGGCCTCGGCTTCTCGAAGGCGCTGCTTCGCTTCCTTGGCCTGCAGCGCGCGTCGCAGGTGTTCCTCGGGGAACTCGGCGGCAGGCGGCGGGAGCAGGGACTTGGATCCGGGCATCGCTCAGCCGAGTTTAGCACCACCGGATCGTCTGTCGATCTTCACCAATTTTCGGGAGGTTGCGCGCGGCTTTCCACAGTCTTTCCACCCCATGGGGGTGAACGTCCGGGAACCTGTGGGAAACGTGCTGCGGGGCCGGTGGGACCGGCCGATCGGTGACGGGCGTTCGCTGCGACGCGGGGCAGCGGCGTCGGTACGCGTCGCGCAACCCTCGGAGAAACCGAAGGTTTGTGCGTGAGGAGTCTCCGCCCGGGGGCCTATCCGGTCGGCGTACGAATCCGTTACAGTCCGCCCGCCCGGAGGATTGCCATGAGAGTCTTGCTTGCTTTGTGTGTGACGCTCGGCCTCGCCGTGGGCTGCTCGAAGAGCAGCACCATCGGGGACGACGCTGGTCCCGACATCACGTTCGACGCGGCCGTGCCCGTCGACAGCGGCCCCACGCCCGTCGACGGAGGTCCCGGACCCCGTTGCGGCGACCGCACGGTAGACATTGGAGAAGAGTGCGACGACGGAAACACACGCGACGACGACGGTTGCAGCGCGACGTGTGAGCTCGAGATCGTGTGTGGCAACGGTCGCCTCGATCCGACGGAAGAGTGCGACGACGGCGGCACGGCCAACGGCGACGGATGCGACTCGGACTGCCGACGCGAGGCGTACTGCGGCGACGGCACCGTCGACGAAGGCGAGATCTGCGACGACGGCAACAACCGCAGCGGCGACGGCTGCCGCTCGGACTGCCAGTCGGTCGAGGAATGCGGCAACAACGTGGTCGACGCGGTGCTCGGCGAGCGTTGCGACGACGGCAACATGATGGACGGCGACGGCTGCAGCAGCACCTGTCAGCTCGAGATGTGCGGTGACGGCACCGTGATGCCGCCGGAACAGTGCGACGACAGCAACGTGCTCGCGTTCGACGGCTGCGGCCCGGACTGCCGCGACGAGCACAGCCTCATCCTCAGCGACTTCGCGATCGGCGACGACTCGGTCGGCTGCGACTTCAGCGGTGACGGCGAGGTCGACAACCGCTTCGCGGAGGCGCTCGGTCCGCTCGTCGATCTGGCGAACGACATGTTCATCGGCAACGCCATCGAGGACGGACAGCTGATCTTCCTCATGCACGCGTTGGCGCTCGACGACCCGGCGATGGCGAACGACCCCTCGTTCTCCCTCGCGTGGTTCCTCGGTCAGGACGCCGACGGCGACGCTGGCAACAACCTCACCGGCATGGGTCGCTTCACGCCGGACGCGAGCGCGTTCGACGCGATGGGCAACCCGACGGCGGCCTTCCAGAGCCGCGTCGCGAGCCGCGCGCTCTCGGGTGGTCCCGAGGACATCGAGGTGCCGCTCGGCTTCTTCGAGCTCGAGGTCAAGCAGAGCCGCATGTCGGGCACGACCCGCGCGACGGCTGGCGAGGTCGCGGGCATCGACGACGGTCTGCTTTGCGGCGGCGTGCCCGTCGCGGTCCTCGCCTTCCTGCCGAACATCATCGACATGTTCTCGATGATGCCCGCGCCGCCCTGCGATCCCGACGTGACGAACACGAGCCTCGCGGACGTGCTCATCGGCGGAACGCCGCGTGGCTTCATCTTCCCGCTTCGCGGTGCGGCGCCCGACGTCGACCTCGACGGCGACGGTCTCGAGCGCTTCGAGATCACGTCGCGTGGTGAGATGGGATGCCAGCCGGTGATCTCGGCGTGCATCGACGGCAACGGCACGCGCGTCGAGAGCCCGCTTCCCGACGGCTCGAGCTGCGCGACCGACGCGCGTTTCCAGGACGGCTGGAGCGCGGCGTTCCCGTTCGCGGCGGTGCGCGCGATCATCGAGCGTGGCGACGGCGGCTGAGCTTTCGCGTTCGTGATGGAGAGACGCCCGCCTCGTGCGGGCGTTTCTCTTTTGGTGGTCGTCGAACGCGTCGGGGACCGGGACGGCGACGGAGACGGCGACGGAGACGGAGACGGCGACGGAGACAGAGACGGAGACAGAGACGGAGACAGAGACGGAGACGGGGACGGGGGACGGGGACGGGGACGGGGACGGGACGGGGACGTCGCTTCGCGACTCCGTCCCTTCGGGACGACACCGACACCGGCACGGCCACCGACAGCCACCCACCGTCACCGACACCGACACCGACACCGGCACGGCCACCGACACGGCCACCGACACCGACACCGACACCGACACGGCCACCGACACCGACGCCGACACCGACACCGACACCGACACCGACACCGACACCGACACCGACACCGACACCGACACCGACACCGACGCGCCGGGCGTGGACGAGGCCTCGGGCCTGCTAGGCTCGCGGCGTGCGCACGCGAGCCTCGCTCTTCTTCTGCGTTCTGATCGCGATCGGTTGTGGTGACGACGACGCGCCGGCCGAGTCGGTGCAGACGGTGACGCCACCGGCCGAGCCGAACGTTACGCCGACGCCGACGCCGACGCCGACGCCGACGGTGGATCCGAACGCACCGGTGGATCCGGACGATCCGCTCGCAGGGCTCGACGAGCTCGACGACGACGTGGAGGTCGCCCCGGTGGGCGCCGCGGTGCAACCGCCGGCTCACGGATGTGCGCTCTACGAGGCGGCGCCGCAGCGTCTGTGGGCGACGCCCGGGCCGACCGCGGTCGTGTCGGTCGGCGACGATGGTTTCGTCTTCGCGGGTTACGCGCGGCGGGACGACCAAGAGGATCTCTGGGTGGTCGCGGTGCGGCCGATGGGGCTTCCGCGTCCGCTGCTGCGTGAGCCGCTGGAGGTGCCCGCGCGTTTCGATCGCAAGGCCCCGCCGGGGCTCGGGGCGTTCGACTCGGGGCACGTCGGCGTGGCGATCACCGACGGCGCGGCCAACGCACGCTTCGCCAGCTTGCCGCTCGGGGGCGCACGCTCCGAGTGGATCTTGCTTGGGACCTCGGCCGACCAACGCTTCGCGCCGGCGGTTGGGCTGCGTGGCGGACGGCACGCGGTGGCGTGGACGGAAGCCGAGGCCGACCAGCCGATGCGTGTCCGCTACGCCGCGTTCGATCCCACCGGCCGCGAGCTCGCACGCCACGACCTCACGCAGGCGGGCATGGGCGCGTGCGCGCCGACCTTCGTCGACGGCGACGGCCCCTTGGTCTTTCTCGATCCGCACGCGGGCACGTCGGCGTTGCTTCGCGCGAACCTCGCGGTCGACCCACCCGAGGTCTCCGTGTTGCGGCCGGTGAGCCACGTCTACGATCCGGCGAAGCTCGCGGCGGCGCGGCTCGGTGCGCGTGAGCTCGTCGGCTACACGGCCGTGGGCACCGCGGCGGCGACCGCGGTCGGGCTCGTGTGGAACGAAGGCGACCGGCAGCCTCCGCCCGACGCGTTGGTGCCGAGCAGCGGGTACGGGCCGCTTCACGTGAGCGTCGCGCAGTCGACGTCGCGTGCAGTCTTCGCCGCCGACCGTCCACGCGCGCGCGAGCGCGACGCGGCGCGTGAGGTCGTCGTGCGGCTTGCGTGGGTGGAGGGCGAGACCACGCGCCTCGGCGAACCGACGGTCGTGCATGGGCCCAACGACGGTCCTGCGTCTTTCGGTGCCATTGCGAGGCACGACGACGGCACCTACGCGCTGGCGTTCGTCGGCGAAGACGGCGTGTACGCGCGATTCCTTCGCTGCGACGAAGGCGGCGGATGAGCGAGTGGGTCGCGCCGCGGGCGCGTCAGATCGCGTTGCTCGAAGGCCTGCTGGCGCGTGGAACGCGACACGCGCTCGGGCAACGGCTCGGCTGCGCGGTCACGACGCTCGGGCTCGTCGCGGGCACGTTGTTGCTCGCGCTCGGCCACTACTACGTGATGGCGATCGTGGGTGCGGTCGCCTTCGTCGCCTACTTCGCGGCGTCCGCGCTCGATCCGGAGCTCGCGGACGACCGGCGCGTGCGCGTCGTGCGTGCGTTGCTCGACGAGCTCCCGATCGACGACGCGGCGCCGATCACGTTGGGGCTCGAGCTCGCCGATTGCGAGATCGAGCGCCCCGTCGACAAGACCCCGATCGGCGCGGGGAAGCTCCGCGCGAAGTACGAACAGCGTTGGCTCGAGCTCGGCTTTCTCGCCGCGGACGGCACGCGGGTGACGCTCGAGGTCGAGGTGCACGCGACGATCGTGCACGACGGAATCGCGATCGCGTCGCGCGACGAGGACGAGCTCGCGCGCCTTCGTTTCGAGGTCGATGGCGCCGAGGCGCCGCGCGAGGTGCCCGAGGTGCGGGGATGGAAGCGCGAGGGCGATCGTTTCCGCATCGGCGGGCTCGCGTCGATGGAGCAGCTTCGGGATCTCGTCCGTGCGGGGCTCGACGAGCCGGCGGGTTGAGCGCCGACGGGCGGGGACGGAACGAAAACGCCCGCCGAAGCGGGCGTCGTCGTTCGAGCGGTTCAGCTCACTCGGGGTCGGTGAGCGTCACGTCGATGTCGAAGGTGCTGCCAGCGCTGACGACGTGCGCGTCCGGCGGGAAGAACACGGGATCCTCGGAGCCGGGGATCGTCGGGTTGTTGCCGCCGACGTCGAAGATCACGCCGAGGTAGTAGGTGCCCGGGAGCACGCCCGTGATCGTGTAGTCGACGGGGAAGGTCGGCTCGTCGACGACGAACCACCGAAGCGGCGCGCCGCGCGGAGGGGTCGAGTCGAAGACGCCGACGGTCAGCAGACCCGTTCCCGTGCCCTCGTAGGTCACGGTGCCGGAGAAGGTGCCGTCGTCGGTGCCCGCATCGGAGCCGCCGTTCATGCCGCCGCCGTCGCCACAACCGAGCGAGAGCGTGATCGCGAAGAGAGAGAGCCAGCGCACCGTGTACTCCTTCAGAGCGTCGTGTAGCCGCCGGGGCAGGAGTCGCCGGCGTTGCAGAGACCGACGACGCCACCCATGCCCATCGGCGGGGTGCACGTGTGGCAGGTCTGGCCGCCGGGGCAGTCGGCGCTCGTCTGGCACATCTGGAAGCGCGTGCCGCAGCTCGCTTCGCAGGTGGTGCCCGACGTGAGGTCCGAGAAGCCGCTCGGCGCGCAGCAGATCTGGCCGCCCATGCAGTCTTCCGGTCCGTCGCAGTTGCCCGGCGCCGAGGTGCCGCCGCTGCAGGAGCCCGCCGCCTGGCAGGTCTGGCCCTGCGGGAAGAGCGTGGTGCAGCAGGTCTGCGAGGGAACGTTGCAGGTCATGGTGCCGCACGAGACCTGACCGGCGGCCGGGTTGGTCTGAAGGCGCGGGTCACGGTCGCCGGTCATCGGGGTTCCCGAGTCGACGCCGGGCATCGGCGTGCCGGAGTCGACGCCGGGCATCGGCGTGCCGGAGTCGACGCCGGGCATCGGCGTGCCGGAGTCGACGCCGGGCATCGGGGTTCCCGAGTCGACGCCGGGCGTCGGCGTCGTGCGTCCGTCGTCGTCTCCACCACACGCGATCGACGCGAGCACCACCAAGACAAGCAGCTTGTTCATCACGACCTCCACCCAACCAAGACAAGAGAGATTCGAAGAAGAAGCGCGTGTCGGATTCAACGTTCCGACACGGAGGCGACGAGACCGTCGAAGCAACCGTCGACGCCGTAGAGTCCGGAGTCGTCGAGGCCTTCGCCGGGCGCGCCGAGCGTCGCGCGCAGATGCGCGACCAAGTAGTGACGGGTCACCGGCCACGACTGCTCGGCCGGAAGCGCGCCCTGCTGACAGCCGTCCGTGGCGAGCTGGACGATGAGGTCGTCGAGCTCGAGGCCAGCGTCTTGAGCGATCTGAAGGACGCCGCCGCGCTCGCGACCGATCAAGCAGATGTCGGTGAAGGCGAGGTGACCGGCGTTGGCGATCTCGACGAAGGCTCCGGACGACGCGGTGGTGCGGTTCGTCCAGAGGTCGGTCATCGCTCGTTCGGTGGCGAGCGTGTCGACGGTGCCGCCGAGCATCACGCCGGGGGTGGTCGAGCGGAGGGGCGCGGCGACGGTGGCGAGGCCGAACCACGAGGTCACGCCGAGCGCGCCGTCGTCCACGAGCACCTGCACCGCGCCGCCGCCGGCCGAGTGCCCGCCGATGGCGACGCGCGAGAGATCCAGGTTGCCGGCGAAGAAGCCGCCGGCTTCGTTCTCGGTCTGCATGCGGGCGTGCGCCGCGGTAATCTGGTCGACGGCTTCGTCGGTGATCGCGCCTTCGCCGCGCGTCGCGAGGAGCACCGCCTCGAGGTTTCGTTCGGCGTGCTCCGGCGCGACGACGACGTAGCCCCAGCGCGCGAGGTGCGTGGTGATCGCCGTCGACTGCAGGCGGAAGCCGCCGAGGCCGTGGCTGAAGTAGACGACCGGGAACGAGCCGCTCGCGACCGGCACGTCGCGGTAGGCGTCCATCACGTAGGTCGTGGGCGCGTCGGCGGGAATCGTCGCGCGGGTGTCCGCGGGGAGCGTGTCCCGCATGTCGTACACGTCGCGGGCGAGGCCGGCCGTGCTCTCGAGCGATGCGGGGTACCAGACCTCGACCAACACGCCGTCGACGTCGAGGGTCGTGACCCCGGATGCGTAGGGCCCGACCTCGTCGAAACGCGCGTCGTCGCAGCTGTCGTCCGGGGCGCAGGCAGCCAGTGCGAGCAACACCCAACCCATCGAGGTCGTGATACGCATAAAGTTGGAAGTTCTACTTCCAGCTATGGTCGTTTACGTCAAGGCGCGGGCTGGGTCCCGGTGAGGCGGCTCACGGTGTTTTGTGGGCTGCGGTGCTCGGCCTGCGGCCTGCGCGCCTACCGCCCACGTGGGGAGGCTCTGCCTCCCCCTTCCCCTCCGTGCCTCGGAGATCTCCCTACGCTTCGCTCCGGTCGCCTCCTGCGGTGCTCCGCGGCGAAGGGGCTAGCCGCCCCTTTCGAAACCCTGCGAGCCGTGTTGCAGCGGGAGTGGCGCGAGTGGTTTGGTGGCGTGTACGGGGCTCGGCCTTCGGCCTCGTGCGGGGCTGCGGTGCTCGGCCTACGGCCTGCGCGCCTACCGCCTACCGGTCCTCCCGACGGAAGGATCTGCGATCCTCCCCGACGGAAGGATCCACCATTTTTGCAAGTGTCTGTACTTGCTGAGGAATTGGTGTCTCAGAGACTCGGTCAGGGGCCTTCGACGCTGACGCCGGCGGGGACTCGGGCTCCCGTGAGCCATTCGTCCGATCCTCCCCGACGAAGGATCCACCATTTTTGCAAGTGTCTGTACTTGGCGAAGGGGCTGGTCGCCCCTTTCGAAACCCTGACCATGATCGGGCCGCGGGAGTGGCGCGGGTGGGTTGGTGGCGTGTACGGGTCTCGGCCTTCGGCCTTGTGGAGGGCTGCGATCCTCCCCGACGGAAGGGTCCACCATTTTTGCAAGTGTCTGTACTTGCTGATAAATTGGTGGCTAGGAGACTCGGTCAGGGGCCTTCGACGGTGACGCCGGTGGGGACTCGGGCTCCCGTGAGCCATTCGTCCATGGCGGTCTCTCCGCCGAAGTGGCGGCGGAAGAAGGCGACAATCATGGCGCGGACCTGGTTGCGGATGGTGGCGTCGTCGCCGGGGCCGTCGGGGCAGGCGGCGCCGGCGAAGCCCGCGGTGTCGGCGAAGTCCATGTGGTCGGCTCCCGTGAAGGTCCACGCCACCGCCCACGTTGCGGCGTCGAGCTCGTCGAAGACCGTTTGGTAGTTCTGGTCCGCGGGGGCGCAGGGCATGAAGCCGCCGGCGGCGTTGTTGGTCTCGCCCATCACGCCGACCGGGATCGTGAGGGCGGGGGCGAAGCCCATGCTGGTCACGTCGGGGCAGTCGGCGCTGTAGCTCTGGCCGGGTCCGCAGCCGTTGACCGGGTCGAGAAGCAGCGCCGCGCCGACCCGAGCGTCGGCGGCCGCGATCATCACCGCGACCTTGCCGCCTCGGCTGTGGCCGGCGGCGGCGATGCGCGTGGCGTCCACGCGCGAGGCGAAGGGCGCGGTCGACGTGGCCCAATCGATCGCGGCCATCGCGCCGTCACGTTCGGCGGCGTTGGTCGGGCCTCCGAAGAGTCCTCCGCCGCTGTCGATGCCGACCACCACGAAGCCGTGCGAGGCGAGGCGCTCGAGCGTCGTCGCGTAGTTGCTCGTGGCGAGCTGGAAGCCGTGCTTGAAGAGGACCAGGGGCGCCGGGCTCGTGACGTTCGGGACGAAGGCGGTGACGTCGCTGCCGCTCACGCGTCCGGTTTGGCGGGTCACGGTGAAGGGACCGACGACGTCGGGCGGCACCGTGGTGCCGGCGTCGGGGCTGGTGCCCGCGTCCGTGCTCGTTCCCGCATCGTCGGCGATCGTGCCCGCGTCGTCGGCGCTCGTCCCGGCATCGAGGCCGGCGTCTGGATCGACGCCCGCGTCGTCGCCGCCGTCCGGCTCGTCCACACCCGTGTCGACCGCGCCGCCGTCGCTCCCGCCGGAGTCGGGGCTCGCGCCAGCATCGCGAGCTCCAGCGTCGAACGAAGGACGACCCGAGTCGGCCGTTCCACCGCCGCCGCCACAACCGACGACCAGCGCGAGCACCACCGACAGAAAGAGCTTCGTTCCCATCGTGACCTCCGATTCGAGCCGACTGCACCGTCGTCGGATCAAGCTGTAAAAAGTAAGAAGTGCTACTTCTGGCGCGCAGAGTCTCGCCAACTCCGACCCCCTTTGGCCGTGAGTCGCGTCACCGTGCGAGCGGGGCGCTTCTCCTCGGGCCCCGCGAAGTCGTCTCCCCCGAGCGGGTGGCCCCGAACCTGGGGTACCGTGAGCGCCATGGCGGGGACGAACGACGAGGGGTTCTATGCCCAGCTCGGAGAGCTGACGCGCTTCGAGGACGTCGCGACGCTGGATGCCTACTCGCCCGCGCCTTCGAGTTGGGTGGTCGTCATCACCGACGTGCGTGGCTCGACGAAGGCGATCGAGGCGGGTCGCTACAAGGACGTGAACGCGCTCGGCGTCGCGTCGATCGTCGCGGTGCGCAATGCGCTGCCCGACGTCGAGATTCCCTTCGTCTTCGGAGGCGACGGCGCGACCTTGTTGGTGCCGGAGTCACGGCTCGACGTGGTCCGGCCGGCGCTGCGTGGTCTTCAAGCGACGGCGCGGAGCGCGTTCGATCTCGAGCTTCGCGCGGGGCTCGTGCCGGTGTCGACGTTGCGCGCGGCGGGACACGAAGTCTTGGTCGCGCGTTATCGGGCGAGCGTCGACGCGGTCTTCGCGATGTTCGGCGGAAGTGGGCTCTCCGAGGCGGAGCGGCGGGTGAAAGATCCCGAGCTCGGTCCCGAGCACGAGGTCGGCGAGGGCGACGCCACGGCGGACTTCACCGGCTTTCAATGCCGATGGCAGCCGCTCCCCGCGACGCGCGATCAGGTGATCAGCCTCTTGGTGCAGGCGCGTGCCGGCGACCGAGGCGAAGCCGCGGCGATCTACGGCGAGGTCGTGCGGCGCATCGAGTCGATCCTCGAAGGCGACGGTCGCCCGGTGGCGATCGAGAACTTGCGGCTCGCGACGCAGACGAAGCTCTTCGAGGCCGAAGCGAAGCTCCTGAGCGGGCGCGCGCGTGGGCTCGGCTTCGTGTGGCGTCGCTTGCAAGCGAGCACCGTCACGCGCATCGGTCGCATGCTGCTCGCGAAGGGCTGGAACGCGCTCGGCTTCCCCGGCGAGACGTACCGTGAGGCCGTCGCGGCGAACACCGACTACCGCAAGTTCGACGACACGTTGCGCATGGTGCTCGACGTCACGGACGCGCAGCGGCGCACCCTCGAGTCCTACCTCGACGCCGAGCACCGCGCGGGGCGCTTGGTCTACGGGATTCACGCGGCCGAGGCGGCGCTGATGACCTGCATCATCACCGACCTGCAGGCGAACCACGTGCACTTCGTCGACGGCGCCGACGGCGGTTACGCGCTCGCGGCCAAGCAGCTCAAGTCGCAGCTGCGCGCGGCGTGACGTCGGGTCCGCGGCTCCGCGACGGCGGTTGACCTCGCTTCGCGCGTGGCTCAGCCGCGCAGGCTTTGCAGATCGCGTACGAGCTCGCTGAACCCGACGTCCGAGAGTCGGTCGAGCGACGAGCCACGAAGCGCCTCGATCCACAGGCGCTGCGGCGGTGCGTCGGCGAGCGCGTAGACCGGAATGCCGGGGTCGAGGCGAAGGCGAAGGCCGTCGCGCTCGACGTCGCTCCAGACCCCGCCGTCGCCGACCGGACCCCGCATCCACCCGCGGCTCTCGAGTCCCGCGACGCGTGTCGCTTCGACCGCCCCCGAGGTGACCTCCGCGATCCATGCGTCGCGCGAACGTTCGGGCGTCACGCGGTAGACCTCCCGACCGAGCTGTACGAAAGGCTCGAGCAGCTCGTAGTCCGCGAGCCGCTCGCCCCAACGCGCGCGCTCGGCGTCGTCGAGCTCGAGCGCGTGGGCGAGGCCGACCTCGGCGTCGGGCGAGAGCACCACGACCGCGTCGTCGACGTCCGCGAACGTGCCGTCCTCGCACACGCGAAACGCACGTCGAAGCCCCGTGTCGTCGTACGCGCCCCACACGAGCGCTTGCACCGGATGCCGCAGGAGCGGGTGCAGCGCGAAGAGCGTGCGAAGCTCGTCGGCGGACCAGCGTCGGGAGCGCGCCATCGCATGCTCCAAACGACGAAGCTGGATCGACGCCACCGCGCGCACGCTCTTCTTGAGCGCCTTGAAGCGCGCTTCGGCTTCGGCGGCCTTCTCGGCGTCGTCGTTCTTGCCGGGTTTGGGAAGGCTCGCGCGACGTTCGCCCTTCTCGTCGCGGACGAAGGGGCGCAGCGCCGCGTCGAAGCCCACGCGAAAACGCCGCGGCCCGAAGTCGAGCCAGGTGCTTCCTTCGGCGTCCAAGCCGAGCGTCGGCACCAGACGATCGGCGAGCTCTTCGGCCCCGAGCCCACGCTCCGCAGCGACGGCGGCGATCTTCTTGGCCGCGTTCTTGCGCAACGACTTGCTGCTCGCCTTCTGCGCGAGGCCGTCGATCAACACGAGCGCGACGTCGCCCTGCATCTGCGCGAGCACGTCGAGGCCGAGCTCGGCGCGTTTGGCGGCGCCTTGCCGCGGCCACTCTTTGAGGCGCGCGACGAGTCGATGTGCGAGCTCTTCGTCGCCGAGCCAGCCGAGCTGCAGGAACGCCCATTTGTCTTTGGGCACCGCGCCGTCGCGAAGCCACGCTTCGAAGAGCGCCCACGCGAAACGCGCCAGCGAGCGTGCCGTGCAGGCCTCGCGCGTCGCGACGACCGCGGGGTGCAGCGCGCCGACCTTGCTCTTCGCGAGCACCTCGCCGAGACGTTGGACCGCGGCTTCGGAAAGCGCGCCGCGGGCACCGTGGAGCTCCGGCGGTGGAAGCGCGCTCGGATCCCAGAAGCCCGGCATCTTCGGCGGCTTCTTCTTGCCCCAGGGATCGCGGAGCACCGCCGGCACGTCGGCGTCGGGCGCGACCGGCACGTCGGCCGCACGTAGAACTGCCTCGACCACGGCACGTGAGGCTTCCGGCAGCGCGCCCACGACCTCGCGCGCGAGCGTTCGATGGCGACGTACGTGAGGTTCGAGCAACGACGCGAACCGCTCGGCGCTCTGCCCGCGGCCGACCGCGCGTGCGGCGAGCAGGCGGAGCGCCCGGCGAGGGAAACGTGCCATCGCGCTTCGGAGCGCTTCGCCGAAGTAACGCTCGTTTCGTCCCGACGAGTCGTCGAAGCCGCGCGTGGCGACGAGGGTCTGGGTCGCGCGGGCGAGCAGGGCATCGAAGGCCGCGTCGCTCGGAAGCACGGCCATCGCCTCGCCGGCCGCGCGTTGTTCTTCGGCGTCCATCCAGCCGCCGATGGGTGCCATCGCCTCGAGCTCCGGGAGCGCGTCCAGGCCGAGCTCGGCGACGAAGGTGTAGGCACCGTCGCGGCGGTCGCGGGCGACGCGGCCGAACTCGCGCGAGTCGCCCGCGTAGGGGTCGTCGAGCACCTGCCGCACCCGCGCGAGAGAGAGGCGTCCGCCCGGGCGCGCGTCCAGGTGGGCGGCCCATCCCTCCGGGATCACGAGTATCTCTTCGTCGTCGGCGAGCATGGCGCGGTGTACGTGGGCCGGCGGCGGATGCCCCCTGCGGCCGGGCGCGGGGCCCCTCCCACGACGTGGGCGCTGGCCGGGGAAGGTCCGTCGAGGCGGGGACGTAGGACGGGCACTTTTCTGGAGGCGGACGTTCGTGGTAGTCCGACCGCGCCGGCGAGCACGCCGGATGGAGGAATCTCGATGAGCTGGAAGAATTGGATGTGTGGGCTCGCGATCTTCGCGGCGGCGTGCGGCGGCAACGAAGAGGCGGCGCAGGCGGAAGCCAACGAGCTCGCGGCGCAGCTCGAAGAGTCGATGAACATGGCGGTCGCCGAGGCGACGACCATGGCGGCCGAAGACGTGGCGGCCGAGGTCCCGGCCGTGGCGGGTGAGGCGGCGGCGGGAGCCGGCACCAACCAGGGCGCGCAGGGCCTTCAGCAGCTGGGCGCGGCGCTCGGTGAGGCGCTTCAGGCCGCGGGCATGGCCGAGGGTGGCGAGCCCTGCGAGGTCGCCTACAACGGCATGACCGCGATGATGGCGGCGCTTCAGAAGAACCTGCCCCCCGGCGGCATGCAGAACCCCGTTCCGACGCGCGATCAGTACATCACGGCGTGCCGTCAGCTCCCCGCCGACGCGCAGCAGTGCAGCGTCCCGGCGTACGCCATGCAGAACATGGAGAGCTGCCAGGCGGTCATGCAGCGCCCCGAGGTGCAGCAGAAGATGGCCGAGCTTCGCGCCATGGTGCAGGGCGGCGGCAACTGAGCCGACCCGTTCGCGAACGATGGGCCCGCTTCGGCGGGCCTTTCGTTTTTCCGTCCCTTCGGTTCCGGCGCCGTGCGGACGGGCATTTTCTCGGGTCGCGAGGTGCGCGATCCTCTCGCGGCTCATGGCGTTCGAGATCGGTTGGGGCCCCCGCATCGGCATCGCGGTCGTGGCGCTCTTGGTCGCTTTCGCGGTCGACCGACTCGCGGGGCGACGCGGCAGCGGTCGGCTCGCCGGGGTGCCGGTCGCGGAGACGACGCGTGATCGCGGTTGGCGCTCCGCGGTGCGCACGTCGAACGTGGGGCTCGTCGTGCTGGCGCTCGGCGCCGTGATCTTCGGGGATCCGATCGTCGCGTTCGGGAGCGTCGCAATCTCCGTGACCGTCGCGCCGATGTTGCTCGGCCTCGCGGCGCGTCTGGCGTGGTGGCGTCAGCCCGAGCGCCTGCCGGCGATTCGTCCTTCGGCGGCGCATCACCTGCTTCACGCGGGCCTCGTGCTCGAAGCCGGGTTCTTCTTTCGAACGTTGTTGCCGCTCCTTCCCGGCATCGTGCCGCTGCATTGGGCCGGGCTCGGCGGCGACGGTTACGGGCCGCCGACGCGGCTGTGGTGGAGCGTCGGGTTGTTGCTCGTGGGGACGGCGGCGTTGCTCGCCGCGGCCTACGTGGCGGCGAACGGCGAAGGACCGCCGGCGCGGCGCTTGGCGTTGCTGCGTTTCGCGGAGACGGCGTTGGTCGGCTTCGATCTCGCGGTGGTCGCGGTCTGGATCGGCGTCGGGCTCAACGGCCTTCCCGGGCTCGCGACGACGCGCCCCGCGCTTTGGATCGCCGGTGGGCTCGCGCTCGGCGGCATCGTGCTCGGCGCGGCGCTCAACGTGCCCGCGATGCGACGCGCCAAGCTCGCGGCCCGCGAGCCGATGCCGCGCGATTCGTCGACCACCACGTGAACGGGATCCCGAGAGCGCCGTGGTAGAACGGTCGGCGATGGCGAAGCCGCACAAGCCTCACAAGCCGCACAAGCCACACAAACCCCACAAGCGCTCGCACGTACCTTCGTCGGCGGTGGGGGCGTTCATTCGGCGTGAGGAGCTCGACGCGCAGCTCGTCGCGCGTCTGCCGAACGCCGCCGATCGCGAGTTCGTGTTGCGCTGCGTGCTCGAGTCGGGGCCCGCCCACCACCGTGGCGCGAACTACGTGCTTCTCCGGCTCCTCGGCGAGGTCCTCTCGCGTCTCCCCGAGCCCCAGACGTCGGAGACGTCGGTGCGTGAGGCGCCGGTGCCGATGCGGGTTCCGCCCCACGAGCGCACGGGGGAGGACGACGTCTTTCCGCTCGGAGTACCGACGGAGCCGCTCGCGCTGCTCGCCGCGGAGGGAAGCGCGGAGCAGGCAGCGATGATCGACTGTCTCACCGACGGACCGCCGCAACACTCGTTGGCGAACGCGATGATGATGCAGCTCCTCGCGTCGATGTTGAACCGCCTGCCGCCGCGGCCCTCCGAGCCGTCGGAGCCGCCGCCCGAACCCAAGCGGCGATCCCGGGCCCCGCGCGCACGATGAGCATTCCCGCGGGAACCGAACAAGCGTTCGAGGTGGCGGCGGGGGAGCTCGGGTTCGCGAGCGCGGCGTGGCTCTTCGTGCGCGAGGTCGCCGCGGCCGGAGGCGCGACCGAGGTCGAAGCGCTTCGCGACGCGCTCGGGCGCGCGTTTCCGGTGCTCGACGCCGTCGCCGCCGAGTGGCTCGAAGGTGCGCGTGCGCCGAGCCTCGACGTCGACGCGGTGCTGCGCGTGCTCGAAGGCTCGCGACGGGTGCTCGTCGTCGGAATGGAGAGCGACGCGCTCGATGCGCTCATGCCTGCGCTCGCCGACGACGTCGAGATCGCGTTGCTCGAGTATTCGGTGCTCGACGCGAACTGGGACCGCGTGCTCGCGAACTACGACGGACGCGTGCGCCGCACCGACCTCGGCTCCTTTCACGCGTGGGCAGGGGCGCGGAGCGCGGTCGTGACCTTCGTCTACGGCCACGACGGGCGTCACGCGCACGTGCGACCCGCGTGGTTGCGCTTGCTCGGCTCCGACGTTCGCACCCAGTTTCGCGCCTTCGTCGGATGGAACCTCCTGCGCGACACGCTCTACGTGTACCCGAGGTTCCTGCACGAGCACCCGCTGACCGAGCTGACGGCGTTGATCGAGCCGGCCGAGAGGAGCGCCGAATGAGCCCGTCGTGGGAGAGGTGCTCGTCTTGATCGCGCTCGCACCGGCGTTGCTGCTCGTGGTCGTCCTCGTGGTTCAAGCGGCGTGGCCTTCGCGCCGCATGATCGTCGTCGGTGCGGGCGCCGCGCTCGCGTGCCTGCTCGCCACCGCGACCGGGATCGGCACCACGGCCGAGGTGCTCGCCGAAGTCCCGTGGGACGTGCTCGTCATCCTCGTCACGCTCGGCTTGTTGAGCGAGGTCTTCGTCCACACGCGGGTGTTCTCGCGGCTCGCCGTCGCGCTCTCCGAGCGAAGCGCCGGCGATCCACGGCGGCTCTTGCCTTGGCTCGCGATCGGGATGTGGGCGGTCAGCGGGCTCGTGAACAACCTGACCGCGCTGCTCCTCGTGCTGCCGGTCGTGCACATCCTGCTCTCGCTCATGGGCGTCACGCAGCGCTACGCCTCGTGGACGCTCGGCGTGATGCTCGTCGCGTGCAACCTCGGCGGCGCAGCGACGCCGATCGGAGACTTCCCCGCGATCTTGCTCTTGGGCAGCGGGGCGATGCGTTTCGCCGATTACCTGGTGCTCGCGCTTCCGCCGACGGTGATCGCGCTCGGGCTCCTCGTGCTCGCGGTGCAGCTCGTCGTGCGGCCGGCGGGGCGCGAGCCGAAGGACGCGCTCGCGGCGCGGCTCTCGGTCGCGACGATGCGTGCGTTGCACCGTGGCGTGAAGCTCGAACGTCGCCGCTTCGCGCTCGCGGCGGGTCTGTTGAGCACGATGATCCTCGCGTGGACCTTCGCGCCCGCCGACAAAGGCTACGGGCCGGAGCTGGTCGCTTGGCTCGGGGTCGGCGCGTTGCTCGCGACCCAAGGCGCGCTCGGAGAGCGCCTCGTTCGATCCCGCGTCGACGTGGAAGCGACGCTCTTCTTGCTCGCGCTCTTCGTCATGGTCGGCGTGGTGCGTCGCGCCGGGGTCTTCGGAAACGTCGCCGAATGGCTCGTCGCGCTTCCGGTTTCACCGGAGCTGCAGCTCGTGCTTTTCCTCGTCGCGGCCGGTGTGCTCACGGGGCTCTTCTCCGCTGGTCCGAGCATGGCCGCGTTGCTCGAGGTCGCCGACGTGCTGACCGAACGTCTGCCCGCGCCGGCCG
>JACKEH010000041.1 GCA_020633125.1 Sandaracinus sp. | reverse complement strand
GGCTTCGCGGGCGGCCAGCGCGCCACACGCGGCGGCGCGCACGGGGGCGGAGGCGTCTTCGAGCGCGTGGGCGAGCGGCAGGGGCGCGAGCGCGTCGCTCGGCAGACCACCGAGGCGCTGCAGCGCGGTGGCGCGAACGGCGGGCTCCGAATCTTTCGCGAGGCGTGCGAGCGCTTCGGCGGCGGCGGCGGGCTCGACCGCGTCTCCGAGCGCGTCGAGCGCGGCGACGACGTGGCGAGGATCTTCGCTCGACAACGCCTGCTGCATCGCGGCGCGCGCGTGTGCGTCGAGGACCGGCGCGTCGTGCTCGTCGAGTCCGTGCACGCGAAGCGTGGCCTGCAGGCGCGCCACGTAGCGTTTGCGTACGAAGGGCACGAGGGCGATCCACGCGACGGTCGTGGCGAGCGCGACCCACGAGAGGCCCACCGTGCCGAGCGGGTGCGCGAAGAGGAGCAGCAACACGCCGCCGAAGCCGTACGCGAGCGGCTTGGCGACCGCGTCGAGGAACGCACGGGTTCGTACCTTCACCGCGGCCGGGAAAGGTACGTAGAGCGATTGAAGCGTGGTCTCGTGAATCGTGTATTGGAAGCCGTTGTCCGCGAACTTCATCGCCGATGCGAAGGCGAGGCTGGGCATCGCGAGCAGCGCCGCGCTGGCGACGCCGAAGACGCCGGGCATCACGGCCATGCCTGCGCCGACGCCGAAGCGGCGCAAGATGCGCGGCGTGCCGACGAGCTGGAAGACGAAGGCGAGGATGCCGGCGCCCGCGTAGAAGTAGGAGAAGAACGCGGCGAGCGCGTCCTCGCGGTAGGTCTCGCGGGCGATCGCCTTGAACTGGTAGTCGCCGACGGTGAGGCTCGCGAAGGCCAAGAGCATCATGAGCGCGAGCGCGCCGACGTAGCGGTCGCGGAGGACGCTCGGGGGAGGTCGGCGCTGGCGACGGGACCGGACGGGGCGTGGCGCGGGACGCACCTCGCGCCCGAGTCGAAGCGCGAGCGCGGCGACGACGGCGAGCATGCCGCAGAGCACGAAGAGGAGTTGCTCGGTGCCGATCGCGCGCACGACGACGCCGGTCACGAGGCCGACGACGATGATGCCGAGCACGCGCGCGGCGCCGACGGTGCCGAAGAGCCGCTTGGCCGAGCGGGGGTCGAAGACGTCGTTGGCGAGCGTCCAGAACTGCGAGATGAGCAGGTTCGCGAAGACCTCGGACCAGACGTAGAAGGTCGGGTAGATCCACGCCTGTTCGGCACGCACGGCGAACCAGGTGCCGACGTAGGTCGTGATGCCGAGCGCGGACCAGATCGCGATCATGCGGTCCCGCGGCGCGCGGTCGGCGACCTGGGCGTACACCACGACGGTGATCGCGCTCGCGACGCCGTAGGCGACGAACATCCAGGGCAGCGCGTCGAGCGAGAAGCGGCTGAGGAAGAGGGTGTCGCGAACCGCGCGCCCCATGACGAAGATCGCGGACGCCAGGAGCAGGTGCGCGAAGAGCAGCGCGACCCGCCCGCCCTCGCCGGGGCGAACGAGCAGCCCTTCGCGTACGAGGGTCGCCAAAGACGGTCGCGGGGCGTCGCTCATCGTCGTCGGCAGCCGAGCTCCTCGAGGCGCTGGGTGATGGTCGCGAGCCGATCGATCTCGACTCCGTCGACCAAGCTCGCGCGCGCGGTGGTCATCGCTTCGATGGTCATGCGGAGCCGGACCTCTTCGGCGAAGCCACGATGGGGGTCGACCCGAACCGCGCCGGTGAAGGGCGAGAGCTCGATGTGCACGGAGTGCGTGTCGTCGGGCACCACGGAGCGCGCGATGGCGCGCAGGACGTCGTCGAGATGTGCGGCTGCGTCGCGAAGGTGTAGCTCGGCGTCCGCTTCGGAGCGCTCGCCGTAGAGGTCGACCACCCAGCCGTCGCGACGGACCTCGCCCTCGTAGGCGAGCTCGTGGGGGTGGACCTCGAAGCTGACGTGGTGCCGGTCGGCGAGGCCACGCAGGTCGTCGTCCTCGAGGTCGCTGGTCCAGTGGTCGACGGGAAGAATCGAATGGCGGGGATGATCCATGGTGGGCTCCGAGTCTCCTGTCGAAACCGAGCGTTCGTGGCAGGGGACGTGATCGCGGGGTCGGGGACGGGGCCTCCGAAAAGACGTGGCGTCGGGAGTCTCTCGCGCTGGGGAGGGTCAGGGACGGACCCTTCAGGAAAATCGTGCGTTTGCCGCCGCGGGTTCCTCGTTGCACACCCCTGCGCGACGACGTGCCGAGTCTCGGCGCGCGTCGACCGGAGTATCAACAACCGTGCCCTTGCTCGTCGCCCGCGGACTACAGAAATCGTTCGGCCCTCGTGTCTTGCTCGACGGGGTGGACGTCTCGATCGAGGAGGGGCGTCGCGTCGGCCTCGTCGGCGTGAACGGGAGCGGTAAGTCGACGCTCGCACGTATCCTCGCTTCGGGAGCGGGGCCGACGGCGGGCGCCGCCTCGGAGGCGCGCCGACGTGACGAGGACGCCGACGGAGGCGAGGTGATCTTGCGTGGGGGCGCAGTCGTTGCGTACCTCTCGCAAGAGCCGCGTTTCGCCCAAGGCAAGACCGCGGCGGAGGTCGTGCGCGAAGGCTTGGCCGCGTGGGAAGCCGCCCGGCGAAGGCACGACGAAGCGACGCACGCGCTGACCGAAGGTCGTGGCGAGCTCGAGGCGGTGCTCGCGATGCAGGCCGAGGCCGCGGCCGAGGTCGAGCGTTTGGGCGGCTGGGACGCGGACCACGTCGTGCCCGCCGCGCTGCGGGCGCTCGGGCTTCCCGACGTGGAGCGGGTCGTGGACCGGATGAGCGGCGGCGAGAAGCGTCGCGTGGCGCTCGCGCGGCTGCTCGTCGAAGGACCGGATCTCGCGATCCTCGACGAACCGACCAACCACCTCGACACCGACGCGATCGAGCAGCTCGAGAACTGGATCCTGACCCGCTTCCGCGGCGCGGTGCTGCTCGTCACCCACGACCGCTACCTGCTCGACCGCGTGACGGACGAGACGTGGGAGCTCGATGCCGGGAAGGTGCACGTCTACGACGGCGGCTGGAGCACCTACCTCGAATCGAAGGCGGAGCGCATGGCGCTCGCCGAGCGCGCCGAGTCGAACCGTCAGAACTTCCTGCGCAAGGAGCTCGATTGGCTCCGGCGCTCGCCCTCGGCGCGCTCGACGAAGCAGAAGGCGCGCATCGGTCGCGCGCACGAGGCGTTGGCCGAGGAAGGGCCGCGCCGAGAGCGCACGGCGGCCTTGTCCCTGCAGCAGACGCGCCTCGGCAAGACCATCCTCGAGCTGAAGAAGGTCGACCTCGCGATCGCGGGCCGAACGCTCGTGAAAGAGCTCGACTTCGTGCTGCAGAAGGGCGACCGCATCGGCATCGTCGGACCGAACGGCGCGGGCAAGACGACCTTGCTCCGCGCGGTGACGGGCGACCTGGCGCCGACGAAGGGTGAGGTCGTGGTCGGGTCGAGCACGCGCTTCGCGTATTTCGATCAGACCCGCAGCGGGCTCGTCGACGACCAATCGATCGCGGAGAACGTGGCCGGGCCGAAGGAGAAGCTCACGATCGGTGAGCGCACCATGGACGTGCGGACCTACCTCGCACGCTTCCTCTTTCCGCCGGAGCGAGTGCGCGAGAAGGTCGGAAACCTCAGCGGCGGCGAGCGCGCGCGAGTTCGGCTCGCACAGCTCCTGCTCGAGCCGGCCAACGTGCTCTTGCTGGACGAGCCGACCAACGACCTCGACGTCGCGACCCTGGGCGCGCTCGAAGAGATGTTGGTCGAGAACGACACCACGGCGTTGGTGGTCAGCCACGACCGCTACTTCCTCGACCGCGTCTGCACCGCGATCCTCGAGTTCGAGGGCGAGGGCGTCGTGACCCGTTGGGAGGGCAGCTACGACACCTTCCGCCGTCTGAAGCAGGCGCGCGAGTCCGAGCGGCTCGCGACCGAGAAGGCCGCGGTCGCCGAGGTGCGTGCGAGCGCGCCGCCGAAGCCGAAGAGCGGGCTCTCGTCCAAGGAGAAGCGCGAGCTCGACGGGATGATGGAGGCGATCGAGGTCGCCGAGACACGCGTCGCCGAGCTGGACGCGTTGCTTTCGGACCCCGCGACCTACGTCGACCGCGCGCCGGAGGTTCCGAAGCTCACGGCCGACCGCGACGCCGCGCATGCCGAGGTCGAACGCCTGATGGCGCGATGGGAAGAGCTCGAAGCCCGCAAGTGAACTCGCTCGGCTCGGGCTCGGCGCCGACGACGTGCCTCGGGGCACGGCCGCGGGGGGCTCGGGTGAGCGACGGAAACGAAGAGGGCGCAGCCCAGCGGCCGCGCCCTCGTTCGTGGTTCGACCTACGAATCACGGATCGTAGTAGAGCGAGTACACGTTCCCGCTGCCCGTGAGCCCGTCGGCGAAGACGAAGTTGCCGCCGTTCACCTGGATGCGCGCCCGGTTGAGGCCGCCTCCGATGTTCGAGCTCGTGGCGCACTCGCCTTCGGTGTCGCTGTCGTTGCACACGAAGCGCGTGTACACGTCGGGCGTGTGAGTCCGTGCGTAGATCTCGAAGACCGCCGGGTTCTCACGCGACGCGGGGCCGTAGAAGAAGAGGTGCTCGCCTTCGAGGAACGAGCCATCGCTCTGGCAGGACCCGCGGGCGCCGCCGGCTGCACCCGAGGCCACCGCAGCGAACCCGATCACGGTGCCACCGCCGCGAATGTCGAGGGCGGCGCCGCAACGATCCGCGGCGGCCGAGGTGACGCTCACGTTGATCGTGTAGTCGCCCGAGGCGCTCGTGCCGTAGGGCTCGACGAGCAGGTAGATGCGCGTGGTCGAGAAACCCGAGCCGGCGCGATGCAGCCAGATGCGGCTGAAGGTCGAGACCCCGAGGTTCGCGTCGTCGTTGCAACCGAGCCCGCCGAGCTCGAAGTCGCCGCAGCTCGTGGAGGCGGCGAGCACGGTGTCGACCGAGGCGCCTTCGGTGTCGATGCGAACGTCCCAGGTGCCCGTCGGAAGGTCGATGTAGTGAATCGCGTCCGGCGACGCGCCGCGCGAGGTGCCGCCGATCGCGCTGCGCGAACCGGTGCTCGTCTCGCAGAGCGTGTCGTAGTCGTCGTTCAGGTCCTCGAAGCTGCCCGTGATCGAGCCGGCGTTCGCGACGAGCGTGATCGCGGTCGCGCTGTCGCAATCGTCGGGCAGGTCGCTCGCGCAGCTCGGGTCCTCGTCGACGCGTCCGTCGCAGTCGTCGTCGGTCGCGTTGCAGAGCTCGGTGGCGCCCGGGTAGATGGCGGCGTTGCTGTCGTCGCAGTCGTCGCCGCCACAGCGACCCATCGCAGAGAGCGCGAAGCCGTCCATGTCGCCGTCGGTCTCGACGTTGCGGCAACCTTCTCCGGCCACGCACGAGTCGGTCGTGCAGGGGTTGCCATCCGAGCAGTTCACTTCGCGGGCCCCCATGCAGCCTCGCGTCGCGTCGCAGGTGCCGCCCGTGAAGCAGACGCCGTCGTCACAGAGCGAGTCGTCGGGCGTGCGCGAGCAGCCCGCGGTCGCGTCGCAGCGATCGACGGTGCACTCCACGCCGTCGTCGCACGCGGCGTCGACCGGCGTGTTCACGCAGCCCGTGTCCGGGTCGCAGCGGTCGGCGGTGCAAGGCACTCCGTCGTCGCAGGAGATCGCGCCGCCCGCGGAGCAACCGGTCACCGCGTCGGGCGCCGCGCCACCGCAGACCTCCACGCCGTTGCAGGCGTTGCCGTCGTTGCAGTCGGCGTCCGTGGTGCAGCGAAGCGGCACGCAACCGCGGCCGGGGTTGCAGCGCTCGCCCGGCGCACAGAGCGCGTCGTTGGGCGTCGAGTTGCAGGCGTCGCCGACACACGAGTCGTCCGTGCAGGCGATGCCGTCGTCGCAGCCGGCCGCGCATCCGCCGCCACCGTCGGTGCCGACGCCGCCGTCGGTGGTTCCGCCGCCGAGCTCGTCGGGGTCGGTGTTCACGAGCGCGCTGCAGCCGGCGAGCACACTTCCCACCGCGACGAGCGCGACGAGCTTCCACGAGCGTACGAGCATGGACATCAGAAGCTCCTCCGCACGATCAGGCCACCGGCGTTCGGGCCGGCCAAGGGAGCGACCTGCGTGGTCGCGGTGTCTTCGTCGTCGGGGTGCCAGAGCAAGAAGAAGACGGTGGCGCCCGCGGCGAGCACGGTGCCCACGGCGAGGATGTCGGTCGCGAGCGCGAGGCGCGTCGCCTTCCGATCCGCGTCCAGCCCGTCTTGGCGGGCCGCTTCACGCTCGGCGGCGGTCGGCGCGCCGTTGCTCCGAATCACGGCGTCGTCGAAGTCGCTCTCCGCGCCGAGCGCCGCGACGCCGAGACCGACGGTCGTCCCGAGCAACGCGACCGTCGCTGCCGCCGAGGCGTAGAAGGGCACTCCGAGGCGCAGCCCACCACCATCGCCCTCGGGCTCTTCGACGGGCGCCAGCAGCGACGCTTCGACGGAGGCTTCGGCGTTCGTTTCGTCGAGCGGGGTGGCGACGGGCGCTTCCACGGGCGCTTCGACCGCCTCTTCGAGGGTGACGTTCAGCTCCACGCGGTCGCCGCCACGAACCTCGAAGCTGCGAGTCGTGGTCTGGTAGCCGTCGAGCGTGACCTCGAGCTCGTGGGTTCCACGCGCGAGCTCGATGGCTTCGAGCACCGGCGCCGTGCGGGTCGTCGTTCCGTCGATGCGCAGCGAGGCGCCCTCGGGCTGAACACGGAAGAAGACCTCGCCGACTTGCTGGCGAAGTCGCCGAATCGCGGCTCGCACCTCGCGCTTCTGCTCGTCGCTCGCGCCTTCGGCCTCGACGAGGAAACGCTCGAAGTGGTCGAGGGCCTCGATCGGGCGTGAGAGGCGCTCGTAGCAGTTGGCCATGTTCACGCGGACGCTCGGATGCGGCGCCACGCGGTAGGCCTCTTGAAAGGCGCGCAACGCCTCTTCGAAACGCTCGCCGCCGTAGGCTTCGACGCCGCGCTGGAACGCCGCGCGGGCTTGGGCCCGTTCGTCG
Source organism: Sandaracinus sp. (assembly GCA_020633125.1). Classification (GTDB taxonomy): domain Bacteria; phylum Myxococcota_A; class Polyangia; order Polyangiales; family Houyiibacteriaceae; genus JACKEH01. The sequence continues at coordinate 32,353 of JACKEH010000041.1, read as the reverse complement.
TCGGTCTGCGCCGACACACGCGGGGCCCCGGCGAGCACGAGGCACGCCCAAGCAAAGAAAAGAAAACGCACCATCCCGAACCTCCGGCCACCGGGGCGGCCTCGAGCAAGCGCGACGCGCCCGGTCGCGAGCCTTCAGGATACGGAGAGGCGTGAACGGTGGTCAAACCGTGCCACCTTGCATGCCGCGCGAGGGTTTTCGCCACGGAGCACGCGCGGGGCCACGAATGCGTGGTTTTCGGGCCTTCACGTCACCTCGGCCTGACGTCGCTCACGCTCGGCGATTGAGGCGCCCGCCTGCGCGGGAGATGCTTGTGCGGTGATGAAGGTCCGCAAGATCCACCACGTCGCCTACCGCTGCAACGACGCGAAGGAGACCGTCGAGTGGTACGGCAAGCACCTGAAGATGGACTTCGTCCTCGCGATCGCCGAGGACCAGGTTCCGTCGACGAAGGAGCCCGACCCGTACATGCACGTCTTCCTCGACGCGGGGAACGGCAACGTGCTCGCGTTCTTCGAGCTGCCCACGCGGCCGGCGATGGGGAAGGACCCCAACACTCCGGAGTGGGTGCAGCACATCGCGTTCGAGGTCGCGGACCGCGAGACGCTCCTGGCGTTTCGGGCTTCGCTGGAGGCGGAGGGCATCGAGGTGCTCGGGGTCACGGACCACTCGCTCTTCCACTCGATCTACTTCTTCGATCCCAACGGCCATCGGATCGAGCTCGCCTGTCCCGACCCCGAAGAGGAGGCGAAGCTGCGCCGACTCGACCAGGTGAAGTGGGAGATGCTCGAGGAGTGGTCGCGGACGAAGAAGGCACCCCGCCACGCGGCGTGGATGCACGAGAAGCAGTTCTCCGAGTGAGCTGCTGTCGCCGTCGGCGCTCGAGGTGACCTCGCGTCAGCCGAGCGTGCGCCCACGGCGTGTGCGTCGAAACGCGAGCAGCCCGAGCAGCCACCCGAGCCCGCCGGGGTGCGAGGTGGTCGAGCAGCCGCCGCCGCCGCTTCCCACGCCGCCGTCGACCCCGGCGTCGAGCAGCCCGAAATGCTCGCGGTTGTGCCCGTCTTCTTCGGGGACGCAGCGCGTGGGGGTCGGCGCGTCCACGTCGCACGTGACGGGTCCCGTGACGTCGGACCACGCGAGCACCGACGCGAAGCTGGCGCCGTCGTCGTTCGACCGCCCGACCACGAAGGGGCTCGCGCCGCCCAAACACGCGAAGAGCCCGTCGTCGCGCGCGTTCAGGCATTTGACCTGCCCGTCCGCGAACACGTGCGTGAAGTCGGCCCCGTCTTCCGCGCGCCAGAGCCCGAGCTCCCGCGGTGGCGCGCCCGGGACCGGCGGGGGCTCGCCCGGATCGCGACCGCCGACGTAGGTCGTGGTGCCGCGCCGCGCGAAGGCACCGAAGAGCGGCACTTCGAAACGCGTGCTCCACGTGGCGCCGGCGTCGTCGCTCTCGAGCACCCGCTCGTAGATGCTGCGCGCGGCGAGGTCACGAAGCGTTCGAGCGAAGAGCCGCGACGGGTTCGTGGCGTCGACCTCGAGCAAGAAGAGGGTGACCTCGCCCGCTTCGAGGGTGAGGCGCCGCTCCTCGAACGTCGCGCCCCCGTCGGTGCTCGCCCAGATCACCGCGTCGCGAACGCCGCCGAATTCTTCGGGAGGCTCGAAGCCCGAGAGGTAGACGACGTCGGGGTTCGACGGTGCGGTGCGCACGCGTTCGAAGAGGGTCGGCAAGGGCAGCGTGACGCCCGCCGTCCACGTTTCGCCGTCGTCGCTGCTCCAGAGCGCGTTCGGGCCGCTGCCGTTCGAGGTGACCGCGAAGAAGCGGCCGTTCGAGGCGCGGTGCACGTCGAGCACCACTTGGCGTTGCAGCGCCGGGACGTAGGCGAACGAGCAGGGGTCGCCGAGCACGATGCCGTCGAAGCTCGCCACCACGAAGCGTCCTTCGGCGAGCGCCCAGATCGGGTCTTCTTGCTCGCGCAGGCCGATGCCGGAGCGGCAGGTCCAACGCCACCCCTCGTCGCTCGGCACCATCAGGCCGACGGTGGTCGCGACCCCGACGAGCGTGTCGCCATCGAAGAGCAGCTGCTGCGTCTCGGGAAAGCGGCCCTCGTGCGCGGCGACGGAGCGAGCTCCGAGGAGCACGACGAGCGACGCGAGGGCAGCGAGACGCACGCGCGCACGCTAACAGCTTCGTGCACGGCGCGCCCGGAGCGCGGGCCTCACCACACGCGCGCTCGAAGCGTGGGCCTCACCGACGCGCGCCCGGAGCGTGGGCCTCACCACACGCTCGTGTGGTCTTCGCAGACGCCCATCACCTGGTCGATCTCGACCCCGGCGACCTTGCCGCGAAAGAGCCCGTAGGGCTGCACGAAGTCGCTCTTCACGAGCTTCATGTCGAGGTGTTGCGCGCGGGCGCCGAGCGGCGTGAACGTCAGGTCGACCTCGTCGCCTTTGCGGCTGACGATGCGCCAATCGCCGACGCCCGGCTCGCGCGGCACTTCGAACTGCACGCCGCCGAGCGGCAGCACCCGTCCGTCGAGCCAGAACGCGTTCTCGAGCGAGTCGCCGTTCGCGTCGTCGTAGACCTCGGCCGAAAGGTTCAACCCGACGTTTCGACCGCCCGCACGTCCGGCGAAGCTCGCCCACTTCCAGCGGGTCTCACGCACGGCCAGCGAGCGCGTCCAGTCGAGAGTCGCGAGCCCGCCGGAGAGATCGACGCTCTCGTCTCCGAGCCGCAACGAGCCGGTCACGCGAAGCCCCGCGGCCTTGTGCGTGTACGCGGGGCGATCCTTGCCGAGGTCGACCAGGAGCGCGAGCGACTCCGCAGACTCGACGTGAAACCCACCCGCGACCGCGAGCTCACCGAGCACGACGTCGAGGCGGGCATCCCAACCGCCGGTTCGTGCGGCGACCCGAATCTCCGCGTCGCGATGCCGCCAGAGCGTCTCGCCCTTGGTGGAGCTCTCCGCGAAACGAAGGTGCCGGCCGAGCACCGAGAGCGCCTCGTACTCGCGGGCGACCGTCGGTTGTTTGCGATCGACCAGATAGAGGAACGCGTTGGCCACGTAGCCGAGCTGCACGAGCCCGAACGCGAGGAAGAGACGCTCGGTCGCGACCGAGACGTACTGCCACTCCTTGAGCCGCATGCGGCGCACGACGCCGGTGCCGAGGTCGGGCGTCGGGATCGGGTGGCGGTAGCGGCCCCACTGCCAGGCGCCGTCGAGGCGTGCGTGGCTCGGCGGGTCGGGCAACGCAGGCGGCGGCGCGGTCCGGCGGAGATCGGCGTCGGTCACGCGAGCACCTCTTCGAGAGCACGTGCTTCGGGGTCGTTCAACGCGTCGCGGAGGGCGTCGCCCGAGAGCGGCGTCGAGGGCACCTTCGCGCGCATCGCGAGCGTGCGGTCGCCGGCTTCGCGGAGGCGCGTCGCGAAGGCCGCGTCCTCGGAGGCGCGACGCGCCAACGCTTCGCGCGCGGCAAAACACGCGTCGACATCGCTGCAGACGAGGAGCAGATCGCAACCGGCTTCGATCGCGCGCACGGCGCTCTCGGACACCCCGTAGCGGTCGGCGACCGCCTTCATCTCGAGGTCGTCGCTGATCACGACCCCAGGGTACCCGAGACGGCCCCGGAGGAGATCCGTGACGACGGCCTTCGAGAGCGTGGCCGGCACCTCGGGGTCGAGGGCCTCGAAGAGCACGTGGGCAGTCATGAGGGCCGGGATGCGGGAGGCGGCCGCGAAGGGCGCGAGCTCGACGGCTTCGAGCCGTTTCAGGTCGTGGCGCAGGGTCGGAAGCGCGAAGTGGCTGTCGGTGTCGGTGTCGCCGTGGCCGGGGAAGTGTTTGCCGCAGCCGAGCAGGCCCGCGTCGGCGAGGCCGTCGGCGAAGGCCAGGCCGTGGCGAATCACCCGCTCCGGCTCCCGGCCGAAGCTCCGGTCGCCGATCACGGGGTTGTCGGGGTTGGTGTCGACGTCGAGCACCGGCGCGAAATCCATCGTGAATCCGAGGGCTTTGAGCTGGCGGCCCAGCACCCGGCCACAGCGACGGGTCAGCTCGAGGTCGTCCCGCTCGCCCAGCACCCGCATCGGCGGGAGTTTCAGCACCGGCGGCCCGAAGCGCGCGACCCGCCCGCCTTCTTGGTCCACCGCGACCAGGGCCGGCTCGGGGCTCTTCAGGGTCGCGAGGGTCTCGGCGACCGCCTCGGGGCCGTCCACGAGGTTGCGTTTGAAGAGGATGACCCCCGCCAGGGAGCCCTCTTGCAAGGCGTCACGAACGACGCGCGGAGGCTCGGTGGACGGGTATCCGACCACCAGCACGCGGCCGGCGAGGGTCTCGAAATTCATCCGTGGCTCTCCGGGGGCCCCGAAGGGCACACCCAATTCGCTCCGCCTCGACCAGGCTCGATGGCGGGCAACCCGCGGAGATTACTACAAATCGGGCGAATGCAAGCCCCCGGGCGGCTCGGGCCGAGACCGGTGCCGTGGGATTCCCACCTGCGCGCCCCACCATCCCCGGGCTATCTTCCGACGAACCCGTGGACCTCCACGCCGAGATACCCCCCGAACCGCTGGACGACGACGACGAGCTCGACGCCGAGGCCGACCTGTCGCCCGCGTTGCTCGCCGGCCCGCCGCCGGCCGTGTACCCCGTCTCCTTCCCCGAGGAGGAGGTCGATCCGGACGCGGTCAAGGTCATCAAGCGCCTCACCCACTACGGCCACCAGGCCTATCTGGTGGGCGGCTGCGTGCGGGACCTGCTGTTGAACCAGCACCCCAAGGACTTCGACGTCGCGACCAGCGCGCGTCCGAGCGAGGTGCGCCGGCTCTTCCGGAACTGCCGCGTCATCGGGCGCCGGTTCCGGCTCGCGCACATCCTCTTCGCGGGTGGAAAGATCATCGAGGTCGCGACCTTCCGCCGCGACCCGGGTCAGACCTTCCGGACCTCGAGCTACGCGAAGCGCCCCGAGAAGGCGCGCGCGGACCTGCCCGATCCGGTGAAGCTCACGCCGGTCTTCGGCGCGGTCGACGACGACGCGGACCTCTTGATCCGCAACGACAACGTCTTCGGCGACCCGCACGAGGACGCGGTGCGCCGCGACTTCACGATCAACGGCCTCTTCTACGACGTCCGTCGCGGCGAGGTGATCGACTACGTCGGCGGCATGGAGGACATCCTCGCGCGTACGGTCCGCACCATCGGCGAGCCCGACGTGCGCCTTCGCGAGGACCCGGTCCGCATCCTTCGCGCGGTGAAGTTCAGCGCGCGCTGCGACCTCGGCGTCTCGCCGGACCTCTACGACGCGCTCGTGGACTTTCGCGGGGAGCTCGCCCGGGCGGCGCGACCGCGTCTGCTCGAAGAGCTGCTTCGACTCCTGCGTGGCGGCGCCGCGCATCGTTCGGTCTACCTCGCGTGGGACCTCGGCGTGCTCGCGGAGCTGCTTCCCGAGGTCGCGTGTTTCCTCGACGACGACGCGCCGGGCGCGCGTGAGCTCTGGGGACGCCTCGAGGCGATCGACCGTCGCAAGGCGGGCGGCGAGCTTCCGGACGACGCGGTGCTCTTGGCGGCGTTGTTGCTCGGGCCGATCGAAGAAGCGATCGACGGGGCGCGCGATCCGAACGCGGCCTTCGACGAGTTCATGGAGGACCTCTCGCTTCGGCTGGCGGTCCCGCGGCGCATCAAGGATCGGATTCGCCTGCTCGTCGGCAGCCAACGTCGGCTTCGCGCCGGCAAGGTCGGCACGCTCGCGCGACGCGACTTCTTCCACGACGCGGCGACGCTCTTCGCGCTCGGTGAAGAGGCGCGCGGGGGTGCGGTGCCGTCGTGGGTGCAGAGCCCTGCGGCGACGACCGCGCCGGTGGAAGACGACGAGGAGCGTCCGCGTCGACGTCGACGTCGGCGTCGGCGCCGAGCGGGCGGCGCGGCGGAGTGATCGGGCGCTGAGCGAGCGGGAAGGCGCGCGCACGAAATCGGGACTGCGATCGCGGTTCCGCGTCGTCGTCACCGACACGGTCACCGACACGTCCGGCGCACTCACCAGGTTTCCGAGTCGAACGAAGAAGAAAGACTCGCTTTTCGAGCGAAGCCCCGTCTGCACACTGATCGGGATGCGCTCCTTCGCTTGTTCCTTCCTCCTCCTCGCGGCCTGTTCGCAATCCTTCACCTCGGAGGGGGATGCCTCGCTCCCCATGCCGGACGCGTCGTCGACGATCGCTGACGCCGGTGTCGACGCCGGGCGCACCACGCCGCGCTCGACGTGCACGCTCGAGGCGGGCGCGAGCTTCCTCGAAGGCTGCTTCTGCCGAAGCCCTCTGGTCGCCCGCGGGGACTACGTCTACGTGCAGGCGCAAGCGCTACACGTGCTCTCGCGTGAGGACCTCACGGAGGTGAACCGCGTCGACGAGCGTCCGAGCGCGCAGGGCGGGCTCGCGCTGGTCGGTGAAAACCACCTCGTGAGCGCGGTCGACTTCGAGGAGCCGCCTCTGCGTGTCTACGCGCTCGACGACCCCACAGAGCCTCGTTTCGTCGTCGGCTTCGGCTCCGACACGCACGGCGCGATCACCACGTTCGGCGACGACCTGCTCGTCACCCGCCTTCAGGGCGAGACGGCGACGCTCGTCCTCTACGACCTCTCGCGACCGAGCGTGCCGCGCGAGCGTTTCGCGGTGCCGCTCGAAGGCAATCCGCTCACCATCGCGCTCTCCGAGACGCGTGTCTTCGTGATCGAGACCTTCGGCTTGCCGCGCGATCGCTCCACGTTGCGCGTGCTCGATCGTGACGGAGTCGAACGTGGGCGACTCGATCTCGAGACCGCGCCGTTCGACGCCGCGGCGCTGTGGCGTGCGCCGGACCTCTACCTCTCGGGCTTCGGCGCGGCCGTGACGCGCATCGGTTTCGAAGGCGACGATCCCTACGTCGCGGCGACGACCGGTGCGTCCGAAGGCCTGGGCGGCGCCCTTGCGTTCGTCGACGACCTCGTGGTCGGAGGGTACCCGTTCGGCGTGTTCGAAGCGCCTTCGCTGCGTCCGCTCGAGGTCGCGGTCGACCGCGGCTCGGCGCAGAACCTCGTCGTTGCTGGCGAAACGCTCTACGCCTCTTCGGGCGGGAACGTCACCGAGCTCCGGCTCGCGTGCGAGTGAGCGGGCGGCCCCGGATGTGGAGATTCCGTGGCGGTGGAAGCTCCACCTCGCGGTGGTGCGTCGTGCCGCCATGGACCGCATCGACTCCGAGGCCTGGCGACGCTGGTTTCGCGTCAACCGCCACCGTCCGAGCCCGCGACCGTCGGGACCGATTCGGCCGAGAGCGGCCCCCGCTTGCACGGATTCGAGCCGTGCGAGTCCAGGGGGCGCTCGGTGGTGGGAGGGGGCCCCGATCCGGCTGCGCCGGTCGGGGGAGGGGGCGCGCCGCCCCCTCGAAAAGAAGGAAGAGCACGAATCCGTGCAACGGATTCGTGAGCTGAGCCCCGAGCTGCACGACGCGCTCGGGCGTGCGCTCGCCGTCTTTCAGCTCGGCGAAGCCGGTGAAGGGCGGGTGGCGCACGAGGCCGCGCGAAGCGACGCGCCTTTCCTCGACGCCGCGCTCGTCGAATGCATCGACCTCTACGTGCGCGAAGAAGGACGCCACGCGCGGGAGCTGCTGCGTGTGCTCCGCGCGATGGAGGTCGAGCCGCTGCGTCGAACCCCGGCGGAGCGGCTCTTTCGATGGACGAGGCGCGCGCTCGGTTTGCGGCAGAAGATGCTGACGATCGCCGTCGCCGAGGTCGTGGGCGTGGTGTTCTACGGGCTCGTGCACGAGCGTGTGGCTTGCCCGGACGTGGCCGCGGTCGCGAAGGCCATCGCAAACGACGAAGCGGCGCACCTCGACTTTCAAGCGGCGCTCTTCGCCGAGATCCTTCGTGAAGCTTCGCCGGCCTGGCGTGCGTTGGCCTGCGCGGCGTTCTTCGCGGTCGGGGCGGGAGCGGTGGCGACGGTCGCGATCGATCAGCGCGCGTTTCTCCGGGCGGTCGGTTGCTCTCCCGCGGAGCTCGGGCGGCGTTGCCTGCACGAGGTGACCTCGCGGTGGCCGCTCGAGGATCGTGGCGCGGTCTGGGCTTCGCTCACCCGGCAGGACGCGCTCGCCGCGTGAGCCGACGATTCGGGCTGGCCTCAGGCGCCGACCCGCGCGCCACAGTTCGGGCAACGCGTGTCGTGCGCGAGGAAGGCCTCGCCGCAATACACGCAGAGCTGATGACCGGGGCGCGTTTCCTTGCGGACCGCGACCAGGGGTGGCGCGGGCGCGTCGATCGCGACCTGCGCGAGCTTCAGGTCCGCTCCGGCGAAGTCGGAGTCGACCCACGCGGCGATCTTTCGAAGCTCGGCGACGACCGATTGCAGGCTGGAGTCGTCGGCGACGGTGTCGAGCGGCTTGGTGCCGCGCACGAGGAAGCCGAGCACGACGCCGCCGGGCAACCCGGTGTGCGCGAGGCCCGGACCCTGCGGGGCGGTCGTGGCGGGGCCGCAATACGCGTGCGTCGCGGTCGGGGCGGCGCGAACGACGTCGAGCGCGGCTTCGCGAGCCTGCGTCGCGCTGTGGATCTGCCCGTGGCGCGCGCTCAAGTCGCGCACGTAGGTCTCGTCGTCGCGCCCCTCGAAACGCAAGAAGAAGATCACGTCGCGGGACCGCGCGGCCTGCAACGGGGCTTCGCGTGCGGTGCCCGCTCCGTCGGCGCTGCCTCCCTTCGAGAGGGTGATGACCAACACGGCGACTCCGACCAACGCGGCGATCGCGACGACGGCGAGGATGACGAACGACACGAAGCGGACGCTACCGCCAACCTGGCCGGGACGCGAACACCGCGCTGCCCGCCCGTGCCCCTGCCCATGCCCATGCCCATGCGCAAACGATTCTCGCGAGATTGAAACGTGTTTCATCCGGCCTCGGCTCGGCCTAAGGTCCGCACATGCTCGTCTCCCTCGACCGCGTTCTCTCCCGCGTACGCCGTGGTCGCGGCACCCCGCTGCCGCCGGAGCCCGACACCGAAGCCGCGCGACTTGCCGGCTATCCGGGACCCTTCCCGAGCGGCTGGTACGTGGTCGCCCGCTCGAGCGAGCTGCGGGGTCGTCCGCTGCACGTCCGCGCGCTCGGGGAAGAGCTCGTCGTCTTTCGCGGCGAGTCGGGCAAGGTCGGTGTGCTCGACGCGCACTGTCCGCACCTCGGCGCGAACCTCGCGGGGGGCGAGGTCGAGGGCGATTGCCTGAAGTGCCCCTTCCACCACTGGACCTTCGACGCGTGTGGGGACGTCGCCAAGATCCCTTACGCCGAGCGGGTTCCGCCTCGCCTTCGCACGCGCAGCTGGCCCGTCGAGGAGCGCGACGGATTCGTCTTCGTCTACTACGACGTCGCGCACGCGCAGGGGCGTCGCGACGCCGAGCCGTCGGCGCCGCCTTATCACTTGCCGACCATCGAGGGCATCGAGACCGGCGCGCTCGTGCACCGCGGCGATCACGATCACGGCGTGGTGCGCATGCACCTGCTCGAGTTCTGCGAGAACAGCGCGGACTCGGCGCACTTCGAGCCGTTGCACGGCGCGATGTTCCTCCCGTGGACCGACAAGAAGATCCCTGGCCTTCGCGTGCACCACGACGCGAGCTGGGCGCGCGACGACTCGCATCCGCACATGACGTGGTTCCGCAACCACGCGATGATCGAGGCCTTCGGCAAGCGTCTACCGAGCACTTCGGCGGACGCCGCGATCTGCATCGCGGGACCGGGCGGCGTCGTGACTTTTCACTTCGACGTGCCGCGCATGGGCCGCATCGTCCTCTACCAGACGCACACCCCCGAAGCGCCGCTCCGGCAGCGCGTGCGTTTTCGTTGGTACGCGGACCGTGCGATGCCGCGCCCGCTGGTCTGGTACGTGGTCGGCAATTGGATCTCGCAGTGGCGTGAGGACATCGCGATCTGGGAGAACAAGATCCACCAACGAAAGCCGATGCTGGTGCGCGAGGACGGACCGATCCTCGAGATGCGCAAGTGGTACGGGCGCTTCTACCCGAGCGGGCGTTTGCACGAGAAGGCGAGCCCGACGGATGTCGTGACGCGCTGACGTCACGTGCCGACGTCACGTGCTGACGTCACGCGACGGAACGAGAAACGCGGCGAGGGATGCTCGCCGCGTTTCGTCGTTCCGTCCGCGCTCAGCGAAGTCCCATCGTTCGCAGCACGGTCTCGAAGTTCGCGCGTCGATCGTCGAGCCCGTCGACCGGACCGGTGGCGCACGGCGGGTTGTGGCAGCCGCGGTTGACGATGCCGCTCACCGCGTCGATGAACGCGTTGCCGGCCAAGCCTCCCGCGACGTACTCGCGAAGCGCGGTGCGGTACGACCAGCCGTCGCGGTCGTAGGCTTCGACCGAGCTCATCCAATAGAAGAGGCCGGCGATCCACTTGAGCTCCGGGTGTGCGGTCGAGCTGCAGATCGACTCCGGGTCGGCGCAGAAGTCGAGGTCCGGGTAGAGCGGGCTGCCGCTTCGTGGGAACCGCCCGGCGTCGAGGTGCGAGCGCCCGAGGTAGTGGTTGAGCATGCCGAAGTTGCAGCGGCCGGTCGTCTGAATGACGCCGCGTCCCCACCAGCAGCAGTCTTCGACCGAGCCACCGCTGCCGTCCCACTCCCAGCGGCCCGCGCGTTGACCCGCGTAGACCTCGCACTCGGCGCGCGACCACGCGGGTGCGTCGGGGGTCGAGAAGCCCGCTTCGGTCGCGGGGTAGGGGTAGCAGTCGTGGCCGTAGTTCCAGCGGCCGGTGCGTCCGTCGCGCATCAGGCCCGCGGCCTGCAGCGTCGCGTTCGGGGCGCAGAAGAGCGGGCCCGGCGCGCCGTACCACTTGGCGTGCGTCACCGCGGTCATGGCGCCCGCGGGGTTGCGCGGGCAGGCCATCTCGCAGTCGTAGCTGCCGTAGTCTTGGCCGAGCTGACCGCAGGCGTTGCTGATCGCGTAGTTGTTCGTCGCGTCCCAGTTGTTCTCGTCGCAGGCGTCGTATTTGATCGTCTCCTTCATCGCCTGCGCGAGGAAAGCGGCGAGGTTCACGAGCGCTTGGCGGGTGCGCACCTCGTCGCTCGCGTCTTCGTCGCCGAGCCAGAGGTGCATCTCGCCGATGCCGCTCTCGAACATCGTCGCGACGGCCTGCCCGAAGTCGCGCCATTTGTAGATCGTGGACGGGCGCCAGCTCATGTCCGGGTCCTGCGAGATCAGCACCTCGGTGTCGAAACGCGTGGGGTCGCCGAGGAGCACGTCGTCGATCCCGTCGACGCCCGTCAGGCCGTCCTCGCAGCGGCCAGCGCGGCAGACCTGGCCGGTCCCGCAGGCCGGGTCGCATCCGCCCGGCGTCGTGGTTCCGCCGTCCTCGCCGGGCGTGACCGAGCCGTCCTCGCCGGGCGTGACCGCGCCGTCTTCCCCCGGGCGTGGGGTCGATCCGTCGCCCGACGGGGTCCCGCCGTCGCGGCGTCGGCCCCCGTCGGAGTCGGGGTCCATGGTTCCGGGAGCACACGCGACGAGCGCGGCGAAAAGGAGCGGCAGCGAGCGCATGTCGGAACAGAGGGTCGCGGCACCCACTTCGGGTCACGCCGAAGTTGCGCCCGCGCCCGAGTCCCGAGACGCTTGGCCCATGCTTCGCCTCCTCGCCTGCCTCGCCACGTTCTCCTTCTTCGGTTGCTACGACGCCTACGAGGTCGGGGGGCGACCGCGTAGCGACGGCTCCGTGATCCTTCCGGACGGTGCGGTGCCCATCGACGCCGGTCGCGACGCCGGCCGAGACGCCGGCCGCGACTCCGGGCCGATCGTGGTGGACGCGGGGATTTGCCGCGACGGGACGCCCTTCGAGTTCGAGGGGGAGAGCTGCGCGCCGAGCACCCGCCGCTGCCTCGAGAGCTGCCCGGACGAGGAATGCTCGGACGCGTGCATCTTCGAGGACCCGCCCTGCGTGGAGTGCCTCATCGGCCGCATCGTGGAGTGCGCGGTTCCCACGTCCGGCTGCTTCCCCGAGTGGGACGAGTTCGCGTGCTGCCGTGCCGAGCGCTGCCGTGGGCTCGACGCCTTCGATTGCTTCAACGGGCCCTGCTTCGACGCCGGGTCGATCATGTTCGATTGCTTCGAGCCCGTGATCGACATGTGCGCGGGCGCGCAAGAACTGTGCTTCTGATCGCGCGTCGAGGCCGACCTCCGGGCAGCGCGGGCTCCCGCGGGCGTATGCTCCGCGCATGTTGATCGACGAGCGAGTGCACGGCCCCGTGGCCGCTCGCGGCCTTCGCCGTTGGGCCGCGGGCGTCCTCTTCGGCGTGGCGTCCTCGATCGCGAGCTGGCTCGTCGTCTTCGACGTGGTGCTCGACTTCACGTCGGCGATTCTGCTCGTCAGCTCGGGTCTCGGTGTCGTGGGCGTGGCGCTGGCGTTCTCGGGCGCGCGCGGGTACGTCGGCGCGCTCCCCGACGCGTTCGGGGACTGGCCTCGCGTGCTCGTGGGAGCGCTCGGCATGGAGCTCGCGCTCCACGCGGTGTGGCTGGTCGTCCAGGTGCTGCAGGAGGCGGCGCACGCCGACCTTCACGCGCTGACCGGCGTGCTCGTGACGGTGTCGCCGGTCTTCGTCTTGGCGTCGTTCGCGGCGTTGCTGGCCACCGTGGTCGTCGCGGGCCGCGTCGCGACGGTGGTGGGCGCGACGTTGCCCGCTGGGCTCGTGTGGGCCTTGCTGGCGACGCAGGGCACACGTTTCGTCTTTCGCGCGCTGCGGGAGCTCGACGTCCAGATGCCCGGGGGGCCGTGGGCGGGTGCCGCCCTCTTCGTCGCGGGCGAGATCGTGCTCTACATGTTGCTCTCGCAGCACGCGACGGACCTCGCCGGGCTGGCTTCGCGCGTTCCCGGACCGAGCACGCTTCGAGACGAATCGAAGGCCGCGTGGGCGGAGCCGGGAAGGGCGCTCGCGACGTACCGCAACGCCGTCCTGGCGCAGCTCGTGGTGGCCGTGGTCGCGGCCATCCTCGCCATGGCCGCGCGCTCGTACGGGACGTCGAGCGGGCTGCTGTCGGTCTCGGCGCTCGTGTCGTTCGTCGTGTCGTTGGTGGTCGTGGTGTCCGTCGTGCGTTACGCGTGGACGCTGCCCGACGCGGCGGCGGCGAACGCGGCCAAGATCGGCGCGGTCTTGATGGGAGTCCATGCGACCGCGGGGCTCGTGTCGACGGCGCTCACGCTCCGTGCGCTCTCGGACGGTGGGCTCTCGGCTCTCTTCGAGGTGCAGGCTTGGTTGCCGATCGCGGAAGGCGCAGCCCGAGTCTTCGGGCTCTTCGGTTTGGTCGCGTTGCTCCATTCGTTCGACGCCGTCGGGCAGGCTCTGGGCGAGCGAGCGCTGCGCGTTCGCACCCGAGGGCTCAAGATCGTGTTCCCGGTGTTGGCCGGGTGCGCCGTCGCGGCTCAGATGGCGTCGATGCTCGGGCCGCTCGTGGCCGTGTTCGCGCTCGGCTTCGCGGTCGGCGCGCTCGCGACCCTGGGGTTCTACCTGCGCCTGGTGGGAGACGTCGCCGAGCTCATGCTCGCACGCTCCGGCGCCTGGGGCTGAGAGGCGACGACTCGCGCAGATCGAGTCCGTGCGGGGACCGATCCGGCGTTGCCGGTCGGGGGAGGGGGCGCGCCGCGTCCCTCGGGAAAGAAGAAGAGCGTGAATCGGTGCAACTCATTCGTGCTCTGAGGCCCACCGCGAGGGTTGGCGCGCTCGCCCCGCTCGGCGCATGACTCCGGGGTGACGATGCAGGGGACACCCGCGCACGAGGCGGCGCGGCAGGGGCACCGAGACGAGGCGCGAGCGCTGCTCGCCGAGGCCGCGCGCGCAAACGACGCTTCGGTGTTCGTGGAGCTCTCGGTCTTCGCGGGCGCGACTTTGGACGCCACGCTCGAAGAAGCGGCCGCGAACGACGCGCTGGACGTGATCGAGCGTCTGCTCGAGGTGCGTACGGCGACGGGCGCGGCGCTACGTGCTGCGGCGCGTGGCGGCGCGGCACGAGTCGCGCGGCGGCTGCTCGAAGCGGGCGCCATCGCCGACGAGCGAGACGAGTGGGGGCGCCACGCGCTCGCGCTCGCGATCGCCGAAGGGCACGACGAGGTCGTCACGATCTTCGTCGAGCGTGGGTTGGCGCTCGACGGCAGCGCGATCGCAGCGGCGATCCTCGGCGGTCACGAAGGCCTCGTGCTTCGGCTGATCGACGCGGGCGCGCCGTGGACCCCGCATGCGCGGCAGTTCGCGCTCGACCGCGGCATGGCGAAGGCGGCGACGCGCGAGACCAGCGCGGTGGCGCGGCGGCCGGCGCGGCAGATCGTGGAGCTCCCGAGCCGCGAGCGTCTTCGTGTGCTCGCGTTGCTCGCGCACCTCGCCTGGGTGGACGACGAGCTCGAGCCTCGCGAGTCCGCGTTGGTGCGTGGCCTCGCGGCGCGTGCGGCGCTCCTTCCGGACGAGCGCGCGCAGGTCGAGGAGTGGCTCGAAGCGCCGCCGACCACCGACGTGCTCGGTTCCGCGAAGGTGCTCGCGCCCGAAGCCCGCGACCTCTTCGTCGAGCTCGCCCACCGGCTCGTCGACGCCGACGACGTGCGCACGGAAGACGAAGAGCAGACGTTGGTGCTCCTCGGTTTGCTCTTGAAGGCCTGAGCGGAACTCCGACCCGTCGTCGAGCGCGGCGCCCCCTCGAGAATTCGGGGAACGAATCAGTCCAGTGATTCGTGCCCCGAGCGCGCACTTGGCGTGGCGACGCGCTCGGGCGAGAGTCTCGGAGTGAGCCGGGCAAATGGATCGCTCGACGACGTGGTCGCGTTCGTCGAGGTGGTGGCGCAAGGGGGCTTCGGCGCCGCGGCGCAGCGGCTCGGGCTCTCGACCTCGGTCGTGAGCAAGCGGGTGTCGGCGCTCGAAGAACGGCTCGCGGTGCAGCTGCTCGTTCGCACGACACGAAAGGTCGTGCTCACCGACGCCGGCCAACACTTCTACGAAGAGGTCCGGCACCTGCCTCGCATCGTCGCCGAGGCCGAAGCGCGGCTTCAGGCGGCCGTCGACGAACCACGCGGCCGACTTCGCGTGATGATGCCGACCTACTTCGGAGGTGCCGGCATCCAGCACGACGTGATCCCCTCGTTCATGGAGGCGCATCGCGACGTGACGCTGGAGCTGGTGATCACGTCGGACCCCACCCAGCACCTCTCGGAGGACTTCGACGTCTTCGTGGCCGGCAAGCTGCCGCACGAGCGCTTCCCCGACACCTCGATGCGCGTGCGGCACCTCTTTCGTTTTCC
Source organism: Sandaracinus sp. (assembly GCA_020633125.1). Classification (GTDB taxonomy): domain Bacteria; phylum Myxococcota_A; class Polyangia; order Polyangiales; family Houyiibacteriaceae; genus JACKEH01. Next base: position 17,072 of record JACKEH010000041.1, on the reverse strand, counting down.
CGGCGAGCTCTACGCGGCGCCGAGCTACCTCGAAGCCCACGGCACACCGCGCCATCCGCGCGACCTCGTCGACCACGATTGCCTCAGCTACCCCTCGCGCGATTGGAGCTTCGTCGACCCCGAGACCCGCGAGCCCTTCGTGGTGTCGACGACCGGCTCGCTCACCACGAACAGCAACGCGGTGCTCTGGGCGGCGACGATTCGTGGGCTCGGCATCGCGAATTCGTTTCCCTACTTCTTCGGCCACGAGCGCAACGTCGGCAAGGTCGTGCGGGTGCTCGAAGAGTGGACCCGCGAGAGCTACGTCGACATTCACGTGCTGCAGCCGCCCACGCGCTTCGTGCCGCCGGCGACGCGTGCCTTCATCGACGCATTGGTCGCGCATTTCGAGCCGCGCTGACGTTCGCGGTGGACGTGTCGACGGGTGGTCGCGCACTTCGAGCCACGCCGAGGTTCGTGGCGCAGGTGTCGACGCATGGGTACGTCGAGCCACGTTTCGAGCCACGCGGATGTTCGCGGTGGACGTGTCGACGCGTGGGCCCTTCGAGCCGAGACGAGGTTCGCGGCGAGGCGTGCGTGTGACGGAAAGACGAAAGGCCCGCCGGGGAGCGGGCCTCTCGAGGGTGAGCATCGCGGCGTCAGGGCGCGACGCGACGAAGGCGATTGTTGCCGTAGTCGGCGACCACGACGCTGCCGTCGGCGAGCACGACCGCGGCGATCGGGCCGGAGAAGCGCGCCTCGCTCGTCGCGTCGCCGTCCATGAAACCGGCGACCGGGGTGCCGCCCGCCGAGAGCGTGCCGGCGAAGGTCGACACCGTGCTGCGGTCGGCGGAGAGCTCGCGAACCAAGTTGTTCGACGACTCGACCACGAGCAGCGATCCGCCGGCGGTGGCGGCCAAACCACGCGGGTTGTCGAAGCGCGCTTCGGTGAGCGCGTCGCCGTTCATGCGTCCGTTGTTGAGCACGTTGCCGCATTGCCCGGCGACGCGCGTGAACATGCCCTCCGCGATGCGACGCAGGCAGTGGTCCTGGCCGCCGACGTAGATGCCGTCGCTCGCGACGAAGACGAGGAAGGGGTAGTACGCGCGCGCGCTCGCGACCGGACCGTCGGTGAAGGTCGTGCCGAAGCCGCCGTCGCCGAGGATCGTCGTGACCTCGCCCGCGGCGGTCACGCGGCGGATCGAGTGGTTGTTCGCGTCGGCGACCAAGAAGGTGTCGCCGTCGCGCGTCATGCCGCGCGGCGCGTTGAAGCGCACGCTCGACCCCGTTCCGTCGGCGTAGCCCGAGGCATTGGTCGCGCTGCCCGCGATGCGCTCGATCGAGGCGCCGACGATGCGGAAGATCGCGTTGGCGCCGCGGTCCGCGACCCAGATCGCGCCGTCGCTCGCGACCGCGAGGCCCCACGGCGTGCTCAAGGGCGCGCCCGCGAAGACCGTGCTCACCACGCCCGCCGCGGTGACGCGTCGAATGCGCGCGCTGCCCGAGTCGCTCACGAGGAGCGTGCCGTCCGTGTCGAGCGCGAGGCCCGCCGGCGAGTTGAAGCGCGCCGCGTCGCCGGTGCCGTCGTTGGTGCCCGGCATCGCCGCGCCCGCGAGGGTGGAGACGGTCCACGCGCCGCTGCTCGTCACGGTGACGGTCACGGTCGCCGTCGCGCTCACGCTCGTGTCTTCGACGCTGGTCGCGGTGACGGTCACGCTTCCGGCCTCCGCGGGCGCGGTGAAGTTCCCCGCCGCGTCGATCGTGCCGGCGCTCGCGCTCCACGTGACGCTCGTGTCGGCGGCGCCCATGACGGTGGCGGTGAAGGTCTGCGTCGCCCCGGCTTCGAGCGTGACCTCGTCGGGCATCACGGCGACGGTGACCGCCACGACCTCGCCGGCGCAGAAGGTCGAGGTGCGACACACCCGCGGCGTACCGCTGCACTCGCCACCCGAGCATTCTTCGGCGCCCGAGCAGCTGTCGCCGTTCGCCTTGCGGGCCCTGCACTGGCGAGTGCCGAGGAGATCGCAGTAGCCGTCCGTGCACTGGCCGAGGATGTCGAAGCCCGCCGTGGCGCAGGTGTCGCCGTTCTCGAGCGGCGCCGTCGCTTCCGCCTCGCAGCGGCCCATGTCGTTGCAATAGAGGCCCGTCTCGCAGAGCTGCAGCGGCAGCGAACCGTACGTGCAGCGTTCGCCTTCGCCCGAGGCGGCTGCGCAGGTGCCCACCGTGCCCGCGACGGGGAAGCCGCAGTCTTCGCTGCCCGGCATGCGGTAACAGCAGAACGCCTGCGTCGGATCGCACGTGCCGTAGAAGCCGGCGCCGAGGCCGTCGGAGATCGGCGCGCAGCCGTCGCCTTCGGTGCCGGTCCGCTCGAACACGCGGCGCTGCGACGCGCCGCCGTTCGGCGCCACGAACGCGAGGCATTCGCCGTCGAAGAGCCGGCTGGCCATCTCGGCGCCGCACTCGGCTTCTTCGAGCTCGCTCAGGCAAGCGTCGAGCTCGCTCTCGACGAAGGTCACGTCGCCTCGCGCGGCGGCGTCGACCCAATCGCCGAAGGGACGGATCGCGTAGATCTCGGTGAGCACGTCGCCGCACTCCTCTTCGGTGAGCGTGGCCATCGGCGGGATGCGCGGACGAAAGCTCTCGAAGGATTCGGCGCTCGCGATCGGGCCGAAGAACTGCGCCATCGCCGCGTCGTCGCAGCAACGCACGAGGCCCGCGCAGATCGCGTCCGCCGCCTCTTCGATCAAGGTCGCGAGGCGACCGCTCGGGACCACACCGCCGTCGCTGCCGCCGTCTTCGTCGCGCCTGCCGCCGTCGAGACCGCCGTCGTCGGGCGCGCCCGCGTCCGCGCCGCCATCGGGCATCACACTCATCGCGTCGATGCCTGCGTCCGCCTCGGGGCGAGCGTCGTCGTCTCCACACGCCAAGACCCCGAGGAGCCCGAGCACTGCCATCCATCGCGCGTCGCGCATGCGCCCTTCTTTCCCGGCGCGTCCCGCGCCGTCGTTCCCGCCGCGGGCGCACGAAGGCCGAGCGCGCTCCATCGAGAGCGGCTCGCCAGCGAGCGCGTTCGGGTCGTGCCTGCTCACGGCCCCGAGCGACCGAACGAGGATGCGCGACGACACGACTTCGACAACGAGCCGAACGTGGAAGGACTCTTTCCAAAACCGACCTGTTCCACAAGTATTGGAAACGATTCGGCATTTCGTCTTCGAGAGGGCACGCGGTGCCGACGGAAAGACGACGGGCGCCCCCGAGGGAGCGCCCGTTCGTGTGAAGGCGCGACGTGTCTCAGCGCGGCATCTGGCCGGGCGAGACGGTCGTGCCTTCGTGGAAGCCGAGGTTCTTCTCCGCCATCGCGACGAGGAGCGGCGCCGGCGCGAAACGCGCGCCGACCGTCTTCTCGAAGTGACGCAGGCGACGGACGATCTCCTTCGCGCCGACGGCATCGACGAAGCGGAAGGGCCCACCGCGGAAGGGCGGGAATCCGAGGCCGAAGATGGCGCCGATGTCGCCATCGCGTGCCGAGCGGAGGATGCCCTCCTGGAAGCAGAGCGCGGCCTCGTTGACCATCTGGAGCGTGCAGCGCCAGGCGATGTCGTCGGCGCCCACCGAGGTGTTGTCGGGTTTGACGCCGAGCACCTCGTAGACCGACTCGTCGACGCCCTTCTTGTCGCCCCCGTAGAGGTAGAAGCCCTTGGCGTTCTTGCGACCCTTGCGGTCGTCCGCGATGAGCTTCTCCATGCCGGCCGGCGCGGCCATGCGGTCGCCGAAGGCTTCGAGCATGACCTTGCCGACCTTCGCGCCGACGTCGATGCCGACCTCGTCGGTGAGCTTGATCGGGCCGACCGGGAAGCCGAAGTCGAGCATCGCGCGATCGATCTTCTCGATCGCGACGCCCTCGGCGAGCAGGTGCGCGGCTTCGTTCATGAGCGGCGCGAGGATTCGCGTCGTGTAGAAGCCCGGGCCGTCGTTCACGACGATGACGGTCTTGCCCTGCTTCTTGCCGAGCTCGACGCACGTGACCGTCGCCTCGTTCGAGGTCTTCGGCGTCACGATGATCTCGAGGAGCGGCATCTTGTGGACGGGGCTGAAGTAATGCATCCCGAGCACGTTCTCGGGGTGCGCGCTCGCCTCCGCGATCTTGGCGATCGGAATCGACGAGGTGTTCGACGCGAAGATCGCGTTCGGGTTCGCGGCCGCCACGTCGCGGACCATCTGCTGCTTGAGCGAGAGGTCCTCGAAGACGGCTTCGATCACGACCTCGCACGCGGCGAAGCCCGAGTAGTCGGTGGTGCCGGTGGTCAGCGTCATGAGCTGATCGGCGTCCATCCGGTTCATGCGCTTCTTCTTCACGCGCTCGTCGACGATCTCGCGCACGTACTTCAGGCCCGCGAGCACGCCCTTGGCGTCGCGGTCCTTGAGGCGCACGGGGGTCTTGCCCTGCGCGGTCGTGACGTACGCGATGCCCGCGCCCATGAGGCCGGCGCCGAGCATGCCGACGTGCGTGAGCTTGCGGCCCTTCGCGTCCGGATCGCTGGTGCCGTTGTCCTTCTTCAGCGTTTGGGTCGCGAAGAAGATCGAACGAAGCGCCTTCGACTCGGGGCTCATCACGAGCACGCCGAAGGCCTTCGCCTCGGCGTCGAGCCCGCCCGCCAGACCCTGCTCGAGGCCGGCCTTGACCACGTCGAGGATGCGGTCCTGGGCCGGGTAGTTGCCGCGCGTCTTCTTGTGCAGCGCCTTGCGGGCCTGGTCGAAGAGCACCTTGCGGCCGAGCGGGTTGTGCGCGAGCGCGAGCTCCGCGAGGGCGTCCTTGTCGCCGAGCTGCTCGAAGAACGAAGGCGCCTTCTTCTGGTGGCCTTCCTTCGCGAGCTTCTCCGCGTGCTTCACCGCGACGTCGAGCAGGATCGCGGCGGGCACGACCTCGTCGACGAAGCCGAGCTTCTTGGCCTTCTTGCCGTCGACCTGTTTGCCCGTGAGCAAGAGATCGAGCGCGGCCTGCACGCCGATGAGCGCGGGCAGACGCTGCGTGCCGCCGGCGCCCGGGAGCAGACCGAGCTGACACTCGGGCAGGCCGAGCTTGGTCTTGGTCGAATCGCTCGCGACGCGTGCGTGGCAGGCGAGGGCGACCTCGAGGCCACCGCCGAGACAAGCGCCGTGAATCGCGGCGACGACGGGCTTGGGGAAGTCCGCGATGCGATCCATCGCGCGCTGGCCGTCACGCGAGAGCTTCTCGGCGTCGGCGGCCGACTTGCACGCGTCGAGCATGTCGATGTTCGCGCCGGCGATGAAGGAGTCCTTCTTGCCGGAAGCGAAGACGATCGCTTTGACCGACGCGTCCTTCTCGAGGTGCGCGAAGGCTTCGGCGAACTCCTGCGTGAAGTCTTCCTTGAGGGTGTTCATGGACTCGCCGGGGACGTCCATGATCAGGATCGCGACGTCGCCGCGACGGTCGATGCGCAGCGCGCTCTGCTTGTCTTGGGTACTCATCACTCCACCTCCAAGACGATCGCGGCGCCGAGGCCACCGGCCGCGCAGGCGGTGCAGAGGCCGAGGCCGCCGCCGCGGCGCTTCAGCTCGTTCAGGGTCTGGGTGATCTGACGCGCACCAGTCGCCGCGAAGGGGTGGCCGAGCGCGATGGAGCCGCCGGAGACGTTGAAGGTGTCCCAGTCGATGTTGCCGATGGCTTCGTCGCGGCCGAGGTGCTTTTGCGCCCACGCCTTCGACTCGAAGGCCTGCGTGTTGCTGAGCACCTGCGCCGCGAAGGCCTCGTGCATGTCGAGAAGCGCGAGGTCCTTGAGCGTGATGCCGGCGCGGTCGAGCGCCTTCGGGGTCGCGTAGCTCGGACCCATGAGCATCTGGCCCTTCGGGTCGAGCGCGGCGAAGGCGTAACTGCGCACGAAGCCGAGCACCTCGAGGCCGTGAGCCTCGGCGACGTCTTCGCGCATCACGAGCAGCGCGCTCGCGCCGTCGGTGAGCGGCGAGGCGTTGCCGGCGGTGATGGTGCCGTACTTCTTGTCGAAGGCCGGGCGGAGCTTGTCGTAGCTCTCGCGCTCGCTCTTCTCGCGGACGAGGTTGTCCTTGCGAATCGACTGCGCGTACTTGGAGGGCACGAAGACCTCCATGACCTCGCCGTCGAGCTTGCCCTCGGCCCACGCCTTGGCGGCGAGCTCGTGGCTGCGGTGCGCGAGGTCGTCCTGCGCTTTGCGCGTGATGCCGTTCTCCTGCGCCATCTGCTCCGCGCTCTGACCCATCGTCAGGCCCGTCGAGGGCTCCTTGATGGCGGGCGGCACGGGCGCGAGGTCGCCGGGCTTGAGGCCCATGAACGCCTGCAGGCGCTGCGGAAGCGTCTTGGCCTTGCTCGCTTCGATGAGCGCCGCCGCGAGCCGCTTGCTCACGGTGATGGGCACGTCGCTGGAGCTGTCGGCGCCACCCGCGAGGCCGACCTTGATGGTGCCGGTCGCGATGGCTTCGACGACGTTCACCGTCGACTGGTAGCTCGTCGCGCAGGCGCGGCTGACGCTGAAGGCGTCGATGTCGCGCGGCATGCCGGTGCCGAGCACGACCTCACGCGCGATGTTCGGCGCGTGCACCGAGGGCACGACCTGGCCGTAGACCACCTGCTCGATCAGCGAGGGATCGACGCCCGTGCGCTGCAACAGCTCGTTGACGACGATCTTGCCGAGGTCCAACGCGCTGACCTCGCGGTACGCCGACCATTGCTTGGCGAACGGCGTGCGAAGCCCCGCGACGATCGCGACGCGCTCGCCCTTCTTGCCCAGGCGCTCGGCCTGGTCGCTCTTGCTCATGGCTACCTCCCGAAGCAGGTCGAGCCGCCCGTCGGCCCCACCTGCCGTGTGCTGCGCTCATGCCCACGAACGACGTGGTGAATGGCGATTCAGTGAGGTCTACGGCTCGTGACGCGGTGTGTCAATGCGGGCTCGTCGGAGGCGGTGACGGCGTGGCGGTGTCGGTGGCGGTGGCGGTGGCGGTGGCGGTGGCGGTGGCGGTGGCGGTGGCGGTGTCCTCGCGCTTCGCGCTCGTCAGTGGAGACAGCTCGCGCTTCGCGCTCGTCAGTGGAGACAGCTCGCGCTTCGCGCTCGGTTCTTCTTTCGCCGTGAGCGCCCGGCTTGGTCGAGGTTGAGAAGTGGGGGTGCTGGCATCCAAGGGGCTGCTTTGGGGGCGGGCTTTCCAGGCCGGGATGGGCTGGCTCATGCGCTCTGGTGCGAGACAGTCGCGCCAGCCTTCGCGAGTCGCTCTCGGACGCGTGCCGGCTGTCACGCCTCTCTCGCGTGGGAGGCTGCATGAGCCAGCCCATCCCGACCTTCCAAGCCCTGAACCTCTCGTACGACCTCATCGCCGCGTTGCCCGGCGTGCTGAAAGCGGTGGCGCGTCACGACCGGCCGCTCGCGGACCAGCTGCGACGTGCCGCTCAATCCGTGGTTCTCAACCTCGCCGAGTCCGGCGGGCACGACGGCGGCAACCGTCGCCTTCGCTACCAATCGGCCTTCGGCTCCGCGCAGGAAACCAAGGCGGCGCTGCACATCGCGCGGTGCCTCGGCTACGTCGATGCGGCGGACGCGGACCGCGCGTTCCGACTCGCCGACCGAGTCGCCGGCGCCTGCTGGCGAATGCTTCACAAGCGGTGACGGCCCGCCGGCCAAGCCGGCGCCGCCTCGCGCGGCGTCGGCTTCGGCTGCGCCTCGGCCTTCGCGCGAAGCGCGGTGCCGCGAAGCGGCGACTCCGAGGCGTGAAGAGCAGTGCCGCGAGGCGACGTGCCGCGAAGCGGCGTCTCCGAGGCGCGAAGCGCGGTGGCGCGAAGTGCGTCTTCGTCTCCGAAGCGCGAATCGCGGTGCCGCGAAGCGCGTCTCCGTCTCCGTCTCCGTCTCCGTCTCCGTCTCCGTCTCCGACCAAGACTCCGTTCAGAACGTTTTGGGTGGCCGCGCGTCTCGACGCCCCGCGTTCATGATCTCGTCGACCACCCACCCCGCGAAGCCCACACCGAGCGCGAACGGAAGCGCGAGGCAGAGGCCGAAGCCCGGGTCGGAATCGAGGTGCACCACGATGGGCACTGCGGCGAGGAGCGTGAAGGTCGCGGTGAGTCGGAAGGTACGCACGGCCCACCGACGATTGGACCGAGGCGCGGCATTCCCGTGGCACGCTGAGGCGTGGTTCGCTTCGGGCTGCTCGGAGTCGTGCTCGTCGCCTGCGCGACCTCGCAGGTCGTCGCTCCGACCGTCGATGGGCCAACGGTGACCCCGCACATGTCGACGTGGGTCGCGAGGCCGACCGCGAAAGAACGTGCGGTCGAGCGTGCGCGTGACGCCTTCGTGTCCCGCGGGGCGCCTCGCGCGTGGGTCGAGGGGCGAGTCGAGGTGAGTGACGACGAGGGCCGCACGAGGCTGACGTTTCTTCCGGGTGTCGAGAGTGGCGCGCCGATCTACCTGGAGGCGTCGGTGGGCGAGACCGAGTTGGAGACGTGGCGCGCCGGATCGACGTGGGCCGTGGCGCCCGGTGTGAGGCTTCGCGGGATCGACGCCGAACCCGAGGCGCACGTTGGGCGCGCCGACTTCCGCCTCGAGCTGACGAAGCCGTCTGCTCGTCTTCGTGTGCGGAGCGCCCGTCTCGAGACGTCGCCCGAGTGTGGTCGCGCGGTCGAGCGACTTCGATCCGTCTCCTACGTCGCCGACGACGGCGAGATGTCCGCCGGCCAGTGCTCGACGTTGACGGGCGACGGCGGGCACGACGTGACGGTCTCGTTCTCGTCGGTCGCGCGGCCGCGGGTGGGGTGCGACCGCTTCGTCGTTCGAGTGGTGTTCGAGATCGACGGCCACGTGCTCGTCGCGACGGCGGGCGGTGCGTGGTCGCCGTCGGAGGCGCGATGACGGCAGGCGGAGTGTCGGAGGAGGCATGATGGTGATGCGCTCGAACCTGGCCGCGCTCGTGGTCGTCGTCGCGTGTGGGCCTTCGCCCACACCGGTCGAAGCGCCACGGGGCGAGGCGCCGGTTTCGGTGGCGGCCGAAGCGCCGGTCGCCGAGGTCCCGGTCGAAGCGGCGACCCCCGCGGACGACGGAGCCGACGCCGCGATCGCGACCGCGCGCACCGCGTTGACCGCGCAGGGTCTTCCGGCGGAGTGGCTGCACGGCGAGGTGCAGGTGCGTGCGATCGACGAACGGTACGAGCTTCGTTTCGTGCCGACTCCCGCGACCGGCGCCCCCGATCACGTCGAAGCCTTCGTCGCCGACGGTGAGGTCGGTCGTGTGTGGGTCGGGGCTTCGACGTGGGCGATCGCCTCCGGCGCGCGACTTCGGGGGCTCGAGGGACACGCGCGGCACACGCACGGCGGCGACGCGGCGGAGATTGGGGACGTCGACTTCGAGCTGACGTTGGAGCGTCCGACGCGGCTTCGCGTGCGCGAGGTGGTGTGGCTCACGTCGCCGACTTGCGAGCCCGACTTCACCGAGCGGGCGCGGCTCGGTGCGGGGCACCTCTACGTGCCGCCCGCGACTCGGAGCGTGCCGGGCGACGAGGGCGTCGAGCTGGCGGCGGGCACCCATCGCGTCACCGTCGGCTTTCCCTCGCAGCCTGCGTACTACGCCTACTGCGATCGTTTCGCGGCGCGGGTGGTCTTCGACGTCGGCGGGACCTCGATGGAAGCGCGGGCCGAGGTGATGGTCACGCGGATGGAGCCCTACGACCGCCACTGACCGCGCTTCTGCGGGCGGGGCGACGACACGTCGGGACGACACCGCTTGACGCCCGATCGCCCGCGCTCCACGGTCCCTCGCCGCATGACGAAAACCGCTTCCGAGCTCGCGCGACGACTCTCGCGCACCACGCGCCGCAAGGGCGCCAAGGTGAGCTTCGAAGGGGAAGACGCGTTCGGGCCCGACTTGCGGGTGCGTCGTTGGCGCCTCGGCAACGGGCTGCGCGTGCTGACCCTGGTCGACCGCGCCGCGCCGGTGGTCTCGTTTCAGACCTGGCTCGGCGTGGGCTCGCGTCGCGAGACGAAGGGCAAGACGGGGCTCGCGCATTTCTGCGAGCACCTGATGTTCCTCGGCACCGAACGTTTCCCGGTCGGCGAAATCGACCGCCGGCTCGAAGAGGTCGGCGCCGAGCACAACGCCGCCACGTGGACGGATTGGACCTGCTACTACGAAGACCTCCCCTCGGGAGAGCTCGGCGTCGCGATGGAGCTCGAGGCGGATCGTCTCGCGAACCTCGACGTGCAGCAGGAGCAGTTCGAGTCCGAGCGCGAGGTGGTGCTCAGCGAGCGCCGCGACCGCGTCGACGACGACGTCGAAGGCCAAGCCAGCGAGGTGCTCTGGTCGACCTTGCTGCGCCGCAGCCCGTACTCGCATCCGACGATCGGCTGGGAGAAGGACATCCGCGGCTACACGCTCGACGACTGCCGCGACTTTCACCGCACGTGGTACGCGCCGAACAACGCGACGTTGGTCGCGGTCGGTGACCTCGACGAAGAGAGCTTCCTCGAGTCGGTGGTGGCGCTCTACGGCGCGCTCGCGCCTTCGGTGCTTCCCGTCGAAGAGGTCTTGCCCGAGCCGACGCTTCGCAAGGAGAAGCGCATCGAGATGCGCCTGCCCGCCTCGGGCGAGAAGGCCTTCCTCGGATGGCACGGCCCGGCGTTCTCGGACCCGGACTGGGCGGCGATCAACCTGCTCTCCGAGATTCTCTTCGGGGGCCGGAGCGCGCGTGTCTACCGCGAGCTCGTCGTGGAAGAAGAGCTCGCGACCGAGCTCTCGGGATCCATCCCTCCCTTCGCGTTGCCGTCGGTCTTCGAGGTGACGCTCGCCGTGAGGCCGCGGCGCAAGGTCGAGAAGGTCGTCGAGCGGCTCGACGCCCACCTCGAGCGTGTGCGGCGCGAGCCGGTGACCGACGACGAGCTGGAGCGCGCGAAGGCGCGGCTCGAGCTCGGTTTGCTCTCGTCGCTCGAGACCGCGAACGGCAAGGGCGACCAGCTCGGCTTCTACGCCCAGGTCACGGACGAGGTCGGCGGCGCGTTCGCGCGCCTCGACGAATACCGTGCGCTCGGTCCGGACGATCTCCTCCGTGCGGCGCGTCGTTTCCTCGACCCGAAGCGCCGCGTGCACGTGCGCGTCCTCCCCTCCTGATGGCCATCGAAGGATTCGCTTCGTGACGTTGCCTCCCGTCGTTCGTTTCGAGCACGAAGGTGCTCCGGTCTTCCTCGAAGAGAGCCACGCGCTGCCGCTGGTCGACTTCGTCATCGCGCTGCGTGGCGGCGCGCTCCTCGATCCGCCGGGCAAGGGTGGGCTCACGCGCATGACCGCGCGCCTGATGCGACGCGGCACCAAGGAGCTGAAGTCGCACGAGGTCGACGAAGCCTTCGCGCGCCTCGGGGGCCGGCTCTCGGTGAGCATCTCGCGCTCGTCGGTGCGGCTGCACGGCGCGGTGCTCGCCCGAAACCTCGAGCCCTTCGTGGCGCTCGTCGCGCAGCTGGTGCGCGAGCCCGCGCTTCGTTCCGACGACCTCGCGCGTGCGAAGCGCCGCATCCTCGACGAGCTGCGCATGCTTCGCGAGGACGACCACGGCCTCGCCGATCGGCACCTGCGCTCGTTGCTCTTCCGCGACCATGCGTACGGCGCGCCGGTCGGTGGAACCGGCGCGAGCCTTCGCGCGATCAAGCGCGCCGACGTGCTCGAGCATCACGCGCGCATGGTCCGGCGTGGAAGCCTCGTGCTCGGCGCGTCCGGCGCGATCGATCCCGCGACGCTCGAGCGCTTGGTGCGCACGCACTTCTCGGGGTTGCCGCGCGGCGAGCGGGTCTCGACGCACGTCCCCGCGCCGAAGATCCCGAAGGGTCGGCGCGTGCTCGTGGTCGACAAGAAGGACCGCAGCCAGACCCAGCTGGGTCTCGGCATGTTGGGCATCAAGGCGCACGACCCGCTCTACTTCCCCTTCGTGGTCGCGGATGCCGCGTTCGGTGGAACCTTCACGTCGCGTCTGGTCGACGAGGTGCGGGCGAAGCGCGGGTGGAGCTACGGCGCGAGCAGCCAGATCACGGTCGCGCATCAACGCGAGGCGTGGCGGGTGTGGAGCCACCCGAGCGTCGAGAACGCGGTGGCCTGCACGGCGCTCGAGCTCGACCTGATCGAAGGTTTCGTGGCGGAGGGCCCGAAGCGTTCCGAGGTCGCCCAGACGAAGCGCTTCTTGGCGAACAGCCGCTGCTTCGAAGAAGACACGGCCGCACGCCGGTTGGACCTGCACATGTCGACCGAGCTCTTCGCGCTCGACGACGCGCACGTGAACGGCTTCCGGAAGGCGATCCGCAAGGTGACGCGGGATGCCGCGCACGAGGCGTTCGCGGCGCGCATTCGACCGCGCGACGTGGCGATCGTCGCGGTGGGCTCGGCCAAGGAGCTCGCTGGACCGCTCGGCGCGTTGCCGGGGGTGGTCGACGTGAAGGTCGTCCGGCACGACGCGTCGCTCTGAGCGCGCCGCCGGCGTGTCCGTCGCGTCCCGTCGCGCGTCGGACGCGACCGAGGGCATACTGGTCGACGTTGCCGCCTCCGCGCACCGGTCGATTCGACATCGAGCATTGGTCCGACGCCCGGAAGGTCGTGCTCGGCTCGGGCGTGATGTTGCCCTTCGCGCTCGGTTGGGTGCTGCGTTTGAGCGCGGTCAGTCGCGACCCGACCACGTCGACGTACATCGCGCGCGACTTCCTTCCGACCGCGCTCCTCTTCACGCGCTACCAGCTGATCGGCCACGGACTCTTGGTGCTGATCGGGCTCGCCTACCTGCGCCGTGGGGACGTGCCGCGCTGGGTGCTGCACGCCGAAGTGCAGCATTGGTTTTTGTGCACCGCCGCGTCGTTGGTGATGGTGGGGCCCTTCACGAGCTCCTTCGCGGTGCTCTTCGTGACGTTGCCCGTGCTCGGGTACCTGCTCTTCCCCGTGCGCGTGGTCACGCTCGGGGTCGTGACGGGAAGCCTCGCCACGCTCGCGGGCGTCGTGCTGCCGGCGCTGAACGTGATGCCCTACGCGCCTTTCGTCGGCGCGAGCCCGGTGGTCGACGGACGCCTGCAGACCGGGTGGTTCTTCTCGGTCGGCGGCCCTTCGCTCTTCGCGGGCGCGTCGGTGCTCTTCATCTTCACCGCGATTCTCCGCCGCCTTCGCGTGCGACAAGCCGAGCTCGAACGTTTGGGGCGCACGGACGCGCTCACCGGCCTCGCGAACCGGGTGGTCTTCTTCGAACGCCTCGCCGCGGAGGTGGAGCGCTCGCAGCGCCACACGTTGCCGCTCTCGGTGTTGGTGATCGACGTGGACCACTTCAAGGCCGTCAACGACCGCCACGGCCACCTCGCGGGGGACGCGGCGCTTCGCGCGCTCGCGGCGCGTTTGGATCGCGAAGGCCGAGCCAGCGACCTGCTCGCACGCTACGGCGGCGAAGAGCTCACGATGGTGCTGCCGCACACGGACACCGAAGGCGCGAAGGTCGTGGCGGAGCGTCTGCGCCGGGCGGCCCACGAGATTCACGTCGGCGAACGACCGCTCACGGTGAGCATCGGGATCGCGCAGCGACGCGACAGCGAGAGCCACGACGCCTTGCTCGCGCGTGCGGACGACGCGCTCTACGACGCCAAACGCGCGGGGCGAGACCGCGTGGTCGTCGGGCGCTGACGGGGGCGCGACGCCTTGGAGGCTTCGTCGGCGCCTGCTACGGCCTTCGTCGATGCGGGTCCTCCTGATTGGTCTCGATTGCGCGCCGCCGGCGTTGGTCTTCGATCGCTTCGCCGACGTGATGCCGAACCTCGCGGCGTTGCGCGCGCGTGGTCTCTCGGGGCCGCTTCGCAGCGTGATGCCGCCGATCACGGTGCCGGCGTGGACCTGCATGCTCTCGGGTCGCGACCCCGGCGAGCTCGGGCTCTACGGGTTTCGCAACCGACCTCGCGACCGTGGCTACGGGCTCTCGATGGCGAGCGCGAAGGACGTCGGGGTCAAGCGCGTGTGGGATCGCCTGGGCGAGCACGGACATCGCGTCGCCTCGCTCTTCGTGCCTCCGAGCCATCCGCCGACGCCTCTGCGCGGGTCGATGGCGTCTTGTTTTCTGACGCCCCCGGGCGCGGCATGGACCTTCCCGCCGGGGCGAGCGCGCGAGTGGGAGAGCCGCTTCGGGGACTACCGCTCGGACGTGGCGAGCTTTCGAGACGGCGACCTCGCGCGCATCTTCGACGAGCTGCACGCGATGACCGAGCAACACTTCGCGCTCGCGCGGCACGTCTGGACGGAAGAGAAGCCGAGCTTCCTCGCGATGGTGGAGATGGGGCCCGATCGCCTGCACCACGCGGCGTGGGATCACCTCGACCCGACGAGCCCGCGGCACGTGCCGGGCAACCCGTGGCTCGAACGTGGGCGCGCGTATTACGCGGCGCTCGATCGTGAGCTCGGTCGGTTGCTGGACGTGGCGTCGGACGCGGTGGTGATCGTCGCGAGCGATCACGGCGCGCGGGCGTGTGAGGGCGCGTTCGCGGTGAACGAGCTGCTGCGTCGGGAGGGATGGCTCGCGACGAGCACGACTCCGAGCTCGCCGGCGCCGCTTCGCGAGGTGGTCGACTGGTCGCGCACGCGTGCGTGGGCCGAGGGCGGCTATTACGCGCGGCTCTTCCTCAACGTCGCGGGGCGCGAGCCTTCGGGCACGATCCCCGAGCGTGCGTCGGAGCAGGCGGCTGAGGAGCTTCGCGCGCTCTTGCTCGCGCACGGTCCACCCGGCACGCAGGTGTGGCGCCCACGCGAGCTCTACGGCGAAGTGAAGGGCGTGGCGCCCGATTTGCTCGCGGTCTTCGGCGACCTCGCGTGGCGAAGCGTCGGAACGCTCGGGCACGACGGCGTTCGGCTCACGACCTTGCCGCGTGGGGTCGACGGAGCGAACCACGACTGGAACGGCGTGGTGGTGATGAGCGGCGGTCCGTTCGTGCGCCGGGACGTCGAGGCGTCGATCTTCGACGTCGGCCGCACGGTGCTCGGGCTCTTCGGGATCGAGCCGGGGACGTGGCGAGGCCGAGATTGGAGCGTGTCGTGAGAGAGTTGGCGAGTCTGATCGCACACGCCGAGCTACCCATGTTGGGGCCGCTCACGACGCCGCAGCTCGAGTCGTCGTTGGACGCGTTGCCGCCCGTGTCGCGCGCCGTCGATCTCGGGGCGGGGCGCGCGGACGTCGCGCTTCGGGTGCACGAGCGTTTCGGGGCCACGGTGATCGCGATCGAACGATCGGACGTGCTCGCCGCGGAGGCCCGTCGACGTGTGGCGGGTCGGGTCACCGTGATCGAAGGCGACGCGCGCGAGGAGCTCGCGAAGCTTCGTTCGTTGGACCTCGCCATCGTGCTCGGAAGCACGGGAGCGTTCGAGGGGTGGTGGTCGACGCTCGACGCGATCGCGCACGTGCCGACGTGGCTCGTGGGCGACCTCGTGACGCTGGATGCGTCGCGCACCGAGGCGTTCTTCGGGCCGCTACCGACCGGCGAAGAGGTCGCGGCGCGCTGCGAGGCCCACGGGCCTTTGCGCGCGCGCCTGGCGGTCCCGCCTCCCCAACTGCTCGCGTACGAGCGCACGTGGGCGCGGGCGTTGCGGGCGGCGCTGGAGGTCACCGTCGATGCGCCGTGGGCGGACTACGCCGAGGCCCGGAGCGCCGCGTTCGAAGCTCCGGAGGCGCTGCGGGCGTTCGAAGCGCTCGGCTACGAGGCGTTCGTGGTTGGCTGAGCCCGCCGCCGCCGTTTGGTGGGAGTTGAAAGTGGCGCTTCCAACTTCTAGCATTCCGCGCGTGGAGGTGTGTCATGCGTGGCTTGAAGCTTGGATTGTTGTGCCTCGCCCTCGGCGGGGCGGGTTGTGGGGGTGACGACGACGGGGGAAGCGATCTCGACGCCGCACGCCCCGGACCCGACGGATCGGTGGACGTGCCGACGCCGGATGCGGGGACCGAGGCGCCCGACTCCGGCGCGGTCGGCCCCGTGGTGAGCTGTGAGGGTGCGACGCTGCTCGAGCTGCCGGCGTTGCCGGAGACCCGGGGGCCGTGGGAGGTCGGAGCGCGTACCTTCCAGGTTGGACGCCTCAAGGCGGAGGTCTGGTACCCGGCGGCGCCCGGAAGCGAAGGCGAGGTCGCGCGCTACGACTTGCGGCAATGGCTGCCGCCGTCGGAGCTCGAGGCGATTCCGGACGACGACAACCCGTGGCAGGACTGCGATTGCCGACGTGACGTGCCGCTGGACGAAGCGCACGGCCCGTACCCCGTGGTGGTCTTCGTGCACGGCACCGCGGCGTTCCGGACGCAGTCGCTCTCGATCGCGACGCATTGGGCGAGCCGAGGCTTCGTGGTCGTGTCGGCCGACCACCCGGGCCTCTTCCTCGGAGACCAGCTCGCGCTCGCGTGCCCGGACATGGCGTCGGGCTCGCGCGATCTGAACGGTGACGTGATGGCGCTCGTCGACGCGTTGCGGACGCCGACCGACTCGCTCGCGTTCCTCGATGGACACGTGGATCTCGAGCGGCTGGGCCTCGCGGGGCATAGCGCGGGTGGCGTCGTGACGGGCATGGCCGCGAGCACGGGCGCGCGCGTCGTGATCGGACTCTCGTCGGGTCAGCCGGCGGGTGCGGCGCCCTCGCTTCGTTCGTCGCTCTTCGTCGCGGCGACCGAAGACGCGGTCGTGCGCTACGGGCAGACGGCCGACGCGTTCGACCGTTCGGGGGGCGAGAAGCGCTTCTTGGGCATCGAGGGCAGCGGCCACCTCGCGCCGACCGATCTCTGCGACCTCGAGAACGGCGAAGGCCAAGACCTCGTCGAGGTCGCGCAGGAGCACGGCGTGTGCGGCGCGATGTTCGCGTCGTTCCTCTTCGACTGCCAGGACACGCACATCGATCCGGAGCGCGCGCGCGTCGTGACGCGCGCGATCACGACGGCGGTGTTGGAGCAGACGCTGCACTGCCAGGATCGTGAGGCGGTGATCGCGGCGATTCCCGGGCGGCTCGAGGACGTGTCCGAGCTGCGTTGAGCGGCGTGACTTGCCGTGCCCGTGCCCGATGCGGGTCGTTGGAGACGACGGAGTCCGAGACGGAGTCCG
>JACKEH010000040.1 GCA_020633125.1 Sandaracinus sp. | reverse complement strand
GTCTCCGTCTCCGTCTCGGTCCCCTACAACGAAACGAGGCGACCCGAAGGCCGCCTCGTTTCCAACGCTCTCGCGTCGCTCAGAACGACGGCGCGGTGCCGGTCGGCACCAACACGTCGCCCTGCGACGAGAAGAGCGGCTTGCTCGCCACCCGCGTGCCTTCCGCGGCGCCGAGCTCGACGATGGAGCTCACGCGCGGACCGGACTCGCCACGCTCGACGGTCACGACCAAGTGGGCGACGTCGCCCACGAGCGCGGCCACGGTCTCTTCCGTCGCGCGACCCGCGAGCCGCGCCAAGAGCGTGAGCACCGCGCCAGGCTCGCGCGCGGCCGGGGCGTGAACGCCGACGAACCCGCCGCCACCGTGTGCGCCGAGCGCCGCGAGCACGTCGATCGCGCTCCCGTCGCAGACGCCGTCGACGAGCATGTGGTCGGCACGAAGTCGTGCCGCCTGCTGCGCCACCGCACCGAGGCTCGTACCGGTCGCGCCGCCGCCCGCGAGGGAGACGACGTTGGGAAGGTCGAGCGGAGCACCCGCGCCGACCGCGACGAGGCGCTCGCTCGGGTCGATCGCGGCGGCGATGGCGCTGAGCACCTCGGACACGCCCGCGTCGGCAACGCCGAGCACCACCACGTTGCGACGCGCTTCGACCGCGCTGCGAAGCACGGTGGCCGCGGCCTCCGAGACCGCGCCACGCGCGACGAGCGTGTCCAACGTGACGCCGACGCCCTTGCGAATCTCGACGATCGGCCCGCCGATCGCGACCGGCGGAAGGAGCACCGTCGCGAAGCCCCCCTCGGGAAGCCACGCCTGGAGCACGGCGCCTTCGGCCGACCCGCCGCTGCGCGCGACGAGGCGACGCGCGCACACCGCGAGCATCTTCGCCGAGGAGAACGAGGCTTCGCTCGGCACGAGGCCGGCGCCGCGATCGACGAGCACCCGATCGGGCCCCTCGACCACGATCTCGGAGAGCGAGTCGTCGGCGAGCAACGCCGCGAACGCGCCGAGACCCACGGCTTCGGCCAGCGCGGCCTCGCCGAGGTCCGCGTCGCCGTCGACGCCCGCGTCACGAAGCGCCGCAGCTACCGCCTGTCGTGCGTCCTCGTGACGCTTGCCGTCCTCGAGCACGTCGGCACCCGGGTAGTCGAGCGCGGGGTAGTGCTTGGCCAAGGCGGCGAGCACCGCGGGGAGCCCTTCCGGGGTCTCCATCGAAGTCGCCATGATCGCGGCCGGCGCGCTCCGGCGCGGGGGTCCGCTGGTCGGCGGCTCGGAACGCGAGAAATCGTCCGCTGGCGGCGGCGACGAAGCGCGGGGCGCCTGCGGCCGGCTCATCGGGGCCGGCGTCGGCTGGGGCGCGGGCGGCGGGCTCGAGCGCAGCGGCGGCGGTCCACGACGCACCGGCTCGGCGGCCGGCGCAGGCGCGGGTTGGGGCGCCGGCATCGGGGCGGCGACCGGTTGGGGCGCCGGCATCGGGCGGGCGCCGGCTGGGGCGCGGGGGGCGCCATCGGCTGCAGCGCCGGCATCGGCGGGGGGCCGCCTGGGGTTGAGCCAGAGATCGGTTGCGGCGCCGGTTGCGGCGCGATCGGCTGCGGCGCCGGCATCGGCGGCGGTCCACCCATCGGCTGCGGCGCCGGCATCGGCGGCGGTCCACCTGAGGGCTGCGGCATCGGCGGCGGTCCGCCCGCGCCCATCCCCGGCGGGCCGGCGGGCGGTGCCGACGCGCCCGCGCCGTCCAACCCCTCGACCGTGATGATGAAATCGCCGATGTAGACCTTGTCCCCCGGCTTCACCACGAGCGGGGACGTGATCTTCCGGCCGTTCACGTACGTGCCGTTGGTCGACTTGAGGTCGACCACGATGAAGCGGTTGTCCTTGAGGACGATGCGGGAGTGCCGCTTCGAGACGTTGCCCTTCGGGAGAATGATGTCGTTCCCCTGGACGCGGCCGATGGTGACCTCGTTCTTGTCGAACTCCATCCGCCGCTGGGCGCCGCCCTTTTCGGTGATCACGACTGCGAACATGCTGGCTTCTCGTTCCCCTCGGAGTGGGACGGCCACCTCGGCGACCGACCGGGACGGCCTTCGCGGGACCGGCGAGGCCCCGCGGCGGGCGCCATTGAACGATCGGCGGCGCCTCGACGTCAAGCCGCGAGCGACGTCGTCCCGACGGAAACATGCCGATTTCGTCGTGGAATTTCCCACGGCCGGCCGCACGCCGGAGAACGGCCGCTTCGTGCCTCCCCACGACGCTCGTCGGCGAATTGGGGGGGCGCCGCCGCTCACGCCTCGACACGCCCACGAGGTCGCCCGCGCGGGTCGTTCGCATACCCCCAAACGGCGACGGGGCCCCGAAGGACCCCGCAAACACGTGGGGCTGCGACTCAGCCCTTGCCCTTCAGCAGGTCGCCGAGGGTGCCCATCTTCGCGCCCTTGGAGCCCTTCGCGTAGCTCTCGAAGACCGCGCGCTCCTCGTCTTCCTTGATCGCCTTCACCGAGAGCTCGAGCTTGTCGCCCGCGTTCACGATCTTGGCCGAGATCTCGGTGCCGATCGGCATCGCGCGCTTGGTGTCGACGCCCTGCGCGAGGCCGAGCTCACGCTCGCGGATGAGACCGCGGCCGGCGCGACCCGGGATGTTCTCGACCTGCACGAAGACGCCGAAACGCTCGTGGGCCTCGACGGTGCACTTCACGATCGAACCGACCGTGAGCCCGCCGCCGCCTTCGACGGCCTCGCCGACGCTCGCGCCCTTCGGGGCCGGCGCCAGGCCGATGCGCTGACGCTCGCGGTCGATGTTCTTCACGACCACGAGGACGACCTCGCCGACCGAGAGCATCGCGTTCGGGTGGCGGTTGCCCGCGCCGAGCTCGCTCACGTGGAGGAGGCCCTCGATGCCCGGCGCGATCTGCACGAAGGCACCGAAATCCATGAGCTTGACGACCTTGCCCGAGACGACGCGGCCGCGGGGCGCCAGCTCCTCGACGCTGTCCCACGGGTCCGCGGCGAGCGCCTTGAGCGAGAGCGTGATCTTCGTCTTCTCGCCACGCGTGATGTCGAGGACCCGCACCTCGACGTAGTCGCCGGTCGAGACGACCTGCTCGGGGCGACGGCGGTCGTGCGTGAGCTCGCGCGTCGGGATGAGGCCCTCGACGCCGCCGAGGTCCACGAACGCACCGAAGTCGAGGACCTTCGTGACCTGCCCACGGAGGCGTGCACCGAGCTGGAGCGTCTGGAGCAACGCCTCGCGCTGCTCGGCCTGCTCGGTCTCGAGGATCGCCCGGCGCGAGACGATGACGTCGCGGTCGCCGCGAAGCTCGACGATCTGGAACTGCAGCGTCTGCAGCAGGTAGGGGGTCGCGTCCATGACGCGGCGCGTGTCGATCATGCCCATCGGGCAGAACGCGCGGGTGCCGCCGAGGTCGACCGTGAGGCCACCCTTCACGACGCCGGTGACCTTGCCCTCGACCGGCGCCTTCTCGGCGAGCGCGGTCTCGAGCTGCTCGCGCGACATGCCCATGCCGCCGAGGCGACGACCGAGCTCGATGGCGCCGTTCTCGATCTTGGTGACGAAGCCGTCGAGGGTGTCGCCGACCGCGACCTCGACCTTGCCGGTCGGCGAGAGCGCGAGCTTCGGGAAGAAGCCCTGCTGGCCTTCGAGCTCGATGAAGACGCCTTCGGCGCCGACCAGGACGACCTGGCCCTTCACCGCTTCGCCGACGCGGTAACGACGACGCGTGGGCGCCGTGCCGCCGGAGGCCTCGAACATGTCCGCGAAGGACGGGGACTTCTGCTGGTCGCTCATAGAGGGAGCGCGCCTTACCACGCGCCGCGCGGTCGATCGAGGAGCGGGGGAGGGAAACGCACGGACGAGAGGCGGACGACGGGTGTTCCGCCAATCGGTCCCGCGACGAAGGCGGCTGAACGCCGAAATCGGACGCGCGCGTCCGATTCCGTCTCGACGCCGTAGGCCGGGGCGTTACCCGTCTCGAATGCCCGTTCGATGCCCCACTTGCCAGTCGACCATCCCGGTGGACGACGTCGATCTCTCCACCCGACTGGGCAAGTGCCGAGGCTGCAACTCGGTCTTCGAGCTCGGCGCCCAGGTCGTCACCGCCTCACCCGCGGCGCCGCTCGTGCCTCCGCGCGGCTACGCGTTCGAGACGCCGGCGTCCGGCGAGTCGATGTACCGCGACGACGCGCGTGGGAAGAAGGCGCTCGTGATCACGCGGCGTTGGTTCCGCTACGTCGCGCTGTTCCTGTTGCTCTTCTGCATCGTGTGGGATGGCTTCCTGCTCACGTGGTACGTCGGCGGTCTCACGCAGGGCGCGCCCTTCTTCTTCCAGATCTTCCCGCTGGTGCACGTCGCGGTCGGGATCGGGCTGACCTACTACACCGCGTCGCTCTTCCTGAACCGCTCGCGCATCGAGCTCTCCGCGGAGCACCTGAACGTCTCGCACGGCCCGCTGCCGTGGCCGGGCGTGAAGGCGCTGCCGCTCGCGAGCGTGCGTGGGGTGAAGGTCGGACCCGATCGTCGATGGTGGATGCAGAACCGCAACCAGGCGATGTGGGCGGTCTTCGTCGAGACCGAGGCGGAGGTGAAGCCCGTCGTGCGCTTGCTCGACGAAGACGGGGCACGCTTCGTGGGCACCGCGGTCGCGCGAGCCCTCGAGCTGCCCGATCCCGCGTGATCACGACGCATTGACGCCGCGCCAGCGCGTGCGACGAACGCGCGATGCGTCACGTCCTCTTCGCTCTGCTCGCGCTCGGTTGTGGTGGCTCCGCGTCGGTCACGACGCCGACGCCGGTCGACATTCCCCCGACCCTGAACGTCGCCCCCGAGCATGCGATCGAGATTCAAGAGGTCGTGCTCGACGCGCCGGGCGAAGGCGCGCCCGCGGCGCTTCGTTTTCGTCCCGTGGTCGGGCAACGGCAGGTCGTTCGACTGGGCATGCAGATCGAGGTGGCGATCGCGATCGGCGAGGCCCCGCGCCAGGCCAGCCGAGCGCCCTTGATCTCGTTCGACACCGAGACGCGGGTGACCGAGGTCGCCGCGGACGGAACCTTTCGCGTCGAGAGCCGCGTGGTCGCGCTGAACGTGGACGGCGATCCGAACGACCCGACGGTGCGCACCTACCAGGAGCAGATGGCGCCGCTGATGCAGCTCGAAGGTTGGACCGTGATGGACCCGCGGGGTCGTGTGCTCGGTCTCGAGCTCACGGTCCCGGACGACCTCCCGCCACAGATGGCGCAGACGGTCGAAGGGGTGCGCGACGCGATGCGCCAGCTTCTTCCGCCGCTGCCCGAAGAGCCCGTCGCGACCGGCGCGCGTTGGCATTGGGAAGCGCCGATGAGCTCGAACGGTCTGAGCTTCGTGCAGCAGACGAGCTACGAGCTGCAGGAGCGCGACGCGGAGACGTTCTCGCTCGGGGTTCAGCTTCGACAGACCGCCGAGCCGCAGCCGCTTCCTTCGCCTGCGCCGGGTGTCACGACCGAGCTGCTCGCGATGCGCTCCGAGGGCCGAGGCGTCACGCGTCTTCACCACGACGGTCGCGCGGGGGGCGCGGAGCTCGAGCTTCGTACCGCGATTCGCGCACGAACCTCGCAGGGCGAGAACGCGGTCGAGATGGAGACGCTGCTCCGCGTGGTCACGATCACCGCGCCGCAGTGAGAGCGCCGGCGGCACGGGCGCGGGCGCGGCCGGCACAAGCACGGGCACGGGCACGGGCACGGGCACGGTGACGAGGCGGACGGACGCGGTACGATGGGCCCATGTTCGTGCAGCGCGATCCGACGCCGGCGCTGCGTCCTTTCGTCGCGACGCTCTGGGCGCAGCGAGCGCTCGATCGGACGGGATCCGAGCTCTCGCTCGAGGCGCTGCGTGCGGCCGGCGGTTTGGAGCACGTGCTGCCCACCGGCGCGTTGCACCTGGTCTTTCGACTCGGATCGTCGTCGCTGCGGGTCTTCGATCCGTCCGGCGACGAGCGATGCTTCGCGGGCGCCGTGATCGGCGGCGCACGCGCGAAGGCCTACCGGCGCGACGTGACGAGCTCGGGGGATGTCGTCGGCGTGCAGCTTCGGCTCGGCGCCGCGTCGCTGCTCTTCGGTGGCTCCGCGACCGAGCTGTCCGAGGCTCATACGTCCCTCGAATCGGTTTGGGGTCGCGAGGCGGAGCGGGTGCGGGAGCGGTTGGCCGAGGCGCCGAGCTTGGAGGCGCGTCTCGATCGCGTCGAGGCCGCGCTGTTGGCGCGCGTGGCTTCCGCGACGCTTCCACGACCCGAGGTGGCGTTGGCGCTTCGACAGCTGCAGGCCGGGAGCTCGTGGGCCGACGTGGTCACCCGGAGCGAGCTGTCCGAACGACGGCTGCGTTCGGTCTTCGCCGACACGGTCGGGCTCGCACCCAAGGCGTTCGCGCGGGTGGTGCGTTTCGAGGCGGCGCTCCGAAGGCTCGGAGGCACGGGCTCCGCGGCGCAGATCGCGTTGGACTCGGGCTTCTCGGACCAGGCGCATTTTCAGAGAGAATTCAAAGAGATCGCGGGCATGAGCCCCGGCACCTACCGACGGCGGGCGCCGACGAACCGGCACCACGTGCGGGGGTGAGCAGTCGGCGCGCGGCATTCGCAGCACGGTGGGGGGGGATCACGGGCGCGAGTGCGGGCTCGGACGCGATCTCCCGACCGACCGCACCCGACCGGCAGCACGCGCATCGGGAGATGGCACGGGCACGGGCACGGGGCGTGACCCGACCCGTTGCCGATTCCTTCAATCCCCCCGCCCCGAATGACGGCATCGTGAGGGCTCGAAAGGAAGACCCATGAAGGTTCACGAGCTCTTCGCCTACCTCCGCGTGCGCGACGCCGCGGCGGCTCTCGAGTTCTACGCGCGGGCGTTCGGCGCCACGGAGAAGTTTCGCCTCACGGAGCCGGGCGGACGGGTGGGACACGCCGAGCTGCTCTTCGGCGACTTCGTCGTGATGCTCTCGGAGGAGTATCCGGAGCTCGGGCTCGTCGGCCCCGCTACGCTCGGAGGAAACACGTCGTCCGTGCATCTTCACGTCGACGATTGCGACGCGTGGGCGGAGCGCGCGATCGCCGCCGGCGCGACCTTGGTGCGAGGTCCGGCGGACCAGTTCTACGGCGAGCGTTCGGCCACCGTGCGCGATCCCTTCGGACACGAGTGGATGCTCGGGCACGAGATCGAAGCCGTGACGCCCGAGGAGATGCAGCGGCGCTACGACGAGCTGATGAAGGCGTGAGGGTACCCGCCAGAAGAAGCGCCTCACCGGTCGAGCCCGTTCGGGCGCCCCTCGTGTCGGAGGCGTCGTTCGGTGAGCTCGTGCGTGGAGGCGGCGCGCCTTCCATGTTCCGTGGGTGTTGCGGCTGCTCGGTCTCGTCGGCGACGTGCACGCGGAGGAGCAGAGGCTCGCCCGCGTGCTCGACTTCTTCGCGTCGCGCGGCGTCGACCGCGTCGCTCAGGTCGGCGACTTCGTCGACGGCATGGGCAGCGACGCGGAGTGTGTGCGCCAGCTACGCGACGCCGACGCGCTCGTCGTCCGCGGCAACCACGAGCGTTGGTTGCTGGAGGCGTTGCCGAGCCTCGGAGGCCAGAGCCGCCGGCTCGACGCGTCGCAGCTCGCCTGGACCGCGGCGTTGCCGACGACACGTCGCCTGGCGACGGCGGCCGGCGAGGTCTTGCTCTGCCACGGGCTCGGTGAGGACGACATGACGTTGTTCCTGCCGCGCCACGGACCACACGAGCTCGCCGCGAACGTCGCGCTGAACGCGTTGCTCGAAGCCGACGAGCGGGTCGTTTTGGCCGGGCACACCCACGTGCGCATGGTGCGCCGCGTCGCGACGCTGACCGTGATCAACGCGGGGACGCTCTACCGGAAGGACCGCAGCAACTGCACGTTGATCGACTTCGTCGCGCGTGAGGTCGAGCAATGGGACGTGCACGAAGACCGCGCGCCGACCTTCGCGTCGCGTCACACGTTCTGAGCGCGCGCACTCGCGATCAGAACGTGCATGAAGATCGCCCGCCGACCTTCGCGTCGCGCCACACGTTCTGAGCGCGCGCACTCGCGATCAGAACGTGCACGAAGCCCGCCCGCCGACCTTCGCGTCGCGCCACACGTTTCGCTCGCGATCACTCACGCGCGATCGGACGTCCACGAAGACCATGCGCGGACCTTCGCGTCACGCCACGCGCTCCGATCGCGCGCGCTCACACGCGACGACGACGACGACGCGCGAAGAGGCCCAGCAAGAGCAGCGGCGCGAGCCCACGCGCGTCGCCCGTCGCAGAGCAGCCGCCCTTGGCCGAGGTCGGAACGGGGCGGAAGCCGCCGTCGCTCTCGCCGCTCGGCACGCCCGCGTCGGAGTCGCCGACCGAAGCGTCGCCGGCCGGCGCGGAGACACAGGCGCCCGCCATGCAGCCGAGATCGCACACACGCATCTCGGTGAGCGCGCCGCCCACGCAGCGCGCGACGGTGCTCCCGTCGACGCAGACGTCGCCGTCGGTCTCACCGCAGACCGCGCTGACGCACGCGCCGGCCATGCAGACCTCGCCCGCGTCGCAAGCCATGCGTGCGGCGCTGCCGTTCTCGCAAACGAGCACGCCGTCTCCGTCGCAGCGGGTCTCGCTGCCGGTCGCGGGGCAGGCCGCGTCGACGCAACGGAGGCCCCCCTCGGCGGTGCAGGTCAGGCCGCCCGCGCAGGTCTCGCGGCTGCAGTCCTCGCGGACGATCGTGTTCCCGTCGCAGGCCGCGTCGCAGCCGCAAGCGCCACGGGCGAAGCCGGCCGCCGGGGTGCGCCCGAGGCGGGACTCGGTCTGCGGCCCGTAGACCCCGTCCTCGTCGATGCGGTCGCTCGGGTGGTTCACGTTCCAGAGCTTCTGAAACGCGAGGATGGCGTCGCTGCGGCGGTCGGTGCCGGGGCAATCGAAGTGCACCGGGTCGGAGCTGCCGAGCCACGCGCAGCCGGCACCTTCGAGCGCGCTGCGAACGCGGGAGTAGTCGGCCACGTCGACCGCGCGACCGGTCTGATGGTTGCTCTGGCCAGGCCGCGCCGCGAGGCCGCAGCCGCCCGAGTGGTAGAGGACGTATTGGTCGGCGAGGGTGCGAAAGGCGCTGTTGACGGTGATCGGGGAGCGCGATGCCGCTCGGTGCAACGCGTCGCGCGCCGTCGCTTGAAGGAAGGGGTGAATGCGCGAGCTTGAGAGGGTGATGCCGGGCGCGGGGGCGAAGCGCACGAACGCCCCGGGCCGCAGACACATCTGAGCCTCCGCGAGCTGGGCCGAGATGCCTTCGAGCCCCGCGGTGCTGCAGGCTCCGCGGTTCGCGAGGTCGCGAACGGTCTGGGCACGCGCGGAGGGCACGAAGCCGAAAACGAGGAGGAGGCCGAGGAGGAGCAGGCTGCGCACGCGAGGAGACACTGCAGTCGGCGTACCGGGGCTGCGGGGCACGCACGGGGAGCAACGCGAACGAGATTGTGATTTTGTTTCAGACACTTACGGCGACGCGGCTCGACGAGAGATCGCGACAACGAGGCGCGTCGAGAGACCCCAGCGACCAGAATCCGGTCGGCCTCGACTCCCGACGCTGGCGCGTGCTCGGCATCCGGCGCGGGCTTCGACTCCGACTCCGACCACGTCTCCCCCTCGCCCACGCAACGAGTCGGCAGCGTTTCGTGGGCTCTCGTGGCGCGAAGCGCGGGGTCGGCGAAGCCGTGAGGCCGCGAAGCGCGGGGTCGAGGAAGCCGTGAGGCCGCGAAGCGCGGGGTTGGCGAAGCCGTGAGGCCGCGAAGCGCGGGGTCGGCGAAGCCGTGAGGCCGCGAAGCGCGGGGTTGGCGAAGCCGTGAGGCCGCGAAGCGCGGGGTCGGCGAAGCCGGTGAGCGTCAAGAGAGTTGTCGCGTGTAGCTACGAAGCGAACGCCTCAGATTGGCGCCGACAGGACCTGCGCGACGACGAAGAGCGGTTGGTCGGCGCCATGCTCGTCGTCGAGGTGGCGCCGAGGCGGCGCGACCTCGACGCCCGAGCACGAGAGTCGGACTCACGTGGGTTGAGGGGAACGATGTCGGGGGCGTCCCATTCGCGGGTCCGGCCGGTCCAACGCGCCGGCTGCTTGCGTCGTGCCGACTCGTACAAGGCGCGACGCGCGGCGAACACGGCGAGGTCATGGCCGCGGTGACGTTGGTCAGGCGTCACGAAGCCGATGGCGCTGTGGCGATGCTCGTGGTTGTACCAAGCGACGAATCGCTCGACCCAAGCCCAAGCCGCGTCGAGTGAAGGAAAAGGCCGCCGCGGATAGTCGGGCACATACTTGAGGGTTCGAAAAAGCGCCTCGGAGAACGGGTTGTCGTCGCTGACAGTCGGACGACTGAACGACGGGACCACACCGAGCGCTTGCATCGTGGCGAGCATCGTGGAGCCCTTCATGGGGCTCCCATTGTCCGAGTGGAGTCGAAGAGAGTTTGGCGGGATGCCGTGCTCGACGCATGCGTCACGAAGAAGCTCCGCCGCTCGCTCGGAGCTCTCCTCGGCAAGCACGACGGCTTTCATGATTCGCCGACTCCACACATCGACGAAGAGATAGAGGTAGTGGAACGTCCCCTTCACCGCCGCGGGCAAGTACGTGATGTCCCAGCTCCACAGCTGGTTGGGTCCAAGCGCAAGAAGCTCCTCGGGACGCTTGACGGATCGGGGTCGGCTCGCGCCGCGATGTGTGAGTAGTTGGTGGTCGCGGAGAACGCGATAGATGGTCGATTCCGACGCGAGGTAGACGCCGCCGTCCGCGAGCTTCGGGACGATTTGCTTGGGGGAGAGATTGCGATGCTCAGGGGCGTTCACCACGCGCAGGAGCTCTGCGCGCTCTTCGCTGCTCAAGGCATGGCTCGGCTTGCTCTTGGGGCCGCGGCGTTGGTCTTCGCCGCCTCCTGGCGCTCGTCGCCATCGCTGCACCGTTCGCACGCTGAGCTCGAGTTCGGCACATGCCACATGAAGTCGACACCCCGCCCTCATCGCCTCCTCGATGAGGGCCAAGGTTTCGACGCGGTCTTCGCTCAAGTGTCGTCGCCCTCTTCCCCCCAGAGGGCCACGGCTTTTTTTCGGAGCACCAACAGCGCCGCCGTCTCCGCGAGGGCTGCGTCCTTTCTTTTGAGGTCGCGCTCGAGCTCCTTGATGCGACGTTGCTCGTCGGTCTCGCCCCGTGGTTTGCTCGCGGCGAAGCCTGCGACGGCAGCGGCTTGGACCTCTTCGCGCAGTCGCGACAGGTCTTGCTCGTGCAGTCCTTCGCGACGCAGAAACTCTCCCAGCTCTCCTTCGGGTAGCGCAGCGGCCTCGAGCACGATGCGGACCTTGTCCGCGCCCGTACGCTCCGACCGTCGCCGGCTACTCGTACGCGTGCCTCGGGAGGCCTTCTTCTTCGCCATTTGGGGCAGTTTACTCGCCTCACGGAGCCATCGCGAGAGTGTCGGCTGACACACCCCGACTTCCGCCGACAGCGCCCTCGCCGTCACGCGATTCGGGCCGCTCATTCGCTCGACCATCCGCTTACGGAAAGCCTCGCCATAAACCGGTGCTTGCATCTCCAGCCTCTGCGCCCCCGGGATTGAGTCACTCCAACGAGGCGACAACTATCCTGACGCAGGGGGAAGCCGTGAGGCCGCGAAGCGGCGGTGGCGCGAAGCGCCGTCTCTGACTCGGTCTCTGCGGCGCGGAGCGCGGTTCGGGTGCCCGTTCTCGCGTCAGGATGAGAACTACACCTCCGGCTCCGGCTCCTGCTCCGGCTCCTGCTCCGGCTCCGACTCCGACTCCGACTCCGTCTCCGTCTCCGTCTCCGTCTCCGGCTCCGTCTCCGGCTCGTCTCCGTCTCCGTCTCCGACTCAGGGCGCGGGCACGGGCACGGGCACGGGCATCGGCCGGCGCGAGCTCGGCCAGCCGTCGGCACGGGCACGGCTCGGCAGCGCTGCTACACCCCGCCGCTCCCATGACCTCTCGTTCCGATCGCTGGCTCGGCACCGCCCTCATCCTGGCGGCCGCGAGCTCGTGGGGAACGTGGAGCTATTGGCTCCGACCCACCGAGCTGCCGAGCGAGGTCACCACGCCGCTCGTCTTCCTGGTGATCGCGCTCGGCTCGTGGCCGCTCGCCCGTCGCGAGGGCACGCCGAAATGGTCGAAGCGTGCGGTGGCGCTGCTGGTCGCCTTCGGCATCAGCGACGCCATCAACGTCGCGACCTTCTTCGGCGCGATGCAGGTCACGACGGTCGCGGTGGCGGTGCTCACGCACTACGCCGCGCCGGTGCTCATCGCGCTCTTGGCGCCGACGATCGACGGGGTGACGGTGCCGCGCGCGAAGCCGGCCGCGCTCCTCGCGCTCGGTGGGCTCACCGTCGTGCTGGAGCCTTGGCGCGAGCTCGAAGGCAACGTCGTGCTCGGGGCCGTGCTCGGCTTCGTCAGCGCCTGCGCGTACGCGTGCAACGTCTTCTTGGCGCGACGCCTCACCGAGTCGATCGGCTCGAGCCGCACCCTGGGCCTTCACGCGCTCTTGGCCGCGGTGCTGTTGCTCCCCTTCGCGGGCTCGGGCTTCTCCGCGATCGAGGTCCGCGATCTTCCGTACCTCGCGATCGGCTGCCTCGTCCCCGGCTTCCTCGCGGGCTTGGCCTTCCTGCGCGCGCTCACGCTGATCGGCTCGGCGCGCGCGTCGATTCTCGCGTTCGTCGAACCGCTCGTGGCGTGCCTCGTCGGTTGGCTCGCGTTCGGCGAGTCGCTCGGCTGGACGGTGCTCGTCGGGGCCGCGCTCGTCATCGCCGCCGGTGTGATGGTCGTGGCGCCGAGCGCCGATGCGTGAGCCGAAGACGTCGCGGTCAGACGCCCGAAGGCGCGGTATCCGCCACCAAGAGCGGCGTCCCGACCTCGCGCCACCACGGGTCGACGGCCTCGACGCGGTCCGGCTCGAACGGCCGCCCGAGGCGCGGCGTCAGCAGACGCGTACCGCGCGCGTTGGCGAGCTGCGTGAGCGTCTCCGCCGGCTCCTCCCACGGGTGAAGCCCGAGATCGAAGGTGCTCCAGTGCACGGGGAAGAGCGCGTTGCCGCCGAGCATCTCGAACGCCTTCAGCGCGCCCTCCGGCCCGAGGTGAATGCTGCCCCACGAGGGATGCCACGCGCCGATCTCGAGCATCACCACGTCGAAACCGTCGAAACGCTCTCCGATCTCCGCGAAGGCGTCGGTCAGGCCGGTGTCACCGGAGAAGAAGATCTTGCGGCGCTCGCTCTGAAGCACCCACGACGCCCAGAGCGTGCGGTTTCGGTCGGTGAGCGAACGCCCCGAGAAATGCTGCGCCGGCGTCGCGGTCACGCGCAGGCGCTCGCCCGGCAGCGCGTAGCTCTCCCACCAATCGAGCTCGACGATCTTCGCCGGGTCGACGCCCATCTTCTCGAGCCGTGCCCCGACCCCGAGGGCGGTCACGACCGGCACGCCGAGCTTCGCGATCGCACGCATGCTCGACGCGCAGAGGTGGTCGTAGTGGTCGTGCGAGAGCAAGACGAGGTCGACCGCGGGGAGCTGGTCGATCGTCGCGGGCACCTCGTGAAAACGTTTGGCGCCCGCGAACGAGACCGGCGAGACACGCTCACCGAAGACCGGGTCGGTGAGCACGCGGACCCCGTCGAGCTCGAGCAAGGTCGTGCTGTGCCCGAGCCACGTGATGCGTAACCCCGTGTCGTCCTTCTTCGACCACGCTTCGAAGGGGCTCTCGACCGGGATGCGCCCGGGAGGCCGACGCTTGCGACCACCGAAGAGAAACTCGCGAAAGATCGGCCACGACGGTCCCTGGAGCTGCGCGCTCGCGCCGGTCGGGTTGTGGAAGCGTCCGTCCTCGCCGAAGCAGGCCGAGGCCCGGGCGCGTTCGAGACGAAGGCCGGAGAAAAACGGGTGGGTCGCGGTAGGCTCGGGCATGCGTCGACCACCAACGTCGCACGAAGAGGGTCGAGCGTGACGAACGAAGCCCCACACGACGACGCGAGGGAGCGAGACGCGGCGCCTCGCGGCGACGTGGCGCGTGACCCGGCGGACGAGACCGCCGTGGGGCCGTCGCCGCGCGCGCGGGCTCTGCGGATCGGCCTCGTCGCCGCCGCCGCCGGCTTGCTGGTGGTCGCCTGGCGCCTCGGCATCCTCGACGTCTTCGCGGAGCCCGAGCGTTTGCGGACGTGGATCGTCGAGCGAGGCGCCTGGGGTCAGCTCGCGTTCGTGATCGCCTTCGCGCTGCTTCAGCCCTTCGGCGTCCCGGGCACGGTCTTCGTGTTGGTCGCGCCGCTGCTCTGGCCGTGGCCCGAGGCGTACGCGCTCTCGATGGTCGGGGTGATGATCGCGAGCACGATCGGTTTTTCGTTCGCGCGTTTCGTCGCGCGCGATTGGGTCGAGCGACGTGTGCCGGCGAAGTTTCGCCGCTACGAGGACGCGCTCGCGCGTCGCGGCTTCTTCACCGTCTTCGCGTTGCGTTTCGTGCTCTGGATGCCGCCGGCGCTGCACGCCTTCTTCGGCGTCTCGCGCGTCTCGTTCGCGACGCACTTCTGGGCCTCGCTCGTCGGCTACGCGCTGCCGCTGCTCGGCATGGCCTACTTCGGCGAGCGCCTCTTCGAATGGCTGGCGGAGGTTCCGGCGAGCGTCTGGCTCGCGACGGGCGCCGTCTTGGTGGTGGCCGCGATCGGCGTGGTGGTGGCCGTGATGCGCAAACGCCGCCGCGCCGCGAACGCCTGAAGATGCGGTGACGTCGAGCGCGAGTTGGCGAAGTGGGAGCGGAAGCGCAGTCGCGGGGACGGCGTGTGCGGGGTTCGGACTCCGCTCTGTCCGGTCGAGCAGGGCGACCTCCTACGGACGGGGGTCTGCTGGACCCCACCCCACCCCCGCCTCGAGCGCGCGAGCGCTTTCAACACCCTCCGGTGATCGCCCGAGGTCAGAGCACCCGCGCGGCGAGCTCGCGCAGCGTCTCCATCGAAGGCGCGTGCTCGCCCCGCGCGATGGCGTGCACGGTGCGCTGCGCTTCGGCGCTCACGGGCGTGGGCAGACCGTGTTTCTCGCCTCGCGTCACGACCTCGCCGTTGAGGAAGTCGACCGCGGGCTCGCGGCCTCGTTCGATGGCGTAGAGCATCGAGCTGCGAAGCTTCCGGTAGCGCGCGCCGACCGCGAGCAAGAGCGAGTGTTTGGCGACGAGGCTCGCGGAGCCGCCGCGACGTTCTTCGGGGCGAAGCGCGAGCCAATCGAGGTCGAGCGTGCCGCTCACCTTTCGCAGCTTCACGCCTTCGGCACGCGCGACCTCGACCGTCTCGGTCATCAGCTCGAGCGCGAGCCGCCGTACCACGCGGTGCTTCATCAACGCGCCGAGGCGGTCGCCTCCGATGGTGCCGAGCGTCGAGATCGCGCAGTTGATCGCGAGCTTGCTCCAGCGCGCCCCCGCGAGGTCGGGCTCGACGTCGACGGGTCCGATCACCTCGAGCAAGGTCGCGAGCTCGCGCAGGCGGGTGTCGTCCTCGCCGGCGAAGCGGCCGAGCGCGAAACCGCCGTGCGAGGTTCGCTCGACCACGCCGGGCGCTTGCATCGAAGCGCCCCAAGCGATCACGCCACCGAGCACCCGTTCGGATCCGGCGATGGGCGCGATGCGTTCTTCGACGAGACCGTTCTGAAAACAGACCATCGCGCCGTCCCCGGCGAGGTGGTCCACGACGTCACGCGCCGCGGCCTCGACCTGCGGCGGTTGGGTGGCGAGCAAGACGAAGTCGTAGGTGCCGCTCGGCGAACGCACCGCGCGAACCGACGCGACACTCTCCCCTTCGACCCCGACCACCCGCAGCCCGTCACGCGTGATCGCATCGGCGATGGAGTCGTTGGTGGTGAGCGCCTCCACCTCGTGCTCGGCGCCGTGATGCTCGGTGAGCCGCGCGGCGACGAGACCACCGATCGCGCCACAACCGACGACGAGAATTCGAGCCATGGCGGCGGAGGGTAGCAGCGGTGGCTCGCGTCGGTGACGGCGGCCGTGTCGGTGACGGTGGCCGTGTCGGTGGCCGTGTCGGTGGCCGTGTCGGTGACCGTGTCGGTGGCCGTGTCGGTGACGGTGGCCGTGTCGCGTCCACGTCGCGTTGCATCCGCGTCGGTGGCGCGAAGCGCCGTCTCCGTCTCGGTCTCCGTGGTCGCGCAGCGACCGTGGCGCGAAGCGCCGTCTCCGTCTCGGTCTCCGTCTGGCGCGAAGCGCCGTCTCGGTCTCGGTCTCGGTCTCGGTCAACCGTGTTCCTCGGTCACACCCTCGACGCCTTGGCGCGACGCGGCACGCCGTCTCGCCACTTTGTCGCCGAGAGCCACACCTCGAATCCGAGCTTCTCTCGAATTCTGCGATCGGCCCCCCTTGGCACGCACGCTGCACTAGTCGAGGTCGTCGCGGCGCTCACGAAGACCCATCCTCCTTCCGACGCCGAGACAGCGATTCATCCCGTTTCTCGTTTCTCATCCATCCCATCCTCATCCCAATCCATCCCATCCCGAACCACGCCCCTT
Organism: Sandaracinus sp.; assembly: GCA_020633125.1. Lineage (GTDB taxonomy): Bacteria > Myxococcota_A > Polyangia > Polyangiales > Houyiibacteriaceae > JACKEH01. The sequence goes on along the minus strand of JACKEH010000040.1, from coordinate 26,932 downwards.
CCGCCGTCCCGCGGAGGGGGCGTGGCCTTTTCGGGGGCGTTCATCCCGTGCCCCCCGCCCGTGCCCGCCGAAGGTCCGGCTCGCACGGGTCCCGACCCTCAGAGACGAAGCACCAAAGAAAAAGGCGAGAGCTCTCGCTCCCGCCTTCTTTCGTCGTTTCTGCCCACGCTCAACGCGTGCAGAAGTACCCGATCATGTCGTTGACGTAGTCGCAACGAAGGCCCTCGCGACCGCAGTTGCGGCGACGAACCTCGCGACCGTCCGCGCACCACACCGCGGTGTCGCCCTCGCACATGCCGAGGTAGTCGATGCCTTCGCAGGGGTCGGGCATGCAGTACACGCCGCCGACCTCGGCCACGTCGCCACACACCTGGCCGTCGCACGCCGCGCAATCGCGCTGACGCAACACGCCACGCTCGCACCAACGCGCCACGTTGCCCTCACACGCACCGGCGGCGCTGATGCCACCGCAGGGATCCTCGCCCGCGAGGCAGCGGTAGCCTTCGACGCTGGCGTCCCAACCGCATGCGCCTTCGCAGCGCTCGCTCGCGACCGTGTCGCCGTCGCAGAAGACCGCCGTGTTGCCGAGGCAACGACCCTCGGGCCCGACGCTGCTGCAGTCGCCGCCGTCGATCACGGTCGGACCCGTGAACGACTCGATCCAATCGACCGCCAGGTCGGTGCGCGAGTAGCGGTCCTGCCCGAGGCAGCTCGGGTCGCCGAAGCTCAAGTCGCCCGCGACGCGGACGGTGCCGTCCTCCGCGAGGATCATGACCGGGCCGCCGGAGTCACCGAAGCAGACGCCACGCGTTCCCTCGCCGTCGATGACGAGGAACTCGCCGCGCTCGAAGCCGGAGATCGGCTCCGCGGTGAACTCACGCTCGCCGCTTCGGCCATTCTCTTGCTGACCGTAGCCCGCGGCCTCGGCCGTGCGACCGATCCACGAGTTGTCGAGCATCACCGTGTTGATCGGGATCGGCTGCAACTCCGGGATGCGCGACGACGCCGGCGCGTCCATGCGCGCGAGCGTCATGTCTTGCGACGGGTGGTTCTGCACCTGCGCGACTCGGAAACAGACGTTCGGGTTTCGCGCGTCGGGACCGACACAGAACTCGCGACCGACACGCACACCACAATGCTCGGCGGTCAGCACCCACTCGTCCGTGATGAAGGTGCCCGTACACCCACCCCACGAACCGATGGCGAGAATCTGCCCCGGCGTCAGCGGCATCGCCGTCGGCTCCGGGGTTCCGTAATAGACGAGAGGAACACGTCGCTCGTCGCCACAGATCGGAGGCGTGGCTCCGTCAGGCGTCGAGATGGGGCCGCCAGAATCGGCACGAGGCGGCGCGGCATCCCCCAAAGCCACGCCTCCGTCCCGATCCGACGAATGAGATTTCCCGCAGCCCACCACGGCCACGAGCACGAAGCACCACTTCCACATCGAGCGAACCTTGCACGGGAAACCCGGACGCACCAGCGATACTGTGACGTTTTCGTACAGCCGCCGAGCGAATCCGCGAATCGTTCAGGTACGCGAAATTGCTGAAACTCTTCGCCTTTCAGTCGTTGCGCGCGCCACCGCAGATCCCGTGTCGAACGAGGTCCAGCTGCGCCTGATCGGCCTTCGGCACGAGGTTGCCGCGGCACATCCCGAGCCCGAGGAGCTTCGCCATCAGGTAGCTCCCATCCGGGTCGCCACGCGCACGCGTCCGCCGCATTGCTCGGAAGGCACGTCGACGAGCTCTCCGTCCGCGTCACGAGCGTGTTGCGCGTCGATCTCCGCTGCCCGTCGCGCAGCCGCTCGACGCGGTGTCAGTGCGAGGTCGACGTCCATGCCAACCGGAGCGCCGTGGCAAGTTCTGACCGGTGCGCTCCGTCGGGGAGTGCGTCGCCGCGAGGATAGGCCCCGAAAAAAAACGCCGTGTTGTCTTGCCTCATCGACGAAGTGCCGCGCGCGCTTCGTCGATGTTGTCCTGCATCATCCGCGGGTCGGCGCCGTGCTGGAGCGCGTGCTCGTACCAGCCGATCGCCTCTTCGAAGCGACCGAGGAAGTAGCAACACGCACCGATTTGCGAGGCGGCGGTGCCACGGTGCTCCAGGGAAGCGCTCCGCGATCTGGTGGTACGCACGCATCGCGTCTTCGTAGCGACCGTCGAGCATCCAACCCGCGGCGACGTTGATCTGCTGTGCGTCGGGTGCGCTCGTGTCCAGCGTCGCGAGGCCGACGGCGCGTGCACGCTGGGCGGCGGCGCGGGTGACGGCGCGGGGCTTCGAGGTCTTGCCGAAGCCGTAGACCATGGCCGCGACCCCGAGCGCGAGGATCGCCGCCATGCAGGCACCGCCGAGCAGCGGGCCGGTCGGGTCTTCCACGTCGTCGGCGAGGTCGACGATCGCCATGACGACGAAGAACGCGGCGGGCAGCGCGAGCAAGGCGCCGAGCACACCGAGCACGGGGCTACGGCGGCGAAGAGGAGAGTCGACGAAGGCGTGGACGGTCATGGGAAGCCCTGAACGGGGACCGGTGAGTCGCAGACGAAGCGCAGTGGTTGCAACACCTTGTCGCGAAGCCCCGGGTTACGAGCCCGCGGAGCGAACCTTCCTCACAATTGGTACGTGGGAAGCGCCACGTCTCGGCGGCCCCCCGAACGGGGGAGACGCGAAGCAGGCCGAGCGCCGACCTCACGTTCACGCGATGCAAGACGCGAAGACTCGCGTCATGGTCCGCCCGTGGCTCGATTCTTCTGCACCTGCCTCGCGGTGTGGCTCCTCGCGGGAAGCGCGCAGGCCGACGACGTCTGGCGGGAGCGCCTCGCGTTCGACGATCCCGAGTGGCGACCGCTCGTCAGCGTCGGCTACCGGATGCAGCTCGTCCGCGAGCCGACCCAAGAAGGCGTGAAGCGTCAGCTCGGCCACGGCTTCGGCTTCGAGGCGCTCTTCCCGCTGCTCTCGAGCGGTCGACGCGCGTCACGCACGCGGCTCTCGATCGCGCTCGGCTTCGGCGTGGACTACGGCGAAGCGCAGCGCGAGGAGCCTCGGGGCTCGGACGGCGATCGTGTGGTGACGCGGGAGCGCTCCGCGTGGTTTCACGGGGCGCTCGCGCTCGTGCTTCGCGTTCGTTTGGCACCGCGGTGGGCCTTCGTGAGCAGCCTGGCGTGGTTGCCAGGCGTGCGATGGTCGCGGCTCGATCGACGGCTGAGCTCGGGTGATCCGTACCGCCCGGGGTTCAGCAGCTTCGAGCCCATGCTGATCGGAGTGCGGACTCGCAACCCCGACACCTATCCCAACCTGACGCACGGTCGGGCGGCGTTCTCGATCGTGCATCGCGGCGTCCGACTCGGCGTCTTCTTCGGGGCGACGCGGCGCGACGACGTGGTGTCTTGGCGACGAGGCCCGGAGCTCGAGCTCGGCACGCAGATGGGGGTGGGCTGGTGAGACGCGCTTCTTTCGAACGACGTCTCGTTCGACTCGCGTGGGCGAGCGCGGTGCTGCTCGCTTCGAACACCGCGTCGGTCGGCGCGCAAGGTTTGGTCGAGTCCAGCGACGAGGTCGCGCTCGAACCGGACGACGCCGACGCGTCGCGTGTCGAAGCCTCGACCGGCCCGCACCGGGCGTTCGTGATCTTCGACCCGGATTGGATGCCGATCGTCACCCTCGGCTACCAGTTCCAACGCCTCGATTGGACGACCGACTACCGCGTGGTCGACGAGCCGAACCTGAACGGGGTCAGCGCGAACCTGCTCGTTCCGATCTTCGCGACCGGCACGCCCGACGCTCCGACGCGGCTCGCGTTCGGCGTCGGTGTCGACGTCGACTTCGCGATGCGGACGATCGAAAACGTGCGTGTGCCCGGCGTGCGTCACTACGACCCCAGACCCGACGCAGAGCCGCCACGCGCGACGCTTCGGCACCGCGCCGTGCAGGTCGCCGCGCAGCTCGGCGCCATCGTTCGCGCGGCGCCGAACGGTCGCGGCTTCCTCGGCTCGTTGGTCTGGATGCCCGGCGTTCGACTCACGCAGTTCGGCTACGAGGGCGCCTACTCGTACCCGGTTCCCAACGCGCAACGCGAACGCTCCGCCCGACGAGGCCGCGTGACCCTCGGCTACGTGCACGACCACGTCTACGGCGCGTTCTTCGTGGGCGCGTCCCGCTGGGCCCACCAGAAGGAGCGCTACCTCGTGCCCACCGAACGTGTGTTCGAGCTCGGGCTGCAGGTCGGCGCGGGGTGGTGACGATCTTTTTCGACGCGTCGAGCCTGTCCCCCAGTTGAGGCAGAGCGCACGGCGAACGGCGAACGGTGTGCTCCCTCGAATCGAGGAGGCGCCCCCGATCGGGTCGCTTCGACCCCGCCTCGTCACGACGTGTGTTCGTGCATGCGACGCGGCGTCGGTCCATCGTCCGCACGTGCTGCTTCGCTCTCTCGTCTTCGTCGCGTTCTTCGCTTCGACCGCCGTTGCTCAATCCGTGGAGGTCGCGTCGTCGAATGCCTCGACACCGCAGAGCATGTCGTGGCTGCCCATCGTGCGCGTGGGCTACCGAGCGCAGCTCACGCGCTACCCTTCCCACGGGATCGGCTATTCCCCGAGCCGCCGCGCCCACGGCTTCACGACAGACGTGCTGATGCCCGTGCTCACCACGGGCGCGACGGGCGCCACGCGCTTTGGCCTCGCGTTCGGCTCCGGGCTCGACTTCGCCTACGGGCCGGGGATGGAGGACGGGAGCCTCATCGACACGGACACCGGCCCGATCCGGCTGGCCGGCACCGAACCGGGCTCGGTCGCCACGGTGCTCTTCTACGGCCAAGTGGCGGCGGTCCTTCGCGCCGGAAGCCAAGACCTCGGTTTCTTGGGAACGCTGGCTTGGCAACCGACGTGGCGCGGTAGCAGCTACGTCAACCAAACCGTCCTGGGACGCGGCCGCCTCACCGTCGGCCTGACGCGTGGACTCTGGCAGCTCAGCGGATTCGTGGGGCTTGCGAAGCTCGAGAAGGAGCCGTCCGAGCCACGCGAGATCGACTTGGGACTGCAGCTCGGCACGGGCTGGTGACGTCCACCGCGCGCTCGGGATCGCGCCCCGAATCTCGACGCGCGGTGGCATCCTCCCGCGCATGAAGCGGCTGCTCTTGGGCCTCGCGCTCGCGCTCGCGTGTGGTGGAGACGACGACGTCGAGGTGGACGCGGGGTGGCCCGAGGATGCCGCGGTCGACGCAGGCAGCGACGCGGGCTTCGACGCGGGCGTGGACGGCGGGAGCGACGCGGGCGTCGACGGTGGCCCTCCCCTGCTCGCGTGCCCGAGCTTCGCCGAAGCCGTGCAGACGGGTCAGACCCCGGTCGAAGCGACCGACGCGCTGCGGGAAATCAGCGGCGTGGCCGCGAGCCGCCGCAACCGGGGCGTGCTCTGGGTGCACAACGACTCGGGCGATCGGCCGCGCGTGTCGGCGATCACCCCCGCCGGGGTTCGGGCCGCGGTCTTCGAGCTCGAAGGCGCCGACGCGGTGGATTGGGAAGACGTCGCGGTCGGCCCCGGGCCCACCGAGGGCACGAGCTACCTCTACCTCGCCGACGTCGGCGACAACCTGATGCTGCGCCCGACCGTGCAGGTCTACCGGGTGCCCGAGCCCGAGGTGGATTCGTCGACCACGGCGCCGCGCACGACGCTCTCCGGAGTCGAGCGGCTCGAGCTCGACTACCCGGACGGCGCGCACAACTGCGAGACGGTGCTCGTCGACCCGCGCAACGGCGACCTCTACCTCGTGACGAAGAGCGCGGACGGCGTCTCGCCGGTCTTTCGGGCCGCGGCCCCGCTCGCGGCGGGGAGCACGATCGTGCTCGAGCGGGTCGCGGAGCTGACGTTCGGAACGGCGCCGCTGATCGGCAACCCGGAGACCACCGGCGGCGACCTCACGCCGACCGGCGACGGCTTGGCGATTCGCTCGTACACCCACGCGTACTTTTGGTGGGTCGGCGCGAGCGAGTCGATCGCGGCGGCGTTGCTTCGCGCGCCTTGCCCGATCCCGTTGCACCCCGAGCGCCAGGGCGAGGCGCTCGGGTTCGCGGCCGAAGGCGACGGCTACTACACGATCAGCGAAGGGCAGCCCGAGCCGATCTGGTTCTACGCCCGCGAGTGAGCGTTCGGCCTCGTGCCGCCATCCGCTCCGCCCCCTCGCCATGCCCTGCAGGTCGCTTGCACGGATCCAATCCGTGCGAGTGCAGACCTCTCGAAGCGCGCCTTGCCGGCCCCTCCCGCAAGCGCGTCCGTCCCGCGGCGTGCATACAGACACGCTCTTCAACACTTCCTGAATACACGTCAGTGTCCATTAGTTTCAATCACTTACACGCCCATCACGTATTCTACTCGTATACGGAAATCCCTCCGATGGGGTTGCTCCCCAGCCTGCCTGCCGCAGGATCGGAGCGCGCATGCCCCGCCCCCGCGAGCTCGACGTCTACGGCTACCTGGATTACCGGGCCTACCTGCGCGACTTCTACGAGACGAAGAAGGCGGCCGGGCGCGGGTTCTCGTTCCGCAGCTTCTCGAAGCGCGCCGGGCTGAAGTCGCCGAACTACCTGAAGCTCGTGATGGACGGCGACCGCAACCTCACCGCCGCCATGGCGGAGCGGTTCGCGCGGGCGTGTGGGCTCGACGACGAAGCGACCGACTTCTTCTGCGCGCTGGTGGCCTTCAATCAGGCGCGCAACGCGACGGAGCGCAACGCAGCCTACGCGCGGCTCACCGGCTTTCGACGCTACCGCCAAGCCCACCAGCTCGACCTGCACCACGCGGCCTACCACTCGAACTGGTACCTGCCCGCGATTCGCGAGCTCGCGTCACGCCCCGACTTTCGCGAGGACCCCGAGTGGATCGCGAAGCTGCTGGTGCCGCACATCACGCGCGCCGAAGCCCGTGAGGCCCTCGACACCCTGCTCGAGCTCGGGCTGCTCGAACGCACCGACGAGGGCGGGCTGCAGCAGACCGAGAACCTCGTCACCACCGGGCCGCAGACCCGTGGCCTGCACATCGGCAACTACCACCGCACGATGATGGGCCGCGCCGCGGCTTCGATCGATCTCGTCGCGGCGCCCGACCGCGACATCTCCTCGCTCACGCTCTGCCTGAGCGAAGACGGCCTGCGCACGATCAAAGAGCGCATCCAGCGTTTCCGACGCGAGCTCCTGGAGCTCTCGGCGCTCGAAGACGATCCTCGCCAGGTGATTCAAATCAACTTCCAGCTCTTCCCGCTCTCGCGCGTGGAGGTCGAGTGATGCTTCCCCGCTTGCTTCGCCGTTCGTCCGGAGGCGCGCTCGTCGCCGGCGCGCTTCTCGCCGCGACCGGCTGCACGGGCACGGAGACCGGCAACCCGCCGCTCGACGGAACGATGTCCGTGAACGCGCACTCGTCGGACTCGGCGAGCGTCGCGCTGGTCTCCTCGGAAGGGGGCGCCGTGGTCGACGAGCTCTGGCTCGGGCTCGGCGACGTGCTGGTGGAGCCCTGCGAGGGCGACACGCTCGTGGTGCCCGAGGTGGGCGTGGGCGAGCACGCCTCGCAGGTCGCCACGCAGCACCCCTTCCTGGCCGCCCGAACCGCCATCTGCCGCGTCCGGGTGCGCTTCGTTCGAGCGTCCGAAGGTCCGGAGGCGATCCGAAACCGCAGCACGCTCGTACGGGGGCGCGATGCGGACGGCCGTGCCTTCGAGATTGCCCTCGCGCTCGACTCCGAAGTCGAGCTGCCGGTGGCCGTCGACCTCGACGAGACCCACGCCGCGCTCCTGCTCGCGGTCGACGTCGCGCGCTGGGTCGGCACCCTCGACCTCGCCAGCGGCACCGCGGACGTCGACGGCGTCGTGCGCATCGACGAGACGAACAACCCCACGCTTCGCGATGCGTTCCTCGGAAACGTCGCGGAGGGTTTCGAGCTCTACCGCGACGACGACGCGGACGGAGTCGCCGACGCCGGCGAGCCCTTCCTCGGTCGCGGCGTGCCCTGACCGGATCCTGCTTTCGAGCGGGACCCGGTCTCGCTCGCCCGACTTCGACTGGAGGCCGACCTCGATGACTGCCGTGAGCCCCGCGCGAGCGACGACCGCGCGCTCCGTTCCTTCGACGCCCCGACCGACACCCCTGAACCGCGAGACCGCGTTGGCGTCCGAGAGCCACCGCCACGAGCTGCTCGATCCGGCGACCTTGCGTTGGGTCGCGCAGCTCTTGTCCGAGCTCGACGGCGTGCCCACGACCGCGATGGTGGGGCACCTCGAGGCCATCGCGAGCACCGCGGGCGCGCAGCTCGAGGTGCGGTGGCGGCGCGAAGAGACGAAACGATCTTCGCCGACGGAGCGTACGACCCCAGGAGGTCTCGCGCAGAGCGCGAACGGGTGAACGATGGCGGAGCCGCTGCGAGCATCGAACGTCCCGGAGGTCGAGCATTACGTGCTCGGACCGCTGATCGGGCGTGGCTCGATGGGCGCGGTGTACGAGGCGGTGGGTCCGGAGGGCACCGTCGCGCTCAAGATCCTTCACGCCGAGGTTACCGAGCACGAGATGGCGATCACCCGCTTCGAGCGGGAGGTCGCGCTCGCGAAGCGCATCGATCACCCCGCGGTGCCGAAGATCTTCGACGCGGGCCCGCTCCCGGATGGCCGGCTCTTCCTCGCGATGGAGCGCCTCTACGGCGAGAGCCTCGAGGATTGGTGGGACACGCCCGGTCGGCCGCTCGCGACCGCGCTCGAGCTCCTGCTCGAAGCGCTGGGGCCCGTGGCGGCGGCGCATCGGCTCGGGATCGTGCACCGCGATCTGAAGCCCGAGAACGTCTTCGTGCTCTCGGAGCCGGACGCACGGGGGCGGATTCGGCTGCTCGACTTCGGCATCGCGCGGCAGATCGACGACGACGCGAAGGCGAAGACGGCCACCGGCGTCGCGGTCGGCACGCCCGTCTACATGAGCCCCGAGCAAGCGACGAAGCCGCGGCTCGCCAGCTTCCCGACCGACGTGTGGTCGTTCGGCGTGATGCTCTACGAGGCGCTGACCGGCGAGCTGCCCTTCGACGGCGACACGCCGCACGCGGTGATCATCGCCGTCGCGACCGAAGCCCACGTGCCCTTGCTCGAGCGCGCGCCCGACGTGCATCCGGAGCTGGCCGCGTTGGTCGAGCGTTGTTTGCAGAAGAACCCGAGCGCTCGACCCGCGGACGCCACGGCGCTGCAGGCGGCCCTCGGCGCGCTGCTCGACCGCGAGGACGTTCGCGCGACGTTGACCGGCTTCGCGGCGGCGCCGCCCTTTCGGCTCAGCTCACGTCCCGCGGCGATCGAAGCGACCGAAGACGCCATCCCGCTCGTCGCGACCTCCGCGAGCGGCACGCGTCGCATCGCCGCCTCGAAGTCGCGTGTGAAGTGGGTTTGGGCGGCCGCGGCGGTGGGGCTGCTCGCGCTCGGCGGGTGGGCGTGGTCGCAGACCTCGGCGCCCACGCCTGCACGGACTGCCGCGCCGAGCGCTCGAGTCGAAGGCCCGAACGAAGAGGAAGACACGACGCCCTCGGAGCCGCCCGCGCCAATCCGCGAGGACGACGGCGAGCTCGGGCCGGAACCGGAGGTGAGCGTGCGCGACGAAGCGCCGTTGCCGGAGCCGGTGCCGGAACCCGAGTTGGATCGCACGCGACGCGTCGCCCGCGCCGTCCCCTCCATGCGACCGCCGGACGAAGCGCCGCCGATCGACGAAGCGCCGTCGACCGACGAAGCCCTTCCGGCCCCGAACGACACGCTCGACCCGGAGCCGGAGCCCGCGCCGACCCCGGTGGCGGTCGCCCCCGCGCCCCCTCCGGCCGCGCCCGTCGACGCGCCCACTTCGACCGAGCCCACGACCGCGCCCGCTTCGACCGCGATGTCGCCGCAGCCCACCACACGCACGGTGCGTCGGGTGGTGCGTCGCGCCGCGCCCGCGCCGCAGCGGCCGGGCTTCGTCACGTTCTGACTCTCTACGCCTGTCGCATGTCCCCTGCACTCGCACGGATTGAAGCCGTGCAAGTGGGGCCGCTCTCCGCTCGGTGCCCCGATCGCGTGTCCTTCGAGGTCTCATGAACCGCGTTTGTCTCTCGGCTCTTCTCGTCTGCCTCGCGACGCTCGCGAGCTCCACCGCCTCCGCATCGCCGTGGACGTTGCGGCGAGGCGAGATCGCGGTGACCGCCGCCTACGACCAAGCGTGGGCGAACCGCGAATACCTCGACGACGCCGGACGCGACGTGCCCTTCTCGCTCAACGGGCGCTTTCGCGGCTCGACCATGAGCCTCGGCGTGCGCGCGGGCTTCAGCGATCGGCTCGAGCTCGAGGTGCAGGTGCCCTTCAAGCTCGTGAGCTACCAGGCCGACCCGGTGATCCTGATTCCGGCGGAGTTGGCGGGTGAAGCCGAGAGCATCGACTTCTACCAGCGCAACGTGCTCGACCTCAGCCAGACGGCGCAGGGCGTCGGCGACATTCGAATCTACGGTCGCTACAACCTGCTGCGTTGGCCGGTGGCGCTCGCGGTGGAGGGACGGCTCAAGGCGCCCGGCGGCTACGACCGTCCTCAAGGCACCTTCGGCGATCGCCCGCGCGACGCGGAGGATTTCCTCGCGCGGGTCGGCGAGCTGGTGCGGCCGGAGAACGTACGCGACGACGTCACGCTCGGCGACGGACAGGTCGACCTCGGCCTCTCGTTGCTCTTCGGGCTCTCGCTTCCGTCCCGCACGTTCTTTCGTGTCGACGCCGGCTACGACCTTCGACTCGGCGGCGCGGGCGACCAGATCGTGGCGTCGGTGAAGGCTGGGCAGCTCGTGGGTCGGCGCGTGCTCTTCTACGCGGACGCGCGCCTCGCGTACGCGTGGCAGCAAGGGCGCGTGATCGGCGTGAGCGTCGCCGCGATCGATCCGCGCCTGCCGGCGAGCGAGTACCTCGGGTTGAACAACCTCGCGCTGCGCGAGGTGACGCTCGACCGCGATTGGATTCAGCTGGCGGTCGGCGGGATCGTGAAGATCACCGACAACGTGGAGATCAACGTCGGCTACGACCGCACGCTCTGGGGCCGGAACACGTCGCTCGTGCAGAGCTTCTACGTGACCCTCGGCGTGCGCACGCAGGTGCAGGACGCGGCGCCGCCGGTGGTGGAAGAGGAAGTGGTCGAGGAGGTCGTGGTGGAAGAGGTGGTGGTCGAGGAGCCGGTCGAGACGACGCCGGTCGAGGCGCCGCCGGTCGAGCCGGCCCCGGTCGAGCCCGCCTCGGTCGACGCTCCGCTGGAAACCGAGCAGCCACTGGAGACCTGACCGCGACCACCCGACGACCGCGTTCGTCCTGGCCCGAGTACGGCGCCTCAGAGGCAGAGGCCGAGACGGCTGCGCGCCACCGCCGCTACGCGGCTTCCGTCCCCGTCCCCGTCCGTCCCCGTCCGTCCCCGTCCGTCCCCGTCCCCGTCCCCGTCCCTGTCCCTGTCCCCGTCCCCGTCCGTCCCCGTCCCTGTCCCTGCCGTCCCCGTCCCTGTCCCCGTCCCCGTCCCTGATGCAATCCCATTGTCTTTGCGACAGCGCCCGCGGCCTGCGCTAGACTCGACCCGCGATGCCCGCTCCCACCGACGCCGAGCTGCGAGAAACCCTGCGGGAGCGGGGTCTTCGTGCGACGGGCGCGCGCGTGCGGGTGCTGCGCATCTTGCTCGACAGCGACCGGCCGCTCAGCCACGCGGAAGTCTGCGCGATGACGGAGGACGGCGGTTTCGACCGCGCGACCGTCTATCGGAACCTCACGGACTTGGTCGACGTCGGCCTCGCGCGTCGAAGCGATCACGGCGACCACGTGTGGCGCTTCGAACGCGCCGACGCCGACGTGCACAAGCACCCGCACTTCGTCTGCACCACGTGCGGCACCGTCGAGTGTCTGCCCGAGGACGCGGTGCGGGTTCGTGGCGTCGCGCACGTCGACGACGTGCAGCTTCGCGGTCGCTGCGACACCTGCGTGGAGTGACGCGCCCTCGCCGCGACACCTGCGTGGCGTGATGCGTCGCCGACGCTCGGCGTGAGTCCGAGGTCGCGAGACGTCGAACACACACGGCGTGGAGGCTCGGTCGTTCGCCCGAGGCTCAGAGCCCGAAGCGCTGTTGGATCGCGGCGAGCGGCAGCGCGCCCATCTCGCGCTTCACCTCGCGCCCGTCGCGCATCAACGCGAGCGTCGGGATCGACTGAATCTGAAAACGTCGCGCGAGGCCCGGCTGAGCGTCGGTGTCGACCTTCGCGACGATCAACGCGCCCGCCTTCTCCTGCGCGAGCTGATCGAGCATCGGCGCGACCATCCGGCAGGGGCCACACCACGCGGCCCAGAAGTCGACGAGCACGGGCACGCGCCCACGCACGAGCTCGTCGAAGATCGCTTCGGACTCGATCGGCACCGGCCGCGCGATCGGCGTGAGCGGGTGCTGGCATTTCGCACAGCGGGAGCGGTCGGTGAGGCGCGAAAGAGGAACGCGATTCTTCGCGCCGCACGACGCACAGGGGAGCACGAGCGAGGAGGATTCGACGAAGGGCATGAGCGGCTACCTCGGAGCGGGCGCACCATGCGACCGAATCTGGGGGCGCGAAACCCCACGCGTGACAACTGGTCGTTCTAAATCGGAAATTCGGCCGGTGGCTCCCGCCGAGGAGCGGACCTGCTACCGTCGGCGGCGATGTTGCGGAAGCGAGCGCTGGGCGCGACGGGCCTCGAGGTGAGCGAGATCGGGCTCGGGACCTGGGGTCTGGGCGGTGCCTACGGGGCGTTGGCCGAGAGCGTGGGTCGGGCGACGATCGAAGCCGCGCTCGAAGCCGGCGTGACGACCTTCGATTGCGCGCCGCTCTGGGGTCGCGGCGCCGTCGAGTCGTGGGTCGGCGAGGTCGTCAAAGAGAAGCGCGACGAGGTGCAGCTCGTGACGCGGGGCGGCGCGATCTGGGACGACGAAGGCGTGCACCATCGCTTCACGAGCGAGGCCCTGCGCGCCGACTGCGAAGCCTCGCTGAAGCGACTGCAGACGGATCGCCTCGACGTCTTCCTCTTGCACGACCCGGCCGAAGAGATGCTCTACCGCGAGGACACCGTCCCGACGGTGAAGGCGCTGAAGTCGGAGGGAAAGGTGCGCGCGTGGGGCGTGAGCACGACCGACGTCTCGGTCGCGCGCATGGCGCTCAGCCGCGGCGCGGAGGTGCTCTGCCTTCCGTACAACCTGATCTGGTCCGGCCTCGTGCACGAGCTCGAGACGGAGCTCGCGACCTCGAAGGTCGGCCTGCTCGCGCGCTCGCCGTTGATGCACGGGCTGCTCAGCGGTCGGTGGACGGAGTATCGACAGTTCGCGGACGACGATCACCGCCGCGCGCGCTGGACGCACAAGGCGCTGACGGTGCGCGTGCGCGAGGTGAACCCGCTGCGTTTCCTCGTGAAGGACGAGGTGCGAAGCATGACGAGCGCCGCGATGCGCTACGTGCTCGCGAACCCCGCCGTGAGTTGCGCGATGCTCGGCGCGCGACGTCCCGTGCAGATCGCGAACGTGGTCGACCTCGCCGGCACCGCTCCCTACCTGCCGCCGGAAGACGTCGAACGCGTGGCGCACCTCGTGAAGCCCTGACGCCGTGACCGCAACGGCCGTGACCGCACGGCAGCCGTGAAGTCGCCGTCTCCGACGAGGCGACACCACCGACTACGACGACGCCTGCTTCTCCCCCCGGCTCGCTTCGTCGAACACCTCGACGTTCTCTTCGAGCGCGGCCTCCAACGCGACCCGCACCCGTGGCGCCGCGGCTCGATCGCGCGCCACACGCACCGACGCGTCGTGGCCCTGTCGCGCGAGCAACCACGCGGCGCCGGCGCGAACGCTCTCTTCCGCGCGCGGGTCGGCGACCGCGGCTTCGAGTCGATCTTGCGTCAGTGCCGCGCTTCGGTAGTCGCCACGCGCCAACGTCTCGAGGTGCGCGAGCCACTCGGTCACGCTTCGCTCGCCCCTCGCGAGCACGTCGAGCGCGTGAAGATCCGGTCCTTCGCGGAACGCGAGCAACGCCTTCTGCAAGGTCCAATGCGCGTCGGCGATCAGACCTTCGGCTCGCCGCTCGCGCGCGAAGGGAAGCGCGACGCGGGCTCCGTCGCGCTTCACGAGGAAGACCTGCAGCCCCTCGCGCACGACGTCCTGGACCTCTTCGAAGGGGTGGAAGACGCGGCCGCGCCAGCTTCGAACCTCGACGCCTTCCGCGCCGACCACCACGCGCTTGCGCCAGATCGGGTTCGCGAAGCCCAAGGGGATCAGGGTGAGCAGATCGAACAACGAGCCGAGGCCCCCGACGAACGCACCGACGGCGTACGTCGCGGCGCCGACGAGGAACATCGCACCGACCTCCATCGGCGGGAGACCGGCGATACGTACGTGGGTCGTGAGCTCGCGCGCACGTCGGTCGAGCCCGAGGCTTCGAATCCACGACGCGACCTGCTCGGTGTCGTGCAAGTGGAGCTCGAGCAGGATCGCGCGGTTCTCGGAGAGGAGACGAAGCCGAGGCTTCTCGCCGACGTAGGCGATCTCCGCGTGCCGAATCGCTGCGAGCGGAATCGTCTCCACCGCGGCCGTCGAGTCTTCGAGACGAAGGCTCTCCGGGTCGACGCGAATCCGTCGGTGCACCGGGCGGCTCGCTTGGTACGCGGCGAACGCCGTCACTCCCGCCGCCGCGAGCAGGCCGAAGATCCAGGTCGACGGGAGGAAGGCGAGCTTCGAGCCCAAGCGCGCGACGAGCTGGCCGACGAAGAGCCATCCGGTCGCGCGCTCGAGCGCGAGGCTCGGGCGCCGAACCTCGATCGACGGTTCGGTCGGTTCCAACGGGTCGGACATGGGTCGGAAGATGCCACGAGATGCGGAGGGCTCGTGTCCCGAACCGTGCTTCGGACTGCTGCCGGAACCGACTCGACGGTTCGATTCGGCCAGTCCATCCGGCCGCGCGATGCGACTCCGCGGTGCTTCGCGACCGCTCCCCCAAACACGTCGACGCCCGAAACGAAAAACGACCCCTCGAGTCTTCGAGGGGTCGCTTCACGTTCGACGAGCGGCGTTCAGTCGGGACCGTCCGGCAGCTCGATGCGCGGCGGCACGAGGAAGTACACCGTGCGCGCGTCGAGGGGCGAGCCGTCGCCGCGGACCGTGAGGCGGGCGCGGAAGACGAGCGGGCTCGTATCCGGCATCACGGTCTCGTTGCGTGCCGGGACGACGTCCCAGCACACGCTCGTGCCCGGGCGCACCGCCGGGAACGCGTCGTTGCGGCCGTCTCCGTCGGTGTCTTCGAGCGGCGTGACCGCGGTGCAGGGCCCGCCGCTCGAGTTCACCTCGAGGTAGTCGATGAACTGCAGCGCGTCGCCCGCGTCGCCGTCCTCGTCGGTGGCTTCGATCGTCACGCGCAGCGGCACGCCGTTGACGACCTCGTCGATCGCGTTCTCCACGACGCCGGCGACGCTCGCGTCTTGGCCCTCGAAGAGGAGCGGCGTGCCGTCGCTCGCGAGCGAGCCGCTGTTGCGCACGACGTTGAGGAGGTCGTTGCGCGCGCTGTTGCCGGGCGTGCCGCTCCAGACGCCGATGAGGGTGATGCCGGCCGACATCAAGCGCGCGGAGGCCGTGTCGAGCGATCCGCCGTCGCTGTTCTCGTCGGTGAAGAGCACCGCGATGCGCACCGCTTCTTCGCGGAACGCCGGGCAACCGATGAAGCCGGCCATCGCTGGAGCGCAGTTCGCCGGGCTTCCGCCCTCGCCGGGGCTCGCGAGGTCGGTGAGCGCGCGGAAGAGGTTCTCGGTTCCGCCGCTGGTCGTGAAGTTCAGCGCGGTTTCCGTGGCGGAGACCGAAGGCTGCAGCGAGAGCAGGTTGCGGAGGTTGGTCTCGTACCAGCCGGTGCCGGTCCACGGGCTGAGGAGACAGCCGTCGATCGACGGGTCCTCGATGCAGGTGTTCGTGAAGGGGCTGCAGATCTGGCCGCCGCCGCACTCCGACGTCGCCATGCAGGCGGTGCCGGTGTCCATGCAGGTGATGTTGCCGACGATGGAGCGCACCGCCGTGCGCAGACCCGCGATCTCTCCGTCCATCGAGGTGGTGCGGTCGAAGAGGAAGTAGACGTCGGCGAACTGGATGTTCGTCTTGAACTCGAGCGTGTCGCGCTCGGGCATCGGGTCTTCCATGAAGGGCACGACGAAGACGAAGTCGCCGCGGGTCAGCGGGCTGTCCATCGGATCGAGCGCGTCGGTGCCGGACGCCGCTTCGATCAAGTCCGAGACGCCGTCGCCGTCGGTGTCGCCGAGGATCGGGCTCGTGCCCGCGAGGCGCTCGTCGAGGTCGGAGAGGCCGTCGCCGTCGGAATCGGGATCGCGGAAGTCGTAGATGCCGTCCATGTCGGTGTCGACGGGCGGGCTCGTGGGATCACGCTCGGGCGGGCCGGCCTCGGTGAGGTCGGGGATGCCGTCGCCGTCGCTGTCGCTGTCGAAGCGGTCGGGCGTGCCGTCGCCGTCGGTGTCGGGCGGGTTGGCTTCGAAGCCGTCGCCGATGGTGTCGTCGTCGGAGTCGAAGTCTCGGAAGTCGGGCAGCCCGTCGCCGTCGGTGTCGACGGGCGAGGCGGGGTCGCCGATCTCGACGCTGTCGCGCACGGTGTCGTTGTCGTCGTCGAGGTCGCGGTAGTCGGGGATGCCGTCGCCGTCGGCGTCGTTGGTGCCTTCGACGACGTCGAGCATGCCGTTGCCGTCGCTGTCGGTGTCTTGGAAGTCCGGCGTGCCGTCGCCGTCGCTGTCGGTCGGCGGGGTCGTGCCGCCACCCGTGGTGCGCTCGACCGAGTCCGGGATGCCGTCGCCGTCGCTGTCGCTGTCGAGGTAGTCCGGGGTGCCGTCACCGTCGGTGTCGGTGCCGAGATCGCGACCTTCCCACGAGTCGTCGATCCCGTCGCCGTCGGCGTCGCGACGCGGGGTGTCGGCGTCGCTCTCGACGCCGCCGTCGCGGTCCGGGTTCGTTCCGCCGCCGGGGGAACACGCGGCGAGCGCGAGGATCAAGGCAAGAATGGAACGATTCATGGGCCGTCTCCGAGCAATCCGATCCGTGAGCGCGAACGAGATCCGCGAGAAAGGTACAGCAACGCGCGACGGAACGTCGCTCGTCCGAGGGACGAATTTCCGATCTGGACACGAGGAATTCGATTTTCGGGGGGATCCCCGGGATGGGGAGAGGCATCACGCCACAGGTTTGCGCGCTCGTGCCCGTGCTCGAGCACGTCTGGGCCCGCCCCACGATTCGCCGAGTGGCACGCGAGCGTCTCGGGAAGGGTCGAACGGAACCCCGCGCACGTGATGCGAAGCCGCGAGCACGGCCGCGCCACAGGCGGACACGACGAAGCGGGGGCACGCCATGCGGCGCGCCCACGGCTCTCTAGCGCGCTCAGCCCGCGGTGCCGAAGAGGCGGTCCGGGAGTGGCGTGAGCGACGCGTAGTTCTTCGCGAAGTCGTCCTGGTGATGGACGTGGTGCTTCTTCGTGAGGAAGTTGATCGGCCCGCCGAAGGGCAGCTCCAACCCCGAATGAATCACGATGTTCAGGTTCGAATAAACGAAGAAGACGATCTGGAACGTGAGCACGTGGACGGGGCCGAACGCGATCACACACGCGAAGAGCAGGCCCAAACCGGCGAGCAGCTCGATCGGGTGCTGAAAGAAGCTCTCGAGCGTGGAGGGGTTTCGCGCGCGGTGATGGACGCCGTGCACCAGCCGCATCAACCGCTTGTGATGCATCGTCCGATGCAGGAAGTAGTAGAGAAAATCGTAGAGCATCAGGATGCCGACGCTCTGGAGCGCGATCGTCCACCACGGCGTGGGCCGCTCGTGAAAGAGCACGTCGTAGAAGAAGTAGGTCGGCGCGATCACCGCCACGAGCGAGAGGGTCGAGATGACCCCCATCGTGCGCAGGCGTTCGCTGCGCGAGACCTTGATGGCCGGTCGCTGGCTGATCCGACGGTGGGCGAAGCGTGGCGAGTGGTACGCCCACGCGAGCACCGCGAGGAGGAGCGTGTTGACCGCGAGCGTCGCGGCGATGAGCACGTAGAAACGGACCATCGCCGCGAAACCTAGGCCGGAAGGGCCCGCAAAGTCGCTGGTTTCGTGCGGAACCTCAGGTGGGGACGACGAAGCGTCACGTGGCTCGGGCGAAAGGGCCCGGTGGGGTGTCGATTTCGGGGGGTGAGCCGCTGCGCCGGGGTCACGTGGGGGTGGCGAAATTCTCCGCCGCGCGACTCGGATCGCAGCCGCCGTTTCGCGTGAGGCGCGCGTTCGGAGTCGACGTCACACGCTCGTGCCGCTCACGGGGTCGTCGGGCGGCGTGGGCCACCCGCCCAGCCGAAACGCACGCCGAACACGCCGCTGTCGATCGGGCCACCGCGGGTGGCTCCGAGCGCGGCGTAGCTTCCGCCGAGGCCGACCACGAACCCGCGCACGTGAAGGTTCACGTCGAAGCCCACCTCCATGCCGACCAGCCCGACCTCGAAGTCGCCTCCGAGGTAGCCCGCTTGCAGCGCGACGTGTGGCGTCACGTCGAACCAGACCGCGCGATGCGGACGGGCGGCGAAGTCGGCGCGGTAGGCCCAACCGACCGAGACCGTTCCGAGGGCGCCGTTTCGAGCGCTCGCGCAATCGAAGATGCAGAGCTGGGTGCGGCCCTCGAAGCGGCCCGCGGTGAAGAGCCCGTGACCGCGCGGGTTGAAGTAGCGCAGCGAGACGTCGACGCCGCCGCCGAAGGAGCCGATGTCTTCGTTCTCGTCGCGGTCGACGAAGAAGCCGAAGCTCGGCGCGGCCGTCACCTCGATCGGTCGCGCCGCCGGATCCTCGGCCGCGGCCGGAGCGGCGACGGCGAGCACGAGCAGCGTGACGAGGGACTTCATGGCGTGGGGCCATGAGCAGGGCGCGTGCCACCGCGAAGGGACGGGCTCCGACGTGGAATCGTTCGCGTTCTCTCCCACGTGGCGTGATGCACCGTGCCGCTTTCACCACGCTTCGTGTGCGTCTGGTGCGTCGGTGTGCGGCTCGTGCTCGGGGAGCGTCGACCCCACGCGCGTGCGCGCCATCACGCGGGTGTCACCTGCGGAGGTACGGCAGGACAAGTGAGTCGCCACTGCGGAACGCACGCATCTGCAACACTCCCCGGATGCGCGACCGACTTCTGCATCTCGCCCGGATCGTCGGCGCCACGCTCCTCGCGCTCGCGCTGCTGGACCTCGTCGGGTACGTGGGTTTCGCCGCCTCGTGGATGCCGCAGTGAAGCTGGTCGAGGCGTTCACCGCGGTCGCGAACGACGGTGGTTGGCTCGGTGGCGTGGCGTTGGCGGCGTGGGCGCTCGCATGCCTCGTGCCCGTCGTGGCGTTGGGGACCAAGCGCCGAAGCGTCGTCTGGGTGGCGACCGCCACGGTAGGCCTCGGATGGTTGGCGTCGATGGCGCCGGTCTCGGCCCTCTGCTCTCGGATGATGCACTTCGACGCTGCGCCATGGGGCTGGCGAGAGCTCGGCCTCTCGCTCGCGTACCTGCACGCGGGAGGCGCGTCGTTGACTCTCGGGACGACGTTCACCGCGCTCGCGTTCGCGCGTGTGACGAGTCCGCTCGCAGCGCTCCCATGGGCGGCGCTCGTGATCGCGGCGGTCGGCGCGACGCTTTACCCGCGGGCGTTCTTCGAGGCCTACGGTTGGTTCGGCTCTCGACCGTCACTGTCGAGCGTCGTCGATCGCGGCCTCCCCGTTCTCTCGGGCGCGAAGGAGGCGGTGCTCGTGCTCGGTGTCGCCACGGCCGCGGTGGCTTGGACGCGTGCGTCGGCCTGGACGCCGAGAGCCGGCGAGGCGATCGCGTGGCTGGTCGTGGGGGTCGCGGCGTTCGTGCTCACGCGGGGCCACGCGCACGACGCGGCGCATCCGCTCCCGTCCCACGAGACGGCGATCGACGACGTCGAAACTCCCTTTCCGGAAGGTCGAACCTGCCGGCGTCCGGCGCGGAGCTTCGATGGGATGATTCACACCGCTCGTTTTGGCGGCGGACTGGAGCTCGACGGGGTTCCGGTCGACGACCTCGACGCACGGCTCGGCGAGCTTCGACGTGAGTGGTCGGTGCGTCACCCCGCCGAGCCGATTCAAATGCCACTCCAGCTTCTGGATCGGCCACGCCCCGAAGACCTGCCGGTCTTGCGAGCGCTCGCTGCAGCGGGATTCGAACCTCCCGAGCTCGAGACGGTGCGACGTTTCCAGGTTCACACCGCGACTCGAGGAGTGGTCGACCTCGCCGAGCGCTGCGGGTTGCCGTGGCCGCCGGATGAAGGCGGCTCGGCAAGTCGCGGCTCTCGATGAGCGCGGGCGTTGCCGAGAATCCACACGACGCCGCGGTGAACGAACGGCGATCCTTTCGCGCCGTCTTCAAACGATGCGGATCTGCTTCCAAGCCAGCATCGCGCCGTCGCTCATGCGCTCGTACTCGACGATGCCCGACGTGCCGACACCCGAGTAGATCGAGTCGCGTGCGTTCGGCGTGTCCGGCTGCCCGAACTCCGCGTAGTCGACGTGGCTGGCGAAGAGCTCCTCGATCAACGCGGGAGGGAAGAAGAGCTGCGAGACCTTGGTCGCGGCGCCGCCGTCCGAGCGGTACGCGCGGAAGTGGATGTGGATCGCGCGGCCGCTGTACCAGCCGGGGAAGCAGGTATCGAACGCCACGAGACCGTCCGCGTCGGAGACCTGCGAGCCGCGGAAGTAAGAGTGGGCCTCGGCGTCGGCGTCGCCGCTCGTGCAGAACGAGGTGGGTCCTTCCGAGTAGAGCCCGCTGTTGCGCGTATGCCAGATCTCGAGGCGTGCCCCCGAGATCGGTGCGCACGAGGCGTCCAGCAGTTGAAGCGCGAGCCGCACCGGAAGACCGGGGTATCCCTCGCTCACGTCGCGACGCAGGGGCGCGCTCGTGAAGCACGGGCCGAGGGTCGAGTTGGCGTAGAGGGCACACGAGGCCGCGGCGGTGAAGGGGTTCGGGTAGGAGTCGGGGTCGACCATCGACGCGGTTCCGCCGCTGGCCCAACCGGTCACCACGCCACCGTCGGGCGTGGTCCCGCCGTCCTCGGCGACGCTTCCGGCGTCGCCAGCGTCGACGCCTTCGACCGGGCCTCCGTCGAGCGCGCCCGCGTCGGCGAGCGAGCCACCGTCGGTGCCGGTGCCTTCGCCGCCGCCACAACCGATCACCGGGAGCGCGACGAGCGAGGTTCCAAGGAGCTTCACGACGTCACGACGAGAGTATTTGGCGTCCATGCTCGACCTCCGAAGCGAGAGGCTTCGCATTTTCGAGGACGTCGCGAAAGCGGGGCACGCGACGGCGAGAGCCCGTCACGTCGCCGAAGTCTTCGACATCGTTCGAGGTTGGGCGCTTCCCGTCGCCGTGTTTCGAAATGTTTCGTCGGTCGTCGAGGAGCCTGGCCCGAGAAGCCGCGGGCATTCCGAAGCTCCGTCGTCATGGAGCACTCGCCGTCGAGTATCCGGCGTTGCGCGGCAAACAACCACGCCGAGGATGCACAGCGCCCGGCTCATGCCTACCTCTCGTGGACCTCGCGGAAGTCCCGCGCGAAGTCCCACCACGTGTAGGCCGGGGTGCCGGTGAGGATCTCCTCGCGGGCGGCGCGGCACAGGTCCGCGTGCGGAACGAGGGTCCACCGGCGGTGCGGGTCGGCGACCACGTAGCGAGTTCGCGGCCCTTCGTCGGCGATGCACGCCTCGAGCTCCGGGAGCACTCGAGACCCTTCCGCCACCACGGCGCGAAAGCGTGGGTCCTCGCGGTGTGAGTCGGTCTCGTCGTTGGGACCGGGGTGCGCGGCCAGATCGCGCAGGCGACGCACCGACGTGCTCGTGGTGTCCGTCGGGCGACGCGCGAGCTCGTCGCGGAGGTCGCGAACAGGACCCATCAACAGGTCGCGCTCTCCGATGGCGCCTTCGAGCTCCGATTCGATGTTCGACTCGGCGAGCACCGCCTGCTCGCCGACAAACGAGGCGAACGCGTCGTCGCCCTGCGAGAAGGCCAAGAACGCGGAGCGAATCGGGGGACGCAGCAAGTTCCAACCGAAGTCGTACTCTCGTCGACGCGCGGCGACCGCCGCCCGCGCGCGGGGAGGAAGCACCGCACCACGGGGCGCGAACTCCAACGGGCAACGCTGTCGCAGCGCACGCGCGCGAGGCGGAGGCCGCCGCCTCGAGTCCATGCCCCAGGGATACGCCTCGTCGAACCGCTCGCAGATCGTGGGCTCGACGGGGGGACCGTAGGCTTCGACCGGCCACCATACGCCGTAGACCGACACGAAGGCCGCACACGTCTCCGGCACGACGGCAACCCAACCCCACTCCCAACGAGGTACCTGGTCGACGCACCTCGAGCTCTCCGGAACGTGGGCACGACGCACTCTTCGCAGCTGCACGTTCTGTGCGCTCGGGTAGTCGGCCCGCCAGAGCTCGTCTTCCGAGATCGGTTCCCACGAAGGCGTGGGAAGACGCGAGACATCGCCCGACGCGAGCGTCCATCCGTCCACGCCAGGGCCAGGGCAGACGTGCGAGGTGGGCCGGGGTGCCGGCGCGACCGGGAGCGGGCTCGGGGTCACGCAACCGACGAGCAGAGCCAACGCCGCGACGCGCACGCGGCGAGAATAGTCGAGCCCGACCGCGAGGCCCCTACCTCGTACGAGGTAGGACGTTCGCCCGAGCGGCACGAATGCCCCGTCCGCTGGGATTGACACCCCATCTACCTCGTTTGAGGTAGGAGATTGAAAACTCATCCCTTTCGCGTTTCGCGTCGTGGAAACGAGCGTGCGCTCGTACGACACTCGGTCGTGAGAACGACCGCGCTGCTCGTCCTTTTACTCGTCGGTTGTACGGGCTCACCGGGCGCAACGGACGCATCGGCCGAACGAGCCGACGCTGCGATCCGCGTCACGGCGACTTGGCCGTGGGGGGAGCGCTTCGTCGGACCGGAAGCGTGGAGCTTCGTCGTGCTCCCCGACACCCAGATTCTCGCGGCCTCTCATCCCGAGATCTTCGCTTCGCAGACCCGCTGGATCGCCGAGGAGTCGGACGCCTGGAACGTGCAGTTCGTGGCGCACGTCGGTGACATCGTCGACGACAACTCCGCGACGCAATGGGACGTAGCCTTCGACGCCCTACGCCGTCTCGACGGACACGTGCCCTACGTGCTCGCGGTGGGAAACCACGACCTCGGCCCGTTCGGCAGCGCGCACGATCGCGGCACCCTTCTGAACGACTACTTTCCGCTCTCGGACGTGGCGCACGAGCCTTGGTTCGGGGGTGCGTTCGACGCCGGTCGACGCGAGAACACGTTCGCGGTCTTCGACACTCCGACGGGCCCGTGGCTCGTTCTCGCCCTCGAGTTCGGCCCTCGTTCGGAGGTGCTCGCGTGGGCCGACGGGGTGCTTCGAGCGCACCCCGACGAACGAACGCTCATCGTCACCCACGCGTACCTCTACTCCGACGACACACGCTACGACCACGTCACGCGCCCGGATCAAGACTGGAGCCCCTACGACTACGGCGTCGCGAACGCGCCCGGTGCCGTGAACGACGGTGAGGAGATGTTTCAGCGGCTGATCCGCCGCCACGATCAGATCGAGCTCGTGGTCTGCGGGCACGTGCTGCACGACGGCCTCGGGCGCCGCACGAGCAGGCAAGACGGCGGCGGGCACGTGCACGAGCTGCTCGCGAACTACCAGCATCGCGAGCTCGGAGGCGCCGGCTTCCTCCGCATCTTCACCGTTTCGCCGTGGGGCGATCGGGTGCACGTGCAGACCTACTCGCCCTACCTCGGGGCGTGGCGTGACGGCCCCGAAGAGTCGTTCGTGCTCGAGCTCGACCGAAGGCGCGACGGGGCGGACGACCTCGACTGACGACCGAAGACGCAGTCGCAGTCGAGCGCCCCCTCAACGCAGCCAGGCGAAGATCGGAAACTCGCGCCGCGCCGGACCGTTCGCGCCGATCGCACGATGCTGGCGAATCTCCGCTCGCGAGAGCACACGTTCGTAGATCGCGACCTCGTCGATCGCGCCCGTGATGTGGCGCTCGTCGCCCTCGCGAAAGCCGACGTAGAGGCCGCCGTCCATCTTGGGCACGAAGCTGCCCGCGATGGCTTCTCCGATCGGCTCTCCGTCGAGGTAGAGGCGACCGTTGCTGCCGTCGTAGGTCGCGACCACGTGGTGCCACGTGTCGGCGGTGACGAGGCCTTCGGCGCTGGTGGTCGCGTGGTTCTCGCCGGCTTCGTCGCGAAGGTTGAAGTGCAGCTTGTCCGCGGTGTCGTGGTTCCAGATGCGCACGCCGAGCTGCCCTTCTTCGCCGGTGCCGAACTCGAGGAGCGGGCCGGTCGCGCTCTCGGCCGAGCGACGGAACCAGAGCTCGTAGGAGAGCGCGTTTCGGCCGAGCTCGAGGCCGAGGTTGCCGTCGGGGTCGAGGATCGCGCCGGTGCCCATCGCGGTGATCGCGAGCGATGCGCCGGTCTCGGTGGCGATCGCGCCTTCGTCGAACGACGCGCCTTCGTAGGTGCCGGTGTAGTCGCCGACCGAGTCGATCACGGTACGCGCCCCGGCTTCGTCGAAACGGAAGAAGGCCTCGGGCAACGACGCACGCACCGCCGTCTCGTAGCTCGTCGCCACGCAATACCGACCCGGCGGTGGCGTGGCACAGACGCGGTTCACGCCGCAGTAGAGGCTCGCGCATTGTTGGTCGTTCGAGCAGTCCCAGCCGTTGGCCTTGAGCGGCTGGCACGTGCCCCACAGGCCCGGCACCCAATCGCTCGGCAGGTTGCACCAACGCCCCGCGCCGCAGTCGAGCGCATGCGAGCACTCGCCTTCGATGCGCGGCTCGCAGACGCCGCGGTCGCTTCCGTCGGCGCGATGCTCGAGGTGGCACGAGAGCCCGTCGCCGCAGGAGAGCTGCGCGACGCGCAGGCCGTCTTCGTCGAAGCTCGGCGGGGTGCAGTCCGCGCCCTCGACGCCGGTGCCCGCGAAGACCTCGTAGAGCTCCGCGAGCTGCGGCGGCTCGGCGAAACATCCCGCGGCGCGCGTCTCGAGCGCCGCGAGGTACGCGCCCGCGCGTTCCGGCACGTAGGCAGTGCGGGGATCGTCGACGAGCTCTTCGACCGTCGCACGACACGCCGCCCGCTGCGGCGCTTCGCACGTCGCGGGATCACCTTCCGGATCGCTGGCCTCGAGCACGCCGTCGCAACAACGCTCGTTCGCGTCGCAGACGATCGCGACGAGCGCGTCACAGAAATCCTCGGCGGCGATGGGCGACGCATCGCTCGTGGCGTCGGATGTGACGCCGCCGTCGTTGGAAGGTCCGGTCGAGCCGGCGCTGCATGCCGTGAGAAGGAGGAGGGAGAGGAATCGATGCGTCATGGTCGTGTGGTCAGGACAGAGGGCGACGGCGCGTGAGCGCGAAGAGGAAGAGCGCGGAGAGCACGAAGGAGTGCGGCGCGTCGCCGGTGGCGCAGCGGCAGCCGCCTTCGGGATCGGGGAACGGATCGACGGGATCGACCGGGCCGGGCGTCTCGCCGCGTGCGAAGCCACCCGCGACCCGAATCGTCGCGAAACGTTCGGGCGCGTCCCAGCCGTCGCGCCACGCGGGGCCGAAGAGCACGACGGGGAAGCCGCGGCCTTCGGAGCGCCAACACCGCAATCCGTCGGCGTCGCGCGCGCAGAGATCGGCGCGGCCGTCGGCGTCGACGTCGGCGAAACGAATCGTTCGGAACCACGAGGGCGCGGTCCATCCCGCGGCGTCCGAGAGCGACGGGCCGTCGATCACACGATCGAACGCGCGGCCCGAGAAGCTCCAGCACGTGATGCCGCCGCGGCCGCGACCGCAGACGTCGAGCGCGCCGTCGCCGTCGACGTCGGCCATGCGCAGCGTCGCGTAGTGGCTCTTGTCGTCCCAGCCGTCGGCGTCCGTCAGACGTGGTCCGAGCCAGGGCGCGTCGAAGCCACGGGCGTGGCTGGGGTGACACTCGAAGCCGCTCGGCGTGCGCGCGCAGAGATCGGCGCGGCCGTCTCCGTCGACGTCGGCGAGCCGCAGCGTGCTCCAGATCGCGAGGCGATCGAACCCGTCCGCGTCGCTCCAACGCGGCCCGAGGATCACCCGCGTGAAGGCGCGCCCGGTCGAGCGCCAGCAGAGCACGCCCTCGGCGTCGCGCGCGCAGACGTCGTCGCGTCCGTCGCCGTCGAGGTCGCCCATGCGGAGCGTGCCGTAGTGCTCGACCGCCGCGAAGCCACGCGTGTCCGCGAGGTCGGGAATGCGCGGGCCTTCTTCGAAACCGCGGCCGGTCGAGATCCAACAACGCAGTCCGTCGGCTTGGCGCGCACAGAGATCGCGACGTCCGTCGCCGTCGACGTCCGCGAGACGCACGCTCGTGAAATAAGGCGCGCGATCGAAGCCCGCGTCGTCCGAGAGCTCGGGGCCGAGGAGCTGCCGCGGAAAGCCGGCGCCGTCCGAGGTCCAGCAGTAGACGCCGTCGCGCTCGCGAAGGCAGACGTCGGCGCGCCCGTCGCCGTCGAGGTCGCCGAAGCGCAAGGTCGAGAAGCGGGAGAAGTCGTCGAAGCCTTCGACCTCGTAGTCCGGTCCGGCGAGGGTGCGCTCGAAGCCGTGTCCGGACGCGAGGTGGCATTCGATGCGGCCGTCCGAGCACGCGCACGCGTCGGCCATTCCGTCGCCGTCGACGTCGGTGTCGTCGTCGAGGCCGCCTTGAAGCGCGAGCTCTTCGACCTCGCAGACGTCGTCGTCGTCGGGCGTTCCGTCGCAGTCGTCGTCGCGCTCGTTGCAGCGCTCGGGCCGCGGCGGCACTTCGCCTTCGCAGCTTCCGAAGCCCCCGCCACGGCAGTACTGCGTGCCCGAGACACACTCACCGACGTCGG
>JACKEH010000004.1 GCA_020633125.1 Sandaracinus sp. | reverse complement strand
AGAGGCCGTCCGATCAGCTCGTGGGTCTGCCGCCCCATGATCACCGCGTGGCCGGTCGTCAGCGCCCGAAACCGCTTCAGGTCCTCGGGCAGGTGCCACGGCAAACCGAAATGCCCAGCCGAGTCTCCGATGACGCCACCGCGCCCGACCGCGGCGATGAGGGCGAGGGGCCGCATCAGACCGCGACCGGCGCGGCGATGCGCGGGTGCGGGTCGTAGCCTTCGAGGCGCACGTGCTCGTAGCGGAGCGCGAAGAGATCCCGCTCGTCCGTGTCGAGCGTCAGCCTCGGCAAGGCGCGCGGCTCCCGCGCGAGTTGAATCTGCGCTTGCTCGACGTGGTTCGAGTAGAGGTGCACGTCGCCGAACGAGTGCACGAACTCGCCAGGCTCGTAGCCGGCGCAATGCGCGACCATCTGCGTGAGCAGCGCGTAGCTCGCGATGTTGAAGGGCACCCCGAGGAACACGTCGGCGCTGCGCTGGTAGAGCTGGCAGCTGACGCGCCCGTCTTGGACGTAGAACTGGAAGAGCGTGTGGCAGGGGGGCAGCGCGACCTGCTCGGCCTCCTGCGGGTTCCACCCGCTCACGATGAGCCGCCGGCTCTCCGGGTTGCGCGCGATCTCGTCCATCACCCAGCGAAGCTGGTCGAAGCCGTCGCGCGCGTAGCTCCCGTCGGCTTGCTTCGTCGCGCCGAAGTTCCGCCATTGGTGGCCGTAGACCGGCCCGAGGTCGCCCTCTCGTCGTCCAAAGCGCGCCGTCTGCTCCGCGGTCGCCCACTCGTCCCAGATGCTGACCCCGACCTCTTGCAGCGAGCGCACGTGGGTGTCTCCGCGCACGAACCAGAGCAGCTCGTGCACGATCGACTTGAGGTGCACCTTCTTCGTCGTGAGAAGCGGGAAGCCCTCGGCGAGATCGAAGCGCATCTGGTAGCCGAAGAGGCTGCGGGTGCCGGTGCCGGTGCGATCGCCGCGCACCGAGCCCTGGTCGAGGATGCGACGCAGCAACTCCAGGTATTGCGCGTCGACCGAGTTGCCCGGCGAGGGATGCGATTCGCTCATCGGGGCTCCTCCACCTGCGCCGCGTCGCCTTCTTCGTCGCGGCGAATGCTGTACCGCACGAGCGCGCGGAGAATGTCGTTGCGCTCGAGGTCGCCGACGAGGCGCTTCACGTCCTCGTAGATCGACGGATCGACCAAGAGCCCGCCGATCGTGCCGCGGCCCGCGCGCACGTCGTCGGTGATCGCCGCCACGTTCTCGGTCGCACGCGTGAGGTTCGCGATCAGTTCGTCCGCTTCGTCTTCGTAGATCAGCTCGTGAAGCGTTCCGTCGCCTTCGCGCACCGCGCGCAGAAGCTCGGCGACCTCGCCGCTCGCCCGTGCCACGTTCGCGAGCGCCTCGCGCCCTTCCCCGCCGTAGATGAGCGCGTTCGCCGTTCCGTCGCCGGTGCGAATCTCGTCCGTGATCTGGCGAATGCCTGCCGTCGTGCGTCGCAGCTCGGCGCTCGTCGCGCGCAGGTCACGCACCGTCGCCACGAGCTCGTCCGCGGTCGCCGGATCCGTCATCAGGCGCTGCACCGCGCCGTCGCCGTTCGCGAGCATGCCGGTCACACGCGCGAGGTTGACCGTCGTCTCCTCGAGCGCGCGCGACATCTCTTGGTCGCGGAAGGGATCGGTCATCAACCGGACGTTCTCGGCGGTGCGCTCGACGTCGTCCGCGATGTCCTCCGCCTGCGCCATCAGGCCGCCGGTCTCGTTCGCGAAGAGCTCGCGCTCCGAGTTCCACTCCGGCAGGCGCGAATCACCAACCGTGATGTCGACGAGCCGGTCGCCGAGCAGACCCTTGCTGCCGACGCTCACGAGGCTCGGCTTCGGCATCTCCGGATCGTTCTCGTCGAGGTTCGGATCCTGGTGCTCGATCGGACGGTCGGGGTTGCCACGGATCAGACGCGCCGCGTCGCTGACCACACGAAAGACGACGTCCACGCGTCCGTCGTCCCGAAAGCTCACCGACTCGACGCTTCCGACGCTCACGCCCGCGACGTTCACGGCATTGCCCGGCCGCAAGCCACCGACGTCCTGGAACACCGCGGTGTAGGTCGTCTTGGACTGGAAGAGGTTGCGCTGGCTGCCGATCACGAACGCCAACACGCCGCCGATCAGCAGCGCGACGACGACGAACGCACCCACCCGAAGCTCGGTCCCCCGAGGGTTGCTCACGCGGTGCCTCCGAGAATGACGGACGCGTCTTCGTTCTCCGGCGCGTTGCCTTCGACGAAGTCACGGACCCGCGGGTCGTCGCTCGTGGCGAGCTGCTTCGGCACGCCGGAAAAGATCACGGTTCCGTCCTGAATCATCGCGATGCGATCGCTGACGCGGAAGGCGCTCGGCATGTCGTGGGTGACGACGATCGAAGTCACGTCGAGGGTCCGCTGCAGGTGTTGGATGAGGTCGGTGATGCGGGCGATGTTGACGGGGTCGAGCCCCGTGGTGGGCTCGTCGTAGAGCAACACCTCGGGTCGCACCGCGATCGCCCGCGCGAGCCCGACGCGCTTCTTCATACCGCCCGAGAGGTCGGCCGGCCACAGGTCCTCGCTGCCTTCGAGACCCACGTAGCCGAGGCTCTCTGCCACACGCTCGGCGATGGCCCCTTCGTCGCGCTCGCCGATCTCGCGTAACCCGAACGCGACGTTTTCACCGACGGAGAGCGAGTCGAAGAGCGCCGCGCCCTGAAAGAGCATGCCGATCCGGCGGCGCACCTTCGAGAACCCACGTTCGTCGAGGTCGCTGATGACCGTGCCGTCGAAGCTCACGCTGCCGGAATCCACGGGCAGAAGGCCGACCAGCATCTTGAGCATGACGCTCTTGCCCTGGCCGGAGCCGCCGATGACGGTGAGCGCCTCGCCGCGACGGACTTCGAGGCTCAGCCCCCGGTACACGACCTTGGGACCGAACGCTTTACGAACGTCGCGGAACTCGATGAGCGCCATCCCGCGGCGAGGGTATCAGCTCACGCGCCGACGTCACTCGACCGCGAGCGGACGCTCGCGCGGACCCGCCGGCGGAGCCTCTTCTTCGGCCGACCGACGACCCAAAAGCCTCCGAACCGACTCCTCGGAGCGCGCGCGGGGAACTCGAGTGCGATCTTCTTCGTTCGTGCGCTCGATCAGGCTCGGCTGCCCGAGCAAGTTCTGGCAACGACGTTGCTCCGCCGGGGACTGGTCGCCAGACGGTTGAATGCACGCGAGCACCTCGGGGGGCACCTGTCCGCACAGACGCGTCACTTCGGCCGTGTCGAGCGGGTGGTCGCCGGAGGCCGCGGCAGCCGTCGAGGCCATCGCGAGGATGCGATCGCAAGGCGTCACGTCTTGGCCGATCACGTTGCGGCCCGCGGCCAAGACGTTGCCGATCAACGTGGCCGCTTGTTCCTGCGAAAGCCCCTCCGCGTTCTCGCCGAAACGATCGTAGGGACGCAGCAGCTCGGGCATCTCGCCGCGCCGATTGCCTCCTCCGCCACCGCCGCCCCCCGACTGCTCGATCAAACGTGCGATGTGCGCTTCTTGATCCGGCGTCGGCGCGGCCGGCAGGCTCGGCATGCGCGCGGTTCCGCTCGGCGCCGCGCCCCGCACGGCTTCGGGCTCGGGCGCGGCCGGCGCGGCCGAGGTTCCGAGCGAAGACGGCTCCCAGGTCTCGTCGTCGCAGCCGAACGCTCCGACAGCGAGGGCGAGCGCGAGCAGCGCGCGGCAGACGGTCTTCATCGGGCCTCCATCACGGTCACGTAGCTCTTGAAGGGCGAGTCCTCGCCTTGAGGGGACTCGAAGTGCAGGACCACGAAGGCCCCGGGGTTCGTTTGGTCGAGGTAGTAGAGAAGCGGCTCGTCGAACTCTTCACCGATGCGCTCCGCCGCCGCCTCCAAGTCGAGCAGGGTGAAGCGCTCCCGGTCCACCCGGTCACGGTAGTACGTCAGAAGCTCCTGCGGCGAGCGCCGCGGGTCTCCGTACATGGTGATGCCATACGGCTGCCCGCGCTCCTCCGCCGACAACACGCGGCGGCCGCCCTCGGGTCGTGGCACCGTGGTCGGGTCGCTGCCCGCGACGTCCCGCTCCGCGTCGGGCACCAGGTCGTCGAGCACGAAGCTGCCGACGGGCCGCATAGTGACGACAAGCGCACCTTCGTCGCGCTCCGAGACGTAGACGTAGCGAATGGGCCCGAGGTCCGCGACGTCGTGTGACTCGCCGAACGCGGAAAAGCGGGCCGGCCACTCGAGCGTGCCGAGCTCCTCGAGGCAGAGAAAGAAGCCTTCGGACCCCGTGTGGCGCGCGTCGCCCGACCCCTGTCGACACGACGCCTCGAGCTCCGCGAGCACGGTCGACACGTTGTCGGGCACCGACTGGGTGACGATCTGAATCTGCTGCCCGTTGAGCACGAGCACACGTTCCGTGTCGTCGGTGGTCGTGGGACCCGGATCGAAAGCCCGCGCCATGTCGGCCCATTCGACGACCCGCGCGCCGAGTGGTCCGAGCTCGTCGTGCATCTTGTCGCGAAGGCGACTGACGACCGTGAGCATCACGATCGCCGCCCCTGCCGTGATCCACGCGGTGCGTTTGGCGGCCATCCACGCCCGCGCACGCAGGCGAGAGGACCACGACGCAGGCGGGGCTTCCGTGCTCGAAGGAGACGTTCCCGTTTCAGCCACGCAGCTCACATGGTCGCGTACGCCGCGAGAATCCACGCCGTCAGGTTCACCTGGTCGTGAATCTCGTCGCACACGAGGTCGATGTGATGCCCGAGCTGCGCGGAGCCACCGATCGCACGCGGTCGCGTCAGGTCCTCGACCTGCTGGTAGCGGTACGCGTCGAAGGTGAAGCTCACCGCACGCAGGCGCGACATGCCGTCACCGAGGGAGATCGGCGAGATGATCAGGGGCTGATAGCGAACCACGGACGCGCCACCGCGAACGGCGGCGGAGAGCGTGGTGAGCAAGCCCGAGTACATGGTCGACTGCGAGACCATCTCGACCGGCTCTTCCACGTCTTCCTGGCACTGACCGACGGCGTGGGCCCAACCCACGCCACGCGTCTCGGTGCCCACCGTGAGCGTGCGCCGGTAGCCCTGGTTCACGAACGCGATGAGCGACCAAACCAGGATGAAGACCGGGAGCACGATGACGGCTTCGGCGTACATGCCTCCGCGTTGGTCGCGAACCAGGTGGTTGTCGTGAGGCGTCTTGGCAGGCGGTTTCACGAGTCCCCCTCAGTGGATGACCAGGCTGTTGAAGCTGTCGCAGACGCTGCCCATGAACCCGGGGCATCCGCTCGAACCGCCACCCCCGAGTCGGAAGCGTCGGAGGCGAGATCGCCAGTTCAGGCGCCACGTCCACATCTCGCGGTCGTCGTCGCCGTCGAAGTAGTACTCCGACTGCGCCGCCGAGAACTGTTCGAGTGTCTCCAACGTGTCGGCGACGCTGCTGAACGTCCCGCTGGTGTCGCCACCCCAGGTGACGAGCTCCACGCGTTCTTGGTTCGCCGTGAAGGGCATCGCTTCGCTCTGCGCCATCGCGAACGCTCGGAACTGGAACTCCGGCCCACCCATGTTCACGTCGTCCTGGATCTTCTTCGTCTTGCCCGCGATGTCGCTCCGAATCGCGTAGCAACTGATGTAGACCCATAGGATCGACGACGCCGCGACTTGGTTCAGGTAGTTCGAGGCGCTGCAGTCCGATGCGTACGGTCTCGCGATGTCGTACGCGAGGCCGGAGACGGTGAGGATGGGCATGTCAGGCGGCAGCGAGACGATGCCGGCAGGACCCGAGAAGGCGAGAATCTCGTCGCACGCGTGCGTCGGATCCTCGTCGTCGAGGGGCATCGCGCTGCCGAGACCCGCACCGAGCTGAACGGGTGGTTGATACCGTAGGGAGATGATCTCGGCGCTCGCGCCGATGGCCGCGATTCTCGTGGCGCTCGCGATCGCGTTCGCCGCGCTGTTCGCGTTGTCGGCGACGTCCTTCGCGATGTCGCGCTTCTCGTCGGCGTTGTCACAAGCCTGCGGCACCGCGCAGCTCATCAGACACGCCGCCGGAATGCAGCCCGACCACCGATAGGGCGGGTTGCAGTCGGCCGACGCCGCACCGGCCGCCGCCATGAGGAGGAAGATCGCGGCGTACGCGGCGACGGCGACGGCGAAGACCGACGCGACCGCCATGTTCAAGAGCACGATGACGTTCATCGCGCGCGCGTAGAGCAACGAGCCCGCGAACGCGCCGGAGTCGACCGCGTCCTGCATGCGCTCGCGGTACGTGATCGTCTCGCCGATGCCCGCGAGGTAGTAGAGCATCCCGATGACGATCGTCGTCATGAAGATGCCGAGCAGCATCATCGCGCCGCGGTCGTTCCGCAGCAGAGGGCGTCGAAGGTCATTCATACTCGAACCCCGCTCCCTGGTTGGGCATGACCGCCTCCGCGCGTAGGAGGACGAAGCGTCCGCCACCGAGCGCCCAAGGTGTGAGCAGCCAAGGTGCTTCCGCGTAGCCCATCTCGCGCATTCCGTCGGCGACCGCCGAGTCGCCGCTGAACACGTCGTCGATGGTGTCGAGAATTCCAGAGAGCTCGTCACGGGTCCCGGCATCGGTGACCGAGCCGATGACCGCGTCTGCGAAGCCTCCCGCCGAGGACAACAAGAGCTCGAGCGCTCCGTCGCACATGAAGCGGTTCACGATCGGCACGCCGCAGTGGAAGAAGTACGTGACGCGGGTCGTGACGAGACCATGCGCGTCGAAGGTCTCGATGGGCGCGCTGTCGCTTCCCGGCTCGGGTGGGAAGGTCACCGCCGTCGCGCCCCGGTTGTAGACGAACGCGCCCGCGAGCGCGTCGAGCACGCCGCGGTCGAACGCGGTGCGAACGCTCTCGTCGTCCAGCACGTTGTCGATCGAGGGCGCGAACGGCGTCAGCGGGATGTACGCGGCGGAGCGCACGGCGCGAATGCGCGGGCTGCCGCTTCCGAGCGCGAGGCCGGAGCCGAAGAAGGTGTCGCTGGGGGTCGACGTTCCCGAGCCCTGGTAGTCGATCTCGTTGACCGCTTCGCCGTCGTAGTACTGAGGGTCGTCCGGAATCACGACCACCGCGGCACGCGCGGCGCGGTTCGCGGAGTGGCGAACGGCGAGCTTGCCCACGTACATGAGCGAGAGCTGCACCAGGCAGAGGAAGAGGATCAGGACGGGCGGGAAGGCGATGAGAAACTCGGCGTACGCGACGCCCTTCTCGTCCTTCACGAGGCTCTTGCGTTTCATCGTCCCAACCCCAGCAGGCTCGAGTGTTGAAGGAGCACGGCCGCCGCCGTGCCGACGAAGATGTACGGACCCACGCGAAGCTGCGTGCGAAGCGCGTCGGAGACGTCGCGCCGCCACTTCTTCGGGAGGATTCGGTTGAACGAGAGGAAGAAGAGGTTCGCGAACGACGCCATCAGCTGGCGCTTCCACGCGAGCACGACCAGCGCGCCGACGGACGCGGCGACCATCGAATAGAACTCGGCTTCGAGTCCGAGCGAGGGACCCAAGAGACCACCCGCCGCGGCGAAGAGCGCGACGTCGCCGCCGCCCATTCCGTCCGGGTCCTGGCGGTGTGCCGCGAAGGGCACGAAGCCGCAGAGGCAAATGCCGAGGCAGCTGGAGAGCAGACCGTGCGACGCGGTGACTCCGTAGAGCCCCAAGGCGATCGCTGGGCCGGCGGCCAAAAGCGGAAGCGTCAGCCAGCGCGGAATGGTGCCGGTGCGCAGGTCCCAGCCTGCACCGACCGCCGTTCCGAGCACCGCGAGGAGCTGCATGCCCTCGAGACCCGTCACCCGCTCACCTCGCTCCCTCGTGCCCACGACATCATCCCTCGGTGGGCGGGTATCCGAACTGCTGGTATTCGTCGGCCGCGTCGTCGCGAACCGCTTCTTTGAAGTCGACCCACGCCACGATGCCGATGATGGCGATCAACACGAGGATCACGACGTACTCGAGGCTCACGCCGCCGCGCTCGTCCGCGTGGAACGCCGTCAGGCGCTCCCGAAGCTTGGCGATCGAGAGGCTCATGGGATCGGCGCTCCCAAGAAGAGCTGCGTCATCCGAAAGGCGCGCCAGATGGGCACGCCAATCGCGAGGAGGGCCGCCGACACGATGAGCCCGATCAGCATCACGATCAGGATGTACTCCGTGTAGACCGCGCCTCGGACATCCGTCGCGAGCGCTACGGCTCGTCCGACGTCCGGAGACCAGAGTCTCCATTTCGGTTGGCTACGCCCCATGGTTGGACCTCCGGTGCAATCAGGGTGCCGTGAAAGCGGCTCGTTTTACAAGGGGGCAGTCTGGAAAGAGGCCCCCGCGGTCAGGGTCCCTCGATCGCCTCGCAAATGCCGCTGGGCCCCTCGCGCTCGACCACCCTCGGCCCCCGCTCGCGAGGCCTCCGTCAGGCAGTTCCCGACAGCGGTCGAACCACCCACGAAGCTCTGGTGGAGGGACGGCGCTCCCCATCGTGCGAATCCGCGCGACTCGCGTCGGGAGCGGTCCGCAAAAAGTTCGTCACTCCTCGCGACGCGCCCGGTCGGCCACGATCGCTTGCAGGGTCTGGTACCCGATGCGCGCCTGGTGGTCGTCGCCGAGCAGACGGTCGAGCTCGGAGCCGTGATCGCGAACGTCGTCGCGCCCCGGGCGATCGCTCGGGCCCGCGGCGGGCTCGCCGTCGAGGTGGCCCCGCAGGTCCGCCTCGCGAAGTTGCCCGCGCTCGTCGAGGCGCGCGCGTCGCACGACCTCCTCCGACAAGGCCGGAACTTCCACGTCCGGGACGATGCCCGTGGCCTGAATCGATCGCCCGAGCGGCGTGTAGTAACGCGCGATCGTCATCTTCAACGCGCCCTCGTCCGGCAGCTCGACGAAGTTCTGAACGCTGCCCTTTCCAAACGTTCGGGTGCCGACGACGAGCGCGCGATGGTGATCTTGGAGCGCGCCGGCGACGATCTCCGCCGCGCTGGCGCTGTAGCCGTTGACCAACACGACCATCGGCCAATCGGGACGGGTGCCGCGGGTGTGGGCGGACGAGCTCTGCAACACACGCCCACCTCGGCCCCGCGTGGAGACAATTGTCCCCTCTTGAAGGAACTCGTCGCACACCAGTACGGCCTCTCGGAGGAGTCCTCCCGGGTTGTCCCGCAGGTCGAGGATGAGCCCGGCGAGGCCCTCGCTTCCGACCTCCGCGATCGCCCCGTCGAGGGCGGCGCGCATGTCCGTGGTGGTGTTCCCCTGAAACGCGCGGAGCTTGAGGTGCAGCACCCGGCCGGGAAGCAGGCGGGCCTCGACGGGCGTAACCTCGACGTACGCGCGGGTGAGGGTCAGCTCGATCCCCTCGTCCCTGCCGTCACGCCGCACCGCCACACGCACGTCGGTGCCGGGCGGTCCGCGCATGATACGGACCGCGTCCTGAAGCCGAATGTCGCGCGCGGGGTGGCCTTCGAGCGTCAGAAACCGGTCTCCGGGGAGAACTCCCGCGCGATCGGCGGGGCCTCCGGGGAAGACCGAGAGCACCACCAGCCACCCGTCACGCCACGAGATCTCGACTCCGATGCCGGCAAAGCGGCCGTCGGTGTCCGCCGTGAGCGTCCGGTATTCCTCGGGATCGAGGTAGACGGTGTGGGGATCGAGGGACGCCGCCATTCCGCGGATCGCCCCCTGGATCAACGCGTCTTGGTCCACCTCGTCCACGTACCCCGCCTCGAGGTGGGAGAGCGCGCGCGCGAAGACGCCGAGGTTGCGGAAAGGACTCGAAGATTCGGGCTCGGCGAGCGCTGGCGCGAGCTGACCGAGGGCGAGCCCGACGAGAAGACTGGCTGCGGCGACCCAGGACGAACGACCCATGTGGACTCCGTGTATTGGCGCGGAGGGCTGTGTGTTACGCTGCCGCCCCGAAGCGTACACCGCGCCGCTGCGGGACGAAGCGAGGAACCATGGCCTCCGACAAGCGTAAGCAGAGCCTCTACTTCCCAGCGACGATGCTCGACGAGATCGAGCGCGAGGCGCTCCGCCTCGACCGCACCCGCTCCTGGATCGTCCAGCGTTGCGTCCGAATCGCCCTGCCGGAGCTGCGCAAGCTCCCGTCGATCAACGACCCCGACGACCAGTTCTCCGAAGAAGACGAAGAGGATTGAGGCCGGCGGTCGCCCCCTCGGGCGGCCTTTTGGCTCGAACCTCTGGCAGCGTGAAGCTTTGGCAGCGCGCCTCTGGCTCGCGAACCTCTGGCTCGCGAACCTCGGGGCGAAGCGAACCGAGCGCGCAGCCGTGCGTGAGCGATCGCGTAGCGCATGCGATCCGTCCGCGAATGTGCCATGCAGTGACCGAGCGTTCACCGCAGGGGGCCGCGGGGAGCTGCGACGGGCGCACGAACGTTCGCTGAGGTTCGAATGGACGGGATGGAGTACGACGAGAGCGGTTTCGTCGAGGCCGAGGACGGTACGCGCCTTTTCTACGGCGTCAGGGGGTCGGGTCCGGGAGTCCCGGCCATCCTCAACGACGGCATCGGGTGCGACGGCTTCGTGTGGCGTTATCTCCAGCCGCACCTCGCCGAATCACGCCGCGTCATTCACTGGCACTACCGCGGTCATGGCCGAAGCGGTCCGCCGCAAGACCACGGCCTGCTGACGATCGAAGGCATCGCCCGCGATTTGCGCTTGCTGATGGACCGTCTCGACGTGCCCGAGGCGATGCTCTTCGGGCATTCGATGGGCACCCAGGTCGAGCTCGAGCTCTACCGCCTCTGCCCCGATCGCGTGCGGGGCATGAGCCTTCTGTGCGGCAGCTTCGGGCGCGTCACGCACACCTTTCACGGATCCGACGTGCTCTCGCAGATGCTCCCAGGGATTCGTGCGGTCGCGAAGCGGCACCGTGGTCTCGCCCGCGCGATCTGGGGTCGAGTTCCGACGCCCCTCGCGCTTCGGCTCGCGAAGCTCAGCGGAGAGGTCGACTCGGTCACGATTCGCGAAGAAGACTTTCGCCGCTATTGGGAGCACATCGCGGTGATGGATCCGGACGTGTTCCTCCAGCTCTTGGACGCGGCCGGCGAGCACAGCGCCGAAGACCTGCTGGGCGAGATCGCGGTCCCGGTCCTCGTCTTCGCCGCCGAGCGCGACACCTTCACGCCCCCCGAGCTCGCCGAGGCGATGACGCAGGCGATTCCGGGAGCCGAGCTCTTCATCCTTCGTGGGGGCAGCCATGCCGCGCCGGTCGAGCAGCCGATGACGGTGCAACTTCGCGTCGACAAGTTCCTCGCCGAACGCGTCGAGGGCGTGACCGACGTCGCGCTCGCGTCCGCCTGAACGAAATCGCACGAGCCGAGGCGTGAGGAGCGATCCTCACGCCTCGTTCCGTTCACGTACGTGAGGTCGAGCGCGTCGACGCAACCGAAGAACGAGCCAAGCCGAACGAGGAGTGCGCGAAGCCCGTAGCGATGCATGCACCGACGCAAACGAGGCGTGAGGATCGCTCCCCACGCCTCGTCCTGCGATCACGCGGGGGCGGTCAGCACTCCAATCGGAAGAGCTGCTGGCCCATGAGCATCAGGCCACCGGCGGGGACCTCTTGCTGCCCGCGGACACGCACGAAGGTGCCGTTCGAGCTGCCGACATCCGTCAGCCAGACCCGCCCGTTCTCTTCGTGAATGCGACAGTGCAAACCCGAGACGTATCCGTCCTCCGGGAAGATCACGTCGCCGCGCTCACGACCGAGGTGCATCCCTGTGCCGGGCACCGGGAACGCGCCGCCGAAGGAGTCGCGACCGATCACGAGTCGAATGCGCCCGATGGCCCCACCGTCCGGGCTTCCCATCGCTTCGGTCCCGTCCGCGTGCGTGTTCGGCGCGCCGAGGCGTTCGAAGCGAAGGATCTCCTGTCCGATGCGGAAGATCGCTTGGTCGACGAGCTCCGTCGGCGTGTCGCGCGCGATGCGGACGTAGATGCCGTTGAGGCTGTCGAGGTCACGCACCGTGGCCTTGCCCGGCGAGACGACGAGCTCGGCGTGACGCGGCGACAGGTACGAGTCGCTCGCGAACGCGCCGCCCGACTCACGCCCGACGGTCGTCGTTGCCGAGAGCGGGAAGCTCTCGCCTTCACTGCCATCCGGTCGAATCAACACGAGCGAGCCCGCGCCACCACCGCCCGCGACCGGAGCGGGTGCCGCCGCAGCTGCCGGAGCCGCGGCGGGTGCTGCGGCTGCCGGTGCCTTGGTCATGTCGTAGCCGCAGCTTCCGCAGAACTTGAAGTTCGGCGGAACGCTGTTGCCGCACTGTGGGCACGAGACCGTGGCAGGGGCTGCTGCCGCCGGAGCGGGAGCAGGCGCAGGCATCGGAGCCGGCGCGGGGGCGGCGGCCGCTGCGGGCGGGGCCGACGCCGGACGCGGGGACGAAGACGCTGCAAATCCTGCCGGAGCCCCGAAGCCCGACGACGGCGCGGGAGCCGGGCTTCCAAAGCTCGGGGCGCCCGCGGGACCGGTCGGCACCCCCGCAGGCGGCGTCGGCGCGGTGAAGCTCTTCGGCTGCGCGGCATCGCGCGGCAGCTCGGCGCCACAACCGAGGCAGAACTTGTAGTGGTCTTGGTTTTCCTTGCTGCAACGCGGGCAGACGATCACCGGGCCCTCCTGAGGCGTCCGAAGAAGAGCGTCGAGACGCTCCGTGTGGGGAGGGGGCCCCGCTGGAAGCTCCAGGGGGGGTCCTCGAGATCAGAGAACCGAGGCGCCGTGAAGCGCGAGCGGAGCATACCGGCGCGCCGAGAAAGGGGTCAAGCCACGTGAGGAGTCGTTTCCTTTCTGTTTTCGCAACCCTATGCGGCCCCCGGTCACCTCGCGCGATTCTCTTCGCGTGAGTTCCACGACGGCGGACCGCAGGGCACTAGCTGGTATGCTGCGGCGCCTTGCGATGTCCCGAGTGCGGCGCGTCGAACCTTCCCGACGCGGAGATTTGCGTCGCGTGCGGCGAGCCGCTCGACGATCCGACGCGCTCGGAGGACGGCGAGGATCCCCGCCTCGGCCGGGTGCTGGGCGGAAAGCTGCGTTTGGACTCGATCCTCGGGGAAGGCTCGATGGGCTGTGTTTATGCGGCTCATCAACTCGAGCTCGACGCCGAGGTCGCGGTCAAAGTCCTTCACGACCACGTCGCGGCAGACCCGAAGGTCGCCAAACGATTTCATCGCGAGGCGCGCACCGCGAGTCGGTTGACCCACCCCAACACGCTGCGGGTCTTCGACTTCGG
The DNA here is from genome assembly GCA_020633125.1 of Sandaracinus sp. GTDB lineage: Bacteria > Myxococcota_A > Polyangia > Polyangiales > Houyiibacteriaceae > JACKEH01. Next base: position 181,126 of record JACKEH010000004.1, on the reverse strand, counting down.
CCGCGAGGACGACGGAAAGCTCCTCTACCTCGTGATGGAGCTGCTCGACGGCCCCGACCTGCTCGAGCTCGCGCACGAAGAGGGTCCCTTCACCGCACGCCGAATCGACGAGCTCGTGGGTGGGGTGCTCGCGGCGCTCGAAGAGGCGCACGACGCGGGCATCGTCCACCGCGATCTCAAGCCCGAGAACATCTTGGTCGTCACCGACCATCAGGGTCGCGAGCACCCCAAGGTCTGCGATTTCGGCCTGGCGAAGCTCGTGGAGGCCGAAGGCTCGGCCATCACGGTGACCGGCTTCGTCTGCGGCACGCCCGAGTACATGGCGCCGGAGCAGGCGCGCGGCGAAGCCCTCGATGCCCGCGCCGATCTCTACGCGGTGGGGTGTCTCCTCTACTTGCTTCTCGCGGGCGAGGTGCCTTTCCACGGCAAGTCGGCCCTCGCGACGATCACCGATCACCTCACGAAACCGGTGGTGCCGCCCTCGGTTCGCGCGCCCGACCGTCACGTGCCGCACGCGCTCGAGCGCGTGTGCATGCGCGCGATCCACAAAGCACGAGAGCAGCGCTTCGCGAACGCCGGCGAGATGCGCGAGGCCCTTCACGCGGCGGTCGAAGCGTTGGGGCCGTTGGCGGATCGACCGCTCGGGAGCTTCGAGGAAGATCCGACGCGGCCCAAACCACCGACGCGTTGGCGCGCGTGGCACGCGATCGTCGGGGCGTCGGTGTTGGTCGGCGCTCTGGTGTGGGTGAGCTCCCGCGGTCCGGAGCGGAACACGCGCGACGCAGGTGGAGGACTCGACGCCTCGGTGGCGCTGCGCGACGCGGGTGCCGACGCCAGCGAACCGCTCGAGGTCGCACCCTTCGATGCGGGGCACGACGGCGGCCCCGAAGACGGCGGCCCGGAAGACGCGGGAGATGCCGGCACCGTCGTCGATGCGGGCCGGCGGAGGGCCGTCGCCCCACGTGCGACCGGGAGCTCCGACGACGGTCGTGCGCTCTTCGAAGAAGGCCGGCGTCGCTTCTTGGCGAACGACGTGCGAGGTGCGATTCGAAGCTTCGAGGACGCGGCGCGATGGCGACCCGCGGACCCCGAGATTCAAAAACAGCTCGGACGCGCGTGGATGCGCGCCGGTGACGTGACGCGCGCGCGCCGCGCCTACTCGCGGTATCTCGAGCTCGCACCGAACGCCGCGGATCGCGCATTGGTCGAACGAATTCTCGGCGAGTGAGCTCGTCGGGCCGAGGGCGAGTCGTCGAAGGTCCGCGCGAGACACCTCGAACGACTCGGCGCACGCTCGCGTGGACGGGGACGAAGGAGTGCTTCGTACGAGCCTGCAGACGGAAACGAAAAAAGCCGCGACCCGAGGGGCGCGGCTCTTTCGTTCGAGCGCGAGGCTCAGGCGCGTGCCGTACGAACGGCCGCCGCGCGAGCCGGCTTCGAGAAGAAGCGACGGTCCATCCACTCCGTGATCGGCGCGGCGACGTAGATCGACGAGTACGTGCCGATCACGATGCCCACGAAGAGCGCGAAGCTGATGTCCTGAATGACCGGCGTACCCCAGATGAAGAACGCGACGATCGACAGGAGCGTGGTGCCCGAGGTGACGATCGTACGCGAGAGGGTCTGGCTGGTGCTCAGGTTGATGATCTCGCGAAGCGTCTTGTCGTTGTACCGACCCATGTTCTCACGGATGCGGTCGTAGACGACGATCGTGTCGTTGATGGAGTAACCGATGACGGTCAGCACCGCGGCGACGGTCGTCAGGTTCACCTCCTTCTGCACGAGCACGTAGATGCCGAGCGTGATGAGGGCGTCGTGGAACATCGCGATGACGCCGCCCGGCGCGAAGCGCAGGTCGAAGCGGAACGCGACGTAGACCATGATGAACGCGATCGCGAAGAGCAGCGATTTCACCGCCGCGTCGCGAAGCTGCTGACCGGCCTTCGGGCCGACCCACTCCACGCGCTCCGGACCGTCGGGCGCGCGCTCACCGAGGCGCTCCGAGAGCTGGTCGACGATCTCGTCCGCGATGCCGACGAGGAAGACCTCGAGGCGGACGTCGTCGGCGCCGACGAGCGGCGAGATGTCACGTACGTTGACGCCTGCGCCCTCGATGGCCTCGCGAAGCGCGGTCTGGTCGACGTCGCGCGCGAGACGAAGCGTGAGCTTGTCACCGCCGGGCGAGACTCGAAGCTCGCGGAGCACGTCCGCTCCGACCGCGCCCGACACGGCAGACTCGAGGCCCTCGCGTTGGGTGTCCGTGAGTGACGAGACCTCACGCACGCGAATCATGAACTCGTTGGGCTGCCCCTCGACCTTCACGACGTCGGCGCCCTGATGGCCGACCTCGTCGAGCATGCCGCGAAGCTCCGCCGTGCTGACCTCACCGTTGAAGGCGAGCTGGATCTCGGTGCCACCCGCGAAATCGATGCCGTAGTTCGGCCCCGGGAAGAAGAGCGAGACGATCGCCAACGCGCTGAGGAGGAGCGTCGTCGTGATGACGGGACGCGCCAGGCGCATGAAGTCGATGTAGGTGCCGGGCTTGATGATTTCCATGACTTCCTCACCCGACCTTCAAGCGCTTGACGCGGGCGCCACGAACCAACCAGTCCATCGCGACCTTCGAGCAGAACACGCCCGTGAAGAGCGAGGTCACGATGCCGATCATCAGCATGACGGCGAAGCCCTTGATGGGACCGCTGCCGTACTGGAAGAGAACGACACCGGCGATGAACGTGGTCAGCTGGCTGTCGATGACGGAGGAGAACGCACGACCGAAGCCCTGATCGACGGCCGAGCGCGGCGACTTGCCGGCGCGAAGCTCCTCGCGCATGCGCTCGATGATCAGCACGTTCGCGTCGACGGCCATACCGACCGTGAGCGCGATGGCCGCGATGCCCGGTAGCGTCAGCGTCGCTTCGAAGGCCGCCATGATGGCGAGCATGAAGAGGACGTTGAGCACGACCATGAGGTCGGCGATGAAACCGGCCACCTGGTAGTAGACGAGCATGAAGAGGAGGACGATCGCGATGCCGACGAGCGCGCCCGTGATGCCCTTCTCGACCGAGTCGCGGCCGAGCGTGGGCCCGATGAGCTGCTCGTTGGCGGGGCGAAGCGGCGCCGGGAGCGCACCGGCGCGAAGCACCACGACGAGCGCGTTGGCCTCGTCGAAGAGGCGGTTGTAGTCGCCGGTTCCGAGCGTGATCTGCGCGCGACCGCCGCCGATGCGCGCCTGAATGACGGGCGCCGACTCGGCCTTGCCGTCGAGCACGATCGCCATGCGGCGCTTCACGTTGCGGCCGGTCATCTCCTCGAACTTCGCCGCGCCGGACGCGTTGAACTGAAGCGAGACGACGGGCCGGTTGCCCTCTTGGGGATCGAAGCTGACGAACGCGTCCTCGACGTCCTCACCGGTCACGTTCGTGGTGCGGAAGACGTAGAAGGTGCGCCAGGCCTCTTCGTTGCGACCGAGGTCCGGAAGGTCCGACGCGCTCAGCTCGTTGATCACGAGCTGGTGGTCGTCCGGGATCGTGAGCGAGGCGATGTGCTCCTCGAGGCGCTCGCGCGCGCTCTTGCAGTTCTCCTCACGCTCTTCGCACTTGGGCGCGCGGCTCATGAGGAAGGTCGACGTCACGCTCGGGCGGGTCTCGCCGGCGGGCGCGCCTTCGTTCTCGATCGTCAGGCCCTCGGGGAGGGTCGAGCGGTCGAGCTCGCGGAGGAACGTCGTGCCTTCCTCGTCGAGCACCTTGAACTCGAGGCGCGCCGTGGTGGCGATGATCTCGCGGATGCGATCGAAGGCCGCCTGGTCCGCGCCGGGGATCTCGACGATGAGGTCCGAGTCGCGGCCGATGACCGTCGCCTCACGAAGGCCGAGACCGTCGATGCGGTTCGACACGGTGAGCTTGGCCTGCTCGACGGCGGTCTCCGTGAGCTCGAGGATGCGGTCCTCGCGCATCGTCAGATCCACGCGGAGGTCCTCGTCGCCCGAGAGGCGCAGATCCGGGAACTTGCGCTGGAGCCACTCGGTGTCGAAGCGGCTCTTGTCGTCCTGGTCGTTGAAGACGACGCGGATGCCGCGACGCCCAACGCGCTGGACGGTGACGCGCTCGCCGACGGTCTCGAGCTGCTCGCGGGAGATGGAGTCCATCTCGTCGTCCTCGATCACGCCGAGGAGCGCGCCGAGCTCGCGGACCATCTGCTCCGAGTAGCGATCGCGACGGTCGCGGATGTACTCGTCGACCTCGACCTCGTACATCAGGCGAAGACCGCCACGAATGTCGAGACCCGGGCTGATGCGGCGCTCGAAGCGCGCCTTCACCCAGTCGGGAGCGGAGACCCAGCCCGCTTGATCGAGGCTCGGCCAAAGAAAGAGCCACGCCGCCACGATGGCGGAGAGGATCACTAGGAGACGGAAATACCAGGAACGTTCCATCGACGGCCTCGACGCGCAGGGCGCCTCTTGCGGATCAATCCTTCTTGGGCTCCCCAGCCGCCATGGCGGTCCCTTCGGGACCGGCGACGTGGGAGCGAAGGACGTTGATCTTGGTCTTTTCGGCGATGCGGAGGGTGACCTCGCGATCGTCGATCTCGACGATCTCACCGCGAATGCCGCCGCTGGTGCGGACGACTTGGCCCTTGTGCAGGGCCTTGAGCATGTCGTCGTGCTCGCGCTGCCGCTTCTGCTGCGGGCGGATGATCAGGAAGTAGAAGACGACGAACATCACGAGCAGCATGCCGATCTGCATGCCGCCGCCCGCGCAGCCCGGGGGCGCGCCACCGGCTCCGCCAGCAGCGCCGGCACCGGCGCTGGCCTCGGGCTGCCAGCTCGTCAGGAATAGGACCAAGGACGCGAGCACGAATTCTCCTCGAAAACCGGGTCGGAGGCCTCCTGAAGAGACACCCCTACCCCAAAGCCGCGGTGGCTTACTCCAAGCCCCCGAACCCGTCAACCGAGGTTGCTCGCGTCCGAACCCCCGAAGAGCGTCCGCATTCCCGGAGCACCAGGTCGGCTCCCGGCTTCGGGGTCGCTCGTGGCACGATGCCGGCGCCATGGGAGACGCCCAACGCGCTCGAGAGGCCTTCGCCGAGGTCGCCCCCCACTCCGACGCCGAGGCCCGCGACCTCGCGGGGGCCATCGGCGCCCACGCCCCCTCGCTCTTCGCGTGGGTTCTGGCCGATCCCAGCATTCTCGACGACGTGCGGCGACGGCCTCTGGATCGGGCCGACGAGGCGTCCGCGTTGGCCGCCAGCTTCGCGCCCATCGCCGATCTCGAAGACGGTCCCGAGCTGCTCTCGGCCCTCCGAAAGGCCCGGCATCGCGCGATGGTCCGAATCGCGCTCCGGGAGGTGTTGGGGCTCGCCGACGTCGATCGCACGGCCGAGGAGCTGGCGGTTTTGGCGTCGGTGGCGCTCGACGCCGCGCTGGTGGCGTGCCGGCGCTCGGCCGAGGCGCGTCACGGGGCGGCGGTCGACGAGCGGGGCAACCCGGTGCCCTTGGTCGCGCTCGGCATGGGGAAGCTCGGTGGGGGCGAGCTCAATCTGGGCAGCGACGTCGATCTGATCTTCTTCTACGAGACCGACGACGCCGAAGTCCGCGGCGGCGAACGCGGCGGGGAGCTCTCGGTGCACGAGCTCTTCGCACGGGTGGTGCGGCGTACGAGCCGAGCGCTCGCCGAGGTCACGGAGGACGGGTTCGTCTTTCGCGTGGACCTCCGGCTGCGCCCCGAAGGCAGCCGGGGACCGCTCGCCAACTCGCTGGCGAGCGCGGAGCGGTATTACGAGAGCTTCGGGCGGCCGTGGGAACGCGCGGCGCTGCTACGGGCGCGACCGGTCGCGGGAGACCGCGCGTTCGGCGAGCGTGTGCTCGAGGCCTTGCGGCCCTTCGTGTGGCGACGCTCGGTCGATCCTTCGATCGCTCAAGAGATGCGCGCGATGGTCGAACGATCACGGCGTGAGCTTCACGCGGGCGACGACGACGTGAAGCTCGGACGCGGGGGAATTCGCGAAGCCGAGTTCTTCGTACAGACGCTGCAGCTCGTGTGGGGCGGGCGTCATGCAGCGCTTCGGGTGTCGGGAACGATCGAAGCGCTGCGTCGCCTACGCACGCTCGGCTACGTCACGCACGGCGATGCCGACGCCCTCGAGACGGCTTGGGCGCTCCTGCGGCGCGTCGAGCACCGCATCCACATGGTCGCGGGCTACCAAACCCACGCACTTCCCGCCGCGCGCGACGAGCTCGGACGCTCGCTCGGGTTCGCCAGCGCGGAGGCGTTCGACGCAGCGTTGGCGCGCGAGCGAAAGGTCGTGGCGAAACTCTTCGACTCGCTCGTGGACGAAGGGTCGCGCGGCGAGAACCGCTACGCGACCTTGATCGAGCATGCGGCGGAGGCGGCGCCCGACGAGCTCGCCGAGCGTCTGGCGGCGTTGGTGCCGGTCGAGGACCCGGACGAGGCGGTCGTGCACCTGCAGCGGCTCGTGCGGGCTCCCGAGTCGCCCTTCGGCGCGCTGGGTCGTGCGCGACGTCCAGGCTTCGCGGCGAGCCTGCTCTCCGAGGTTCGGCTCGCGCCCGACCCCTTGCTGGCGCTCCGCTACCTGACCGACCTCTTCCTTCGTGGCGGCTCGGGCTACGACGCGATGCTCGAGCAGGAACCGCGGCTGGCGCGACGGCTGGTCGGACTCTTCGGGCGCTCGCCGATGCTCGCGGAGCTGCTCGTCAGCCACCCGGAGAGCCTCGGCGAGATCTTCGCCGGCGCGAGCGCCCCCACGGACGCCGAGCTCGTCGCGGCACACGGCGCACTCGTGAGCGCGGAGGACGTCGAGGGTTTCGTGGCGGAGCTGCGGCGCGTTCGACGCGAGCAGCTCGTGCGGGTCGGCCTCGCGTTCGTGGGGCAGGAGCTCGGCTCGCGCGACGTGCAGCGTCGCCTCTCGACGCTCGCCGAGACGCAGGTCGACCGCGCCTTCCGGTTCGCGCTCGCCGAGTCGGAAGCGCGTTTCGGCCGGGCCAAGAGCGCCATGGCCGTCGTGGGCATGGGCAAGCTCGGGGGCGGCGAGCTCGGCTTCACGTCCGACCTCGACCTCGTCTTCCTCTACGGCGAAGACGGCGAGACGGAGGGCGGGCACAGCCACGTGGAGCTCTTCTCCCGCGTCGCGCAGCGAACGCTTCGACTCCTCTCGCAGCTCGACGCCGAAGGCCCCGGCTACGAGATCGACACACGCCTGCGGCCGAGCGGTTCGCACGGTCTGCTCGTCGTCTCGCGCACCGCGTTCGAGCGCTACCACGCGAGCGCCGCCGAAGGTTGGGAGCGACAAGCGTTGGTCCGTGCGCGCGTCGTCGCGGCGAGCACGGCGAGCTTCGCCGCGGACGTCGACGTCTTGTTGGACCGGACGGCCTACGCCGGTGACGCCCCCGACCCCGCACGCATGGTGGAGCTGCGCACCCGCATGCAGCGCGAGCTTGCTGGCGAGAAGGCCCATCGATACCATCCGAAGCTCGGTTTCGGCGGGCTCGTGGACATCGAGCTCGCGACCCAGTGGCTCCAACTCCGCCACGGAGACGACCCCCGCGTGCACCGCAGGCACACGCTCGACGCCCTCGACGCGCTCGCTCCTCACGTCGGTGGCGCGATCACCGAGGCATGGCGCGACGGCTACCGTTTTTTTCGTTCCGTCGAACAGACCATCGCGTTGCTCGACGCGAGCGGCGACGGCGGGTTGGTCTTCGGCGGTCCACGATCGGCCGCGGTCGCGCGCGCGCTCGGCGTGCGTGAGCGTGACGGACGCTCGGCTTCGGAGTCGCTTCGCAGCGCATGGGAGCGCCGCGCCGAAGAAGTACGCGCCCACTTCGAACGATGCCTCGGTCCGGTGGCCGCCGACGCCCCCTGGGCGGAGCGAGCGGGCCGATGAGGAGCGTCCTCGTGGTCCATGCGGCTCCCGAATGGGGCGCTCGCGTCGCAGAGCGCCTCGAACGCGCGGGATGGAGCGCGGAGGCGATCGAAGGCGGCGAGCGCGCGCTCGACCGCTACGTGCAGGAGCCGAGCGACGCCGTGGTCGTCGACCTCGACCTTCGCGGGCGCGACGGCGCGGCCACCATCGAATCGCTCCGCTGGGCCCCGGGCGGACGGACGCTCCCGATCGTGCTCACGGGCATCGCCGCGCAGCGCGCCGAGCTCGAGGCGTTGGGGCGGGATCTCGGCGTCGACGTGGTCGCGGACGGAGACCCCGACACGATCGCGGACGCGCTCGAGCGTGCGGTGCCCGGCGCGACGACCGGGGTGTCGGTCGCGCTCGAGCGATTCGACGACGACCTCTACGCACCGAAGCCACCGCGCATGCCGACGGTGCCCCCTCCTTCGAAGGATCCGGAGGCGGGGCGCGAAGGCGTCGACGTCGAGCGTCGCGCCCGCGCGTTGGCGGAGATTGCCGAAGTGCACGGTCGCCTCGAGACGACCGAGGTCGCGGTGGTGCTCGCCCGCCTCGCGGACCTACGCGCGACGGGTGCGCTGGTCGTCGAGACCGCGCCAGGCGCACCGACGGCGACAGGCGAGACGCCGAAGCGCGTGGTCTTCTTTCGCAACGGCGTGCCCGTGCACGTCCGCTCGAACCTCGAAGGCGAGTGCCTCGGGCAGCTCTTGCTCCGGCGCGGCGTGATCGACCGCGCGACCCTCGACGAATCGCTCGCCCGCGTGCGGGATGGCGACGGTCGCCAAGGCGGCATCCTCGTCGCGATGGGCGCGCTCAGCCCCCGCGCGCTCCGGGAAGCCCTCGAGCAACAACAAGAAGAGAAGCTCCTCGGGCTCTTCGCGTGGCGAACGGGCAGCTTCCACTTCTCGGACGCGATGACGCCGCCCGCCGAGACGGTGACCCTCGAGCTCTCGCTGGCCGAGATCGTGGCGCGAGCGCTGCGCACGCACGTGCCGACGCGCGTCCTCGAGAACGCGAGTGTGTCGTTCCTCGACCGGTTCGTCTGGGCGAGCGAGCTCGGATGGCGAGGGCTCGCGCACGCGCTCGACGAGGACGAGCGCGCGATGCTCGACTCGATCGACGGGCACAGCACGTTGCGCACGTTGCTTGAACGCCACCACGAGACACGGGACGCAGCGCTTCGCGCATTCCACGCGGCGCGTTGCCTCGGCAGCGTCACGTTTCGCGAAGTGGCGCTCGACCGTGGGCGTGCGGCGGACCGTTCGGCCGCCGCGTCGAAGCGCCTGCGAGAGATGCTCGTCTTGCTTCGCGCGGAGCGCTACGCCGACGTCTTCGAGGTCGGGGCGGACATCGACGTTCCGACCCTCCGCCGACGTGGCGCCACGCTGCGCGCCGAAGCGCGAAAGCTCCGCGAGGACGTCCCGGTCGCGATGCACCCGCTGAGCGACGAGCTTCATCACCGGCTCGGACGCGCCGAGGCCGTGTTGGTCTCCGAGCGCGATCGCACGGACTCCGATCAAAGCCTCCCGCCCTCCCCCGCCTCCGTCGAGCCCCCTGCGCCCCACGCGCCGCTCGCGAAACACGAAGCGGTGACCAAGGAGCTCCCCGCCGCGATGGAGATTCCCGTGCGCGTGGAGCGCGCGAGCGAGGTCGAGGGCGACGGTCCTCCGACGAAGCCGACCCCCTCTCCCATCGACGTGGCGGCCGGCCCGACCCGCGAGGTCGATGCCCCCGAAGCAGTGGCGGTGGCGGTGGCGCCCATGACGCCGGACCCCGCGCCGGGCTCCGAAGCTCCGCGACCGAGCGCGTCGCGTGACGCGGGTGACGCGTCGTCGTCGGAGCTGGATGCCCGCGTCGAGCGTATGCTTCAGGCCGAGCGTTCGATGCGACGTGCGCGACGCGCGATCGACCGTGGCCAGCTCGCCGCGGCGCGCGAAGCGGTCGAGCGTGCGGTGCAGCTGGTGCCCGACGAGCCCGAGTTCGCGGCGGAGCTGGCGTGGGTCGATGCGAAGGTGAGCCCGGACGACGCGACGGGCGCGCTCGAGCGACTCGACGCCGCCGCCCAGCTCGCCCCGAAGAACGCGCGTGTTCACGTCCTACGCGCCGAGGTCTTGGTCGCCACCGGCGCGCAGGCCGAGGCGCGGGCCGCGTACGAGCGTGCGCTCGCCGCGAACCCGGACGATGCCAAGGCGCTGGCGGGATTGCGTGCGCTGATTTCCTGAGGACTCACCCCGCGTCGGGCGCAGGGGGCTCGACCAGGTCGACGTGCACGAGGAACGCGTGGCACTGCGGGCAGACGAGGAAGTCCTCGAGCTCGAGCGCGCCTCCGGTCTTCGACTCGGAGCGCTTCACCTCGATGCAGAGCTGCGCAGGCAACGTCATGCGGCACGACACGCAGGTGGAGTCACGCACGATCGACACCGGCAAGAAGCGGTCGCGGGTGCGGAGCTTCTCGTAGCGCTTGACCACGCGGCGCGGGAGCGCGGCGACGAGCTCGTCGCGACCGATGACGACCTGCTCGCGTGCGACGCCGACCTCGGCGAGGCGCGCTTCGGCTGCGCTCGCCTCTTCTTCGGCGAGGCTCTTCGCTTCACCCAGCTGGCGCTCGCGCTCGTCGAGTGTCGCGCGCTTGGCGGTGAGCGTCTCCTCGAGCGTGGAAATCTCACGCTCGCGATCCGCGATCGTGCGACGCGTCGCCTCGACCTCGCGCTCTGCCGCGTCGGATTCCTTGAGCGTACGCGAGCGCGACGCCTTGGACTTCGCGCGGCCGAGGGCTTCACGCCGTTCGACCAGGTCTTCGGCGCGCGCTGCCTTCAGCGCTTCCGCCTCGGCCACCTGCGTCCGCTCGGCCGCCAAGAGGCTCTCGAGCATCTCGACGTCGCGGCGCATGGCCTCGATCTTTGCCGGGAGGGTGCGGAGCTCTTCGTCGTAGCCCTTCGCGGCATCGTCGATCTTCCAGAGCTTGGCTAGAGCCGTCAGCACTTCGCGCACGCGTCTCTCCGTGGTTCAACCCGCAAAATCGCGGAACGACGCGCGTTTACCGTGATGGGCCCCCACACGCAACCAGATGAGGCCTCGATTGCGTCGCGAACGCACGACGACCACCTCCGCAGACGCGAAGGTGGTCGGTAGGCCCAGCAGGACTCGAACCTGCAACGAACCGGTTATGAGCCGGCGACTCTGACCAATTGAGCTATGGGCCCGTCTCTCCGTCGAGTGCGGAGAGGCCGAAGATGCATCCGTCGGGGCCCGCTGGCGAGCCCCGACGTGCGAGCCGAAAGCGGCTCCCCCAAAAACGACTCGGCGGCTCGCGGTCGACCGACCACGAACCGCCGACGCGAGCTCTCCGAAGAAGAGCCTCTCCACGAGAGGCTCCCCGAAGAGCCTCAGCCGTCCATGAAGCTGCGGAGCTGCTTGCTGCGGCTCGGATGCCGGAGCTTGCGGAGCGCCTTCGCTTCGATCTGACGGATACGCTCGCGGGTGACCTCGAAGTCCTGGCCGACCTCTTCGAGCGTGTGGTCGCTCTTCTCGCCGATGCCGAAGCGCATCCGGAGGACCTTCTCCTCACGCGGCGTCAGCGTCTTGAGCACGCGACGGGTCTGATCCTCGAGGTTGCCGTTGATCACCGCCTCGACGGGCGAGACCACGGACTTGTCCTCGATGAAATCGCCCAAGCTCGAGTCTTCCTCTTCGCCGATGGGCGTCTCGAGGCTGATCGGCTCCTTCGCGATCTTCAGGACCTTGCGGACCTTGTCGAGCGGCATCTCCATGCGCTCGGCGATCTCTTCCGGCGTCGGCTCGCGACCGAGCTCCTGCACGAGGTAGCGGCTCGTGCGGATGAGCTTGTTGATGGTCTCGATCATGTGGACCGGAATGCGGATGGTCCGCGCCTGGTCGGCGATCGCACGCGTGATGGCCTGACGGATCCACCACGTGGCGTAGGTCGAGAACTTGTAGCCGCGGCGGTATTCGAACTTATCGACCGCCTTCATGAGGCCGATGTTGCCCTCCTGGATGAGGTCCAGGAACTGAAGGCCGCGGTTCGTGTACTTCTTGGCGATGCTGACGACGAGACGAAGGTTCGCCTCGACGAGCTCGGCCTTCGCGCGGTCGGCCTGACGCTCACCGGCGGAGAGCGCCTTGTAGGTCTCGCGGAGGACGTCGATGGGCTGGCCCATGTCCTCTTCGACCTTGGTGATCGCCTTCTGGGCTTCCTTGATCGACTCGTCCGCCATGCGGAGGACCTCGACCGAAGCGCCGTACTTGCGCAGGAGCTTCTTCTCCTCCGCGGGCGAGGTGCCGACCTTCTTCAAGGTCGCGCGAATCTCCTTGGTCTCGAGCCCGCCGCAGCGCTGCTCGGCATCGAGGATGGCCTGCTCCGCGCGCTCGACGCGGCGGATGTAGCCCTTGATGCGCGAGACGACCTTGTCGATCTGCTTCTTGGAGAGGCCGACGTCGCGAAGCGCTTCGATGCGCTCCTTGCGGTTCTTCTCCACCGTCTCGCGGTGCTGACGGCGGGTCTTCTCCGCCATCTTCTTGGTGCCGTCGAGCTCGGAGTTGATCCGCGCGGTGTTCGCCTCGAGGCGCTTCACCTTGTCGACGAGCTTCACGACGCGGTTCTTGACGTCTTCCTCGTCCTCGTCTTCGGAGATGTCCTTGACGACGTCCTTGACGCGAAGCTTGCCCTTCTTGAGCGACTCGCCGATGTCGATGATCTCGGCGACGCCGACGCGCGAGTTGAGGATGACCTCGAAGATCTTGTTCTCGCCCTCTTCGATGCGCTTCGCGATCTCGACCTCACCCTCGCGGGTGAGAAGCGAGACGGTGCCCATCTTCCGGAGGTACATCCGGACGGGGTCGTTCGACTTCGTGGTGTAGGGGTCGGAGGCCGGCGGAAGGATCGACTCCTTCTTCTTCGACGACGCGCGGGCCGCCTTGAAGATGCCTTCCTTGCGGCGCGCCTGCGACGCGTTGTCGACGATCTCGATGCTCTCGCCTTCGAGGCGCTGCATCAGCTCGTCGATCTGCTCCGACGACACGACGTCCGGCGGAAGCGCGTCGTTGATCTCGTCGTAGGTCAGGTAGCCCTTGAGGCGACCGCGCTCGAGAAGGCCTTGGACCTCCTTGCGGTCGCGCCGCTTGCGGGCGGCACGACCTCCGAGGAGCTCCTCGATGTCGCTGGCGCGCGACGTCGAAGCCTCGTCGGAATCGCCGTCGTCTCCGTCGAATCCGTCGTCGATCTCGACGTCGTCGAGATCCACGTCGGCCTTCGCCGCAGCCTTGCCGTTGGCCTTGCCAGAGGCGGCCTTGGTCGAGCCACTCGACGTTTTCGCAGCCGCGCCGTTGGCGTGGCCGTTCTTCTTCGCACCGTTGGCCTTGGAGGTCGACTTGGCCGAGGCCTTGGTCTCCGTCTCCACCACTTCGAGCGCCTCGTCCCGGCCTGCCTTCGCACTGGGCCGTTTCTTGGTGGGAGCCTTGCCTCCCGGGCTCGTCGTCTTCGCCTTACGCGCCGTCGTCGTCGTGGTCTTCGAACCGCGAGCTTTCGTCGCCATCGTCACCTCTCGAGCCCGTCTTCTGAGACGCCCCGCGAAGGAGCGCCTGTAGTTCCATCCGAAGCTCGTTCGCACGAGCTTGATCTCCGGCACGGACCGCCGCCAGGATCCCGTCCTGGATCTGACGTTTCCGTGCCGCGCCCCACCGTTTCTCGAGCAGAGGGATGCACGTCCGCAGGACTTCCAGTCCCTCCACCTCGTCGGCGTGCTCCGGCTTGGCGAGCCGACCACCCAACCAGGTGACCGCCTCGTTTTCCTGTAACTCCTGCAGTAGCGCCGGTGCCTCCACCCCCCCGCGTTCCTCCACCAAACGCGAGGCAGTGTCAAAGATGGCGCAGAGTTCCGGGCTCGTCAAAAGCTCGCCGAATCGTTTGGCTTCCGGGGAGCGCCAGAGGTCCAGATCGAGGATGACTCCGAGGCCCCCCAGCTCGACCTTGGAGAACTCGGTTCGCATGCGGGGTCGCGTCGGCCGATTGGCCGGTTCTTCCGACCGATCCGCGCCGCGTTCGCCACGCTCTTCGCGGCGCTGACGCAGGCCTTGGCGGAGCTGCTGACGCACGGCTTCGACGTCCGAGATTCCGAAGCGCCTTGCAACTCGTTCTACGTGCAATCGGACTTCGATGGGACTGGCGACTTTCGCCAGCACCGGACCGAGAGAGGCGATCGCCCGGGCTTTGTCGCTGGCATCACGGATGCCATGGCTCGCCGCGTCGTCGATGAGGTGCTCGACGATGCCCGGCGCCGCCTCGACGCGCTTCTGCAGCTCTTCCCGCCCGTTTTCCCGCAGGAAGCTGTCAGGGTCGGCGCCTGGTGGAAGGGTGACGACCGAGGCATCGACCCCAGCTTTCGCGAGCACGTCGAACGAGGTCCGAACCGCCTTTCGGCCCGCGGCGTCACCGTCGAAGAGCAAGATCACACGCTCCGCGTAGCGGCGCAGGAGCTTGGCCTGGTCGTCGGTGAGCGCGGTACCCATCGGGGCGACGGAGTTCGGGAAACCACCTTGGTGAAGCGCGACGAGGTCGAAGTTTCCCTCGCAAATCACGGCCCATCCGCGACGTCGAATCTCGACGCGACCTTCGTGCAGCCCGTAGAGGATCTGCCCCTTCTTGTAGAGCGGGCCTTCAGGGCTGTTGACGTATTTGGCCCCCGGCTCGCGCTCGGAAGGCGCGTCGGGTGGCGGGTCGAGCAGGCGACCGCTGAACGCGACGATGCGGCCTTGGTGATCGCTGATGGGGAACATCAGGCGGTGGCGAAAGCGATCGTAGAAGCCGTCGTTCTGTTTTCGCGGCACCACGAGGCCGACGGCTTCGGCGTCGGAGGCCTGGTAGCCACGCTGACGAAGAAATCCGACGAGGCCATCCCAACCGTGCGGCGCGTAGCCGAGGCGGAAGCTCTCGGCGGTCTCGTCCGTGATGCCTCGCGCGCGCCACACCTCGCGCGCCATGCCCCCGAGGGGGTGCTCGTCGAGCTGCTTCATGAAGAAGCCGGCCGCCGCCTCGACCACTGCGACCAGACGCTCCTCGCGCGCACGGACCTTTCGATGCTCGTGCTCGCGCGCGGGATCCTGCACCGGAAGCTCGACGCCGGCGCGTTCGGCCAAACGACGGGCGGCGTCGGGGAAGGTCAGACCTTCGAGCCGCATCAAGAAGGCGAAGACGTCGCCGGATGCCCCGCAACCGAAGCAATGGAAGAAACCACGATCGGGGTGCACGTAGAACGACGCGCTCTTCTCGTTGTGGAACGGGCACAGGCCCTTCCAACTCGCCCCGGACTTCACGAGCCGGACGTATTCGCCCACGAGCGCCTTGAGGTCCACGCGGGCGCGTAGATCGGCGATGGCTTCGTCCGGGATCATCGAGCGGCGCAGCATACGGACGGATCGCGAAGGACGCCTGCGCTCTCTCACGCTGCCGCCCCTCCATCGTGTGACGCCCCTGCTTCGCCGTTCCCTGCTAAGACGCGACTCCGTGACCGCCCCCGACCGGCCGACGTCGCCCCTTCGCGAGGTACTGCTCGTCTATCTCGGGGTTTGCGTCGTGATCTTCGGGGCGACCCAGCTGCGCGCGGTCCCGGCCTTGGCGGAGTACGTGCACCTCGTGGTGGGCGGGACGTTTCTCTTCGTTGCGCTTCACCTGCTCGGCAAACGTCCGGGGGGGCTCGAAGAAGCCGGCGTGGCGCTCGGGGGGCTGCTCGGCCCTTCGCGGGAGACCGACGGCGATCCGGGGCCCTTCGGGCTCTGGGACCTCGGGCGGGTGGTCCGACGGGGGTTTCCTTCCGCGATGCGCGAAATCGGGGTCGCCCTGGGGCTCGCGGCCGTGATCTTTCCGCCCTTCGCGGTCGGTTTCTACTTCTGGCACGGCGCCGCCCACCCCTTTCGCTTCAACCCGCCGCCCGATTTCGCGTCGTTCGCGGCGGCTCAGCTCGTGGTGGTGGGGTTGCCCGAGGAGGTCTTCTTTCGCGGCTGGATGCAGACCCGGCTTCACGACGCATACCCGCCGCGCCGTTTTCTCGGCGCGATGCTGCATCCAGGCGTGATGGTGTTGCAGTCGGTGCTCTTCGCGATCGTGCACGTCTTCGCGGAGCCCCATCCGGCGCGGCTCGCCGTCTTCTTTCCGGGACTCGTCTTCTCGTGGCTTCGCGGCTGGCGCGGCGGCGTGGGCGCGGCCATCGTGTTCCACGCGCTCTCCAACATCTTCTCCGAGCTGCTGGTTCGAGGTTGGCTGAGATAGGTCCAGATCCGATCGCCCCGATGCGTGCTGCTTTCTTCGACATGGACAAGACGCTCGTCCGCGTGAACACGGGGCGGCTCTACGTGCGTTGGCGCTTCGCGCGGCGTGAGGCATCGTGGCGGGAGGTCGCCCGGGCGACACGCTGGCTCGCGCAATACGCGCTCGGCATCGTCGATCCGGCGGAGATCACCGAGAAGGCACTCGCAACGCTCGAAGGCGTCTCGGAGGAAGCCTTCACCCGCGAGCTCGAGGGCTGGTACGCCGAGCACGTGCGGCCCCACGTGAGCACAGACGCGAGGCGTGAGGTCGAGCGCCGCCGTAGGGAGGGCTACCGGCTCGTGGTGCTCACGGCCTCCACCCCCTACGCGGCCGGACCGTTGGCGCGTGAGCTCGACATCGAGACGGTGCTCGCCAGCGAGCTGGAGGTGGTCGACGGACGCTTCACCGGCCGATGCGCGCAGCTCGCGTACGGCGCCGGCAAGGTCTCGATGGCCGAAGCGTGGGCGGCACGAGAGGGTGTCGACCTCGAAGAGAGCGTCTTCTACACGGACAGCGTGAGCGACGTGCCGATGCTCGAGCGGGTCGGCGGGCCCTTCGTCGTGAATCCCGACGTGCGGCTCGCGTGGCGGGCGCGGCGGTCGGGTTGGCCGGTCTCGCACTGGCGTTGAGCTGGCGTTGAGCTGGAGCGAAGTCGAAGTGAGCGCACGACGTACCCGGCGGCGATGGCGGAGCCGAGCGTCCTCCCCAGCGCTTCTCGGATGATGGGTTCGAGGGGGCGAAGCCCCTCGCCCGCGGAGCGCCGGAGCGATGCGACCGGAGCGAAGCGAAGGGAGCAGCGCGAGGAGAGGGGTGTGGGGAAACCTCCCCACCCCGCGGAGCGAAGGCGCAGCCGAAGCGAGCGCATGTGGTATTCCGCCGCCATGTTTTGGAAGCCCGCACCGCCCTCCCCCCTCGTGGTCGAACGCATCGTGCGCATGGCCCTCGAAGAAGACGTCGCGCGTGGCGACGTGACCTCGGACGCCACGGTGGACGCGAGCACGACCGGCGCGGCGGAGTTTCGTGCGCGTGAGCCGATGGTCCTCTGCGGGCTCGACGTGATCGAGCAGGTCTTTCGCCTTGCCGCGCCCTCGGTGGTGGTCGAGCGTCGCGCGGACGACGGGGACTCGCTCGAGGTCGGACAGGTGGCCGCGGTGGTGCGCGGATCGGCGCGCGGCATCCTGCTCGGCGAACGCGTCGCGTTGAACTTCGTGCAGCGCCTCTCGGGCGTCGCCACGCAGACGCGACGCTACGTCGACGCGCTTCCGAAGGGCAGCCCCACACGCATCGCCGACACCCGCAAGACCACACCGGGCCTTCGCGCGCTCGAGCGCTACGCGGTGCGGTGCGGCGGTGGCCACAACCACCGCGACGACCTCTCGTCGGCCGTCCTCATCAAGGACAACCACATCGCCGCGTGTGGCGGCGTGCGAACCGCGATCGAGCGTGCGCGGGCCTACGCGCCTCACACGAGCCGCGTGGAATGCGAGGTCGACTCGATGCCTCAGCTGCAGGAAGCGCTCGACGCCGGTGCGGACGTCATCCTGCTCGACAACTTCGACGACGCGGCCGTGGCGAAGGCCCTCGAGCTCGCGAAGGGCCGCGCGATCCTCGAAGCGTCGGGCGGCATCACGCTCGCGCGCATCGCGAGCCTCGGCGCCTTGGGCGTCGACGTGATCAGCAGCGGCGCGCTCACGCACTCGGCGCGCGCGGTGGACCTCGGTCTCGATTGGGTCGAGGGATGATCACGCTCGATCGTCTCGCCGCCGCCCTGAAGACTCACTCGCTCGGGCGTGACGTTCGCGTCGTCGACGAGACCCCGTCGACGATGGATCTCGCACACGAAGCGGTCGCTCAGGGCGCACCGGACGGCTGGACGGTGGTGACGCGGCGACAGACCGCGGGTCGAGGCGCGCGGGGTCGCTCGTGGGCGTCCGAGGAAGGCGCGAGCCTCCCCTTCTCGTTCGTGGTGCGGCCGTTGCGCGCCGGTTCGTTGCTCGCGCTCGCGGTGGGGCTGGGCCTCGCCGAGAGCCTCGAGCGACGTGGCGTCGACGCACGCGTGAAGTGGCCGAACGACGTGTTGGTCCGGGATCGAAAGATCGCCGGCATCCTCGTCGAGGCGCGCTCGATGGGGGGCCGTGCGCCGGACGCGGCGGTCGTGGGCGTGGGCGTGAACGTACGCCCGCAGCCTTACCCCGACGACGTGCTCGCGACCGACCTCGTCTCCGAGCTTCCGGGATTCGACGACGACGCGCTCGAGGATTGGTTCGCCGAAACGCTCGAAGCGATCGAGACGTGGATCGACCGCGCGGTGCGGACTCCGTCGGCGGTCGCCCGAGGGGTCGACGCGCGCCTGGCGTGGCGTGGCGAAGAGGTCGTGATCGACGACGGCCTGCGAGGGCGGGTGCTGGGCGTGGACGAAGAAGGCGAGCTGTTGATCGAGACCGGAGAAGGCACGCAGCAGGTACGCGCCGGCCGCGTGCGTCGCGCGACCTGAAGGGCCCCAGCGCGTTCACGGCAGCGTCTTGAGCGCCTTCTTCCGCTTCTTTCGCGGCGTCTCGTCCTCGGAGACGAGCGGCGAGAAGAAGTTGTCCTTCTTCAAGCCTTCGTCGACGCGGAACGCGAACTTGTAGCTCGGCGAGCTGCGCATGTTGCAGTCCGTCCGCTCACAGAAACGACAGGTGGTGCCGACCGGGACCGCCATGCGCTGTGGATCGACGAAAGGCCGGTCGTCCGCGTAGGCCAGATGACGGGCGTCCTCGGCGTGGCAACCGAGGCCGATGCTGTACGCCGTGCCTCGCGCGAGCGCGCCGCTCTTCGGTTCCGCGACCACCTTCGCGAACTCGAAGTACGTCGTCCCGTCCGGAAACTGCGAGTACTGCCGACGGATCACGTGCGGCGTGAGAAACGCGAGGTGCGCACAGCGCTTCGGGCAGCTTCCTTCGTGGTGAGGGAAACGGACGCCGTCGCCGGAGTAGCGCTTCGAGATGTTGCCGGCGATGTCGACACGCAAGAAATGCATCGGCACACCCCGGCGCTTCGGGTCGGCGAGGTTGCAGATGCGGTGCGCGACCGTCTCGTACGAGCTCTCGAATATCTGCGCGAGCAACTCGACGTCGTAGCGCGTGCGTTGGACCTCTTCGAAGAAGCGGTCGTAGGGCAGCAGCAACGCACCGGCGAAGTAGTTCGCGAGGTGAATCTTCGCGAGGGTCGGCGTTTCTTCGTGTTGCGCTGGATAGCCCGCGAGGATCGCTTCGTGAAGCTTCTCTTCGGCGAAGAGGCGCAGCGCCGCGGTGTGCGCGAGCTGGAACTTCACGCGTTGCTCGACCATGCGGCGGCTGAGCGTGAGCACGCCCTTCGCCGAGTCCCAACGTCGGATGACAGATCCTGCTACGTCGTCGACCCGCTCCACGTTCACACCGAGGCGCTCGCGCAACACCTCTTCGAGCTCGGTGCTCGACACCCGATCCGGCAAACCACCGCGCAGCTCGTCTGCGCGCGCTTCGAGGGTCGGAAAGAAGTTCCGGTGGCTCTCGAGGAAATCCGTGACCTCGTCGAAGGGGTGGTAGTCGAAACGAAGGTTGTCGGTCGACTCGCCGCGCTTCCGCTCCTCGAGCGAGACCAGCAGGTTGTCGAGCTGCTGCCGCGTGTTCTTGTAGAGGTTGAAGAGCGCGGTGATGGTGGTGACCACCTTCGGTTCTGCGCTGATGCCTCGCAGGTCTTCTTCGCTGAGGTCGAGCGAGCGCAGCAGGGGTTCGTCGAGGAGCTGAGCGAGGGTGTCGTCGACGCGGCCACGACCGAGCGAGGCCATGAAGGCCTCCATGCTCACGCCGAAGAGCTCGAGCGCCTTGAAGAGAATGGGCAGTTGGACCGCGCGCTTGCCGGTTTCGATGAGGCTCAGGTAGGCCGGCGAGATCTCCAGACGCCGCGCGACCTCGCCCTGCTGAAGCCCCCGCTGGAGCCGGAGCTCGCGGAGCTGAATCCCCATGGCGGCGTTCGTCTCGTTGGAGCTCGGCATCGTCGAAGGCGCCGGTGTAACCCGCTCGCGGAGGGTCGTCGAGGGGTGCTTGTAAATTGCCGGTCAAGCCGCGGACCCCTGCTGCGTTGGCTTGAAGCAAGGTTTCGCGCGTGTTACGCAATGCGTCATCGGGCGTCCGGGTGTGAAGCTGTAAATCCGTTCGCCCCGATCGACCGCGACCGTCCCGGCGCGGATCGAGACACACCCGTCGCGCGATCCCCCGTCGCCCGACACCGACTCCCCGAGAGGCCGGAATGAGCGAGCCGAAGCGCGATCGTCCCTGGATCATGCGGACCTACGCGGGCCACAGCACCGCGAAGGCTTCGAACGAGCTCTACCGGACCAACCTCGCGAAGGGTCAGACCGGCCTGAGCGTGGCCTTCGATCTGCCGACGCAGACCGGTTACGACTCGGACCACCCGCTCGCACGTGGCGAGGTCGGCAAGGTCGGCGTGCCCGTCTGCCACCTCGGCGACATGCGCACGCTCTTCGACGGTCTTCCGCTCGAGCGGATGAACACGTCGATGACGATCAACGCGACGGCCCCATGGCTGCTCGCGCTCTACGTGGCGCTCGCGGAAGAGCGGGGCGAAAACGTCGCCGAGCTTCGCGGCACCACGCAGAACGACCTCGTGAAGGAGTACCTGTCGCGCGGCACGTACGTCTTCGCGCCAGGTCCTTCGCTGAAGCTCACGACCGACGTCGTCGCGTTCACGGTCGAGAAGGTTCCGAGCTGGAACCCGACGAACGTGTGCAGCTACCACCTGCAGGAAGCGGGTGCGACGCCGGTGCAGGAGCTGGCGTACGCGCTCTCGACCGCGATCGCGCTCCTCGACGCGACGCGCACCCGGGTCTCGCCCGAGATCTTCCCCGAGGTCGTGGGTCGCATCTCCTTCTTCGTGAACGCGGGCATTCGTTTCGTCGAAGAGCTCTGCAAGATGCGCGCGTTCACCGAGCTCTGGGAGCGCATCTGCCGCGATCGCTACGGCGTCACCGACGAGAAGCTCTCGCGCTTCCGCTACGGCGTGCAGGTGAACTCGCTCGGACTCACGGAGCCGCAGCCCGAGAACAACATCGTGCGCATCGTCCTCGAGATGCTCGCGGTGACGTTGAGCAAGGACGCGCGCGCTCGCGCGGTGCAGCTTCCGGCGTGGAACGAAGCGCTCGGCCTGCCGCGCCCGTGGGACCAGCAATGGTCGCTTCGCGCGCAGCAGATCCTCGCCTTCGAGACCGACCTGCTCGAGCACGCCGATCTCTTCACCGGCAGTGTGGTCGTCGAGCGCGAGGTGAAGGCGCTCATCGACGCCGCGTGGGCGGAGGTCGAAGAGATCGAGCGCCGCGGCGGCGTGATTCAGGCGGTCGAGACGGGTTACCTCAAGCAGCGCCTGGTCGAGAGCAACGCCGCCCGCCTCGCGCGCATCGAGCGCGGCGAGCAGATCGTCGTCGGCGTCAACAAGTACCAGGAGTCGGAGCCGTCGCCGCTGGTCGAGAACCTCGACGAGGCGATCCTCACCGTCGACGCGTCGGTCGAAGCCGAACAAATTGCCGGGCTGAACGCGTGGCGCCAGGCTCGCGACGCCGGCAAGGTCGAAGCTTCGCTCCGAGCGCTCAAGGACGCCGCGAGCAAGGGCGACAACGTGATGCCCGCCAGCATCGCCGCCGCGCACGCGGGCGTGACCACCGGCGAATGGGCAGCAGCCCTTCGCGAGGTCTTCGGTGAGTACCGCGCGCCGACTGGCGTGGCGGGCGCGACGATGCCCTCGGGCGCGAGCGACGTCGAACGCGTCGCGACGCTTCGCCAGACCCTCGACGGACTCCAGACGCGCCTCGGTCGTCGCCCGAAGATGCTCGTCGGCAAGCCGGGCCTCGACGGCCACTCGAACGGCGCCGAGCAGATCGCCATCAAGGCCCGCGACGTGGGCTTCGACGTCGTCTACGAGGGCATTCGCGTGACGCCCGAGCAGCTGGTCGCGTCGGCCCTCGAAGAAGGCGTGCACCTCGTCGGCCTCTCGATTCTCTCCGGCTCACACCTGGTGCTCGCGCTCGACGTGCTCGAGCGCATGAAGGAAGCCGGCCTCTCCGACGTGCCCGTCGTCGTCGGCGGCATCATCCCGGAGGCCGACGCCAAGCGTCTGCTGACGGCTGGCGTCGCGCGTGTGTACACGCCGAAGGACTTCGAGCTGAGCCGCATCATGGAGGACCTCGTCGCGCTGGTGGCGGAACGAGATGCCGCCTGAGCCGACCGCTGACGCACTCGTGGAGCTCGCACGCGGCGTTCGCGCGCGAGACAAGGCCTCCATCTCGCGGGCCTTGAACCTCGTCGAGGATCGCCGCACGTCGGCGCGCAGCTCCGTCGGCACCTTGCTCGGCGCGCTGCGTGACGACGCGCCGCGCGGCACCCGCGTCGGCCTCACGGGTCCACCCGGCGTCGGCAAATCGAGCCTCGCCGCGGCCCTCGCCCGCGAGATTCGTCGCACCGGCCGCAGCGTCGGCATCGTCGCGATCGACCCCTCCAGCGTGCGAAGCGGCGGCTCGCTGCTGGGCGACCGTGCACGCATGGGTTTCGATCCGACCGACACGTCGCTCTTCGTTCGCTCGCTCGCCACCGGCGGTGAAGCGGGCGGTCTCTCGTGGTCGACCCCCGCCGCCGTGCACGTGCTCGCGGCCGCGTACGACGTCGTCCTCGTCGAGACCACCGGCGTCGGTCAGACCGAGACCGACGTCCGCCACGTCGCGGACACCGTCGTGCTCGTGATTCAGCCCGGGAGCGGCGACGTCCTTCAGTTCCTCAAGGCGGGCGTGATGGAGATCCCCGACGTGATCGCCGTGAACAAGGCCGATCACGAAGCGCTCGCGCGCCGCGCGCTCGCCGACCTTCGCGGCGCCTTGCACAGCCTCTCCGTGGTCGGCGTCGGCCGCGAGCTCCCGCTCGTCGCGACGAGCGCCAGCACGAACCTCGGCGTCGACGCCTTGGTCGCCGCCATCGACACACACCGCGAAGCGCTCGCACCGACCCTCGCCGCACACCGCGCCGAAGGCGAAGCCGCGTGGACCACCCACCTCTTCGTGCGCCTTCACGGTGAGCACGGCGTCGCGACCCTCGGTGGCCGCGCCGAGCTCGCGCGCCACGTCCGCGACGCGCTCGCCACGGACGCCGCCCCGCTCGCCGTCGCCGCGCTCTCCGCGCGTTACCTCGCCGCCCTCTCGAACTGATTGCCTCTCGAACACCACCTGGAGCCCGAGATGACCCTGAGCACCGAAACGAGCACCTCCGTCGACCTCGTCCCCATCGGCCAGACGCCCGCCCTCGGCGTCGTGCCGGAGAAGATGCACGCCTTCGTCATCCGCCCCGAGCGCTTCGGCCCGCCGACGAAGTCGATGCAGCCCGAGCAGATGCCGGTCTGGGACATCGGTCCCGACGAAGTGCTCGTCTGGGTCATGGCCGCGGGCGTGAACTACAACGCCATCTGGGCGGGCCTCGGCGAGCCCGTGAACATCCTCAAGAGCCACGGCCTGCCCTTCCACATCGCGGGCTCCGATGCATCCGGCGTCGTCTGGAAGGTCGGCAGCAACGTACGCAACTGGAAGGTCGGCGACGAGGTCGTCATTCACTGCAACCACCTCGTCGAGCCGGGCACCTCGGACCTGCAGACCATCTGGGGCTACGAGACGCCCGACGGCTCGTTCGCACAGCTCACGCGCGTGCAGTCGCAGCAGCTCCTCCCGAAGCCCAAGCACCTCACGTGGGAAGAAGCCGCGAGCTACGGCCTCGTCTACTTCACCGCGCACCGCATGCTCATCGACCGCGCGGAGATTCAGCCCGGTGAGGACGTGCTCGTCTGGGGTGCCGGCGGAGGCCTCGGTGTCTTCGCGCTCCAGCTCTGCAAGGCGGCCGGCTGCCGCGCCATCGCGGTGGTGTCGAGCGCCGACAAGGCGCAGCTCGCGCTCGACCTCGGTGCCCACGGCGTCATCGATCGAAACGAGTTCTCGGACTTGCAGTTCCGTCCGCCCGAGTCGGAAGAGCAGGCGCAGACCCGTCTCAAGACCACCAAGGCGTTCGGCAAGCGCATCTGGGAGCTGCTGGGCGAGAAGAAGAGCGTCGAGGTCGTCTTCGAGCACGTCGGCCAGCGCACCTTCCCCGCCAGCGTCTGGCTCGCCGCCAAGCACGGCCGCATCGTCATCTGCGGCGCGACCACCGGCTACGACCTCACCTTCGACGTGCGTCACCTCTGGATGAGCCAGAAGCGCATCATCGGCTCGCACTTCGCCGACGCCGACAGCAGCCGCCGCGCGAACAAGCTCGTCGAGCAGGGCTTGGTGAAGCCGGTGATGACCGAGTGCTTCGAGTGGACCGAGCTCCAGAACGCGCACCAGCGCATGTTCGAGAACAAGCTGCACGGCACCGTCAGCATCCTCGTCGGTGCGCCCCGTCGCGGTCTGAAGAACCTCGACGAGACCCGCGCCGCCCTCGCCGGTTGAGCGCGAAGGCCGCGTCGCATCCCGCGGCGCGGCCTCGCCTTCCCGCCGAAATGGCCGTAGACCCCGACCGCCCGAAAGACTCTGCGAGCTCCGCCATGAAGAACGTCGTTCAAGCCCTCGAAGCCCTCTACGAAAAGGCCCTCACCGCGGCGAAGGCCCACTTCGCGCCCGGCGGCAAGCCGGACGGCAAGAAGCTCAACGCGGAGCAGCTCCGCGCGCACGGCCTCGCGTACCTCGCGACCGAGACGATGGCGTGCCGCGAGCTCGCCGGGTGGGCCGAGCGCACCGGCGGCGAGCTGGAGCAGGCCATCGCCCGGGCGTACGTCGCGGAGCTCGCGCGCACCGTCCGCAGCGGTCTCGATCTCGGCGCCTGCGAGACCGTCGCGATCGAGGAGCTCGGCATCACCGAGGCCGACCTCCAAGAGACCGTGCTGCGGGAAGAGATCGTCGCCTTCGTCCGCGAGCACGGCAGCGCGGAAGCGTACGTGCGCATCGCGCACCTCGCGCGCGAGAAGGGAAGCTACGGCGAGCTCGGGCTCGACGACGATCTGCTTCGCGAGGTTCGCGGCCAGTTCGCGAAGTTCGTGGACTCCGAGGTCATCCCCCGTGCGCAGGACATCCATCGCAACGACGTGCTCGTGCCGATGAGCATCCTCGAGCAGATGAGCGAGCTCGGTGTCTTCGGGCTCACCATCCCCGAGGAATACGGCGGGCTCGGGCTCGGCAAGGTCGCGATGTGTGTCGTGACCGAAGAGCTGAGCCGCGGCTACATCGGCGTCGGCTCGCTGGGCACGCGCGCGGAGATCGCGGCCGAGCTCATCCTCGGTGGTGGCACCGAGGAGCAGAAGAAGCACTACCTGCCCAAGATCGCGGCGGGTGAGATCCTGCCGACGGCGGTGTTCACCGAGCCCAACACGGGCAGCGACCTCGCGCACCTTGGGACCCGCGCGGTGCGGCAGGCGGACGGCAGCTACGTCGTGCACGGCCAGAAGACGTGGATCACCCACGCGGTCCGCGCCGACCTGATGACCTTGCTCGCCCGCACCAACCCGGACGACCCGGGCTACGGCGGTCTCTCGATGCTGCTCGCCCCCAAGACGCGCCTCGATCCCGCGCCCGGTGAGAAGGAGTTCGTGGACCCCGGCCTCGACGGAACCGAAATCAAGGTGCTCGGCTACCGCGGCATGAAAGAGTACGAGCTCTCCTTCGACGGCTTCGTGGTGCCGGAGGGCGCGTTGCTCGGCGGCCAAGAGGGCGAGGGCTTCAAGCAGCTCATGCGCACCTTCGAGAGCGCCCGGATTCAGACCGCCGCGCGTGGCGTCGGCGTGGCGCAGGCCGCGCTCGAAGACGCGATGCGCTACGCGAACGAACGCGTGCAGTTCGGCAAGGCGATCTTCGAGTTCCCGCGCGTGGCTCGAAAGATTGGCCGGATGATCGCCCGCAACCAAGCCGCGCGTCAGCTGACCTACTTCAGCGCACGCCAGAAGGACTCGGACAAGCGCTGTGACCTCGAGGCCGGCATGGCGAAGCTGCTCGCGACCCGCGCGGCGTGGGAAGCGGCGGACGCCAACGTGCAGATTCACGGCGGCAACGGGTACGCGGAGGAGTACCTCGCGTCGCGCCTGCTCGTGGACGCCCGTGTCCTCTCCATCTTCGAGGGCGCCAACGAGATTCAGGCGCACGTCGTCGCACGTCGACTGCTCGACTGAGCCTCGGACCCCCGGTCACCAGTTCGTTCCGGGTATTGCGTGGCGCCGGAAAACGGACGGGGAAGGAGAGATCCTTCCCCGTTTTCGTGTCCAGAGATCGGGGCGATCGCCTCTCCTCTCGCGCCCCGTCGAACGTGGGCGCCCGCGACGCGCGCTCGGAAAACGACGTTCTTCCGAGGACTTGAAGAAATCTTTCGACCGCAGGGGGAAGAAATCTCCGCTTCCGACGTTCCGTGTGGACCGACACTCTCGTTCGCTTTTTCGCTTCCCAGCCGGCAAAAGTGGTGGCCTACTTCCGCCCATGCCGGGGAAACTCAAGGTCGTCCTGGGGATTTACGCGATCAACGTGATCCTCAACATTCTCAACTCGTCGTGGATCTCCGCCATCATTGGCGTGGCGATCATGGCGCTCCTCTTCAAGGGGAGCGACACGATGCGTAAGGTCGTCATCGTCTTCGCGGTGATCGGCCTCGTCTTCAGCGTGCTCGGTCTGCTCGGGATCGGCGCCCTTCTCGCGGTTCTTTCCGCAGCCGGTGGCGAAGCCACAGGTGGGATGGGCGACGTCATCATCGCGCTTGCGAGCATCATTTTCGGTCTCGTGGGCAGCATCTACACCATCTGGGCCCTCACCCGTCAGGACGTGAAGGACTGGATGCTGGCGAAGGCTGCAGGAGCGGCGGCGGCGGGCGGCTGAGCCCATCACCGACACTCGATGGAGAGCGGGCGCTGGAGGGCGCCCGCTCTTTTCGTTTGTGTGGGTCTCGGACGCGGAGCGCGACGTCGCGCTTCCCTCGGCGACGCGGCCCTTTCGAACGTGGAGGCGCGGGAGAGCTCCGCGACACCTCGTCGAGCCCTCCGTCCGTTTCGGAACGGCGATCCAACGCGCCAGACGCGAAGGGGCTGCGCCCATCCTACAGCCTGGCCTCGACGCTTCCCCTCGGTTGGCTCAGCCCTGTCGGCGCGGCATCGCGATCCAGAGGTCCATGTCGAGCACGACGCTCGGGTGGTGGCGCTTCTTGCCGTCCTTCTCCACCTGGCGCGGCAGATCGGCCGTGGTCGGGACGTTCTTGGCGCCCACGAGGCGAACCCGCAGCGCACCGACGTCCGCGCGGTCGCCCAGCGTCTGCTTGTCGAGCACCTCGGTCCACGCGTACAGGGTGTCACCCGCGAACGTCGGGCTGACGTGCTGGCCGCCGTTGAAGGCGAGGATGCCGAGGGTGTTCTCGAGGCCGTTGAACGAGAGCGCACGGCAGAGGCTGATGACGTGGCCACCGTAGATGAGGCGCTTGCCGAAGCGGCTGTCCTTCATCGCGTACACATCGAAGTGGACCTTCGCGGTGTTCTGGTAGAGCCGGGTCGCCAGCATGTGGTCGCTCTCTTCGAGCGTCATGCCGTCGACGTGGTCGATGCGCTCACCGACCTCGTAGTCGTCGAAGAACGACGCGCCGCCGCTCGGCCAGGGCTCGTAGGCGCGAAGGGAGAGTGCCTCGGGCACCACGAGGTCCTGCGCGCGAACCTCCTTGGGAAGCTCGGGCACCACGTCCTCGCACTTCGGCGACGCGGCGTCGCGCTTGTGGACCATCACCCAGCGGTAGTACTCGAGCACGATCTCGCCGTGCTGGTTCACGCCCGTGGTGCGCACCCAGACGATGCCGGTCTCCCCGCTGGAGTTCTCTTTCTTGCCGACGACCTTCGAGACGGCCCGAACGGTGTCGCCCGGATAGACCGGCGAGAGGAAACGAAGCCCCGCGTAGCCGAGGTTGGCCACCGCGTTGAGCGAGACGTCGGTGACCGTCTTGCCGAAGACCATGTGAAAGACGAGCAGGTCGTTGACGGTCTCGCGGCGGTAGCCGAGCGAGCGCGCGTATTCCGCCGAGCAATGCAGCGGAAAACGATCGCCGGTGAGGGCGACGTAGAGCGATTGGTCGCCCTCCGTGATGGTGCGCGGCACCGCGTGCACCAACTCGGCGCCGATCTGGAAGTCCTCGAAGAAGCGCCCCGGATTGGTCTTGGCCATGCGCGGGGTGTAGCAGCTTCCGCCGCTCGGAGCGGGGCGCGAGTCCCCCCGGCTGCAAGTTCGGCCCGAGTTTCTGCGGCCCTCGCTCCTCCACCACAACTCAGGTCGAGGGGCACCTGGCCGCGAGGCAGGTTCACAGGAGCCTTTTCACCCACATACACTCAAAGCTAATCTTTTCACCGTGGGTGCCGCTGACGCGGATGAGGCGCTTCTCGCGCTGATCGAAGCCGTTCGATCGGGCGAGCGCCACGCCATCCGCGAAGCCGCGACCTCCGCCCGTGCAGCCGGGGTGGCGGGTCCGGTGGTCGACGGGGTCGTGGAGCTCGGCAGGCCGCGGACGCTTCGCATGCGGGCGGCTCAAGAGCTCGACCGCCGTTTGGCGCGCGACCTGGAGTTGCCGCTGGTCGTGGAGATCGCCGGGCGGGCCGCGCCGCTCAGCCACGCCGCACAAGCCGCGTTGGGCATCGGCTTCGAAGGTGGGCTCGACGAAGCCATCGCCCGGCTGACGGGCGTGCCCCCGAACGCCCCCGAGCTGCGGGGGCTGCTGGCCGACGTGTCGACCACGGGCTCGGCCAGCGCGACGCTCGAAGGCGCGCGGCGTTGGTGCGCGACCGCGTGGCGCGACGACGACCAACGATTGCGGGTGGTGCTTCGGCCGACGACGGGCGCCTCGCCGGAAGACACCTCGTTGCACGCCACGCTGGTGCACGAGCTCTCCAACGGGCTGACCGCGATCTCCACCCTCGCCTCGCTCGGCGCACGCAGCGCGCCCGAGGAACGAGATGCCGTTTTTCGCCGCATCGAGCGCGCGGCGTCCGACACCCTCGACGCGGTGCGCGCGACCCGTCAGCGCGGCTCCGTTCCGCCCTTGGGCAACCAGCCGCGCGCGGACGTCAGCGGCGTCCTCGCGGACCTGCTGGAGCGCTTCGAGCTGCTCGGTCGTGAACGGGAGATTCGGCTCGTCACGCGCTTGGGCAGCGACCTCGCCGTGGTCGCGCGGCCCGCCGAGGTGCGCTCGATCGTGTGGAACCTCGTGAAGAACGCGTTCGAAGCCGTCCCGCGCGGAGGCACCGTTCGAGTGGGGGCCTCCTACCACGAGGAGCGGGTGCGCATCGTCGTCGCGGACGACGGCCCTGGCATGGACGAGGCCCAAAAGGCGCGCATCTTCGAGCCCTACTTCACCACCAAGCCGGAGGGCAGTGGCCTCGGCCTGCCGCTGGTGCGCCACCTCGTCGAGCGTCTCGAGGGCGAGCTGACCCTCGAGACGTCGGTCGGACGCGGGGCGCGCTTCGTCGTGAGTCTCCCCGCGAGCAGCGCCGTGCCCGTGACGAGCCACAGCGGCATGCGCCCACGGCGCCCGCTCGACGGTGCGACGGTTGCCGTCGGAGCCGCCACGGAGGTCTGGAGGGACGAGCTCGAGGCGCTCGGGGCACGGGTGGTCGGCATCGACGAAGGCGAGCCCGACGTAGCGTGGCTGGACCAAGCCGACCGTGCCGCCGTCGAGCGCGCGCACGCGACGGGGCTGACCGTGCGATGGGCGGGCTCCGACACCGAAGACCTCTTGGTCTGGTGGGTGACCCGCACCTCGGTTCGCCACATCGGCTGAGGCTCAGCGGCGCGTCGGCACCGGCCGAGTGCTCCAACGTTCGCGGCCGCGCGGAGCGAACCCGAGCTGTCCGTCGCGGTTGGTCCCCCAACACCGCACGTCGTCCCCGACGAGCGCGCACGTGTGGTCGACCCCCGCCGCCAGCGCGCGAGCTGGCCCGTCGAGGGCCACGGGCGTCCACGTGCGCCGCGGAGTGCGGGTTCCGTCGCCGAGCTGCCCGAGACGGTTGCCACCGACGCACGAGACTCCGCCCGCGTCGTCCCGCAGGCAGGTGTGACGTGCCCCGATCGCGACCTCGACGACGTTCGTACCCTCGGCGAGCGGCGTGGGGCTCACGAGCGCATCGCCGGGGCCGCCACCGGGCGCGACACCGAGCTGATAACTGTCGTTGCGTCCCCAGCAGCGCAGCGCGCCCGCGTCGACGACGCAAGTCGCACCTGGCCCCGCGAACACCCCGTCGGCGTGTCCTTCGACCGGTGCGGGCATCGCGCGCCGTCCTTCGGGCTCCGACCGGGTGCCGTCGCCGAGCTGCCCGTCGACGTTCTCCCCCCAGCACCGAACGACTCCGTCGGCGGCGCGAGCGCAGGTGTGGGCGCGCCCGCACGCGAGCTGAACTGCTTCGACGTCCACGCGCACGGGGCGCACCCGGTCGTCGAAGGAGCCGTCGCCGAGCTGGCCGCGATCGTTGGCGCCCCAGCACCACACGCTCCGGTCCGCATCATGTGCGCAGGTGTGCATCGCGCCGGCGCAAATCCCCACCGCCGTGGTCCAGGGCGCGCCGTCCCGAACCACCGAGACGAGCATGTGCCGATCCTCCCTCGAACCGTCTCCGAGCTGGCCGCGCCCTCCGTGTCCGACGCAACGCAGGCCGTCTGTGCTCAGCAGGCAGGCATGCCAGGTCCCCACGGCGAGCACCGACGCGTTCCCCAACACGCGCGGTGTCGGATCTCCGTGACGCTCCGGCTCGACGCCTCGCTGGCCGTACGAGCCGTCGCCCCAGCAGGTCACCTCGCCGGCGTCGGAAGCCGCGCAGCCGAAGGTGCCGCCGAGGGCGAGCGCCGCCGAGGGTGCGGGCAAGGCGTCGCGAGGCTCGGGCTCGGGTTCGGGTTCGGGTTCGGGCGCCGTGACGGGGGTCGGCTCAGGCACGACTGGTGGCGTCGGCGAGGGCGTCGGTGCCGGTCCACCACCGGAGCACGCCACCACGAGCACGAGGAATCCAGCGCCGAGATGTCGCGGCATCCCGAGATGGATACCACGCATGGACGCTGAGCCACCGTCCCCTGCCGGGATCCGACCGACGTCGGTTTCGCTGCCCATCGCCCGCGAGTCTGCTACTTTCGCGGCGCTCCGTGGGAGCCTTCGACCGCTCGGACGCGCGTGGCCACGTTCGAGGGGCGACCTAGAGAGGGGAAACTTCGTGACCGAATCCACGCCGCCGCCGCCCGAGTCCGGAGGAGGCGCGCGCTACGCGCTCCTCGGCATCCTGCTGCTGCTCGGTGCGGTGGGTGTCTACTTCCTGATGGCTGGGGGCGAAGAGACGCCGCCGCCGGTCGCCGTCGCGCCCGACGCGGGCATCGTTCAGCGACCGGTGATGGAGCCGATGCTCGAGATCCCGGAGGAAGAGCCCGACGCGGGACCGATCGACTCGGGCCCTCCCGAAGAGCCGACCATGTCGACGATGCGCGCGCCGCAGCCGCGCGAGTGCAACGGCGAGCTCACGCAGCAACAGATCCTGTCGGTCGTGGCGCCTGCGCGTTCCCAGGTCCGCCAATGCTACGAGCGCCGCCTCAAGGTGAACAACGTGCTGCAGGGCACGGTGCAGGTGGCGGTGCTCGTCGAGCGCGACGGCACGATCGACCAGATGCGCGTCGGCGGCTCGCTGCGAGACAACGAGGTCTTCTCGTGCGTGCGCCGCATCGTGCAAGGCTGGCGCTTCCCCGCGCCGTCGGGGGGCTGCGTGCAAGTCAACGTGCCGTTCGCGCTCTCGCCCCAGCAGTGAGCGCTCGAACATGACGTGGGCGCCGCCTTCGAGCGGCGCCTTTTTTCGTGCGTTCAACGGATGCGTGCGCGAGGGTCCTCGGTCGTCAGATCGGCGAGAATCCGAAGCGACTGACCGGGCTCGACCCGCACCGGAACCCGCAAACTACGCCCGAGCGGCGGATTCTCGAACACGAGCACGTGCGCGCCGGCACCGATGCTCGTTCGACGAATGGGCGTCGTGCCGAGCGGTCGGCCGTCGAGCGAAACCTCGGCCCAGGGCGTGGCGTGCACGGTGATCTCCCCGCGGGTCGGCACCGGGTCGGGCTCGACCACCTCGGGCGCAGTTTCCATGGGAGCTTCCATCGGGCTCGGTGGCTCGACCGGAACGGGCTCGGGCTCGGTGGGGGCCCGCACGGCTTCGACCACGGGGGTGGGCTCGACGACGGGCTCGGGGGTCTCGTCGCGGCGCGAGGACCACACGGCGACGACGAGCACGACCGCCCCGAGGGCGGCCAAGCCGAGCCACCGAGACGTTCCGGGTTCGCGCGCTTCCGCTGCGAAAACCTCGACCGAGCGCGGTTCGGCCGAAGCCCTCGCCACGACCTCGGCCTCGGGAGACGAACCCGCCGTGGCGGTCTCGGGCGTCGGCGTCCGTTCGACGCTCTCGGGCGCTTCGGGCTCGCGGCTACGACGCCCCGGAATCGGCGCCGTGCCCTCCACCGAAGGGGCGGAGTCGCGCGCACGACCCGTCACCGGAGCGGTCGCTCCGACCTCGCGTCCCAACGCTTCGGTCAACACCGACGCGGTGGCCAACGAGCGAACCTCGCCCTTGCGCGAGGTGACCGTCACCGGTCCGACGTCGTCGGTCGTGGGTTTCGCCGTGGCCTCCCGCGCCCGGTCCGCGAGCTCGGCACCCACACCCCCCGGCGCGGCGCTGGCCAACCAGGTCCGAAGCGAACGGGCGACGACGGCGGCGGTGGCCGGTCGGTCTTCTCGGCGGGGCGCGAGGCACGCCATCACACACTCGCGAAGGGGCGCTGCGACCTCCTCCGGGAGCGGCGGCACCTCACCCGCCAACGTCGCCCTTCGCGCCGCCTCGGACGCTCCCTTGGCGTCGCGAAGGTCGGTGGGAAGGAACGTCGCGCGTCCCGTGAGCGCTTGATGAAGCACCGCACCGAGCGAGAAGAGGTCGGAGCGCGCGTCGAGCGGTTCACCGCGCAGCTGCTCGGGTGACATGTATCCCGGCGACCCGAAGACCTCGCCCGAGAGCCCCTCGGCCGGTGTCGCGATGCCGAAGTCGACGAGGCGCGCGTGTCCTTCCACGTCGACCAACACGTTGCGCGGCGTCACGTCGCGATGAACGAGCCCGAAACGATCGTGCGCGTGATGCAACGCCTCCGCGATCTGCTCGCCGAGCCGGGCCACCCAAGTCGCTGGCAGCGGCCCTTCGCGCAAGAGGTTCGCGAGCGTCGGCCCTTCGACGAGCTCCATCGCGAGGAAGTACGTGCCGTCGACGACCCCGAGCTCGTACACGGGGACGATGTGGGGGTGGCTCAAGCGAACCAACGTCTTCGCTTCTTCGACGAACATCGCGACGAAGCGCGGGTCGCGGGCGAGCTCCGGGCGGACCTGCTTGACCACCAACGGCTTCTCGAAACCGAGCGCGCCACGCAGCCTCGCGCGGTAGACACGCGCCATGCCCCCCTCGGCGAGCAACGCGTCGAGGAGGTATTTCCCGAAGGGCACCACCCTCCCCGCGCCGTCCTCCGATTGCACGCCCGCCGCCATCCGTGCGACAGGATACCCCGTGTCGCCCGTTCGCATGGCGATCCTGTGTGCGTTGATCGGGTGCACCCCCGATCCCGAGGTCACGTTGGCCGGCCTCACGTTGCGCCTGCCCACCGCGGACGATTGCCGTCCGACCGTGCTGCCGAGCGAGCTGCTCGTCGAAGCGCTCGGCGACTTCCCAGCCTCGGATGCACGGACCATCGAGCTGCTGCGGCCCTCCGAGGGTCCACGGGACATCGATCGATTCCCCGCCGAGACACGTTTGCTGACCGCACGTGCGCGAAGCGGCGACTGGGAGGCGGTGGGCGTTCGTTGGCTGATCGCCCCGACCGAAGGCTCGCTGCTGCTCTCGCCGCTCGAGCGCTCGTGTCCTTCCCCCGACCCGGCCTTGGCGTTGTCCGGCGGCGAGGCCGTGGCGCTCGGCGACGGAAGCTTGGCGATCGTCGGCGGCCTCGAAGGCACGCTCGGCACACGTCGCTTGGTGCGCCTGAGGCCCGGGGAGGTGCTCGCCGACGTGCTCGGCGGCCTCGCGCAACGCCGCGTCGGCCACACCACACTCGCGGCCGACGACGGTCTGTGGGTCCTCGGCGGCGCGCTCGGCACGGAGGGGCCCGCCCACGACACCTGGGAGCGCTTCGACCTCGAGGGCGAACCCCGCGAAAGCGGTGTGCTCGTCTCGCCCCGTCGCGACTTCGGTGCAGCACGCCTTCCGGACGGTCGCTTGCTCTTGGTCGGAGGGCGCACGAGCGGAGACGGCGAGCCGCTCGCAGACGCCGAGGTCGTCGACCCCGCCACCGGCCTGAGCGAGCGCGTCGACGCCCCCTTCGCGCGTCTCTCGCCCCACGTCGTGGTGACCGACGAGGGCCACGTCGTGGTCGTCGGCGGTGTCGGAACCGGCGGCGCCGTGGTGTTGAGCCCGGTGTTTCTCTTCGACCCGCTGAGCCTCACGTTCGTTCGGGTCGACGTGAGCCTTCCGCGTTGGGCGAGCTTCGACGTCGCCGCACTTCCGGGAGGTCGCCTGGTCGCGGTCGGCGACGCGCGAGAGGGCCTCGAACCGCAGGTCGCGATCGTTCACGTGCGCGACCGCGGCTTCGGCGTCGAGCTCGAAGCCGAGTCCTTCCCGTGGTCGGTGGAAGGTGCGAGCGAAGTACGCGTCGCGCCGCTTCCCGACGGTCGTGTGCTCGCGACCGGACGCCGTGAGAGTCGAGCCTTCGCAGCACGCATCGACCCGAGCACGGGTCGTTCGGAAGCGGTCGACGCCTCGCGTGTGCCCGCGACGAACGTCGTGCTGGCCGACGGCATCGTCGCCGAGCTCGGCGACGACGGCGCGTCGTTTCGGCGCCCCGTTCTTCGCACCCCGTTCAGCAACCCACCCGCCACCTTGCTCGGCTCGGACCTCGCGCTCGGTGGCCCGACACAATGGCGCGCCGAAGGGACCTCGTTGGTCGCGCTCGAAGACGATGCGCGCGCCACGGTGGCCACGCTGCGCTTCGCGTCCTTCCGCCTGATGCTCACGCTCGAAGGCGCCATCGACGTCTTGTTGGGGCCCGAGCTCGCGACCCCCATTGGTATGCGAGCGCGCGCCGGCGAGGTCGGCCCCGCGTTTTGCACGCTCGTGCACGACGAAGGGGCGCCGGTCGAAATCGTTCGCGTCGGCTCACGCCTCACGCTGCGCACCGGAGACCGCGAGCGCGTCTGCACCGTCGACGGGCTCGGAACGCACGTGTCGATCGGGTTTCGCGCTGACGAAGGCGCTCGTCTCGGCGGCGTCGAGCTGACGCGCCTGGAGTGACTCGAAGCACGACTCCGTCGCACGAACTTTCTTGCGTCGGCCCCCTTGCGGCGGCCTGCCGTGCCGTCCCTTCGGTCGCTCGCTAGAACGGCAATTCGCCTTCGCGCGTGGGTTTCGCTGAATCTTTCGGATATGCGGACTTCGTCCGCCCCGCTTCGAAAGATTCCGCTTCAGTTCCTGCGCTTCCTCGTTCTCGAAGCGCGCTACCGGCTGGCCGGGGCCCCGGCATCGCACGGACGGATCCGTGCGCACGTGGAGACTCAGGCGAGCGAGGGCGCGCGGCGACCGAAGAGCTCCGAGAGCCCGCCGACGATCGCCGGCGGCTGCGCCACGCAATAGCCGAGCAGACCGACGAGCGTCGCTTCGGCCGCTCCCACCCCGACCAACGCGAGCAGCGCGACCGCGGTGCCTTCACGCACGCCGACGCCGCCGACGCTGATGGGCAAGAGGGTCGCGAGCACGATCGCGTTGCCGACCACGAGCAGCGTGAAGGGCGACGCGGACACCCCGAGCGCGAGGCCGGTCGCCACGAAGACGGTCGCGGTCGCTGCGTGCGAGACGACGCCGAGCGCCGCCACTTCGCACACCAACCGCGGCGTGGGAGGCGCGCTCGCCAAGACCTCCGCCAGCTCCGTCGCCCGGCCACGGATCTTCTTCGGCACGCGGGACGCCAGCGCACGCAGCGCGGCGGGGCGAGCCACGAGCACGAGCCCCACGATCGACGTCACGCCGAGCACGCCCGCCAACGCGAGACCGGCGGCCCCGAAGAAGCGCGCGAGCCCCGCCGGCAGGAGCGCGAAGGTCACGAGCGAGAGCGCCACGAGCCCGTGCAGCTTCTCGACGAGAATCGCGCGCCCACTCGCCGCACGGGCGCCCGTGCGACCGGCCACGTCCACGAGCCGGTAGAGATCGAGCCCGGTGGTGCTCGGCGTGAACGCGCCGACGAAGCGACCGCGAAGGAACGAACCGAGCAAGGTGGTGAAGGGAAGTCGAATGCCTTCGTGCGCGAGCAAGAGCTGCCAACGCCGAACCCCGCTGGCGACGGCGACGAAGGGCAAGAGCACGGCGAGCGCGACGTAGCGCGGCTCGAGACGCGCGAGGCGTGAAGGCAGCTCCGCGACGCCTTCCGTGCGGGCGACCCAATAGAGCACGACACCCAGCAACGCCGCGCTGACCACGCGACGAATCACCCGCACGCGACCCGACTTCGCCATCGACTTCGTGGGTACGCGCTGCGGCCGCAAGTGGTCAAAGAAGTGGGACCGCGTTCACTTCGACGCGACGAAGCGCAGCGCGTCGGCCACGTCTTCGGAGCTTCCGATGTAGAGCGGCGTGCGCTGGTGAAGCGTGGTCGGCATCACGTCGACGATGCGACCCCGACCGTCGCTCGCGGAGCCTCCGGCCTGCTCGCAGACGAACGCGAGCGGCGAGGCCTCGTAGAGCAGACGCAGCTTGCCCGACGCGTTCTTCTTGTCGCCCGGGTACACGAAGATGCCGCCGCGCAGCAGCGTGCGGTGAAAGTCCGCGACCATCGCGCCGATGTAGCGAAGCTTGTAGGCCTTGCGCTCGCCCTCGTCGCGTTTGATCCAGTCGACCCAACCACGGACCTCCTCGGTCCACTTGTGGTAGTTGCCCTCGTTGATCGAGTACGTGTCGCCACGCGCGGGAATCCGCAGGTTCTCGTGCGAGAGGAAGAACTCGCCGATGCCCGGGTCGAACGTGAAGCCGTGCACGCCTTGACCGGCCGAGTACACGAACATGTTCGACGAGCCGTAGATGACGTAGCCCGCGGCGACGATGTCGCGGCCCGGCTGCAGGCAATCCTCGAGCGTGCCCGGACCGTTGCCCGCGGTCTTGCGCCGGTGCACCGAGAAGATCGTGCCGATGCTCGCGTTGATGTCGATGTTGCCGCTTCCGTCGAGCGGGTCGAACTGAAGGACGTACTTGCCCTTCGGGTACTGCGGCGGCACCGGGATCGGATCTTCGACCTCTTCGCTGCCCATCACGCACACGTGACCGCCCTGCTGCACGCAGCGGACGAGCGTGTTGTTCGCGAAGATGTCGAGCTTCTGAACCTCTTCGCCCTGCACGTTCACGTCGCCCGTGAGGCCGAGGATGTTCGCGAGACCGGCCCTCGAGACCTGACTCGCGATGATCTTCGCGGCGAGCGCGATCTGCTGGAAGAGCCCGGTGAAATCGCCGGTCGCACCGGTCTGCTTTCGCTGCATCTGCAGCAGGTGCTGCTCGAGGGTTTGACCGTAGAAGCTCGCAGCCGGACCGACGGAAAGAAGCTCGTCCATGGGCCTCGGGTAGCACGAAGGGCTGGTGACGCACGGCGCACCCTCACGGGCGCTCACGTCGGGCCCCGACCCTGATACGCTCGGCGGCCGATGAGCTCCCGCAAACGTTCGCGCGAGACCCAACGCGGTTATTCCTCCCCCCTGGAGGAGCCGCCGGTGGAGGTTCCCCGGCCGCCCACCGCCCCGCGCGACCTCGGCGAGTCACGGCCCTCGATCCCGTTGGCCGCCCCCTCACCCGCCGCGCCGGAGCCCGATCTGGAGCTCGAAGAGATCTTCGAACGCGGCTCTCCCGGCCTGCTCGGCGACCCGTGGTGCGCGGTCGAGGTCTGGACGCAGAACCGCCTCTACGGCCTCGACGGCGCGTTGGTTTGCCGGATCGTTCGTGACCGCCGCACCAACGCGACCCAGGGCGATCACCCCGTGATCGGTGCGCGGCTGCTCGGCGGGCAGCGACGTGATCCGAGCGGACGCATCACGCACGTCGCGCATCCCTTTCCGCGACGTGGGATGGCTGCGGTCTTCGCGACGGGCATGGGCAGCCGCTTGCGCGTCTCCGAGACCTCGTCGGTGACCCGCGTCGTCGTGCGGCAGCGTGTGGTCGAGGTCGGAGCCGACACATCGCCCCCGCCGTGGGACGCCATCGTCGGCTGAGCTGCGCGCTCGAAATCCGCGCGCTTCGCCCTCGCCTCCTCCCGAGCGCTGGGCCATGCTCGCCCGCCATGGGGCAGGCCGTGGGGGGCAGCGTCGAGGAGCGATCGTTCCGTCACGCGATCGGTCCGGGGATCTTGTTCGCGGGCGCCGCGGTCGGGGTCTCCCATCTCGTGCAATCGACCCGAGCCGGCGCGAGCTACGGGCTCTCGCTCGTCCTCGTGATCCTGCTCGCGAACCTGGTGAAGTACCCGGCATTCCGACTCGGCCCGCAATACGCGGCCGCCACCCGCACCTCCATGCTCGAGGGATACCGCCGGCTCGGTCGCGCGCCCTTGGTGCTCTACGGGCTCGTGACGGTCGCGACGATGTTCGGCGTGCAAGCTGCGGTGACCTTCGTATGCGCCGCGCTGCTTCTCGCGTTGCTCGGGCTTCAAGCCTCGCCGGTGCTCGCTTCGGGTGGGCTCCTGGTCTTCTGCCTCGGCCTCCTCGCGGTCGGCAGCTACAAATGGCTCGACCGCATCACGAAGGTTGCCGTCGCCGTGCTCACCGTCGCCACGGTGATCGCGACCGTGCTCGCCTTGGGCCGCGTCGATTGGGGGCTTCCCTGGATCCCCGACGTCGCCAGCTTCGGGCGCGGCGATTGGCTCTTCGTGGCCGCGTTGGTCGGTTGGATGCCGAGCGCCATCGACGTGAGTCTCTGGCAGTCGCTCTGGGTGCTCGCGCGCGCACGCGACTCGAAGCGGCTGCCGAGCGTCCGCGCGAGCCTCGTGGACTTTCACGTCGGCTACGGCGGCACCGTGGTGCTCGCGCTCTGCTTCGTGCTGCTCGGTGTCGCGGTGCTTCACGGTCGCGAGGTCGAGATTCCGGCGCAGGCGCACGCGTTCGGCTCGCTCGTCGTCGGCCTCTACGCCGAGATGCTCGGCGAGTGGTCTCGGCCGCTCGTGGGCGCGGCGGCGTTCCTCGTGATGTTCTCGACGACCTTCACCGTGGTCGACGGCTTCCCACGCGCCCTCGCCGCGTTGACCGATCGGTTTCGAGGACCCGAGCGACCGCTCGACGTCGCGAACGACACCGAGCCACGGCTCGGGCGTGCCTACGCCGTGGCCGCCGGGGTCCTCTTCGTCGGCTCGATGAGCATCCTCGCGTTCGCGGCGAGCTCGTTGAAGACGCTCGTCGACTTCGCCACGACGGCGTCGTTCCTCACCGCGCCGATCCTCGCCTCGCTCAACCACGCGGCGATGCGTGACGTGCCCGCCGAGGGCCGCATGTCGCCGATGCTGCGCTTCGGAAGCCTCGCGGGCATCGTCGTGCAAGCTGCGATCGCCGTCGGCTGGCTCTGGCTCTCGTGCGGCTGACGACGCGTTCCGCCGACGACGAGGTCAGCGCCGCCGAAACACCAACGTGAAGTTGTTGGCGGGCATCGCGACGCGTTGCTCCAGGACGAGCCCCGCCTCCTCGGCGACACGCTCGATCTCCGCCACATCACGGACTCCCCACCGCGGGTCGCGGGCGCGGAGCGACGCGTCGAACGCTTCGTTGCTCGGCGCGGTGTGCACCCCGTCGATCACGTAAGGCCCGTAGGTCACGAGCGGCGCGCCCGAAGTCAACACGCGGGCGGCGCCGGAGAAGAGCGCGAGCGTCGCTTCCCACGGCGAGATGTGGATCACGTTGATCGCGACCAACGCGTCGGCGGCTTCGACGGGCCACGGTTCGAGCAAGTCGAGACGAAGCGGCGGACGAAGGTTCGGGAGCTCGGCTTCCGCGCGATGCACCGCGATCGAGCGCAGCGCGTCCTCGTCGCGATCGGTCGGTTGCCAGATCAGCGCGGGAAGCGCGGCCGCGAAGTGCACCGCGTGCTCACCCGTGCCGCTCGCGATCTCGAGCACGATCCCCCGCGACGGAAGCACGTCGCGGAGGACCGAGAGAATCGGGTCGCGGTTGCGCGCCGCCGCCGGCGCGTGCCGCGCGTCGGAATTCACTCCGCCGGTTCCGCGACGCGGAAGCCGTCGGGGAGCGGCAGATGACGCGGCATCTGCGGGCCGGGGCGCTCCGGTCCGACCTCGACGATGTCGTTGTGCTCGTTGCAGAGCACGACCTTGGGCACGTGCCGCTTCGCGTCTTCGTCTTCCATCTCGCCGAAGGTCGCGAGGATGACGATGTCGTCCGGCCGCATCAGGTGCGCGGCGGCGCCGTTGATGCAGACGACCTTGGAGCCACGCGGCCCACGAAGCGCGTACGTCGAGAGGCGCGTGCCTCGGGTGACGTTCCAGATGTGGACTTCCTCGTGCTCGAGGATGCCCGCCGCGTCGAGCAGGTCGGCGTCGACGGTGACGCTGCCCTCGTACTCGAGGTCGGCGTGGGTGACGCGGCAGCGATGGATCTTTCCGAGGAACATCCGACGGCGCATGAGGCACCTCCTAGCGGCCAGGCTGCGGCCGCGGGGGGTCGTCACCGAGCCCTGCATCCGGGACCGAGTGACGGTATCGAGTATCGACTCCGTTCGTGGCGTCCCCGCGCAGCGAGGTACACCCGACGAGCCACACCTTACGGGCCCGGAAGCCTCCACGCAACACCGAGGCTCACGGCGCGAAACGAAGCGCCAAGAAGCCGAGCAGCCCACCGAGCGCCAACAGCAACACGCCGACCAGGACCAGGCGACCCGCGTTCGAGCTCGGCGGCGGCACCGGCTCGTCGTCGACCAGCAATCGCGGAGCCCGCGCCGTCGGCGTCGCGTTCCGTTGCCGAGGTGGCTGGTGTGGCGAAGGCGACGGGGTCGGCACGCGCGGCGAAGGCGACGGAGTCGGTACACGAGCGGCCTCCGCACGGCGGGCGTCTTCGGCGAGCTTCGCGCGTTGCAGTGCCTCCACGTCCACCACGGGCTGGGCTGCGAGCGTCTCACCCAACTCGTCGACCATCGGCGCAGGCGCCATCGGGGGCGGCGCCATCGACGCGGGCTTTCGTTTCGTCAGCGCCATCGCCGCCGTAGGCTCCGCCATCGGCACGACGAAACGTTGGAGGCGCTGCGCCATCGCGTCTTGCCCTGCGGCACGAAGCGCCGCGAGGAGCTCCTCCGCCAGCTCGCCCATCGATTGGGGTCGCGCTCCCGCACGTTTGTCCAAGCAGCGGTAGATCACCGCTTCGACCGACGGCGGCACGTCGACGGCGGGCTCCATCGCCCGCAACGTCGGCGGCGGATCGGAGAGGTGCTGCTGGATCACGCTCATGAAGGTCTCGCCGTCGAAGGGGACCTTGCCCGTGAGCAGCTCGTAGAGGATCAGGCCGAGCGCGTAGACGTCGCTGCGGTGGTCCGTCGGCCGACCCATACCTTGCTCGGGCGACATGTACTGAGGCGTCCCGAAGATCATGCCGGTGCGCGTGAGCTTTCGACCCGGTGCGCCGTCTTGCTCGGTCTCGCTGATCTTCGCGAGCCCGAAGTCGACGATCTTCACGAACTCGGGCTCGTGCCCACGCGTGACGAGGAAGACGTTCTCGGGCTTGAGGTCACGGTGAATGATGCCCGCCGCGTGCGCGGCCCCGAGCGCAGTGCAGCACTGCAGCACGATGCGCAACGCACGCTCGAGCGGCACCCGTCGCTCGCGCGCGAGCAGATTCCCGAGGTCCTCGCCGTCGAGGAGCTCCATCGCCAAGAACGACAGACCGTTCTGGCTTCGCCCGAAGTCGAAGATGTCGACGATGTGCGGGTTGCCGAGCCTCGACGCGGCGCGGGCCTCGCGCTCGAAGCGACCGACGGCTTGGCCACCGTCGTCTTGCACGGGCCGGAGCAGCTTCAGCGCGACGGGTTTGTTCAGCGCGACCAGCCGTGCTGCGTAGACCGTGCCCATGCCGCCGCGACCGAGCACGCGCTCGACGTAGTAACGCCCGTCGAGCGTCATGCCGAGGTAGGGGTCCGAGGGCGGGACGGTCGCCATCGCGCGTGCGCCTTCGCGAAGCCGTGCCCCGTCGAACGGGCAGAAGCCCTCGCCGTCGAGGTACTCGCGAGCGCATTGCGGACAGACGCGCATCCGACGTGCCGGAGTACCACGTTTGGTGGTTGGCGTGGGGGATCGCGCAGGGCGCGGAAGGCGCCCCCTGACAGGGTCTGGCGCCGCCCTCCGCCCGACGTCGCGGCCTCGTTCGTTCGAAAGAGATCGTCCGAGCACGTCGCGCGTCGCAGCCCGACATGACCCGACTCGCCCTGCTCCTCGTCCTCGCCGCCTCCCCAGCCCTGGCGCAAGACCACCCCGCCCCCGTGGTCGAGCACGAGTTCAACGACGCCGACGAGGTCCTCGGTGCCACGGAAAGCCCGATGGTGGAGCGACTTCACGCCCGGCGACGCTCCGCCCGCGGCACCCTGGTGCGGCCGCGGACCACCTTCGTCCCCGAGCTCTACGCCTCCGTCGAGAACCTCTGAAACCGACCGATGCGCGAACGTTGCTCGGCCGCGGCTTGACCGGCCGGGGCGGGTCGGCTTTCTTGGAGCCTTCGCGGCTTCTCCCCCGGAGCCGCCCTACGAGGTTTCATGCACGCGCTTCGGGTTCGGGGCTCCGCCCTCTCGCTCTCTTTGTTCTCCTGTCTGCTCGTCGTCGCCTACGGGTGTGGCGACGACGACGAGCCGCCGCCGGTCGATGGCGGCATGACCGACGGAATGGTGCTCCCGGATGGCGACCTCCCTGACGGCTTCCTGCCCGACGGCGACCGCCCAGACGGAAGCGTCACGCCCGGCGATCTCTTCCCGCCCCCGACCATCACGACCTGCCCCGGCGACGCACTGCCGGCGCCGAGCGAGGGCCGCTGCACCGTCACGGCCGGCAACGCCGCCCTCCTCATCACCGGTGACGTCCTCACGCCCGGCGAGGTCTTCCGCGGCGGCCAGGTCCTCGTCGGCACCGACGGCCTCATCGCGTGTGTCGGCTGCGACTGCACCAGCGCGACCGGCGCCGGCGAAGCCACGCAGGTCGTCTGCCCCGACAGCGTCGTCAGCCCGGGATTGATTAACGCACACGACCATCTACCGTTCGGCCAAGGATTGCCGTACTCCGCTGATTCGGTCGGGATGCTCACCGACGAGCGCTAT
The DNA here is from genome assembly GCA_020633125.1 of Sandaracinus sp. Lineage (GTDB taxonomy): Bacteria > Myxococcota_A > Polyangia > Polyangiales > Houyiibacteriaceae > JACKEH01. The sequence goes on along the minus strand of JACKEH010000004.1, from coordinate 137,475 downwards.
GAGCACCGTCACGACTGGCGTCGTGGCCTCGACGGCCACACCCGAGTCTCGGCGGCGAGCAACTTCACCACGGTGCCTCAGCAGCTCTGGGTGGAGCTCCGCCAGCTCATGAGCGGAACGACGAGCGTTTTCGGGCAAGGAGGCCCCGCGGGTCTATTCGAAACCTCGATGGCGGAAATCGAAACGACCTCCCCGGCACAGACTTGCGGTCTACCAGACGTTTCCACTGAGAGACTCCGACGGGACGAAGCGAAACTCGGATTGTTCGTATGCTATCTGCGATGGTCAAGTCAGTGGAGCCGTGTCGACGCCACCTTCAATACGTGCCGCACGTCGCCGGAAGGAATCGACGAGGCCGCACGCAACGAGTTCCGCTGCATGCGCGAGGGAACCGACGACGGATGTCGTCGAGCCAAGTCCGGCGTTCATCCACGGCGTTGGTCTCACGGCGGCGGACATCGCCGAAATGACCGCCGAAGATGTCGAACTGATTTGGTCTCCGCGCACAAACATCACGCTGTACGATGACACGGCTCGTCACGGAGTACGCGCGACTGGGAGCAACGATCGGTCTCGGCAACGACTGGCTGCCACCGGCTCGATGAACATGCTGCGCGAGCTCGCGCCTGCGCGGACTATTTCAATCAGGCGCATAACGACGGGTTCTTTCCCGACGAGCAGCTTTGGTTGATGGCGACGCGCAACAGCGCTCGCGCGCTCGGATACGCTGACCTCATTGGTACACTGGACGAGGGATTTGGTCGCCGACATCGCGATATTCGACGCGCGATCAGTTCGACGCGACCATCGCGCTGTGATCGCTGCCAGACCGGACGACGTCGTTGCTGGTGCTCCGCGGCGGGCAACGTTCAGTTCGGCGACGCCGCCTTGGTTGAGCGATCCGACCTGCGGATGGGCTCGTCGAAGGATCGGACACCACGAAACCGGCGGTGCTGACGTATGTGGAAGAGCGCACCGCGCTGGCTGCAAGAACTCTCCATTCCTTCAGTGCGGCGATGACCCTGCTTCGCGAGGCCACCACTTTCGAGTATCCGCTCGTGTTCTGTGTGGCGACCCCGGACGGGAGAACCAGCTTGCGTGCCTGCGCGTATGCGGATGTCGTCCGCCTGACGCGGCGAGAACGGCTCGAACTATTACACCGGCATGTCCTCCGCCACCGATATGGACGGTGACGGTATCGACGACGCAGCCGACAACTGCGAGACGATCTTCAATCCCATTCGCCCGCTCGACAACGGCATGCAGGCGGACTCGGACTCGGACGGCATCGGCGACGCCTGCGATCCGTGCCCTCTCGGTGGCGACGCAAACCCCGCCACGTGCATCGCCGTCGACCCCAACGATCGGGATCGCGACGGCGTGCCCAACGACGCCGACAACTGTCCATCTGTCCCCAACCCCATGCAGGAGGACATGGACGAGGACGACAAGGGTGATGCGTGTGACGCGTGCCCGACGGTCGCGAACCCCGACGCGATGGCGTGTCCTGCGCTCGCGACGACGGTCTACGCCGTTCGCATGGGCACACACCCGGCGGAGACGGAGGTCACGGTTCGTGGCCTCGTGATCACCGCGCTCGCGAGCAACGGCTTCTACGCGCAACAGGCGATGGGCACCGACGACTACGCTGGCGTCGATTTCAGCGGCATCTTCGTGTTCACGAGCTCGGCTCCGACCAACTCGGTGGGCGAGCAGGTCGACGTCACGGGCACCGTCGCGGACTTCTTCGGGCTCGCCCAGCTGGCGACTCCGTCGATCACCTCGCGCGGGATGCCCGGTGTTCCCGCGGCAACGGTCGTTCCCCCGGCAGACATCGCGACGAGCGGTGCGCGCGCGAGCGCCCTTCAGTCGGTCTTGGTTCGCGTCGAGTCGGTGACGGTCGCGGAGACCGGTCTTCCTGGGAGGCGACTTCCGCGTCGACGGTCGCTCTTGATCGGCGACGACATCTTTGCGCTCGACCCGCCGGCCTCCGTGGGCAACTCGTTCAGCTTCATCCAGGGCCCGTTGAACTTCGGGTTCATGAACACCCGTATTCAACCGCGAAACGCAATGGACTTCGGCTCGTCGACGCTCCGCGTGTCGCCTGGCACCATCGCGCTGGCACCGAGTGCGACCGTCGAAGTGACCGTCATCCTCCCGATGCCGGCTGCCGCTGGCGGAGCCTCGGTGAGCATCGCCCTCGCGCCAGCGGGTCTTCTGACGGGCCCGGCCAGCATCTCGGTGGCGGCGGGGGCAACGGTTGGAATGGCCACGTACACCGCAAGTGGGTCCGAAGGCACGGGCATGCTCACGGCCTCCTTTGGCGGCGACGACGTGATCGTGCCGGTGACCGTGGCGGTCCGCCTCCCGTTCCGGAGCTGCTCTTCACCGAATACGTCGAAGGCAGCGGCACGGACAACAAGGCCATCGAGATCGGCAACATCGGCGCGAGTGAGGTCGACCTCAGCGCATGCGTCCTCCGAGTCTACCAGAACTCCGCGGCCACGCCGACGTCGACCGTGACCCTCTCCGGGACGCTGGCGCCGGGCGCCGTGCGTGCGCTGTGCCGAGCGATGATCAGCCCCTCGTGCACGGTCGTCGCCGACGTCAACCACAACGGCGATGACTCCTACGACTTGGTCTGCAGTGGCGAGCTCGTGGATCGCTTCGGCGACCCGGGAACTCGTCCGATGACGTCGTGGACGGGGGGAGGCGTTTCGACCGCAGAGCAGACGCTTCGTCGCCGTTGCGATGCCGTTCCGGCGGCGTCGGGCTTCGGAACCGATCCGTCGACCGAATACACCAGCCACGCACGCGACGACGTCAGCGGCCTGGGCAACCGGACCGAGTGTCCGTGAGTACGGGCGAACGAAACGTTCACAGGAGCTGAATCACAGCTCCGTTCGAGCAGAAGGGCCGACGTGGCAAACCACGTCGGCCTTTCGCTTTTCCGAGCAACCGAACCAAGCTCGGGACGAAGCCCGCCGCCGTCATGACTCGTTACCTCGCCTGTTGCCTCACTCTTTCTCTTCCACTCGCTGCGTGTGACCCCGTCGAGGTCGACTGCGGCATGCTGATTCGCGACGAAGTGCGAGGTGCCTGCGTGTGCCCGCCCGGCGTCGAGGTCGACGTCGAGCGTTGGCTCTGCCTGTTCCCGGACGCCGAGGTTCCGATCGACCCGTTCGACGCAGGGGTCGCCGACGGCGGATCGCCGATGCTCGACGCTACGCCCGACACCGGCTTCGACGCGGGCCTCGACGCCACGACGTGCGTCGCGACCACCGAACAGTGCGATGGGCTCGTCGACGACGACTGCGACGGCGAGATCGACGAAGGCTGCTCGTGCGTCGACGGCGCGGACCGCGCGTGTGGAGAAGAGACCGGCGCGTGCATGGCGGGTCGCGAAACCTGCGTCGACGGCAGCTACGGCGAATGCCTCGACGCAATCGGTCCCACCACGGAAGTCTGCGACGGAACGTCGGACGACGACTGCGACGGAAACGTCGACGAGGGATGCGCCTGTACTGATGGAACGATGCAGCCCTGCCCGTCGGGATCGGACGTTGGCGCCTGCGTCGCCGGAACGCAACGCTGCACGCTCGGCGCCTGGGGCGTGTGCGAGGGAAGCGTCGGCCCGGCCACCGAGGCGTGTGACGGCACCGTCGACGAAGACTGCGACGGCAACGTGGACGAGGGATGCGGCTGCACGAACGGAACGTCGCGAGCATGCGGAACCGACGAGGGTCTCTGCGTCGCTGGAACCCAACGATGCACGAGCGGCCTTTGGGGCGCGTGCTCGGGCAACGTGGGCCCAGTGACCGAGACGTGTGATGGCGTCGCCGACCAAGACTGCGACGGTCGAGTGGACGAAGGATGCGCATGCACGAACGGAGCGACGCGGGCGTGCCCGGGCGGAACGGATGTCGGAACCTGCGTCGCCGGTTCACAGACGTGCGGGAGCGGAAACTGGGGCTCCTGCGTCGGACAGGTTGGTCCACGAACCGAGGTCTGCGACGGGGTCCTCGACGAGAACTGCGACGGACGTGCCGACGAGGGTTGCGAGTGCACGAATGGCGCGACGCGCGCGTGTCCTGGCGGAACTGACACGGGCGCGTGCGAAGCGGGTACCCAGCGCTGCAGCGCTGGACGCTGGGGTGCGTGCATGGGCGCGGTTGGGCCGACGCCGGAAACCTGCAACGGAGCCGACGACGACTGCGATGGCGTGATCGATGGGGCCGTGGCCAGCGCGGCCTGCGGGACGGCCCCTAACGCCACCGTGCTCGCGTGCTCGGCTGGAGAGTGCATCATCACCGGCTGCCTGCCGGGAACCGACGACTGCAATGATGAAGTCAGCGATGGTTGCGAGATCGACCTCACTCTCGACGTCGTCCACTGTGGCATGTGCGGCCGACGCTGCTCGATCGGTCAGCTCTGTGCAGTGTCCTCGTGTTCGAATGCCCCGTTGACGACCGCTAGTCAACCACGCGCTCTCGACTGCGACTCGTGTCCTTTGGGTGGGCAGACTGGGGACTGGGAACGAGTTTCCCTAAGCATCGCGGCTTTGCCTGATGGCCGGAACTTCGTATTACAGAACTATGGCGGCCTCGCAGACGGCGGTCTCATTCAGGCACACGCTGCAGACCTGAGTGTCCTGTGGCAGACAGGAAGCTATCTGGCTCAGTACAATGGTCTTGCGTGCACCACCACGACTTGCTCGACGAGGACTTTGAACGAAGCCGGTGACAATCTGCTCGTTCGCATTGGACTCACGGGTTCGACCCCAACGAGGGCGCCGGTAGACACCCACTCGGACGCTCTCGCTCCCCTACTGGCTACCCCTGACGGTCGCTGGCTGCACATCTCCAGCCGCTTCACCCGACCGTTCGTGTCGCCGGACGTTTCGCTCGTCGGGCCTGCTGGAAGCGTTGCTTTCATGGGGCGACGAGACATCGCGTACACGACATCGAGCACACGACAGCTTCGGGCGACTCGGCTCACTGGAGCTTCTGCGTGGACGTTCTCGCTGCCCGTGGGGTGGACGATTCGAGATGGTGCGGCCGGCGTCGCCGACGCGTCAGGTGTAGAGGCGAACGTTTACACGGTCGCGACGCGGCTCGCGAGCGGACGCGTTCAGTCGCGAGTCTCGATGGTTGATGACGGCGGGAGCGAGGCTGAGTGGGCTGACCTCGTGGACGGAGCGCGTGACTACGCGGCCGAGGCGATCGCGATCGCCCCAAATGGCGACGTCTACGTCGTCGGCACACGTGGCAATCGCGGTTTCCTCGCAGTCTACCAACAGGACATGTCGCTCATCTATGTGCGAGAAGCCGCGGGAACCGCCTACAGCCGGTTCATGGACATCACGTTCCTGGCGTCGGGAGAGGCGTTGCTCCTCGGGCTGCGAACGGCGGGAACGCTCACGTTCGGCGGATCGACCATTGGCTCCGGCGCGACGCCACCGGGAAGCCCAAACGACTTGGAGGCGGACGCGTTCATTCTCCGGCTGCGGGTCGAGTGAACGACGGTCGAAGCGACTCAGCGCTTGGTTCGAGTGGCGTCCTTCGCGGGCACTCGGTCGATGGATCCGTCTGCGCGCTGAGACTCCGCGTGGAGTGACGCGCGCAGCCTGGGCAGCCCCTCGAGCAGCCAGGCGCCGTACCAGAAGAGGTCTTTGCCGCTGACGAATCGAATCGAGGCTCTCGGAATACCGAGGGCCTCGAGCGTTTGGGCGTCGGCTTCGGTGAACTCGTGGGGCTCGTCGGGGAGTAGGACGAGCTGCGGGGCTCGGTCGCGGATCTCTTCGAGCGTCACGCGTGGGTAGCGGGTGTCGCGACCTTCGACACGTTCGGGAGGAAGCGGGGCGCGCTGACCGAGGTCGGCGGCCAAGGGGTAGCGGCGCGGACGGTCGGCGAAGACGTTGCTCGCGCCCGCGAGCTCGAGGACGTCGCTCGCGAACGCCCGCGCGTCGAAGGTCATCCACGGGTCGTTCCAAATCGGCACGAACGTGGGAACCGGTGGGCGCGTGTCGCCCGCGAGCTCGTCGTGAAGCGTCGCCAACGCGTCGGCGTGTGTGTCTTCCACGTGGAGGAGCCTCGCGAGGTCTCGCAGATGCCCGACCGAATCGGCGACGCTGCACGGGAAGCTGACGTGGACCGGCAACCCTCGCGCGATGAGCGCCTCGACGGGTCCGCGTGCGTTCTCTTCGCGGTTGGCGAGCACGAGGTCGGGCGCGAGCGCGACGACGGCCTCGACGTCGACGTCTTTGGTGCCGCCCACGACGGGCACGTGCTCGATCGACGGTTCCACGCAGTAGCGCGTTCGGCCGACCAAGCGGTCCGCGCCCGCGAGCACGACGACGGAGTAGGTCTCGCTCGGCACCAGCGAGACGACACGTCGTGGAGGTTCACGCATTTCCACTTCGCGCCCGAGCGCGTCGGCGACGACCGTCACAGCGTTGCTATCCGGCAAGCGGCGGGGCCACGCAAGTCACGCCAGGCCCGCCAAACATCCCACGGCCTCGGTCGAACCGGTGATGCGCAAGCACGACGGTGGAAAGCAAACGGCCCCACGCAGGAACGCGAAGGGCCGTGGCTCGAAGGCGCCGATCGTTCAGCGGAAGTGGTAGGTCAGGCCGAGCGAGACCACGTCGAAGTTCGACGTGAAGCGACCGCCGTTGATGATCGTGCCCGGGCCAGCAAGCGGGCGGTCGTCCGGGTCGGGCGAGAGCTCGGCCAGACGCTCCTCCGCGTTGATCTGCTTGAGCCCAGCGTCGTTCAAGCTGACGGTCGTGTTGAACTGGTGGATGTGCGCGTACGCGAGCGACACGTCGAACATCCCGAGGCGCATCGTGAGACCGACGTGCGCTCCGAAACGCATGAAGGGGAGGAAGTCGAGCTGCTCGAAGCCGTCTTCGATGCCTTTGGTCTCGAACGAGAAGCCGAGGCGAATCGCCGCGAGGCCCGGCATGATGTTGTAGTCACCGCCGACGCGGATGGAGAGCGAGTCCTTCCAGTTGTGAGGGATGACGAGGTTCTCCGGGAGGTTCGCCGAGAGGAACGCATCCGCTTCGATCGCGAAGGGAATCGCCCCCGACGCCGTCATTCCACCGCAGTTGCTCGACGTGAGCGGAGAACCGCCGAGGTCCTCTGCGACGTACCGATCTTCCGCACAGTTGCCCATGCTGACGCTGTACTGGTCGACGTTCGAGTTGCGCTCGTAGACCACGTTGACCTCGACGTCGAAACGCTCGTTGCTCATCGGGTCTTCGACGCGACGGCTGAGCTGCGCCACCTCGTCCGCGCTCTCGGGGCGAGGCACGATGCGGTCCGCGTAGCGAATGCCGAGCGCCATCTGCCACGGCTGCGGCACGTCGAGCGTCGCGCCCGAAATGCGAAGTCGCTCCAAGCGCTCGGCGCGGTAGTAGCCCGAGGTCAACGTCACGTCGCCCGAGGCACGAACGTCGTCGGTCCAGCTGAAGGTGAACGAGACGTCGAGGTTGTCGTGCGGGACGGCGTGCGCCGAGACCGTGATGCGAGGAACGAACATGTCCTTCATCGAGAGCTGCGCACGAACGTCACCGGCGAACTCCTCGCCTCGAATCGCGCGGACGATCGAATCGAACTCGGCGAGGGCGAAGCCGAAGCCGAAAGCGCCACCGATTCGGAAACGCTTGTGGACGTTCACGCCCACGCCGACCGTGGGCCAACCCGCGAGGAGCTGCTGCTCGATCAGGTTGTAGCGCGTCGGGGAGGGCAGACCGTTGACGGTGCCGACGTAGCGCTCGTCGCCGATGCGGGTCGTCTCGCCGTAGACCACGTGCGAGGGCGCCGCGGGGGCCACGAAGCCGATACCGATGCCGACCCGCTTGTGTGCGCGCCAGCTGAGCACGAGCTCGGGCACGATGCCCGGCGGAGCAGAGTTGCAGACGTTCGGTAGCTCACCGTCCGGGACCATGCCCTCGAACGCGCTGCGTTCGCCGGGGTCCGCCGCGATGCCGGTGTTGAAGCGCTCGAGTTCCGTCGTCGTGGTCGGGTCGTTGGCCGCAACGCCCGAGTACGACCCGTAGGTGCCCTCGCGGCGATGACACGCCTCGTACATCACCAGGTGGGTCTGCAGGGAGAGCTGGATGCCCTGGAGGTCGGCGAGGTTCGCCGGGTTGTACCAGAGCGCCATCGGGTCGCCCGGACGCGCGTAGGCGGCGCCACCACGACCGAGCGCCGTCGTGCCCGGACCCGCGAACTCCAGACCACCCGCGTGCGCCGGCGTCGGCGCGAAAGCGAGCAACGAGGACACGGCGGCGAGCGCCAGCCCAAGACGTTTCGACATGAACACCCCACTCCTCCCCGGAGAGACAGCAAAAAGCCCGGCGGAGAATATCGAAACGTGTCCCACCTTGGAAGAACGAAGGCGGACGCGGGGCGCTTTTCGCGTCGGTTCGTCCGTCTTGGACGGCCGATCCGCGAACCTCTTCGAGCGCCGACGCTCCTCCGGCGGCTCGCTCACGGCCGGAAATCCGCGTCGGGGCAGCTCAACCGTCGGAGAAGTCCGCCGCGCCGCCGCCGTAATAGTCGTCCTCGACGAGGTTGTCGAAACGCGTGTAGTCGTTGAAGAAGCGGACGCGGCAGGTGCCGGTCGGACCCGCGCGCTGCTTGCCGATGATGATCTCGGCGACGCCGCGATCCTCGGTCTCCTTGTTGTAGACCTCGTCGCGGTAGACGAACCAAATCGTGTCGGCGTCCTGCTCGATGGCGCCGGACTCACGAAGGTCGGAGAGCTGCGGGCGCTTGTCGGTGCGGCTCTCGACGCCTCGGTTGAGCTGCGAGAGCGCGATGATCGGGATCTCGAGCTCCTTCGCGAGCGCCTTGAGGTTTCGGCTGATCTCGCTGATCTCTTGCTCGCGGCTGTCGTTCTTCGAGCCCGAGCGCATGAGCTGGAGGTAGTCGACGATGATGAGCCCGAGGCCGGCCTCGCTCTGAAGACGACGCGCCTTCGCGCGAAGCTCGAGCACGCTGATCGCCGGGGTGTCGTCGATCCAGATGGCCATCTCGCTGAGCAGGCCGGCCGACGACGCGAGCTTCGGCCAGTCGTCGCGCGTGAGCTGTCCCGTACGCATACGCGTACCGTCGACGCGCGCCTCGCTGCAGAGCATGCGTTTGACCAGCTGCTCTTTGGGCATCTCGAGCGAGAAGATGGCCGTGGCGCGTTTGCGGGCGACCGCGGCGTTCACGCCGACGTTCAGCGCGAAGCTGGTCTTACCCATGCCGGGACGACCCGCGACGATGATGAGGTCGCCGGGGTGCATGCCGGCGGTCATCTTGTCGAGCTTCTCGAAGCCGGTCGGGCAACCGGTGATCGAGTCGCCGCGCTGACCCATCGCGTAGATCTCTTCGAAGGTCCGCATGACCACGTCTTTGACGTGCTCGTAGGGGCTCTTCGCGCGTTGCTTCGCGACGTTGAAGACGCTCGACTCGGCTTGATCGAGGAACGACTTCGATGTCGCCGTAGTCGCCGTAACCCGTCGCCGCGACCTCGTGGCAAGCCGCGATGAGCCGACGTACGACGCTCTTCTCGCGGACGATCTCGGCGTGGGCCTTGATGTTGGCGACGGTCGGAATCGTGTCGGTGAGCGCGAGCAGGTATTCGTCGCCGCCGACGGCCTGCAGCTTCTGCGAATGAAGGAGCGACTCGCGCAGCGTGACGTGGTCGACGGGTTGGCTCTTTCCGAAGAGCTCCTTCATCGCCTCGTAGATGACGCCGTTGGCTTCGCTGTAGAAGTCGTCACGCGAGAGGGATTCGAGCACGACGTTCATCGCGTCGTTCTCGAGCAGGATGCCGCCCAGCACGGCGCGCTCCGCTTCGAGGCTGTTCGGTGGGACACGTCCTCCGAACGCCGCGGCGGTCAGCGCGGGCTTGTGGTCTTCCTTGCGTGAGCCTCGGGCCATGTGCGCTTCAGCATCCAATCGGGGTGCGACGATCGGGTCGCGATCTCTGCCTAATCGCGCGCGCGGATCAAGGAGGGACGCGCCCGACGCGGAGGAAACTCCGAAAATCGCGAGGGCCGGACGGAAAGAAAAACGGCGTGACCGAAGCCACGCCGCCTTTGCGGGAGGAAGACTCGCTCAGGAAGCGGTCTTGACCTCGAGCTTGACCGGAACCTCGACGCCGGCGCCCACCTTGATGTGGACCTCGTAGCTGCCGGTCATCTTGATGCCGTCCTCGGGAAGGACGACCGCGCGCTTGTCGACGCCCGTGATGCCACGAACCTCGAGCGCGTCGGCGATGTCGCTCACCGAGATCGCGCCGAAGAGCTTGCCCGTCGCCGGGTCCGCCACCTGCTTGGCCACGTGAAGGACGACGCCGTCGTAGATCTTCGCGCGCTCCATGGCCTCGGCCTTGAGGCGCTCGAGGCGCTGCAGGGCGAGCTTCTTCTCGTGCTCGATCTGCTTGACGTTGATGCGGGACGCGACGACCGCGAGCCCACGGGGGATGAGGAAGTTCCGGGCGTAGCCGGGACGAACCTTCACGACGGCCCCGGACATGCCGAGAGCGTCGATGTCGGACTTCAGGACGACCTGGACGTTTCGCTTCGCCATGACGGCCTCACTTCGTCGAGGTGTAGGGAAGGAGAGCGATGTTGCGCGCGCGCTTCACGGCGAGCGTGACTTCGCGCTGCTGCTTGGCGTTCAGGCCGCTGATGCGACGCGGAACGATCTTGCCGCGGTCCGTCAGGAAGTAACGGAGCTGCTGCGGATCCTTGTAGTCGAAGGCGAAGCCTTCTTCTTGCGTGAAGGTCGGCGCCTTCTTCTTGCTGCCACGACGGCGGCGCAACCCGAGCGGATCGGAGTCCACACCGTTGCGATCCCGGCCTCCGCGATCGTCGTCGTCGTCGTCGTCGAAGCGGTCGTAACGGTCACCCATCTTCGTTCTCCTGCTCGTCGCTGGCGGCAGCCTCGTCGCCCGCGTCCTCGTCGTCGTTGTTGTCGTCGCCCTCGTCGTCGTGCGACTCGGCGCGGGCGCGCGGCGCGCGCTCCAGCATGCCGAGGCGCTCCGCCGTCGTCGGCTCGATGTCGTCCTCTTCCGCGGCGACCTCGATGCGCTCGAACTTCGTCTCCTCGGCGTCGCTCGTCACTTCTTCGAGCTCGACGAAGTCACGGTTCACGATCGTCTGGAAACGAATGACGGGCTCGAGGATGCCGAAGTTGCGCTCGAGCTCGGCCACCACGTCGTTCATCGCGACGTAGCGGACGTAGACGAAGATCCCGCGGCCGAAGCGCTTGATCGGGTAGGCGAGCTTGCGCTTGCCCCAGGTGTCCACCTTCGTGATCTTCGCGCCGAGGCGGTTCATCACGTCCTGGACACGATCCGACACCTTCGTCGCCTCGTCGGCATCGACGTTCGGGCGAAGGATGTAGATGGTCTCGTATTCGCGCGCCCACTTCTTCGCGGCGTGCGACAGGGTCTGTTCTGCCATTCTTCCTCCTGGGTTTGCCCCGGCATGCCGCCGGAACGAGGAAGCCGGTGGCCGAGATGACCACCGACTGACCCGGGCGGGAAGACGTCCGGGGGACGCGCTCTCTAGCCGAGGCTCAGCGAGCGTGCAAGTCGTTCATGGCCTTGGCGGCGCCGTGCTCGACGATGGCTCGGACCATCGTGGCGGCGCGGTCGAGGACGTCGGGGATGCGGGCCCGCTCGTCCGCAGAAAAGTCCGAGAGAACGAAGCGATCGACGGGGCCGACCGGGGGCCGGCCGATGCCGACGCGCACGCGCACGAAACCGGGGCCTCCGCAGTGTTGCGCGATGCTGCGCAGGCCGTTGTGGCCGGCGAGGCCACCTCCGACCTTGATGCGAACGTCTTCGAACGCGAGGTCGAGCTCGTCGTGCACGACCACGAGGCGATCGGCGGGGATCGAGAAGAACTGCAGGACCTTCTGCACCGACTCGCCCGAGAGGTTCATGAAGGTTTGGGGCATGAGCAGCTGCACCGGGCGCCCGACCAGCTCGACCTTGGCGAGCCTCCCCTTGTGTTTGTCGACGAACGACACGCCGTCCGCGAGGCGCTCCACGACGTGGAATCCGACGTTGTGTCGATTGCCTGCGTATTTGGGGCCGGGGTTCCCGAGTCCGACGACCAGATGCATCGGCGTCGAATAGCACCCTTTCGAGGGTGTTCCTCCTTCGCCGACGTCGGAAAGCTTAGACAACGAGCACAAATCGAGACACGACCTAGACAACGCATCGAGACAGATGTAACGCTACGTCATCTCGGACGTACCCAGCCGAGACCGTTCACGTACGAGGGTGTCGTCCAAAGGCCTCAACGCATCGTTCCACGAGTGCGATTGACCCGGGACGGGTTTTCACGTTACGTAACGTCACCAACAGCGACGAGGGTTGCATGGCGTACCAGAAAGACCCCGAGCTCGATCGGTACATCGAGAAGGTTCGCGCGATTCCCACGCTCAGCCGCGAGGACGAGCACGACTTGGCCGTGTTGGCCCGGGCTGGCGACCAACGCGCGGCGGACAAGCTGGTGGAGGCCAATCTCCGCTACGTGGTCGCGGTGGCGCTCCAATACCGCCGGTACGGCATTCGGCTCGGGGACTTGATCGCCGAGGGCAGCGTCGGCCTGGTCACCGCGGTTTCGAAATTCGACCCGGACCGGGGCACGCGCTTCGTCACTTACGCCGGGTACTGGATTCGCGCCTTCGTGCTGGAGGCGGTGGTCCGGTCGACGAGCATGGTCGGCGCTGGGAGCGGACCGCTGCGCTCGAAGCTGTTCTTCCGCCTTCGCCGCGAGCGCGCCCGGGTCGCGAACCTGGAGCAGGACCCGTACAAGCGCATCGAGATGATGGCGGAGCGTTTCGGCGTCTCGCCGGAGAAGATGGAGCAGATGCTCCGTCGACTCGAAGGCCGCGACGTCTCGCTCGATGCGAAGGTCTTCGACGACTCGGGCATCGCGCTGGTCGACACGCTCGAGGACGACGGCGTGCTGCAGGACGAGGTCGTCGACCGGAGCCACCGTCAAAGCGCGCTCTCGTCGCGCCTTCACGACGCGCTCTTGGCGCTCGACGAGCGAGAGCGATTCATCGTCGAGCACCGGCTGCTCCGCGACGAAGAGGAAGAGATGACGCTCGCGGCGCTCGGCCGACAGCTCGGCGTCAGCCGGGAGCGCGCCCGCCAGCTCGAGGCCCGCGCCAAGCAGAAGCTTCGCGCCGAGCTTCACGACGTCGCCGCCGCCTGACGCGCCGCCCTCGCGACGAGCCTCCGACGTGTTTCGTCGGGGGCTCGTGTCGTTTCGGAGTGAGGCTCGTTCGGATAGGCGAAACCCACGTCCAGGGGACGATCGGGCTTGGGTGGGAAGGCGCGAGGGGGCAGAATCGAGCGATGGCGGAGGACGAGCGTCGCGAGTCGACCATGGAGGTGCTCCTCGACGAGCTCGAGGACGAAGTCGGTAAGCGCTCGAAGGCGGACGCGCCCCCTCCCCCACCGGCCGCGACGCCCCCGAAGGCTCTTCCCCCCGCGCGGCACCCGAGCGTGCCACCGAAGCCGCCTCGCGAAGCCACCGGCGCGGTGCGTCCCTCCGTGCCTCCGCCACTTCCTGCGCGGCCGGCTTCGATGCCGCCACCACCACCCGTGGCATCCGCACCCGTCGCACCACCTCCGCCCACGGCTTCGCCGCCCGTCGCGCCACCTCCGCCCGCGGCTTCGCCCCCCGTCGCGCCGCCTCCCCGCGCGTCGAGCCCCGGCGCGGTTCGTGTGCCCTCGAGCACTGGCGCGGCCAAGGCTCCTTCGAGCCCGGGCGGCGCACGAGCGCCGTCGACCAGCTCGCCCGGCGCCACGCGTTCCCCCGTCGCGACGTCGCCCGGAGCTGCGAAGGCCCCCTCGTCGCCTGGCGCTGCGAGCGCGCCGCGACAGAGCCAGGCCGGGACCCTTCCCCCGCCGGCGCCGAAAGCGGCCGCGGCGCTGGTCGTGAGCGGAGGCCCGAGCGAGGACGGAGAGCTCTCCCCCGAAGCCGAGATCGAGCGTTGGGAAGCCGAGCTTCGATCGGCGCCGAGCGACCCGAGCCGCCGGGGGCGTCTGTCCTACGCGATCGCCCGTGTCTACGAGCACGCCATGGGCGACCCGAAGAAGGCGTCGACGCATTACCAAGCCGCGCTCGACGCCATGCCGGAGCATCTGCCGAGCGTGCGTGGGCTGCGGCGCACGCTGCTCGCGCGCAAGAGCTGGCAAGCCGCGCTCCCGCTCTACGATCGTGAGCTTCGCTTGCTCTCCGACCCCTCGCGCAAGGCCGGGTTGCTGCTCGCGAAAGGTCGTTTGCTCGAAGACGCGCTCGACCAGAAGGCCGACGCGCGAAAGGCGTACGAGACGGCCTTCGAGCTCGACCGCACGCACGTCGGGGTGTTGCGCGCGCTCGCGGATCGATGCGCGGACGACAAGAGCTGGGACGCGCTCGACCGCGTGCTCGAGCAGACGGCCAACGTCGTCACGGCGGATCCACGCCATCGCGCGATCCTCGTCGCGGAGCGTGCCCACCTCGCGGAGCTGCGCGCGCAGGATCCGGAACGCGCGACGGAGCTCTTCGAGACCGCGTTGCGCCTCGATCCGCGGGCGCCGGGCGCGCTCGCCGCGCTCAAGCGTCTTCACCACACGAGCCGGCGCTGGCGTGACCTCGCGCGGGTGCTCGCCACCGAGGCCGAGCTCGCGGACGACGCGAAGGTTCGGGTGGCGGCTTGGTCGCGGGTCGGGACGATTCAAGCGGACCGGCTCGGCAACCGCGCCGAGGGCATCGCGGCGCTCGAAAAGGCCGCGGAGCTGGCACCGGACGACCTCGACGTGCTCGGCGGGTTGGCGCGCCTCTACGACGACGCGGCGCGCTGGGACGCGTTGGCGACGACGCTCGAAGCCGCAGCACGCGTCGCGCCCGACGAGGACCGCGTGGGCTTCTTGCATCGCCTCGGCGCCGTTCACGAGCACCGGCTCGGCAGCCCCGAACAGGCGGTCCATTGGTACCGCGCCGCGTTGGCGATCGACGCAACCCACGAGTCCACCCTTCGCGCGGTCGAGCCGCTCCTCGTGGAAGGGGAGCGCTGGGAAGACCTCATCGCCCTTCGTCGCGCCGAGGCCGAAGCGACACGCGACGACACCCGGCGCGCAGCCGCACTGCAGCGCGTGGCGGAGCTCCTCGAGCGTCGGGGTGACGTCGACGCCGCGATCGAGACCCACGCGCGGGCGCTCGCGACTCGGCCCGGACACCTGCCTTCGTTCCGGGCGCTCGACCGGCTCTACCAGCGCACCCGTCGTTGGCACGAGCTCGCCGCGCTTCACGAGAGCGCGATCGACCTCGCGAAGGACGATTCGGCACGTGTGGCTGCGCTCTTCCGCATCGCGGGCATCTTCGAGTCCGAGCTCGACGACGCGGGCCGCGCCGCGCAGACGTTCCGACGCATCCTCGAGCTCGACGCCGGAAATCTCGGTGCGCTTCGTGGCTGGCAGCGCACCGCCGAACGTGCGGGGCGCATCGACGAGCTCGTCACGGCGCTCGAGCGGGAAGCCGCGCTGACGAAGGACCTCGCGGCACGCGCGGAGTTGCTCTGCCGTGCGGCGGAAGTGCTCGCCTCCTCGTCGGACCGCGAAGGCGCCGTCATGCGTTACCGAAAGGTGCTCGAGCTCGTGCCGACGCACCCACGCGCGCTCGCGGGCCTGTCGGCGGAGCTTCGCGCGCTCGGTCGGTGGGACGACCTCGCCGCGGTGCTGGAGAAACGCGCGGCCACCAAGGGCGGCGACGCCGCCGCGCTGCAGCTCGAGCTCGCGACCCTCGCGTTCGATCACCTCGGTCGCGAGGACGCGGGGCTGGGTCACCTTCGAAAGGCCATCGAGCTCGACCCGAAGAACAACGGCGCGCGACGCGAGCTCGGGCGACGCCTCGAGAGCCGCCGCGATTGGAAGGCCCTCGACGCGTTCCTCGAAGCCGAGAAGAAACGCGCGCCCTCGATCGCGAATCTCGTGCGCCAAGCCGAGCTTCGCGAAGAACAGCTCGGTGACGTGAGGGGCGCGTTGAGCACGTGGGAGGCGGTGCTCGCCGAGCGGCCTGGCGATCCTCGTGCGCTCGATGCGCTCGCGCGCCTTCGAACCAAGGACCGCGCGTGGGGCGCGCATGCGCAAGACCTCGCCGCCGAAGCGAAGGCACGCACCGACGTGCCGGGTGCGGTGGACGCCGGGTTGCGCGAAGCGGCGGTGCTCGCCGAGGGCGTCGACGACCCGAAGCGTGCGGCGCTGCGGCTCGAGGCGGTGCTGGCCCTCGACCCGACGAACCTCGCGGCGCTGCGCGGGCTCGAGGCGCTCTACCGACGGCTCGGCCCGCCTGACGCGTGGGCGCGCGTGCTCGCGGCTCAAGCGAAGGTCTGCGTGGATCCGGCGAGCCGCATCGCGGCGCTCCAGCGACACGCGGAGGTCGCGGTCTCGCGTCGCCTCGCGGCACCGGCGGACGTCGCGCGCGTGCTCGAGGAAATCCTTCGCATCGATCCGCTGCATCGCGCCGCGCTCGAGGCGCTCGAAGCCATCGCCCTCGAGGCGCGCGACAGCGAGCGATTGGCGTGGATCGACGAACGTCTCGCGGCATGCGCAGACGACCCCGGCTCGCGCGCCGCGCACCTCGCGCGCCGCGGTGAAGCGCTCGAAGCGCTGGGCCGAACGGACGCGCTGACGGCTTTCCGAGAGGCGCTGGTCGCCGACGAAAAGAACCTCGCGGCCACGCGAGGCTTCGCGCGCATGGCCGAGCGGCTCGACGATCCCACGCTCTTGGCCGAGGCCGCGCGGCGCGAGGCGTCGGTGGCGGAGCGTCCGTCGGACGTGGCGGGCGCGTTGGTGCGAAGCGCGCGAGTGCGCCTCGAGCGGCTCGGCGACGTGGACGGTGCCGTGGCGGACCTCGAGCGTGCGCTCGAGACGGCGCCCGACTCGGAAGAGGCCGCCCACGTGCTCTCGCGCGCGCTTCGCGCGAAGCAGGAGCTTCGACGGCTGGCCGATCGGTTGGCGCAGGCGGCGACGGCGTGCACCGTCGCCCATCGCGTCGCCGCGCTCTGGCTCGAGGTCGCGGAGCTCGAAGCCGACTCGCTCGGAAGCCTTCAAGCCGCGGTAGCCGCGGTCTCGCGGGTGTTGCGCGACGCGCCGGGTCACTTGCCCGCGCTTCGGCGGCTCGCGAGCTACCAACGGCGCGCCGGTGCCAACGACGCCGCGGCCGAGACGCTCGGGCGGCTCGTCGCGCAGCGGCCTCCGGCGGAGCTCTTGGTCGAAGCACACCTCGAGCTCGCGGACCTCTGGGGCGGGGCGCTCGGCGATCCCTCGCGGGCGCTGGTCAGCCTTCAAGCGGTGCTCGCGATGACGCCCGACCACGTCGGTGCGTTGGAGCGACTCGCCGAGCTCGAAGAAACCGCGGGTCATCTGGACGCCGCGCGCACCGCGACGCGCCAGCTCGTTCAGTTGCTGACGGATCCGGCGGAGCGAGCCGCTGCGTTGGTTCGGCTCGCACGCGTCGAAGACGGGCGAGGCGTCGACAAGGCGTCCGTCGAAGCGTTGGCCGAAGCCGTCGCGCTCGCGGGGCCGGGCAGCGAAGCGGCGTTGGAGCTCAAGGCGCGTTGTCGAAGCGCGACCGAGTGGGAGGTCTACGCCGAAGCGCTCGAGCGTCACCTCGGAACCCTCGAACCGACCGGCTCGACGCCGACACATCTCGAGCTCGCGCGCGTGCTTCACGACGCCTTGGCGCGACCGAAAGCGGCGCTCGAGCTCCTGGAGCGAGCGTTCGCGACGACGCGGGCTCCCGAGGTGCAGCGCGAGCTCGCGGTTCGGCTTCGCAGCGCAGGCCGACGTGGGGAAGCGGTGGAGGCGTTTCAAGCGCTCGCCGCCCACGAGCCGACGCAGGCCGACCACTGGCGCGAGCTCGCCCGCACCTTCCTCGAGAACGGGAGCCGGCGTGAGGCGCGGATCGCCACCGAGCCGCTCTTCGTGCTCGGCGCCGCGACCGATTTGGAGCGCGGCGTGCTCTCGCAGGAACCGCCTCGGCCCGCGTCGGCGCGTGCGGGTGCGTTCGTCGACGTGCTCGACCACCTCGGTACCCCGACGCCGGAGCAAGAAGCGGCCGGGCGTCTGATGCGTTCGATCGAGAGCGCGTTGCCGAAGCTCTTCCCCTCCGACCTCGAGAGCTTCGGCCTCGTCGCGCGCGACCGAATCACGGCTCGAAGTGGCCATCCGCTGCGGGAGCTCGCAGACCGCATCGCCGCGTCGCTCGGGCTCGAGGCGTTCGAGCTCTACGTGCACAACGATCGTCACCGTGGGCTCGCACTCGAGATGGGCGCGCCGCCGATGCTCGTCGTGCCGGCGTCGCTCGGGGAGCTGCCGCTCTCGCAGCAGGTCTTCACGCTCGCGCGTCCGCTCGTGCACCTCGCGCGTGGGTTGGGCCTCGTCGAGAAGCTGACGCCCCGCGAGCTCGAGGTGCTGCTCGCGAGCGCCGCACGTCACGTCCGACCCGGCTTCGGTGGCGGGCTCACCAGCGAGGAGCTGCTCGAAGAGCAGAGCAAGCGTCTCTACAAATACCTCGCCCGGCGCCAGCGCCGTCCGATGGAAGACGCCGCGCAGGCTTACGTGGATGCGGGACGGGTCGACTTCCCCCGTTGGGTTCGTGGCGCGCACCGTACGGCGCTGCGCGTGGCGGCGTTGCTCGCCGACGACCTCACGGGGAGCCTCGAAGCGGTGCGCCGTTTCGATCGCGACGCCTCCGCAGGCACGGGCGCCGCGTGGATCGCGGGCTCGGAGCTCGCGCGTGATCTGGTGGTGTTCTGGGCGTCGAAGCCGGCGATGCACGTCCGCCGCCACGTCGGGTTGCTCGGAGGCGGTTGATGCGCGCGCGCGTGCTTCTCTTGGATGCCGTCGAGACCCCTCGGCGGGTGGCGAGGCGGCAGCTCGAGCTGCTCGGTCACGAGGTCAGCGAAGCGTCGAACGTGGACGAGGCGTTGGCGCTCGCCGAACGGGTCGTCCCGCAGCTCGTGCTGGCGGAAGCGGCGGGCCTCGAGCTCGAACGTTTCGCGAAGTCGCTGCGGGCCACCGAGAACCTGAAGGACGTGCCGCTCGTCTTGGTGACCGCCCTTCCCTCCCCGCGCGCGGCGGTGGTGAGCGCGACGGTGGGCGCCGCGGACGTGCTCGGCAAACCCTTCGCCCCCGAGGCGCTGACGGCCGTGGTCGCGCACGTGCTCGAGGGGCCGCGCGAGGTGGTCGAAGACCCCTTCGCCGCTGCGCGTGCGGCGACCGACGCCGACCGTGAGCTCCGCGCGACGAACGTGTGGGACGAGATCGGGCGTTTCCTCGAGGGTCTCGAGACCTCCGTGCTGCGTGACGACGTGGCGTCCTCGTGGAGCGAGCGACGTCCCCCCGCGGTCGCGGTGTTGCGCTTCAGCGAAGACCTGGGTCGTCACGCCGCAGGCGGTGAGGTCGCGCTTCGTGGGCGGCTCGAGCACGTGGCGCTCGGGGAAGCCCTGCAGATGTTGCAGCACCTCGCGCACACCGGCGTGTTGCACGTCGAGGCCGACACGGGCGTCGAGGAAGACCCCCGCGCGGTGCAGATCTGTCTGCGCGAAGGACGCGTGGATCTGGCCTTGGCGCGCGGCGTCTCGCCGGAGTTCTTGCTGGGGCGCTATCTGGTCGCTGAAGGCGCGGTCGAGCCGATGGACCTCGATCGATTGATTCGCCGCGGGGGCTCGGACGCCCGTCTCGGCCAGCGCATGGTGAAGCTCGGCTACATCTCGCGCGACGACCTCGATCGGGCGCTCTCGCGGCAATCGAGCGAGCTCGTGTACGAGGCCCTGCGTTGGCCCCGCGGGCGCTTCGCGTTCTTCCGCTACGCGACGCGGCCCGAAGCCGAAGAGGCGCAGCTCGGCATGCCCATCACGGCCATCTTGATGGAGGGTCTTCGCCGCGTGGACGAGTGGCGACTCATCGCCGAGCAGGTGTCGAGCTTCGACCTCGTTCCCGAGATCGATCGACGGGC
This sequence comes from Sandaracinus sp., assembly GCA_020633125.1. Taxonomy (GTDB): domain Bacteria; phylum Myxococcota_A; class Polyangia; order Polyangiales; family Houyiibacteriaceae; genus JACKEH01. The sequence goes on along the minus strand of JACKEH010000004.1, from coordinate 117,443 downwards.
GCTCACCGAGGAGCAGCGGGCACGCATGAGCGGCGAGGAGCGGACGGTGCTCGATGCGATCGACGGCCGGCGAACGGTCCGAGGCATCGTCGAGGCCACGCGCCTCGGAAGCTTCGACGTGTGCAAGATCCTCTACCAGCTCTTGAGCGCGCGACTCGTTCGCGCTTGAGCGTCGTCCCGCCAAAACTCACGAGACGGAAACGAAAGTCAGCGCCGAGACGCTGCCTTTCGTCGCGACGTCGACCCGACTCAGAGATACCGTGACGTCGAGCAAGCTCGAAATGTCTGAGTGCTGAGCTGAAGGGCCGGCGTGTGCGGGGCGCGGGCTCCGCTCTGTCCGGTCGAGCAGGGCGGCCTCCTCCGGGCTTCGCTTCGCTCAGCCACTGCGGAGGCTGCGTGGGTCTCCCGACGCTCCGCCCACGCCCCGCCCCCGCCTCGAGCGCGCGATCTCCCAAACGTTCTTGGCGAGACGCCGGCAAGAACCAACCTCCGAACGGAAGACGAGGACTCGTCGGGTCCATCGCGACCTGCGCTCAGAACGCGAGCTGCAGACCCAAGGTCGGGTCCATCGCGAAGAGGCTCGTCGGGAACATCAGGTGCACCGCGTAGCGGAAGAAGAGCCCGACGTTGTCCGTGAAGCGGTAGGCCGCCTGAAAACCGAAGTTCACGTTGGTCAGGCCGCTGATCGCGAAGGGCTCGGTGTCAGCCGCCTGCACCTGGTACTGACCCGCGCCACCGCCCACGAACGCGACGAGCTCGAAGCCGGACGCCACCGGCTTGGTCAAGCGCACCTGCAAGCGACCGCCGAAGAGGATGCGGCTCATCGTGCCTTCGCCCGCCTTGAGCGCGAGGCGGACGAAGAGTCCGATGCCCACTCGGGCGTGCACCCAGTAGCCGAGGTTGAGCTCCAGGCCCGGCGCAAGCGCGAGGCCGTCGTCGACGAGGTTCAGACAGTACTCGTCGTCGGGCACATCGGAAGCGCAGGCTTCGTCACCCGGCAGCAAGTATCCGAGCTCGGCTTCGCGACCCATGTCCCCGTCGTCGGGCGAGCGGTCGATGCGCATGCCGGTCTTCACCAGGCCGAGGCCGATGTTGAAGCCGAGGTCCACGTAAAAGCGCGGGTAGTCGCCCGCCGGCGTCTCGGGGTCTTCGCCGCCGCCGTCGCCCGCGACGCAGAACTCGTCCTCGCAGACCAGGCCGGCGCGGCACTCGTTCGTGGTGCGGCACGTGTCGCCGAGCCCGGCGTTTCCGCGCCCCGTGGAGCAGCCGGCCATGCCCGGCGGGCACTCTTCGTCGGAGCACTGCTCGGGCGGTGCTTGGCCCGGAAGCGCAGGCGCTTGCTGCGTTCGAGCCGTGACGATCGAGACGCTGAACGGCTCCTCGGCGCTGCCCGCGAAGCCCATGGGCGCGCCGGCCGGATCGAACGCGACGATGTAGTACTGCACCCGGGGCGCGAGCATCTCCGCGCAGGGGAGCTCGACGCCGTAGCCGCCGGTCACGCGCTGCATGTCCATGCGGCGGAAGTCCCGCATGCCGGGTGCCTTGTAGTAGACGTAGATGTCGCCGACGTCGGCGGACGCGGGCGCCTCGACGAAGATCGGCAGCGCCGTGTTCTGCAGCTGCTCGGGCCAAGGACGGTGGGGAATCGTTCCGGGCGGCGCGGGAGAGCCACCGCCCGTGTTGCTTCCCCCGGGGTCGGTGGTTCCGCCCGTGGTGCCACCGGGGTTGCCGCCGCCGCCGACGCGATTCTGCGCGAGGGTGAAGACCGACTGAATGTCCGGCGTGCTGGTCAGCGGGTCGAGCTGCACGCTTCCGTCCGCGCGAAGCGCTTCGGTGAAGTACTGCAAGCCCTGGCCGTTGTCGCCGAACCCGCCGATCGCGACGACGCCGAGGTTCAGGTAGGTGCGAGCCAACGCCGAGCCGGTGACGTTCGACCGCTGTGCGGTCTGCAGCGCCTCCTGCAGGGTCTGCATCGCCTGCTCGATCTCGAGGTTGTTGTAGGCCTCCATCGCTTGGCGATTGAGGTCGAGCACCCTTCGAAGCTGTGCCTCCGCCGACCCGCTGAACGCGAGCGAAAGAGCCAAAGCGAAGACCAAGCCGAGACGCTTCATCATGCGGTCCACCATCACGCGACCGCGAGTCATAGCAGGACCGTGGATTTTTTTCTCGTCTTCTGCTGGGAACGAGGCTCCGAGGAGCCGCAGCGCGGGATTTTCGGGGGTCGAAGACCGAGATCCTGTGCGCGAACCCGGCGGTTTCGCCGCGTTCCTCACGATCCAGCGCCTCCGAATTGCGCACCGCGCGGGCAGGTCTGGACCCGGACAGCCCGCCCCAGGAACGCCGCCGGCGGCTCAGGGAATCGCGGCGCCCTGCTCTTCGCGGTAGCGGCGCGCGGCCTCGTCCGTGCGGACGAACTCGACACGTCGGTTCGCGGCGCGGCCCTCGGGGGTTCGGTTCGACTCCATCGGCTGGGTCTCTCCGTAGCCACGCGACACGAGACGCTCCTGCGCGATGCCCTGGCGCAAGAGGTAGTCGCGAACCGCGTCCGCTCGCTGCTGCGAGAGGCGCATGTTGTGACGGTCGCTGCCGCGGTCGTCGGTATGACCCTGGACCTCGAGCGAGATCTCGGGGTAGTCCCGAAGCACCTGCGCGACCGTGTTCAGCAGCGTGAAGGAGTCGGGGAGGATCACCGCGCGGTTCGTCGCGAAGTGGACCTGCTGGGTGATGCGGACGTGGGTGCGGGTGACCTGGACCGCCTGGTAGACCCGCGGGCAGCCGCGCTCGGCCGCCGTACCGGGCTCGTCCGGGCAGTCGTCGTCGCCGTCGAGCACGCCGTCCTGGTCGTCGTCGCCGTCGGGGCAGCCGTCCTCGTCGAGGTATCCGTCGCGGTCCTCGGGGTCGGTGGGGCAGCGGTCGCTGGTGTCGGCGACCCCGTCGAGGTCGTCGTCCGGGTCTGGACAGCCGTCGGCGTCGCACGGCCGTCGAGGTCCTCGGGCTCGAGGACGCAGAGATCGCGGGTGTCCGGGATGCCGTCGCCGTCGACGTCCTGGTCGTCGGGGCAACCGTCCTCGTCCTCCCACGCGTCGAAGTCTTCCGGCTGATCGGGGCAGGAGTCCGAGGGATCGAGGATTCCGTCGCCGTCACGGTCGCCCGGCTGGGGCTCCGGCACCGGCTCCGGCTCCTCCGGCCGGACGAGGCATCGCGTGGGCGGGCTGAGCGTGAAGGCGGCGCGGGCGTTCGGCTCGGCGAGCACGAACTCGTCTTCGGCCCGCTGCGGAAAGCCTCGTTCGAGAAGGATCTTCGGCGAAACCGAGGTGCGCACGCGCCAAGGCGAGCTCGCGCGGCGCGCAATCGCGGGCGCCGTTCGCCTCGGCTTCTTCGATCACCTGGCGAAGGCCGGAGATTCGGCCCTCCATCCGCGAAGCGGGTGCGCAGGCGACGACCAACGCGACACCGAGCCCAACGCGAGGACACGAACCGGGGCTCGCCGGACCACCTGAGGCCCCATCGCGGTACGACGAAGGAACGAGCTCACGGGCGCTCCTGGTTTCGCGCGCGGCGCATGCTCTCTCGTGCGCGTCGCTGGGCGGCGCGGCCATGCTCGGCGGCGATCTTCGCGTAGCGAATCGCGTCTTGATAGGCCGACTCGGCTGCCGCGACCCGCGCCTGCTCGAGGTGCGCGCGGGCGAAGTAGTACTCGTAGGGGGCATGCTCCGCGGCGCCGGCCTCTTCGGCCTCTTCGACGACCCGAGACGCCGGCAACACGTGCACCGAATACACGGTCGGCGCGCAAGCGGGCGCGAGCGCCAACACCACCACCGCGAGGCGGAGAGCCCGGAACATCGTTGGAACGATTACCAGGCGCGAGCCCGAAGGGTCAACGTCGTTCCCATCGTGAGGCCCGCTCGGTGTTGCCATGCTCGTCTTGGTCGGGGTCCGGGTTCGGGTCACGCGCGGCGCCCACCGAACGAAAGCCTTGCGAGGAGGAAGCCGTGTCCCACCAAGAGGATCGCGGCCCCGAGCACGGCGCCTTGCAGGGTGGGCGCTTCGTCGAAGGGCACGAGGCCGAAGCGGCCCTCCCATTGGGTGAAGTCGCCGACGAGCCCGAGCCTCCCGCGGGCGAGCAGCACGGTCGCACCGCCCGCCAACACCCCGAGCGCCGCGAGGGCTCCGCCGAGGGTGTCGCGTTGGTTGCGGGTGAGGCTCGCCCCGAGCGCGAAGCCGATCGCCCCGACGCCACCGAGGAGAACGAACCCGATCAGCGCGAGGGCCGAGGGGATCTGCTCCACGTCCAGCGTGTAGAGCAGGAACCAATCGCCGTGAAAGACGTAGAAATAGAGCCCGACCGGGACGGTGACCCACGCGGTCGCGATCACGAACGCGCCGAAGCTCCGTGTGAGCAGCGGCGGACGGGGGCTGACTCGAAGCTCGACCCGAGACGCGAGCGCAGCAGCGATACCCGACGCGAAGGTGAGGCAGATCAGGGTCGGAAGGGGCACGCGCGCGCGAGCATAGCACTCTGTTGCGCCGTCGTGCGCCCAGGAGGCGCGCCCGCCCTCGCCCACGGAGGCTCGATTCGAGGTGCGGCTCGAATCGAGCCGTGGCTCCCATCGAGGCGTGGCTCGAATCGAGGGCTCGAAGGCTCAGCGGAGATCGATGGGCTCGTCGTCGAAGGAGAGCGTCCGCGACGCGCCGGTGAGGACGTCGATTCGCACCGCCGAGTCCAGCTCGCGGCCCGAGATGCTGCCGTGGCAGGTGCCACAGAGCCCGTTGAAGAGTCGCCGGGGCATCGACTGGTTCAGCGCTTCGCCCGGGTAGAGCTGCATCTGCTCGCGCTGGACGATCTCGCCCGTGAACGGCGCGCCTTCGCCGAAGACGAGCGGAGCCCCACCACTGGTGAGCGGCTGCAGCAAGAAGGGCCGACCCGCGGGCATGCGGGCAATGCCCGAGCCGTCCGCACGAAGCGGGATGTCGCCGAGGATCTGGTAGTCCACGAAGACCTGGCCGTAGGCGTCCGAGACGACCTGCGCCGTGACGTCTCCGAAGCTCCGCGCGGAGCTCGGGGGCGGCCGGACCTCGAGGATTCGCGCCGAGCCCACCTCCGGATCGATGCGGCGCTCGCCGCGCACGTTCTCGAAGAGCAACGTCGCGAGGAGCGGGAAGTCGAGGAAGTGCAGGAGCGCTCCGTCGCGCGAAGGATCGATGCGCGAGGTGCCGTTCACCTCGTCGATCTTCGACTTGAAGATGCCGTTGTCCGCGCGCGCGAAGACCGCGACCGCTTCGACGTTCGCCATGCCGGCGTCGCCGCCGAGCTCCCGAATCGCGCCCGTGCGCGGGTCGAGCTCGCAGAGCTGCCACGCGAAGGGTCCCGCGCTCAGATCCGTCGCACCGGTGTCGCAGCTGACAACGAGCCGTGACCCCGGGGTGATCGCGGGGCTTCGGAACGCGCCGCGGGTGGTCGGCCCACCAGGCACGCCGGCGATGCCACCGAGCGCCCCGGGCACCGGCACGAACATCGAGTGCACGTAGTCGCGTTGCGCGGGTCGATCGGCTTGGTCCGGTCCGACCGATCGGTTCGTCACGACGATCGTGCCGGCACCGTCGGCGGACCCGAGCGGCGCCGCGACGAACGCGAGGTTTCGGTTCGGCAGCTCGACGACTTCCGTCGCGGCGTCGAAGCCGACCGAGGCGCGTTGCGCGAAGAGCGGGTGGTAGTCACCACCGTCGAGGTTCTGACGACGCAGCGCGAGCTGATGGAAGTCGGGCTCACGCTTCTCGGCGGTGAAGATCAGGCGACCGTCGCCCATGAAGTTGGGCGCCACCTCTTGGTTGAGGAGGAAGGTGAGCTGCCGGATGCCGTCGCCTTCGCGCACGAAGAGGTTCGCATTCGGCTGCATCGCGGCCGGGGTTCGCGTCGGCCCACGGTAGTCGACGTCGCCATCCACGTTGCCGCGCGTGCTCGCGAACACGAGGCGTCCGTCGGGCGCGAAGGCCGGATCGAAGTCGTGGATCAAGATGCCGTTCTCTTCGGTGCTCCCCGCCGCGACACCGGGAACCGGTTCGCAGCCCGAGCCGTCCGCGCTCATCCAATACAGACGAAGCGGCTCGCTCGCGCTCGTGCGCGCCGCGAACGCGATGCGGCTTCCGTCCCAGCTCACCGCCGGGTTGCGAACGTCCACGCTGCCGGAGAGCCCACAGCCTCCGAGCAAGCTCGTCGAGGTGCCGAGCGTCATCGCGCCGTCGGCGTCAACGGTGAGCGGCGCGGCGCGGAGGTCGGCGCCACCGCGGAAGGTGTCGAAGTCGCGCACGTCCCCGACGCCCATCGGGCGGGCGACCCAAACCAAGTCTTGAACCGGCGCTGCCTCGGGGAAGAGCTCACCGCGCGCGATGGCCTCCTCGCGCTCGATCTGATGCCAGCGCGCGAGCACGCAGTACGCAGGAACTTCGTTGAGGTCGCCGGCGTCGGCGTCGAAGCCCACGCAATCGTCCGGCGTCGCCGGGTTGAGGTCGCCGTCGGCGCTGAAGTCTTCGAAGAGCGAGCCACCGCGATGCGGCATGCCTTGCGCCCCGGGCACGTCCTGCGCCGCGTACAGGTTCTTCGCGATGATGCGGCTGTCGTTCGGGTTCTCGGACTCGAGCGCCAAGCTCAAGCGCGAGATGTGGTGGTTGCGCCGGGTGCCGATGCGCGAGAACACGCCTTGGTCGCCGCCCTGAAAGCGCAGCTCGTGGAACATCGCCACCGAGTGGCAGTTCATGAACATGCAGCCTTCGCGCACGAGCACCGGCTGCACGCGGTTGGCGAAGAAACGCAGACCCGGATCCGGATCGTCGTCCACGAGCACCTCGGGACGACGGGTCGCGACGTCCTCGGCCCAGGCGAGGAGCGTCTGGTAACGCGAGTCCTCCGTCGACGAGAGCACGTTGCCGCCCTCGTGGAAGGTGCCGCCCGCAAGCGTCGAGAGCGGACGGCGCAGAAGCCCCGAGGTCGAGACCGGCGTCGTCACGTGGCTGAGCGTGGCGAAGTAGTTCCACCGAAGCTCGGCCTCGCTGTCGCCGCACGCGAGGTAGAGATCCGCGAAGCCGTTGCCATGGCAGCTCGAGCCCGCACAGTTCTCACGCAGCAGCGGCTGCACGTTGGAGACGAAGCGCGTGTACGACTCGTCGTCCGCCGGCGGGGCGGAGGGATCGAAGCCGTAGCCCTCGCCGGGGCCAGACACACACGAACCGAGGTTTGGCTGAAGCGTCTCGTCCGGCACGCCCGTCCGTTGGTGACCCTCTTCGATCCAACGCTTGATCTCGGCGTAGCCCGACGACGAACGACGGATCAACGCGCCCGCGTTGTGTCGAATGTCCGTCTCGATTCGCGCGATGCGCGAGCCGCTCGTGGGGTCGGGGTCCCACGTCTCGACGGCGACCTCGATGTCGTCGCCGCCCTTGAGCAAGAGCAGGCCCACCGAGTACGGACCGTAGGGCGGGAGCGTGTCCTCGCGCCGCATCAACGAGTCGTAGCTCGACAGGTCGAGGTTGCCGGTCGCCGAGCCGCCGTTGTCGACGTGGCATCCGTTCGTCTGAATCGCGCATCCGACGTCGAAGGCCGGTTGGATTCGCTCGTCGAAGTACGACCCGCCCGGAGGGGGCACGTCGTCGCAACCGACGACGACGAGTCCGAGCAGAAGCGCCACGCATCCCGAAGCTCGCATCGCGTTCAGCATACATCACCCGAATCCCGTTTCGCGCGCTCGATTCGGCGCGAAGTCCTCCCCCGAAGCGTCCACGTTCTCTGGCCCTGACGTGACGTCACGTCGTCACCCCGGCCTCCACCGCCGCCGGACCGGGCCCTCCCCGCACGAACGAAGGCCCCGACCTTCGTCGGAGCCTTCGTTTCGTCACCCGCGCGCGCCCTCGAGGAGCGCGGCCGAAGCACGACGCGGGGTCGTCGTCGAGACGTTCATCGCATCGCGAGCGCGACCTCGATCGCGTTCTGCACCAGCGAATCTCCCTCGGCCGTCATCGCCGTACGAAGCGCGCCGCGCGCGGTCTCGCCGCCGATGCGACCGAGCGCCCACGCGGCCGCCTGGCGAACGCGCGTGTTCCCGTCGGTCTCGAGCATGCCCACGAGCGCGGGCACCGCCTCGGAGGTACGGAAGGTGCCGAGCAAACGCGCCGCACGCATCCGAATCTCCGCGTCGTCGTCGACGAGCGCGCCCATGAGCGCCGTCTCGTCGCGGTAGAAGTTGACGAGCAGCACCTGCGAGATCGCCGCGCGACGAACTTCGACCGCCGTGTCGGCGAGCGCCGCCGAGAGCACCGGGAGCGCCCCGCCGTGGTTGAGACGACCGAGGGCCGTCACCGCCGCGGCACGAACCTCGGGCGCCGTATCACCCATCGCCGCGTCGCGGAGGAAGGTGAAGCCGCTCGGGTCCATGAACTCCCCGAGCGCCATCGCGGCACGGGCACGACGCGTCGCCGAGGCGTCCGTCGCGAGGACCGTCTGCATCTGCGCCATGATGGGCGCGAGGGCGAAGATCCGGTGGCGGAGCCACCACGCCGAGATGCGACGCACCTCGGGATCGCGGTGCTCCAGGAGCGCGCGCTGGAGGAGCGGCACGCAGGCGTGGCACTCGACGCGCTCGCCGTACTCGAGCAACGCGACGAGCGTGGTCGGCGCCGTGTTGCTCTCGATGGCCGTCATCAGCTGGTCCGGGCTCGGAGCCTGCGTGCCGGGGCTGAGCTCTCCGCGAGCGCGGTCGTGGACCACGATCTCTTGGAGCTCGGGTTGGGCGGCACCCACGGCCGGCAGCGCGAGGGCCGTCAGCAGCGAGAGGAAGGCCGCACGTCGGAGGGTTTGTTTGAACGAGTTCATGACGCGTCTCCTTCCTGTCAGTCGTAGGTGGGGGTCTCGGAGGCCCAGCGATCGGCGCCTTCGACGTTGCGACGCGACCAGTACTGACCACCGAGGTCGGCCATCTGGATGAGTCGCACGCGGTCCTCGCGGGACACGGGCGCACCGCCCACGTCCTCGGGGTGGCTCGGAGTGCCAGCGCGCTCCCAGGCCCACTCGTCGGGGTTGGCGTTCGAGTTGATGTTGAGCACCTCGACGAGACGCGAGGTACGCGCGAGGCCCGGGGTCACCCACTCGGGGGCCACGTCGCCGGTCGCCGTGACGTCACCCATCATCGCCGAGGGGTAGAGCAGCGAGACGTAGGACGCCGGGTACTGGACGGTCTCCATCTCGTAGTAGGCGTTGACCGGCTCGTCCGTGAGGAGGAGGTAGGGAATCTCGTACTCGAGCTCCTCACCCTCGTCGGTCGTGATGTTGACCGTGTAGAAGCGGCCTGCGTAGGGGTCGCTCGCCCCACCGTCGTGACAGCTGATGCAGTTGCGGTCGAAGACGTCCTGGAGGTTGTCCTCGGTCGTCGCGGCACCGGCCCAGGGAATCTCCACGCGATCCGGGATGGAGCGGATGAAGTCCTGCGGACCCGCCTGCTGCGCGAGCGTCGTGGCGACACCACCGCGCGGGAGGACCTGGCCGGTGCGGCTCTCGTGGCAGCCGCCGCAGCGACGCTCTTCGCCCGGCATCGCCTGAATCCACAGCATCTGGTTGCGGATGGCCATGTCGAAGCGGTCGATGGTCTGAAGGTGGTAGGGCAGACGCGCGGGAACCGCCGCCTCCCACGAACCGTCCGCGTAGACCTGCGCCTCGCCGACGATCGCGGCACCTTCGTGCATGGTCAGACCGAACTGACCGACCGGACCGATCTCCGAGGAGAAGCCCTCGATGATGCGGACACGCGAGGTCTGGTCGAGCGCCTCGTCGAGCGACTGACCCGTGAACTGACCGCCGCGGACGCTCTCCGCGAGGCCGGTGACCGTGACGTCGACCGAGCCGAGGATGGCGGGCTCGCTCTCGTCGGGCGCCGGGCGAAGCACGCCGGGATGCACGGGCGGGATGTCACGCGGACGCACGGGAATGGCGTAGGTGTCCCAGAAGCCCGGGTCGTCGTACACGAGCGTGCGCTGACGGTTCTCCGCGTTCCAGAGGTAGATGCCGAAATTCGGGGCGGTGGCCGCGAGCTCGTTGCGCTCGTTGACGTCGCCGTCGGCCCACGCGACGAGGTAGTTCTCGTCGTCCAGCGGGAAGGGACGACGGTAGCGGCCCACGCCACTCGGCGGGCTCTCCATGCCGGTCGGCACCTGCGGCGTGAGAACGTCGAAGCGCGCGTTCTGCTCGTCGATGGTGATGCCACCGACGCCGCCCGCTTCCGCGCGAGCGTCGAGCGCCACGAGCGCGCCGGCCTGAATGGTGCCGCGGCGGCTGGTGACGACGCCGATGAAGCGGCCCGGATCGACCTCGTGGAACTGCACGAGGCTGTTGCCCGGCTTACCACCCGTGCCCGCGAGACCGACCATCTGCGAGCAGTCGACGTTCATCGCCATGAGCTTGACGTCGTTGACCGGCCCGAGGTGCTCCCAACGAGAGAAGCCGATGCGGCCGTCGCTCATGAGGAAGGGGTCCGCGCTGTGGCTGAGGTTCTGCGCGCAGAGGCGACGGTCCGCGTCACCGCTCTGCTGCGAGATCGTGGCGATCTGCGTGACGACGCGGCTGTGGTTGTACTCGTCGGCGCGTGTGCCCATCGGCGTGTAGGGCTGGTTCGTGACGAACGCGATGCGGTCGCCCGGCACGAAGATCGGCTTGACGTCGTGCCAGTCGCCGAAGGTCAGCTGCCGAACCTCGGAGCCGTCCACGTTGCCGACGTAGATGTGGTAGTGCGAGTCGCCCGCCGTCCGCATCGAGAACACGACCTGGGTCGCGTCGAAGCTGAGGTCGATGCCGTTGACGTCGACGCCTTCGAAGCTCTCGGTGAGGTTTCGAAGCGTGCCGTTCGGCGTCGGGGGCTCGAGCACGAAGACACCGCCACCCGGCACGTAGCGCAGGTAGTCGATGGTCTGGCTCGCGCCGCCGGTGACGGAGTGGTCGCCCGAGTCGGTCACGAAGGACCGCTTGACGAACACCAACGCCTCCACACCGGGGAGCACGCTCTCGCCGGGGTCACCGCCCCCGCATCCCACGGCCATCCCCGCCGCGCACAGGAGCGGTAGCACCGCTCGAGCCCATCCCATTCGTCGCATCGTGGCCTCCATTCGTCGCCTCTGTGACGGTCGTTCAGCAAGGACCGATCCACGTGAGATTCATCGAGAAAATCGGGACTTCGCGCCTCCGGATCGTGGGGGTACGCCCCCCCAGCCCCCTCCCCTTGGGGGGTTGCCCCCCCACGATCGCGCCCACCTTCGCCAGAGAAGCCACCTCTCGTGGCGAGGTAGGCCACGAAGGCCGAAGCCGCTGTTCCCTCGCCGCGAGGATGCTAGAAATTCGCATGCGCATGCGGTCGCTCGGGTTGGCGGGAGCGCTGGTCGTCCTCGGAAGCACCTCCCTCGCGCGGGCGGACACGCTCGGCGACCTCGCGGGTGAGCTGCAAGGCGCACTCGACGGCGGAAGCCTCGCGTGGGCGCTCCTCGTGATCTTCGGCGCCGGTCTGGCGACCGCGCTCACGCCCTGCGTCTACCCGATGATCGCGATCACGGTCTCGATCTTCGGCGCGCGGCAAGCGAAGACCAAGGTCGAAGGCGCCTTGCTCTCGCTCTCGTTCGTGCTCGGCATCGCCGCGCTCTTCGTGCCGCTCGGCATGGTCAGCGCGCTCACCGGCGCCGCGATGGGCAGCGCGCTCACCAACCCGTGGGTGCTCGGCGGCCTCGCGCTGCTCTTCGTGGCGATGGCGCTCTCGATGTTCGGCGCGTGGGACATGAGCCTTCCGTCGGGCTTGCAGCAGAAGCTCGCGCAGGTCGGCGGCAGCGGGTACCGCGGCGCGTTCTTGATCGGCTTCGTCAACGGCCTCATCGCCGCGCCGTGCACGGGCCCCGTCCTCTCCGTCTTGCTCACCTACGTCGGAACGACGCAATCGGTGGGGTTCGGCGCGCTCGCGCTCGGCTCGTATTCCTTCGGCCTCGGCGCGCTCTTCTTCGTGGTCGGCACCTTCGCGGTGAGCTTGCCGAAGAGCGGCCGCTGGCTCGAGCACGTCAAGAGCGTCTTCGGAGTCGTGATGCTGGTGCTCGCGCTCTACTACCTGCGCAGCCTACTCCAGCTGCCACGGCCCGCGGTGCGCGAGACGCTCTGGTGGGCGATCCCCGCGGGCCTTCTCGTCTTCGGGCTGGTGTTCGGCGCGGTCCATCTCTCGTTCAAGGAGGGCACCGCGCTGCAGCGCACCCGCAAAGGCATCGGCGTCGCGACGGCGGTGGCCGGCGCCCTCGGCCTTCTCTTCTGGCTCGAAGCGCTGCCGCCCGGCGCGCACATCGAGTGGATGGACGACTACGAACGAGCGTCGACGATCGCACGCGAGCGCAATCGCCCGCTGCTGGTCGACTTCGGCGCCGATTGGTGCGGCGCCTGCCAAGAGCTCGAGCACGACGCGATGAGCGATCCGCGCGTCGTCGCGGAGAGCCGTCGTTTCGTTCCCGTCCGCGTCGACTTGAGCGCCAACGCCGCGACCCCCGAGAAGTGGGCGATCCTTCGCGAGCGCTACGAACAGCCCGGTTTGCCGCTCGTCGTCGTGCACGACGGCGAGGGCAACGAACATCGGCGCATCACGGGTCCCGTGAGCGCCGACGAATTCCTCGATCTGCTGCGCGCCGTGAACTGAAGCGCTACTTCGCAGGCTCCGCGTCCGGCTGCACGTCCGGGTGCGCGAGCTCGAATGCGCCCAGCGAGACACACGCCGACTCGATCGCGAGCAGACGCTCGAAGCCCGAGAGGTCGACCGAGAAGCGGCGTGCGTTGTAGAGCTGCGGCACCAAGCAGAGGTCGGCGACGCTGGGTGTCTCGCCGACGCAAAACGTCGTCGAGGAGTCCGCGACCAGACGCTCGACCGCCGCCAAGCCCTTCGTGATCGCCGCGCTCGCCCACGCCGCCGGATCGCCACCGAGGTCGCGTACCGCGTGCAGCACCGAGAGGTTCTGCAAGGGCTGTGTCCCCGCGTTGATGACCTCCGCGATCTCCCACGCGCGCGCACGGTCGCAGGGCTCGCTCGGCAAGAGCGCGGGGCCGGAACAACACGCGTCGACGAGCTGCACGATGGCGAGGCTCTGGGTCAGTCGGCGAGGTCCCTGCGGCGAGTCCCACTCGAGCGTGGGCACTTGCGCCATCGGGTTCCGGTCCACGTTCGCGCTCGCCTTCTGCTCTCCGCCGTCGCGCATCAGATGCACGGGCACGATCGTGAAGGGCACCTGCTTGAGGTGCAGCGCGATGCGAACGCGCCACGACGCGCTGCTCCGCCAGTAGGCGTAGAGCCGCGCATTCGGAAGTCCCGTCACGACCCCACCGCGTTCTGGGCGACCACCTTCTGATCGATGGTGCCGAAGAGGTCGCGACCCGAGCGGTCCGCCATCGCGATCTGCACGTGGTCCCCATCGGCGAGGAAGGGCGTCTTCGCTTCGCCTTGCTCGAGAATCTCGCGCATGCGCCGCTCCGCCAGACACGAGATGCCGCGCGCCGGATCGGCGTTCGAGACGGTGCCGCTGCCCAGCACGGTGCCCGCCGCGAATGCACGGGTCTTCGCGAGGTGCGCGATGAGCTCGAAGAAGCCGAAGTGCATCTCCGGGCCCGCTTCCGGGTCGCCGACGACCTTGCCGTTGAGGCGCGTCACGAGCGGAAGGTGCACACGGCCGTCCTTCCACGCGTCCCCCAGCTCGTCGGGCGTGATGGCAAATGGCGAGAACGCCGACGCGGGTTTGCTCTGAAAGAAGCCGAAGCCCTTGGCCAGCTCGGGCGGGATCAGGTTTCGAAGCGTGACGTCGTTGCAGAGCATCAGCAGACGAACGTAGCGGTGCGCTTCCGAAGCGGGCGTGCCCATCGGCAGGTCGCCGAGCACCACACAGACCTCCGACTCGAAGTCGAGGCCCCACGCGGGGTCCACGAGCGGGATTGGATCGGTCGGCGCGAGGAAAGCGCCCGAGCCGCCCTGGTAGACGAGCGGATCGGTCTCGAGCGTCGCCGGCGGCTCCGCGCCACGCGCCTTTCGGACCAACACGATGTGGTTGATGTACGCGGATCCGTCGACCCACTCGTAGGCGCGGGGCAGCGGCGCATGAAGCGCGCTCGGGTCGATGGGACGCCCCGCCACCTTTCCGGCGTCGAGGTCCACAGCGAGCGCGCGAAGCTTCGGCTCGCACGTCTCCCAAGCATCGAGCGCCGCCTGCAAGGTCGGCGCGACCTCGGTCGCAGGCACGTGACGCGCGCCGTCCGACGACACCACCACGAGCGTTCCGTCGCGGCCACCTTCGCGAAGAGTCGCAAGTCTCATGCGCCCGGGCATAGCAGCCCCGCGAAACACCCGTCGAGCATCGCGGGCGACGATCGCGCCACGGGGTGAGGGAGCGCAGAACTCCGCAGCGGACCCGCGGACGCGTGGGTGGAGGCTTTGCCCGATGGGGGGAGGGCGCCGGAACGCCCCTCCGGAGAGAAGGCCAACTTGTCGCGGCGGTCGGACGGCGCTAGCTCAGGCGGACGTGGACGAGCAGTCGAAGCAACGCGAGCGCCTCGTGGCAGAGGTCGCCCGCCTTAGAAAGCTCCGCAAGGACCTGGACCGGGAGTGGCGCGGCCTCCGTTGGAGCGCAATTCCCACGCTCCTGGCGATTCCGGCGTTCTTCCTCTGGGGCGTCATCGGCTCGAGCCTCGTCATCCTCGGTGTCGGCTCGATCGTGGTGACCGCCGCGTATCTCATCCTCGTGCGCCGCAAGGAATACGAGGGGGACATCCGCATCGTGCAGCGGGAGATCGCGATCCTCGACCACGCCGCCGCGTCACGGTCTTGACGCCATCGTCCCTGTCTCGGCACACTGAACGCGTGCATCGCGTCGGCTGGGGTCGGCGCGTACCTGCATTTCGTCGGAGATGCAGGGTCGAAGGAAGCGCTCGAAGGGACAGTTGGGGTGCAACGGCGTGCGAAGACCCGAGGTTGGTCGCGTGCCCGCGCGGTGGCGTGGGCGTCGGCGTCGTGGTTGTGCCTGAGCCTCGGCGTGGCGAGCCCGAGCGCCGCGCAGACCGCCCAAGAGCGCCAGGCCGCTGCGGAGGCCTTCGATCGTGGCACCACCTCGCTGCTCGCCGAAGATTTCAACACCGCCGCGCGGTGGTTCGAGATGGCGAACAACCTCGCCCCCGCCGCGCCCGCGTTGCTCCAGGCGATTCGTGCACATCAGCGCGCCGGGAACGAGCTTCGAGCCGGAACGCTCTCGCTTCGTTTGGTCGAGCGATTCCCCGACGCAGGCAGCGCGGTCGAAGAAGCGCAGCGAATCTTGGACGCCATGCGAGGGAGCTACTTCCTGGTCGAGGTGGTCTGCGACGAAGAGTGCGCGGTCGAGCTCGACGGGACCCTTCAGGCCCATCCCGCGTTCTTCCTGCAACCGGGTCGCGCGCATCGTGTGGGTGCGAGCTTCGCGAGCGGCAACACGAGCGAAGAGATCACGGGCGAAGCGGGCGAACAGCGCACCCTACGAATGACCGCGCCCGAGGGGCCGGCGATCCAAGCTCCGCCGGGGGACACGGGTTCTACGGGCGTGGGTACGCAAGGTACGACCGGAGACTCGGCCTGGACCCGCCGTGACGACGGTCGCGAAGAACCTCGCGAGGAGAGCGGCGGCGGTATTCACCCCGCGGGCTTTCTGACCACGCTGGCGCTCACGCTCGGCTCAGCGGGTGTGTTGGTCTGGTCCGGCATGGACACGCTCTCGGCGCGCGACGCGTACGAAGAAGAGGCGGCGAGCGCACGGATGAGCGGTGACTACACGCTCGCATCGGAGATGCTCGACGACGGCCGCACGAAAGAGCTGCGTACCAACGTGCTCATCGGGACCACCGCCGGACTCGCCGCCATCACGGTCATCCTCGCGATCGTCACCGATTGGGGCGGAAGCGACGACGAGGCGAGCGCCGGGCGCGTGTCGCCCAGCCTCGCCGTCGGTCCGAACGGCGCGCAGGTCGGGCTCGGAGGGTCGTTCTGATGTCGCACGGGCTGGCGCCGGAGCTTCGCAACCTCGCGGGCCGTCAGCTCGGCCGCTACGAGGTGCTCACGCAGCTGGCCTCGGGTGGCATGGCCGCGGTCTACGTCGCGCGCGCCAAAGGCGTCGCCGGGTTCGAGCGGCTCGTGGCCGTGAAGGTGCTGCACCCACACCTCGCGTACGAAGAAGAGTTCATCTCGATGTTCTTGGACGAAGCGCGGCTCGCAGCCCGCATTCGTCACCCGAACGTCGTCGGTACCCTCGACATCTCGGACACCGAGGGAGACGGCTTCTTCCTCGTGATGGAGTACATCGAGGGCGACCACCTCGGCGCGCTGCTCGCGGCCGCGGCGCGCGCCGGTGAGCGGCTCGACACGAGCATCGTCTCGCGCATCGTGCTCGACGCGCTGCACGGCCTGTCCGCCGCGCACGACCTGATCGACGAAGAAGGCGACCGCCTCGAGCTCGTCCACCGCGACATCTCACCGCACAACGTGATGGTCGGCGTCGACGGCATCGGACGCCTCACGGACTTCGGCGTCGCGAAGGCGGAGAAGCGACTGACCTCGACCCGCGCCGGACACTTCAAGGGCAAGCTCGCGTACATGGCGCCCGAGCAGGCGTCGACCGGCCACGCAGATCAGCGGAGCGATCTCTTCGCGATGGGCATCCTCCTGTGGGAGTCGCTCACCGGTCGTCGCCTCTTCCGGGCCGACAACAACGCCGCGACGCTCACGAAGATCCTCCAGGACCCAATCCCGAACGTCTCGGATCTGGTGCCGGACCTCGCGCCCTTCGACGAAGTGCTTTCCCGTGCCCTCGCCCGCGATCCAGAGGCACGCTTTCAGAGCGCGGAGGAGTTCGCCGAAGCGCTCGAGCGCGTCGCCCGCGACAACGGGGGCATCGGCTCCGCGCGTGGCGTCGGGTCCGAGGTTCGGAAGTGGCTCGCCGAGAAGCTCGAGACCCAGCGCGGCCGTATCAAAGAGGCGATGACCCACCTGGGGCATGCGGACGTCACGGAGACTGCCCTGCCCGTGCCCCGTGACGGCTCGCTCTCGTCGATTTCGCGGTCCGGCCCTCGTCCGGTCGGCGCGGTCTCTCCGGAGGCCGCCACTGCCACTGGCTCGCTCGCGAGCGCACGTTCCCCGCTCGGGGTTCCGCTGGCCCCCCTACCCTCCGAGCCCCCACGAAACCGTCGCGTGCAGATCGCGGCGGTGGCCGCAGCAGTTGCGCTCTTGGCGCTGGGCGGAACGCTCGCCGTGGTGCTCTCGGGCTCGTCGACCGGCACGGCGACGCCACTTCCTCCCGCGGCGGCCGCCCCCCAAAGTGGACACACCACCGAGGTACCTTCGGTGGATCCCGTGCCCGCGGTGGCCGAGGCAAACGCACCGAGCGAGCCCGTCACCGGTGTCGCAACCCCAGTGGACGTCGGCCAGGAGCCAGCCGCGCAGCCTGCCGCGGAGGCACGGCCGGAAGCACGGACGACGGAAGCCACGGAACGAACGACAGCCGAAGCTTCCACGCGCCGTTCGACTCGCCGTCGTGACCGCGAGGCGCAGCAGGCCAGCGCGGAGGAACCCACGATGGCTCCCGTCGCGCGGACGCCCGAGCCCGAGCCGGCACGCATGGATCCCGAGCCCGAGGTGCGCCCCGAGCCACGCCCCACGCGCATGGCGCCGACACCCACGACGCAAGAGCCGATCTTCAACCCCTACCGCCAGTGAGCGGGGGTTTCGGCGGGCGATTCGTCGGGCTTCGGGACGCGGGTAGGCTCGAGAGAGGAGCCGCCGCGCCGATGGCGGTGGCAAACGAGCCTCGAAGGCGGAAGATGGGGGTCGCGTCGCTTGATCCGCGTTGCAGCGGTGCGCGAGTTTTGACCCTCGGCCCGACGCTCCGGTAGGATCAGGCCTTCCGTGAGAGGTCGAGGCAGTCCATGAGCGAGTGGGTCTGGGAAGCGAAGGGCCGCAACGGCGAGACCCGCAAGGGAATCATGGAGGCCGACAGCGCCGACCTGGTGCAGTCGCGCCTGCGTGCGCAGCAGCTCAACCCGGTCAAGGTCAAGAAGAAGCCGAAAGAGATCAACATCGTCATCGGCGCGCCGGTCTCCGAGAAGGAGCTGGTGATCTTCACGCGACAGTTCGCGACGATGATCGACGCTGGTCTTCCGCTCGTGCAGTGCCTCGAGATCCTCTCGGGTCAGGGCGACAACAAGCTCTTCAACAAGATCCTCAAGGACATCAAGTCCTACGTCGAACAAGGCGGCACGTTCTCCGAGGCGCTTCGGAAGCACCCGAAGGTCTTCGACGACCTCTACGTGAACCTGGTCGCGGCAGGTGAGCTCGGCGGCATCCTCGACACGATTCTCAACCGCCTCGCGGTCTACATCGAGAAGCGCGTCAAGCTGAAGCGGCAGGTGAAGTCGGCGCTCGTCTATCCGACCGCCATTCTCTTCGTCGCGATCATCGTCATCATCGTGATGCTCACGTGGGTCATCCCTGCCTTCCGCGGCATGTTCGCGGAGTTCGGTGGCGAGGATCAGCTGCCGGGGATCACGAAGTTCGTGATCAGCGTCTCCGAGGGGTTCCTCGACAACGCCATCTACATCATCCTCGTCATCGCCGCGATCTCGACGGCCATCGGCTACAGCTACAAGCAGCCGAAGGGGAAGAAGTTCTGGCACAAGCTCTTGCTGACGATGCCGATCATCGGTCCCGTCATGCGCAAGATCGCCGTGGCGCGCTTCACGCGAACGCTCGGCACCCTGCTCTCCTCGGGCGTACCGATCCTCGACGCGATGAACATCGTCGCGCGCGCCGCGGGCAACGTGATCGTCGAAGAAGCGATCAAGAACACCGCTGACCGCATTCGCGAAGGTCGCACGATGGCCGAGCCGCTGATGGAGACCAAGGTCTTCCCGAGCATGGTCGTGCAGATGATCGGCGTCGGTGAGCAGACCGGTGCGCTCGACACGATGCTCAACAAGATCGCCGACTTCTACGAAGACGAGGTCGACGTCGCGGTCGCCGCGCTCACGTCGCTCCTGGAGCCGCTCATGATGGTGTTCATCGGCGGCATCGTCGGCGTGATCCTGATCGCGATGTACATGCCGATCTTCGAAATCGCCGGCAAGGTCCAGGCTGGCTGACTCCACGGCGGCGATGTCCGACCGAAGCCGTCCTACGCTCGAGCGGCGGCAGCAATGGCTGATCGCGTTGCGTGTCATCGTGGTCACCCTGCTCTTCGGCGGCGTGCTCGGGACCGCCATCGTGGGCGAACGGCCACTCGACGGATTCACCCCACGCGCGCTCATCGGCATCATCGCCGCGGCCTACGCGGCCTCTGCGGGCTTCTCGGTGTGGTTGCTCCGTTCGGGCCCCACCGTGTGGTCCGCGCGCACGCAGGTCGCCTTCGACCTCGTGCTCACCACGATGCTGGTGTACCTCTCTGGCGGCGCGGGCAGCGTGTTCACGGTCCTCTTCGGCGTCACCGTGCTCGAAGCCGCGATCGCGCTCGGCAGCGGCGCCGCGCGAGTCACGGCAGCGCTCGCCCTCGTCGCGCACTTCGGCTTGGGATACGCGCTCGTCTCCGGCGTGGTCCCCCCGCCGCCCGATCAGGACCCTCGAGGCTACGCTTTGGACGTGGGCGAGCTCGGCTTCTCGTTCCTCTCGAACGGCGTCGCGCTGCTGCTCTTGTCCGCGCTCTCCAGCTCGCTGACCGAGCGCCTCGCGCGCGCGGGCGGACGCCTCGAGGAGCTCGAGGCCTCCGCCGCGCGGCTCGCGCAGATGAACGCCGACATCGTGGGCTCGATGCACGCGGGGCTCGTGACGCTGGACGCGGAAGGCATGGTGATGAGCGCCAACCCCGCGGCGCTGCACATCCTCGGCCTCGACTCCGACCGTGATCTGCTCGGCACCTCGCTGACGCCGTGGCTCTCGGACCTCACGCACGGTCGCGGGGAGACGGTCGGGCGCCGTGCGGATGGCGAGACCGTGATCGTCGGATTCACGCAGACGCCACTGGTTCGCGGGGACGGTGGGAGCCTGGTCCTCTTCCAAGACCTCACCGAGATTCGCGAGCTTCGCGCGCAGGCGGAACGAGTCGAACGACACACCGTGCTGGGCCGCCTCGCGTCGGGTCTCGCGCACGAGATTCGAAACCCGCTCGGCTCGATCAGCGGCTCGGTGCAGCTCGTCCGCGAAGCCCCCACGCTCGACGAAGAGGACCGGCACCTCCTCGGCGTCGTGCTCGACGAGGTCGAGCGTCTCAACGAGCTCGTCACGACGATGCTGGACGTGGGTCGAACGCCCAACGCCGAACGAGAGCCGACGGACCTCGTCCGCATGGCCACTGACCTCCTCGCGGTCGCCCGCGCCGACTCCACGCTCGCGCGCACCCGCGTCGAGCTCGAAGTGCCGGAGTCGCTGCACGCCGAGGTCGACGCCAACCGTGTCCGTCAGCTCCTGTGGAATCTCCTCAAGAACGCGGTGCAGGCGTCGCCGCCCGACGGACGCGTTTGGCTACGAGTCGCCGGCGACGAGCGCTCGGTGGTGCTCGAGGTCGAAGACGAAGGCCCGGGCATTCCCGAGGCGGACCGCGGCCGCCTCTTCGACATGTTCTGGTCGAAGCGAACCCACGGCATCGGGCTCGGCCTCGCGCTCGTGAAACAAATCGTCGAGATGCACGAAGGCACGATCGAGGTCGGCGAAGGGCGCCACGGCGGCGCGCACTTTCGCGTGACGCTCCCGCGAAGCGGGAGTGCCGTCGATTCGACGAACGCGTGATTCCCGCGCAGACTCCCGTTCGAGCCGCGCCTTCGAACGCGGTGGCAGCCCCATGAGCATCTCCTCGTTCCGACTGCGTGAGTCCGCCGCGGTCGCCCGTCAGGGCCTCCTCATCGCGCGCCGCTGGGTTCGACGCGACGAGCGCGACCTTCCCGACGACGAGCCGCACGTGCTCTTCGTGCACGGCTACCTCGCCGGGGGCGCGGTCTTCGATCCCCTTCGCTCGCACCTGGAATCTCGGGTGGACCACGCGACCCTCGACTTCGAGTACGGGCCGCACCGCGCGTTCGAGTCCGTCGCGGAAGAGCTCGGCGAGCGGGTCGAGCAGGTGGGCCGCTCCCATCCCGTCGTCTTGGTCGGGCATTCGCTCGGCGGGCTCTTGGCGCGTTGGTTCGTCGAAGAGCTCGGCGGTGCCTCGAAGGTTCGCCGCCTGATCACGCTCGCGACGCCGCACGCGGGAACCGAGCGTGCGCGCGTCGCACCGGGCTCGCTCGGCGCCGCGCTGCGCCCGGGCAGCGCGGTGTTGCGCCGCTTGGGCGACCAGTCGTCGATTCCGATGCTCAGCGTCGCGGGCGGGGCCGACCACGTCGTCTCGATCGCGAGCGCGAGCGCCGTGCGCAACGCGCGCTTTCGCGTCGTGCCTGGCGTCGGCCACAACGAGCTGCTCTACGACCGTCGCACCTACGAAGCCGTCGTCGATGCGGTCCGCGACCCGGGCGATGCCGCCGTCGCGGCCGAGTGATCGGTCCTGACGGACCTTCGAGCCCGACGCGCGCTCGAGCTCGACGCGTGACGCGAGCGTTCAGGCCGACGCGCGGGCGAGCGCCGCGAACCACCCACGCAGCGTCGACGTCGGGTCGCCTTCCCGCGCCAAGCCTTCGCCGATGAGCATCGCGTCGACCCGGCCGGCCGCCACGCGCGCGAAGTCCTCGGCGCTCCGAATTCCGCTCATGTAGATCGCGACGCGGTCGGCGGGAATCGCTTCGAGCTGACGCGCCGCCGCATCCGGGTCGACGCGAAACGTCCGCAGGTCCCGCGCGTTGACGCCGACCAACGCCGCATCGGTCGCGAGCGCTTCGTCGAGCTCGGCGTCGTCCGCCGCCTCGACCAGTGGCGCGACCCCGAGCGCGTTCGCGTACGCGACGAGGCGGTGCAGCTCGGGCTTGCCCATCGCGCGCACCAAGAGCAGCACCATCGACGCACCGACCCTCGCGGCGAGATCGATCTGCCGTTCGTCGAGCACGAACCCCTTGAAGAGCACGGGTGCGCTCACCGCGGACGCGACCCGGCGCACGTCCATCGCGCTGCCGCCGAACCCCGGTCCGTCGGCCAAGACGCTGACCGCCGCCGCGCCTCCGTCGACGTACGCGTGCGCCAACCGCACGGCCTCGCCCGCCCGGCGCTCGCGAATCCGCCCCGCGCTCGGGCTCTTGAACTTCACCTCGGCGATCACACGCGGCGCGTCGACCCGTCGCAGCGCCTCGATGGCGCCGTTCGCGCGACCCACCGGGGCCGGCGGCGCGGGTGCACGTCGCGCACGCCTCACGTTCGAACGGCGTGTCCGCGCGAGGATGCCTTCGAGGATGTCGCTCATCGCGTGGCCTCGACCCAACGCGTGAGCAACGCCGCGGCGCGCCCCTCGTCGATCGTGGCCGCGGCGAGCTTCGCGCCTTCTTCCGGCGTCGACACGAGCCCCGCGACCAGCAGCGCCGCGCCCGCGTTGAGCACGATCATGCCCCGCCGCGGTCCCGGCTCGCCTTCGAGAATCGAGCGCGCGATGCCGGCGTTCTCCGTCGCGTCACCGCCAACCAGCGTCGAGAGCGGCGCCTCGTCGACGCCGAAGTCGCTCGGCTGCCACGAGAGCTCACGAATGGCTCCGTCCGCGAGGAACGCGACCTTCGTACGACCGGTCGGCGCGATCTCGTCGAGACCGCCCTCGCCATGCACGACCGCCGCCCGCTGGACGCCGAGCGCACGAAGCACCTCGGCGATCGCGACGAGGCGCGTGGGATCGTAGATGCCGAGCAGCTGATGCGTCGCGCGCGCGGGGTTCGCGAGCGGCCCGAGCAGGTTGAAGAACGTGCGCACCCCGAGCTCACGACGAACCGCCGCCGCGTGACGCAGCGCCGCGTGATGCGCGGGCGCGAAGAGGAAGGTGATGCCCACCTCTTCCAGCACGTCGGCCGCACGCTCGGGCGAGAGGTCGATGCGCACGCCGAGGGCTTCGAGCACGTCGGCGCTGCCCGCGCGGCTCGAGACCGCGCGGTTGCCGTGCTTGGCGACCTTCACCCCGGCCGCCGCGGCGACGATGGCCACCACCGTCGAGACGTTGAACGTCCCGAGGCCGTCGCCTCCCGTGCCGCACGTGTCGAGCAGCTTCGTGCCTGGAGCCACGGCGAGCGGCGTGGCTGCGCGTCGAAGCGCACGAACCGCGGCGGCGATCTCCGACGAGGTCTCGCCACGCATGCGGAGTGCGATCGCCAGCCCGGCGATCTGTGCGTGGGTCGCGTCGCCCGCGAGGATGGCGTCCATCGCGGCACCCATCTCGGCGTCGTCGAGCGTCTCGCCTTCGGTGACGCGTGCGAGCGCGAATCGAACCGCTTCGCTCATCGCTCGCCGATCGCGCGGAGCCAGTTTCCGAGGAGCGTGTGGCCGTGCTCGGTGAGGAACGACTCGGGGTGAAACTGCACCCCTTCGATCGGACGCTCGCGGTGACGAAGGCCCATGATCTCCCCCTCCGCGGTCCACGCCGAGATCTCCAACGACTCGGGGAAGGTGTCGCGCTCGACGAGGAGCGAGTGGTAGCGGGTCGCCGTGAAGGGCGAAGGCAGCCCTTCGAAGACACCACGGCCGTCGTGCTCGACCGGCGACGTGCGGCCGTGCATCAAACGCTCGGCGCGAATCACTCGGCCGCCGAAGAGCTCGCCGATGGCTTGGTGCCCGAGGCAGACCCCGAGCACGGGCCGCGTGCCGCTCCGAATGACGTCCAGGCTCACCCCGGACTCGTCGGGACGCCCCGGCCCCGGGCCCACGAGCACCCCCGAAGGCGCGAGCGCCTCGATGCTCGCGAGGTCGATCGCGTCGTTGCGGAAGACACGAACCTCGGCCCCCAACTCGGCCAGGTACTGCACGAGATTGAAGGTGAACGAGTCGTAGTTGTCGACGACGACGACCACGAACGCTCGGTAGCGTGGCCGCCCGCGAGGGTCAACGCGACACACGCGTCGGCCGACCTTCGCCCGGCCCGTCCCCCTCGGGTGCTCGGCTGCGGAACGCAGAAAACGGCTGAGCTTCTCCGCCGAAACCGCGTACAACCCCAAGCATGAAGCCGCTCGCCGTGGAAGAGCATCGAACGACCTCCGCCGACGGGACCGAGCTCGCGTTCCACACGGCGGGCGAAGGGCTGCCCATCCTGCTGTGCAACGGGCTGGGCGGAAGCTGGATGGCTTGGAGCCATCAGATTCGGTACTTCCAGGACCGCTACCGCTTCGTATCGTGGGACTACCGCGGGCTCTACCGCTCGGGCCCGCCGCCCGACCTCGACTCGCTTCGCGTCGCCGATCACACCGAAGACGCGATCGCGGTCCTCGACGCCGCCGGCGTCGAACGATGCGCGCTGATCGGCTGGTCGATGGGCGTGCAGGTCGCGCTCGAGCTCCTCGCGCGTCACCCCGATCGCGTGTCCGCGATGGTGCTCGTCAACGGCGTCTCCGGGCAGCCGTGGAACACCGTGCTGAACCTCGGCGTCCTCGGTGACGTGTTGCCGCCGGTGATTCGCGGCATCGCCTCCGTCCCGCGGCTCGCCGAGACGGTCACGCGCCGCGTCGTCTCGATGCCCGAGACGGTGCAGTGGGCGAAGCGCATCGGCCTGGCGGCCAAGACGCTCGACGAAGAGATCTTCCACCAGCTCGCGGGCTCCTTCGCGGACCTCGACATGCGGGTCTACCTTCGGGTGCTCGAGCTGCTCGGGGAACACGACGCGACGCGGACGCTCGACGCCGTGGACGTCCCGACCTTGGTCGTCGCCGGGGACCGGGACATGTTCACGCCGCGCTCGGCGGCCGAACGCATGGCCCGCCGCATTCCAGGCTCGGAGCTGCTCGTGGTGCCCGGGGGAACGCACTACGTGTGCGTCGAATACCCGGAGCTCGTGAACCTTCGTTTCGAGAAGTTCTTCCGCGAGCGTGGCTACGCGCCGGGTGGAGCGCGGGCGGCGGGGTGAAGGCGCTCTTCGCCATCGCGGGCCTCGGCATGTGCCTCGGCGCTTGCGGGAGCTCCGAGCCGAGCGGCCCTCCCCCCGAGCTTCGTGACGACGCGCGGGCGCTCGAGGAGCTCTTGGCCGACGACCTCGTGCTCCTCGCCGTCGCCGAAGCGGACGAAGCGGTCGCGGACGACTTGCCGGTGCGTGGTGCGGAGCGCCTCCGTGCCGGCGCGATTCCGGCGGCACGGCGCCAAGTGGAGCAAGCGCGCGCCGTGAGCGCCGCGACCGCCGAGGGCGTCGCGCTGCGAGACGAGGTCGTCGCGGCCCTGGACGCGCGCCGGGCCGCCTTGGAGCGCTACGCCGACGTGCTCGAGCGTGGTCTCGTCGAAGACCTCGAGCTCGCGGTCGCCTTGCGTGCCCAACGCGAGGCCGAAGGCGGCATCGACACCCTGCTCGGCCGCCTGCAGGCGATCCGCCAACCCGAGAACACGAGCCCCCGGTGACGGGCGCCCGGCTTGACACCCCGAACGAACGACAAGTACCTTCGCGCCGCTCCGCAAGCCGGAGGGGGCTGGACCGCAGAACATGACCGACGCCAAGAAGCCGAGGAAGATCAAGGACTTGAAGGCCCGCCTGGGCCGGACGATCGCCCCGAATACGCCGGGAGAAGACGACGACGAAGCGGTTCCCGCTCCGAACGTCGGCGGCGCCGCGGTTCCCGCACCTGCGGCCGCGGCGGATCCGGTACCGCCTCCGGGCGGCATCGTGGCGCCTCCCGCGGCGGTGAAGCCGAAGCCGAAGCCGGCCGTGCCCGGACCTGGCGGCATCGTCGCGCCGCCCTTCGCGCAGAAGCAGGCCGCGCCCTCGACCCCGCCCCCGAGCGATCCGTTCTCCGCGGCGCCGGTCGCGGCCGGTCCGCAGGAAGTTCGCCTCGTGTTCGACGACCGTCCGGTCGAAGACGACGAGGTCGGCCGCAAGAAGCGCTCGCGCAACTACCTCTTGCTCGGCCTCGGTCTCGCGCTCGGCATCATCCTCGGCTACGGCACGGGCTCGATGATGAACGACCGCAAGACGTACAACGCGGCCGTTCGCGACGGTAAGGACCTCTACGAGGCCGTTCGCACCGCCTCGACGACGGTGACCGAAGCCCAGCGTCTCATCGACCAGGCCGTGACCGCGGCGCGTGGCGCCCCGGGCAAGGCTCCGGCGGTGGACTACGCGGCGATGGACTCGCTCCGTGGGCTCAGCAAGCCCTTCGAGGCGAACGTCTTCTCGCGCAAGAACTACAACCTCTTCGAGCCGGCGACGGTCGACGGGCTCTTCGACTACTACAACCACATCAACACGATCTGGGGCCGCATCGAAGGCATGGTCGCGTCGACGAGTGGTGAGCAGCGTCGCGCCGAGCTCGACGAAGCGGCGGGTGCGGTCGAAGGGGCCGCGGCGCTCACGGGCTGCATGCTCGCGATCGAAGAGGACCGTTGGGTCTGCAACCTCGGCTACGTCCGCATCGACGAGGGCGGCGGGTCGAAGGTTCACGTTCGCGCCAGCCGACGCGCGCGTCAGGAAGCCGAGCGCGAGCTCTACGCGGGCGGCGAGCCGGAGGCCGGCCAGGTCGTGCTGATCAACACCGCGGCGTCGATGGGCGTGCTCGGTGAGCAATCGAGCCTCTTCGCGGAGTACGTCCGCGACATCAGCCAGCTCAAGGCGATGCTCGACGAGACCGTGACGCTGCAGGGAACGCTCGAGCAGTCGCTCGGTCAGATCGCGGCCAACGAAGAGATCTTCGCGTTCTGAACGAACGCGATTCGAGAGAGAGCCCCGGCACCTCGTGTCGGGGCTTTTTCGTGCGCCCGTCTCGCGTCCCCCACGTGACGATCTCGCGTCGGTGTCGGGAGTTGCGCCGACACGACAACAACGGGGCTCCCCAAAGCTGGGGATGAGGTACGATGCCCGACGTGGCGAGGTTTCGTCTCCGCTACGGCGCGACCGACCTCGAGATGCCCCAAGGCGATTTCGTCATCGGGCGCAGCTCGAGCTGCAACCTCGCGCTCGACGACGGGTTGGTCTCGCGCCGACACGCGCTCCTTCGCGTCGACGGCTCCGGCGTCACGGTGGAGGATCTGGGCAGCCGCAACGGCGTGCAGGTGAACGGGAAGACGATCGCGGGTCCGACCTCGATCAAACACCTCGACCGCGTGACGATCGGCCACCAGGAGTTGGTGCTCCTCGAGCGCTCGGCCCCGACCGCGGCGCAGACACTCCAGATCGAGCGTTGCTGGGCTTGCGGCGCGCTCAACGAGCCCGGCGCCGCCCGCTGTGGGCAGTGCGGCGCGCGGCTCGGCCAGGAGCATCAGACGCTCGCGGGCGGGAGCATCTCGCTCGGGTCGATTCCGGAGCTCGCGTCTTCGGAAGAAGAAGCCACGACCACGACCCCGGCCATCTCGATTCTCGCGCCGATCGCGGAGAAGTCGCTCGCGCTCGGACGTCACGAGGAAGCGTCGCGGCTCGCCGGCCCGGTGCTCGATCGTTTGTTGGAGTCCCTCTCGAGCACGCGACCGCCCGAGCCCGCCGCGTTCGAACGCGCGATCGGCCTGGCTCTGAAGCTCAGCGAGGGGCCGTCCTCGGCGCGGTGGCTGACGTGGCTCTTCGACGCGCACGCGCGCGGCGACCGGATGATGAGCGCCGCCACGATCGACCGCCTGCACGAGCTCGTCCGCAAGACACGCTTCACGAACCCGAAGCCGATTCGGGAGTACCTCGAGCGCCTGCGCGCCCGTGCGCTTTCGCCGGCGGAGAAGTTCCTGATGCGCCGCCTCGAGTCACTCGAGCGCGTCGTCAGCGCTTGAGCGCCACGTCCGCGTCAGCACGCTCGTTTCGTTGGTGCACGCTCGTCGGCGCACGCTCGTCGGCGCACGCTCATGGGCGCACGCTCGTCGGCGCACGCTCGTCGATGCACATCCGGTCGGACGCGGTCGGGCGCGTTCGGCGGCCGGGCGCCGGTCAGCTCGGCGGGCGCGAGATTCGCTGCAAGCGCTCGATGCGTTCGACGTCGGGAGGCGGGCGAAGCGTGTCGCGTTCCTTGTCCACCCAACGGGCGAAGTCGGCGATCGCGTTCGCAGCGTCGGGCAACGCGTCGAGGTCGAGCTCTTCGAGGTGATCCAAGACCTCGGGGCTCGGGAAGAGGGCTTGGTGCCGGTGCACGTTGAGCGCCCAATGCAGCCATTCCGACGCTCCGTCCGGGAGCTGCGCGAGCCGTACGGCGAACCGCGTGATGGCCGTGACCTCGTCACCCGCGAGGCGCTCGCCCGCAGCCAAACGCTCGTCGACCTCTCGCGCGGCTCGGCGGAGGATCCGGTCGGCTTCGACGGCGCGGCCGGTCGCGATGGCCCGCTCGATCACCTCGCCGAGGAGCTGAAAGGTCCAGCTACGACGCGGCTCGACCAACAACCCGCTGATCGTGTCGTCGTCCCGGCGCGGGGCCCCGCAGTGCGGGCATTGCGCGGACTGCTCCGGGTACGGGGTGCCGCACGCGTTGCACACCGTCATGAAGCCCGTCGTCCGTGCTTCACGCTTCGTCCGCGTGACCACGTAGAAGACGAGCTCTTGGGTGCCGATTCGAATCCGGTCGCCGTCCTCGAGCGGGCGCGAGCCACGAATCCGTTCGCCGTTCACCGAGACGCCGTTGCGGCTCTCCAAGTCGACGACCATCGGTCGATCGGCCATCACGATCTTCGCGTGACGCCGAGAGACCAACGGGTCTTCGATCGTGATGTGGCAGTCCGGCGAGCGCCCGAGCACCATCTCGGGCCCACGCAGATCGAACTCCTGGAGCAAGAACTTCAGGCGATACCGCGACATCGGCTCCGCGAGGATATCAAACTCGCGTCCACGCCCGCTAGACGTGCCGACGCGAACTCGAAACGAAGTGGACCCGATGGCGGCGCAGATTCCGCGCCCGGCTCTCGGACGCGGCGAGACGGAACGAAAAAGCCCCGCGCGAAGCGGGGCCTTTCTCGAATGCGCGTTCTCTCGAGGACCGGGCTCACTCGGCGGGCGCGTTGTCTCGCCGGCGGATGTTGCCCGTGATGCGGTCGACGATGTCGGAGTTCGCGTCCGGGTTCTCGGGCTCGTCTCCGCTCGTGACCGCGTCGACCAACGAGTGGCTGCCCCGGCCCCGACGGCGACGGTTGGTGCGGAGGTTCTCCATGTCGGCCAGCACCGACTTGTCCTCGAAGACCAGGCCGAAGAAGCCGTAGAAACGCGTGTTGTCGACCACACGCGCGCGGGTCGTGTCGTCCTGCCACTCCATCCAGGTCCGCTCGGCCTCGCCCGGAGCGAGCTCGCCGGTACGCTCCCGGCCTTCGACGCCGAAGCGCCCACCGATCGCGGTCTGGAAGTCGGCGAAGGACGCGCCCTGGAACACCGCGGCGTCGAACGCGTGGTACCACTTCCACAAGCGGCCGCGCATGAAGAAGAAGTAGTCGTCGCCATCCTCGCCACGCACGCGGAGCATCGACTCCTGGTTGCCGTGGGTGAACTCGTCGCGAAGGAAGCCCGAGTCGTAGCCCGTCGTCTGGCCGGAGAACTCGATGTAGCTCTCGCGCATGCGGCGGATACGCTGGTCGCGCTCGTGGCGGAGTCGGTCCTCCGTCATCGCGTCGCGCGCCTTGTTGATGCGCGGCTGGAACTCCTCGTTGAGCTTGTTGACGTAGAACTGGAGGAGCTGCTGCTTGCTCCAGCCCCACTCGATGCCGACGAGCGCAGGCGCGATCTGATCGCTCGTCGGCGTCGCGGGATCACGTGGCGCGGCCTGCTGCCCACCACGCCCACGACGCCCGCGACGCTGGGCGTCCGCGTCGGTGGCGGTGAACGCCAAAAACCCGACGAGCAAGCTCGACGTCAGCACACCCGCGAGCAATCGCTGGATCCTCATGACTCCTCCGTACCACCGTGTTCGGGCACCACCAGACGCCCTCGAGAGAGTGTTCCACGCGCAACGCGTGGGGACGCTTCGGCGAATCCTGGGTGGCTCGGCGGACCGAGGTCCACTTCGCGCCGCAAGATTCCTCTTCAATTGCAAGCCCTTTCGGGGCGCGCGGACGATAGCACCGGCGCCGCGCGCTTCACAACGCCAGCCGCGGCACGGGCGGCGTCGCGTAACGACGCACGAGCCCGCGGGACGATTCATCGACTTCTCACCCGGACGGCTCGGTCGGGAAAAAAGACTGAAAGATCCCCGCCGAGTGCGGCGTAGTCTTCGCCCGATGGCCCAAGCCCCCTCGACCGCCCACGCGGTGGCCCGCGCCCCGCTCGGATTCTGGACCGGCTTCACGTACCCCTTTCGCGGGATGAAGCTCGTCTTCTTCCAGCACCCCGGCCTGGCGCGTTATTGGGCGATCCCGATCCTCATCACCGTCTTGGTCTTCTGCTTGGGGAGCTGGGCGACGTGGAGCTACGGCGGCGAGCTCTTGGACTCGTGGTGGCAGGCGCCGACGGATGACGGCTGGCTGGCCGGCATCGCGCGCTTCTTCCATTCGATCGCCGCGTTCCTCCTCTCGTTCGCCCTTTGGGCAGCCTCGCTCGTGGTCTTGATGTTTCTCACGAACGTCATCGCCGCGCCGTTCAATGGGGCGCTCTCTGCCGCGGTAGAGAAGATCGTCACGGGTCAGGCGTTGGCCGAAGAAGGCTTCGGCGTGCTGGTGCGGGACATCGGCCGGACCATCGTGCTCGAGGCGGTGAAGATGCTGCTCTACCTCTGCGTGATGGTGCCGCTCTTCATCTTGCAGTGCGGCGTGCCTGGCTTCGGCTCGGTGGTGGTGAGCATCGTGGGGTTCGTCTTCACGGCCTGGTATTGGGGCCTCGACTACACCGACTGGCCCGCCGAACGCCGCGGGTGGACCGTCGGTGCGCGTTTCGCCAACGCACGCAAGCGCTTCTGGACCTGGTTCGGGTTCGGCACGGGCGTGTGGCTCTTCCTCTTCGTGCCTTTCGTCAACCTGCTCTTCATGCCCGCAGCCGTGGCCGGCGGGACGTTGCTCTTCCTCGATCAGGAAGGCGCGGCACCGGCGCCCACCCCGCAAGCGAGCTGACACACGCCCGCGAGGGCGCGGGCGGCGGACACGACGAAGCGCGCCGAGCCCGCGAGGGTGGTGCGCTTCGTTCGGAGTCCCTCAGAACTCGGCTTCGAGTCCCAACGTCGCGAGCATGCCCGTGTCGTTGGGGACCTCGCGGCGTCCGTAGCGGAACTCGCGGAAGTCGAACTTGAGGAAGTCGAAGACGGCGACGATCGCGAAGCCGTCGAAGAGCCCGACCTTGCCGTCGTCGCCGGCCGGCAGGTCGTACCGAACCCGTCCGCCCATCACCCAGCTCGACATCGGGGAGAGCTCACGGTCGCCCGTGAAGTACTGCCCACGCGGCGCGCGACCGTAGTCGTCGCTGAAGAAATGGGTGCCGCTCTGGTTGTAGTAGCGGCCGCGAAGTCGGACCCGCATGCCGTCCCAGAGGTTCTGTTCCCACGCGACCTCGGCCGTCACCGAGAGCAGGTCCCAGGTGTCGCGGTAGACGCGACCCGAGAGCTGCAACGCGCCTCGCAGAGGCTGAATCCAAAGACGCGCACCGAGGTTGGCCGAATAGCGCACGCGGTTTTCGGGATGGTTCTCCTGCGCCGCGGCGCGCCCGAGCCAGACCGCGCGGTAGGGGTTGCCCTGGAAACCGTTGAGCACCTGCGCGCTCAACGTGAGCTGCGTCGCGAAGATCG
This sequence comes from Sandaracinus sp., assembly GCA_020633125.1. Classification (GTDB taxonomy): domain Bacteria; phylum Myxococcota_A; class Polyangia; order Polyangiales; family Houyiibacteriaceae; genus JACKEH01. The sequence goes on along the minus strand of JACKEH010000004.1, from coordinate 85,654 downwards.
GCGCCCACGCCTGAGTCCATCCCGCACGAAACGTCTGCAGCGAGAGATCGAGCGACTCGCGATCGTCCGCGTCGAAACAACCGTCGCTCGACGGCAGACGTTGGCGATCGACCGGCTCTTGCGCACGCGGTTGCGAGAGCGAGCAGACTTGGTCGAAGCCGCGGCCGTAACCGAGCTCGAGCGTGGTGTTGCGATCGAAGAGCTCGGCGCGACCGGTGATCGTGAACGCGTGGGAGCGGTAGTCGCTCTCGCGGCCCCACGTGTAGGTCACGTCGAGGCTCGTGAACTCACCACGAATGCCGATCCCGCCGCTGACGTTGTTGCGGAAGTCGCTCCACTTCGTCGCGCTCGTGATCGCGTCGACGTCACCGCCCGGTGCGTCGACCACGGCCACGCTCGCGCCGCTCACCACGTCCGCGTCCCAGCCGAGCCGAATCGAGACCACGTCGCGAATCACGCCACCGACCCGCACCGAAGGCGTGATCGCCTGATGGTTCAGGCCGCCGCCGTTCTCGCGGTAGTAGGTCGCCGTCGTCGAGGCCGTGACCTGCGCGGAGACCGGGCTCGCGAGCCCGACGAGGGCAAACGTCGCGACGATCCCTCGAAGCCAGCCCCGCCGCCACCTCTCTTGGCTCAGTTGCAACCGCAACCTCCGCCGCTGACACCACCGCCGCCGTAGGAGCCTTCGCGGTTCGAAATCACGTGCTCTTCTTGGGCGGCTTCTTCGCCGCCCGATCCGAAGGTCATCGACGGCTGCGCGAGGAACTCCTTTTCCTCGGGCCGCACCGTCGAGCACGCGCTCGCCGCGACGACGAGGAGGAGCGCGAAGAGAAGCGACGTCGCGCTCCGCTCAGAAGAAGACCGAGAGCCCACCGCTGTACTCCTCCTGGGCGACGTAGCGCCCGGGTTCGAAGAACGCGTACGCCCGTACCTCGAGGCGAAGCGTGAGGCGTTGGCGAAACCCGAAACGCAGGCCGCCGCCGCCGTAGAGCATCGGAATGCTGCCCGACTCGAGCAGGAAGGTGTCCGAGTTGGGATCGCTGATCGTGACGCCGCCGCCCACCGCGAAGTACGGCACCACCGGCCAGTCCGGGAAGAGGTTGAGGAGGCCACCACCGCCCGCGAGCAGGAGCCGGCCGGCCCGCGACACCGCGACCGCGGCCGTGATCTCGAGCCCGAAATAGGGCGCGATGAGGAAGGTCGGCCGAATCGCCATCAAACCGCCGCCGCCGAGCGAGCCGAAGGTCGCGGCGATCTCCACGTGGGCGTCGCGAAGCGGGGGGGGCGCGAAGACTCGGTAGCGAGGCCCTTCCCCTTCGCCGAGCTCGTGGTTGTAGACGGCGTCGCCGAGCACCCACGCGAGCGTTCCGTCGGGGCGTTCGATTTGGAACCAATAGCCGCTCGTGGCGCGTTTCTTCACCGGGAAGGTGTCGCCACGAACCGCGAGGCCGACCTGACGGAAGCTCGAGCCGGGCCCGCTGCGAAGCGGCGTCGAGTCGACGACGACCCGTGCGAAGACCTCGACGTCGTCCGCCTGGGCGCTCGAGCTCGCGGCCACCAGGGCAAACGCACAGACGGCCAGAAGACGTGCGATCACATGCCGCTCCCGGTCAGCCATTCGACGATCAAGTCCGCCTCGGCGGAGGCCGGCGAGAAGATCTCGCGGGGGTGCGAGTCGAGCCCCACGGGTCGCCGGTAGAACGGGCTGTTGAAGGGATCGGCGCGAACCGTGAAGCGGACGCGCTCGTAGTTCTCGACGTACGAGGCGGGCGGATCGCCGACGAGCAGGTTCCCGTCGCAAGCGGGCGGCGGGTCGCTCTCGCCCTCGGGAGCCAACCGCAAGGCCGAGCGCGCCGAGTGGCACATGCCCCCTTCTCCCGATCCGCCCGAGGAACATCGCTGGGTCGCGATGATCTCCGGCTGGATGCGGCAGTAGAAGAAGTCCTCGTCAATCATGGGGTCCGGCGCGACGAAGTTGTCCCCGAGGGGCTCCGTGGCGCACCCAAACCACACGCACGAAAGAACGAGCAGCCTTCGCACGCGTAGAGGTTGCCCGACCGGGCGCACGGGGGTCAACGGCGGCGTACCCGCCTGGAGACGCGGAGGGCACAAAGTCCTCGAACGCGACCGCGGGCCGGGACCCGACTATAGTGCGCCCCGTGCGGGAAACGTGGCGAGCCGCGAAGGTCGGCCTCTTGGTGCTCCTCGGCGTAGCGGCCGTGATCGCGGTCTTTCGCTACGTCGACGAGGGTCAGGACGGCGAGGGCTACCGCGTCTACGCCCTCTTCGACGACGCGCAGGGCCTGATCGCCAAGTCGCGCGTGGTGATCGCGGGCATTCCCGTCGGCAGCATCGACCGGATCACCCTCGAGGGTGACAAGGCCCGCGTGGACATCCTGGTCGACGATTCCGTCGCCCTGCACGACGACGCGCGGGTCGCGATGCGGACGGAGTCGCTGCTCGGCGAGAAGGTGCTCGTCCTGAATCCCGGCGACGCCACCCTCCCCCGCCTCGAGGATGGTGATCGCATTCGGGTGGTGAGCGAGTCGGTGGGCACCGACCAGATCATGGAGACGGTGGCGGAGATCTCCGAGAACGTGCGCGCCGTCACCCACCAGCTCGAGCGCAGCTTCGGCAACGACGAAGCGGGCGATCGCATGGAGAGCGCGCTGCAGAACCTCAGCGAGGCGCTCGAGGCGGTCAACCGCACGATTCGCGCGAACGAGGCCGTGGTCGGTCGGACGCTCGCCAACATCGAAGAGACCACCCAGGCGGGCGGGCCGCGTTTGGTCGCGGCGCTCGAGAACCTCGAGCAGATCACGTCCGACGTCCGAGGCGTGATCTCGAACCGCCGCCCGGAGCTCGACCATGCGGTCGGCGAGGTCGACGACACGGTGTCTTCGATTCGCCGCGCCTCGGAGCAGCTCGAAGAGGTGCTCGCGGACGTGCGCGCGGTGACGGATCGGACCGCCCGCGGTGAAGGCACCCTCGGCCGGGTGACGAGCGACGAGACGCTCATCGACGAGGTCGAAGGCGCGGCCGAAGGCCTGAACAACTTGGTCGGCGGCTTCGCGCGTCTGCAGACGATCGTGGAGCTGCGCAGTGAGTACAACTTCCTCGCGAACACGCTCAAGACGTACTTCTCGCTCCGGCTCGAGCCGCGCGAGGACCGGTACTTCCTGATTCAGCTCGTCGACGATCCGCGTGGCGACATCTCGGTCACCGAGACGCAGGTGACCCGCAGCGGCTCGCCGGACCCGGGCGAGTACGTCGAACGGCGCGTGGTCCGAGGCGACGCCCTCCGCTTCACGATTCAGCTCGCCAAGCGCATCTCCTTCGCGACCTTCCGCTTCGGCATCATGGAGAGCACGGGCGGTCTCGGCCTCGACCTTCACGTCTGGGACGATCGCCTCGAGCTGAACACGGACATCTTCGCGTTCGGCGTGCAGACCCTGCCGCGTGTGCGCGCGCGTCTCGCGTTCGAGATCGTCAACCGCCTCTGGGTGACCGCCGGCATCGACGACGCGCTCAACGAGAGCTTCGACTTCTTCCTCGGTCTGCAGCTGCGCTTCAACGACCAGGACCTTCGTTCGCTCCTTCCCTTCTTGGGCGGGGCGCTCTCGGGCGCGGCCGGCGGCTGACGCGCGGCTCGATCGCACGGCGACGCGCGGCTCGCTCGCACGGAGACGCGCGGCTCGATCGCACGGAGGCGTGCGGCTCGCTCGCACGGCGACGCGCGGCTCGATCGCACGCTCGGTGGGCGCGTGCTTGCTCCGACGCGCCCTCCGCGTCGATGCTCCCCGCATGAAGCGCAGCATGATCCTCGTCGGCGTGCTCCTGCTCGGTTGCGGACAGGGCGCCTCCGAAAGCGGGGGTGGGAACGTGTGGGCCCAGGGTCCGTCGACGGCCGCCGAAGACGAGGGCCCGCCCGAGACCGCTTCGGGCGCGACGTGCGCCGGCAACCAAGGGTGCCCGCGTGGGCAGGTCTGCGTGGCCGAGAGCTGCCGTCACCGACGCACCAGCGTTCGCGCCGAAGCCCTCGCCTCGGCCGCCGACGCCCAACGCACCGCCGGCGACTCCGAAGGAGCCTTGGCGTCCTACGAAGAAGCGCTGAGCGCGTACGCGAGCGCCGAGGCCCCGGTGCCCGCCGACGTCGCGTGCGCCGCGGCCCTGGTCGCGCTCCGCTACTACGACACCCCGGAAGAACGCGAGCGCGGCGCGCGCTTCGCCGACCGTTGTTTTCGCGCGTCGTTGCCAGGTCATCCGCAGCGCGTCGAGGTCCTTCGCGCCGTGGGTCGCCTTCGCTACGACGGGCTCGCGCTCGGTGGGTTCGACGAAGCCACCACGCCCGAGCGCTTCTTCACCCAGGAGCCTTCGCGCCCGACCGTCGACGCGATCGAGCTCGCGCTCTCGATGCCGGACGCGACCGAGCCGGGCTACGACACGGTGCGCGAGACCCTACGCTCCGAAGACGCCACCCGCATCGTGGCCGACTGCTTCATCCAGGATTGGGAGCTTCGCCACCAGCGCCAGGCGCGCGCGTCACTGATCCTCAAGCTCGAGACGCGTTTGCGCGACATGGGCGACTACGACGTCTACGAGGGCGCGTTCACGGTCGAAAAGACCGCGCTCGACGTCGACGGATTCGAGCCTTGCCTCGCCGCGGGGTTGACCGCGTACCTCGCCGAGAGCGGCGCGCGGGTGGGTCGCAGCGCGCGCTGGCAGGTGCCCTTCGAGGTCGCCGCCCAGCTCTGACTTTGCACCGGCCGCGTCGAGGCGGCACCCTCGCGCGCCATGGAACTCTGGGAGGCGCTCCTCCTCGGGCTCGTGGAAGGACTCACCGAGTACCTTCCCGTCAGCTCGACCGGCCATCTGCTCGTCACGCAACGCCTCATGGGCATCGAGGCGAGCGAGGCCGCGAACGCGTTCGCGATCGTGATTCAAGCCGGCGCCATCGTCGCCGTGCTCGGGCTCTACCGCGCGCGTGTGCTCTCGATGCTCAAGGGCCTCGTCGGCAAAGACCCCGAGGGGCTCAAGCTCGCGCTCGCGCTCGTCGCCGCCTTCGTACCGGCGGCCGCGGCGGGTCTCTTGCTCGGCGACACGATCAAGAGCGTGCTCTTCGGCACCTGGCCGGTGGTGGCCGCGTGGGTGGTCGGCGGCGTCTTGCTGGTGGCGTTCGGAAAGAAGCTCCGCACCGCCGAGGGTGCCGGGCTCGAGTCGCTCGACGTTCGCCGTGCGGTGATCGTGGGGGTCTTCCAATGCCTCGCGCTCTGGCCCGGCACGAGCCGGAGCTTGGCCGCCATCGTCGGTGGCATCGTCGTCGGTCTCTCGCTGCCCGCCGCGGTCGAGCTCAGCTTCTTGCTCGGCCTGCTCACCCTCGGCGCCGCGACGGCCTACGAAACGCTTCAGAGCGGCAGCGTCATGCTCGAAGCCTACGGCGCGGCCCCTCTCGCGGTCGGCTTCGCCGCGGCGTGGGCGTCGGCGGTCGTGGCGGTTCGTTTCATGGTGCGCTCGCTCCAACGCTACGGCCTGAGCCTCTACGGCTGGTGGCGCATCGCGATCGGCATCGCGGTCGGCGCCTGGATGCTCTCGGGCGGCGGCTGAGCGCGTCCCGACGTGCACGGACGGTCGGGCCCCGAGCCGGCTGCCGGGCCCCTCGAGAAGAAGAAGCGCACGACGATTCGTGCCCCGAGGCTTCGAATCCGGCGCGCCCGCAGGCGGAGAACGGACCCGTGGGACCTTTTTCCGCAGGTCTGCTAGACCTCGCGCGGAGCGCGCGCCGGGGGCGTGACGACGAGAGGCGAGAATGTCCGAAAACGACGTCTTCCCGAATGCTTGGGCGGTGATCATGGCCGGGGGCTCCGGCACCCGATTCTGGCCCGCCTCCCGCCGCCAGCGGCCCAAGCAGCTCCTGCCCCTCGCACCCGGCGACGATCGGAGCCTGCTGCGGGCCACGCTGGAGCGCATCGCCCCGCTCGTCCCGCCCGAGCGCGTGCTCGTCGTGACGAGCGCCGCGTTGGCCGACGCGACCGCCGCGGAGCTTCCCGAGCTGCCGCGCGCGAACGTCCTCGCCGAGCCGACGGGGCGCAACACGGCGCCCTGCGTGGGCTGGGCCGCGTCGCACGTGCGTCGTCGCGATCCGAACGGCGTGTTGATGGTGCTCCCGGCCGACCACCACATCGGCGAGCCCGACGCCTACCTCGCCGTACTGCGGCGTGGGCTCGAGGCCGCGTCACGAGGCGCGCTCGTCACCGTGGGCATCGAGCCCACCCGCCCCGAGACCGGCTACGGCTACCTCGAGGTCGGCGAAGAGGTCGGCGATCAAGTGCACCGCGCGCGCCGCTTCGTCGAGAAGCCGAACCGCCAGCGCGCCGAGCAGTTCTTGGCCGCGGGCAACTTCCTCTGGAACAGCGGCGTCTTCTTTTTCCGCGCGTCCGTGATCCTCGACGCGATCGCGACGCACCTTCCCGGCCTCGGTCAGCAGCTTCAAGCGTACGAGCTCGCCGCAGCCAACGGCGGAGAGCACGCGCTGGTGGAGAAGACCTACGCGACCTTGCCGAGCATCTCCATCGACCACGGCGTGATGGAGAAGGCCGACGAGGTGCTCGTCGTTCCCGGCTCGTTCGGTTGGTCGGACCTCGGCAGCTGGACGACCTCGTGGGAGCTCGCGGAGCACGACGAGAGCGGCAACGCGTTGCCGGCCGACGCGGTGATCGTCGACGCGAAGGGCAATTTCGCGAGCGTCGAGAAGACCGGCAAGGTCGTCGCGCTCGTCGGGGTGAGCGACCTCGTCGTGGTCGACACCGAAGACGCGTTGCTCATCCTCCCGCGCTCGCGTGCCCAGGACGTCCGCGCGATCGTCGACGCGCTCAAGGCGCGCGACGACGAGCGCGTCTGAGCCCCTGCGCACGCCGTGTTCCGGCACGATGCCTTCTCCGTCGCCGCGGGCGACGCTTTCTCCGATCGAGATTCACGATGAACCCGAACATCTTCCGCGAGTACGACATCCGCGGCGTCGCCGAGCGCGACCTCACCGACGACCTCACCCGCGCCCTCGGCCGCGCGCTCGGCACCTACCACCGTCGTCGTGGCGCCAAGCGCCTCGCGCTCGGCCGTGATTGCCGTGAGAGCTCGGACCGCCTCCACGACGAGCTGCTGCGTGGCCTGCTCGAGGCGGGCTGCGACGTCGTCGACATCGGCGTGGTGCCCACCCCGCTGATGTACTTCGCCGTCTTCCACCTCGACCTCGACGGCGGCGTGGAGATCACCGGAAGCCACAACCCTCCCCCGGAGAACGGCTTCAAGATGATGAAGGGCAAGGGGTCGCTCTACGGCGCCGACATCGTGACGCTGCGCACGATGATCCAAGAGAGCGACTTCGAGCTTCCCGGCGGTGGCTCGGTCGAAAAGGTCGACGTTCTCCCCGCGTACCTCGGCTTCCTGCGCGGCAACGTGCAGCCGGCGCACACGAAGATTCGCGTCGCGATCGACGCCGGCAACGGCGCGGCGGGTCCCACGGCGGTCGCGGCGCTCACCACGCTCGGCTTCGAGCCGGTGACCCTGCTCTGCGAGATGGACGGCACCTTCCCCGTGCATCACCCCGACCCGACCGAGCCGCACACGCTCGAGCTGCTCCGCAAGACCGTGCTCGAGCAGGGCCTGGACCTCGGCATCGCGTTCGACGGCGACGGCGACCGCATCGGCGTGATCGACGCGCGCGGCGACATCCTGTGGGGCGACAAGCTGCTCACGCTGCTGGCGCGTGATCTGCTCGCGCATCGCCCGGGCGCCGCGGTGCTCGGCGAGGTGAAGTGCTCGCAGACGCTCTACGACGACATCGCCAAACACGGCGGCCGGCCGATCCTCTGGAAGACGGGTCACTCCCTCATCAAGACGAAGATGAAGGAAGAGGGCGCGTTGCTCGCCGGCGAGATGAGCGGCCACGTCTTCTTCGCGGACCGTTTCTTCGGCTTCGACGACGCGACCTACGCGGCGTGCCGTCTGCTCGAGCTGCTCAGCAAGCGCCAGCAGCCGCTTCACGAGCTGCTCGCCGACGTGCCGGTCACCCACGTCACGCCGGAGCTTCGCGTCGATTGCCCAGACGACGAGAAGTTCGCGGTGGTCACGAAGGTGCGCGAGCGATTCGCCAAGGAGTACGAGGTCGTCACCGTCGACGGCGCCCGCATCCTCTTCGGCGACGCGGCGTGGGGTCTGGTGCGCGCCTCCAACACGCAGCCCGTCCTCGTGCTCCGCTTCGAGGCCCGGACGCCGGAGCGCCTCACCGAGATTCGCGGAATCGTCGAGCGCGCGGTCGACGAAGCCCGAGCGTCGGCCTGACCCGCTCTGGCAGTCAGAGCACGAATCAGTTGCACTGATTCATGCTCTTCCATTTTCTCGAGGGAGCGGCGCGCTCCCTCCCCCAACCGGCAAAGCCGGATTGGGGCCCCCTCCCACCACCGAGCACGCCCCCGACCCGCATGGATTGGATCCATGCAAGTGGGCGTGCTCTCAGACCGGCGATGGCGAAGCCGAGCATCCTGCCGCGCGCATCTCGCGTTCGGTTCGAAGGGGCGGAGCCCCTCGCCCGCGGAGCGCCGCAGCCGCCGGACCGAAGCGAAGCGTAGGGAGGACGGCGAGGAGAGGGGCGTGGGGAATCGTCCCCACACCGCGGAGCGGAGGCGAAGCCGAAGCGAGCGCACACCGTCCACGTCTCGCGTTCGTCATCGCGCACGCGACGTGCTACTTCCCTCGGCCATGCGTCGCCTCTGGCTCGTTCTCGCGCTCGTCGTGGCTTGCGACTCGGGTCGTCCCGCGGCTCCCGGCGCCGAAGCGGTGCCCGAAGGCGCCGAGCCGGTCGAGCCGCCCTTCGCGGTGCGCGGCGATCTCTCGGGCCTCCTGCTCACCTATTTCGACGCCGAGGGTCCGCACCGCGCTTCGAGCCTCGCCGAGGTTCCGACGGAGCGGCGCCAATACGTCGTGGTCGACTCCCTCGAGATTCCGCCGGAGCAGCGCGAGCCGGAGCACGTCTACGTCGCCGACCTTCGCGGCATGCAGGAGGGTCGGTACCCCGTGCACCGTTACCCGCGCGCGGCCTTCGACATCCTGGTCGACCGACTCACCGGCGTGGCGCTTCCGGGCGAGGTGCCGGCCGGCGCGGTCGCCCTCGCAGCGGCGCCGGTCGTGGTCTACGGCGCGTCGTGGTGCAGCGCGTGCCGCTCGGCGAAGAACTGGCTCACGCAGCGCGGCGTGCCCGTCGAAGACCGTGACATCGAGCGTGACCCCGGTGCGCGCGCCGAGATGCAAGCGAAGGCGCGGGCTCAGGGAGTGCCGACCAGCGGCATCCCCGTCATCGACGTGCGCGGTCGGCTCACCACCGGCTTCGACCCCGGCACGCTGGAACGCCTGCTCGCCGAGACCACGCCGCGCACGCTCTGACGGCGCGAGCACGCGACACGATGCGGTCGGCGCGCGAGCGCGACGCGACTACACGAGCGTGTCGACGATCGACGCCACGCGCGAGAGGTAGCCGCCGCCGAAGAGCACGGCGTGCACCAGCAGCGGGTAGAGCTGGTAGAGCGCGACCCGCTCTTCGTGCCCGGGCGCGAGCGGATGGACCTCTTCGTACGCGGCGAAGACACGCGACGAGAACCCTCCGAAGAGGCGCATCATCGCGAGGTCGATCTCGCGATGTCCGCCGTACACGGCCGGATCGATCAACGCCGGCTCGCCGCGCTCGTCGACGTGAAGGTTGCCGCCCCAGAGATCGCCGTGAAGCCGCGCCGGGGGCTCGGGCGGACCACAGAGCTCGGGCAGGCGGGCGTACAAACGATCGAAGCGACGACGCAGCGACGCGTCGGCCCTCGAGCGCGCGAGCATCGGGGCCAAGCGACGCTCGGCGTAGAAGGTAGGCCAGTCGTCGGCGGGCTCGTTCGGCTGCGGAAGCGGCCCGAGGAAGTTGTCGCGCACGTGCCCGAAGGACGCCGGCTGCGCGCGATGCAACGCCGCGAGCCCCCGCCCGAGTCGCTCGTCGAAGTCGGCGACGCGGCGCGCGGGCTCGAGCCATTCGAGCGCCAGGAACGAAGGCTCGGCCGCCAACACCCGCGGCACACGCAGCGGTCCTTCCGCGAGGAACGACAGGCCGTCGGCTTCGGCTTCGTACACGCCGCGCGGCGGCCGCGGGTGCGTCTTGACGAAGACGACCCGTCCGTCGGCGAGCGTCACCCGCCACGCCTCGTGAATGTCCCCGCCCGAGACCCGCGTCTGGTCGCGCGGCGACGCACCGAAGGTTCGCGCGAGCGCCGCGTCGAGGCTCATCCGCCGATCCCGTGCCGCTCGCGAATCGTCGCGAGCAAGGCCGCGCACGCGCGCTCGCAGAGGTCGACCACCTCTTCGAAGCCCTTCGCGCCGCCGTAGTAGGGATCGGGCACGTCCGACTCGGCCGGCGAGCTCGGATCGTGATCGCGAAGCAACGAGATGCGCGCGCACGCTTCGGCGTCGGGCGCGAGTCGGCGCAGGTCGTCGCGGTTCTTCCGATCCATCGCGACGACGTAGTCGAAGCGCGCGAAGTCCCGCGCCACGAACTTTCGCGCGGCCCCTTCGAGCACGATCCCACGGCGGGCCGCGGTGGCGGTGCTGCGCGGGTCGGGCGATTCGCCGACGTGGTAGGCCGCGGTGCCGGCAGAGTCGATCTCGATCGTGCCGTCCAGACCCGCCTCCCCGACCAAGTGTCGAAACACGCCCTCGGCGGTGGGCGAGCGGCAGATGTTCCCGAGACAGACGAAGCAGACGCTCACGCTCATCGCCGCGTTGTACCCCGTGGCCCGGCCGCTGCCGAGCGCGGGTGTTCGTGGTATTCCGCTCCCGTGCGACTCGCCTCGTGTCTCCTCTTCGTGCTCGCGTGCACCCCGCCGGTCGAGGGCGCGCTCCGCGACGCGCGCTCGGCCACGGACCTTCCGCCCGACCTCGAGGTGCGTTGGGAAGAACGCGGCGGGACTTCGACCGGCGCGCGGGATCTCGTCGTGCGTGGCGACGGCACGTTCGAGCACCGCACCTGGCGCCCCGGTTTCGCAGCCGGCGATCCGACCTCGCGGGGCACTCCGGGCGGGCGCCCGGACGCCGAAGGTCGCCACACCGTCTCGGCCGAGCAGGTCCGCGATCTGATCGCGTTGGTGCTCGAGATCGAGGGTTGGGACCAAGAGGTCGACGACGACCTGCCCGATCCGGCCCTCGATCAGGGCCGCGCGTGGCTGAAGCTTCGTGTGGGTGGCGCCGAGTCGGAGGTCTGGGAGCACCACGCGGATCTCGAAGCGACGGGACGTCTGGTGCGCGTGCGAAGCGCCCTCGAAGCGATGCTCGCGACGGCGCACGCGCACGAGCTCGACCCGGAGACCGCCGGCGACGACGTCCCGACCGACGAGGGCGGAGACGAAAACGACGTAGCGCCCGAAGCGGGTCCGACGACCGTGCTCCGAGGCGACGCCGAGGGCGTCGGCGTGACCACTCCGTGAGCTCCTCCACGACCGAGGTCGCCGCCCCGGCGGTACCCACCGATCCCGCCGCACGGCGCCGACGCATCTTGAAGCTCGCGCTGCCGATCTGCGGCGGCATGGTCTCGCAGAACGTCCTGAACCTCGTCGACACCGGCATGGTCGCGAGCCTCGGCGACACCTCGCTGGCGGCCGTGGGCCTCGGCGGGTTCCTGAACTTCCTGCTGACCGCCTTCATCCTCGGGCTCTCGTCCGGTGTGCAGGCCATCGCGGCCCGGCGTGTCGGCGAAGGTCGAACCGACGAAGTCGCGTTCCCGCTCAACGGCGGCATCGTCTTGGCGACGGTGCTCGGAATCCCGATCTCGGCGGGCCTGGTGTTCGCGGCGCCGTGGATCTTCTCCGTCGTCGCCGACGACCCGCAGGTCGCGGCCGAAGGGGCGCCCTACCTGCAGGCTCGCCTCGTCGCGATGACCGCGATGGGCATCAACTTCGCGTTCCGAGGGCATTGGAACGCCGTCGACAAGTCGATGCTCTACATGGGCACGCTCGTCGCGATGCACGCCACGAACATCACGCTCAACTGGGTGCTGATCGGCGGCAACCTCGGTGCGCCCGCGCTCGGCGCGACGGGCGCCGGCATCGCCTCGGCCGCGTCGACCTACGTCGGCACGCTCTGCTACTTCGGGCTCGGCTTCGTGCACGCGCGCGGGCACGGTTTCCTGCGCAGCCTGCCGACCCGCGAGACGCTCAAGACGATGATTCGAGTGTCGGCGCCGATCAGCATTCAGCAGATCTTCTTCGCCGCCGGCATGACGCTCTTCCTCACCCTGGTCGGGCGCGTCGGCACCTCGGAGGTCGCGGCCAGCAAGGTCATCCTCGACCTGATGCTCGTCGCGCTCCTTCCGGGCCTCGGCTTCGGCCTCGCGGCGGCTTCGCTGGTGGGTCAGGCGCTCGGACGTGGCGACCCGGACGACGCCGAGCGTTGGGTGTGGGAGGTCGCCAAGCTCGCGACCGTCGTGGTCGGCGTGATCGCGTTGCCCGCGGCCCTCGCCCCATCGCTCGTGCTCGGCGTCTTCCTTCACGACCCGGACACGCTCGCGATGGCCATCACCCCGATGCGCATGGTCGCGTTCCTGGTCGTCGTCGACGTCGCCGGCATGGTCGGAATGAACGCGCTCGTCGGCGCGGGTGCGACGCGCGTGGTGATGCGCGCATCGATCGTGCTGCAGTGGGGACTTCTGCTGCCCGTGGTCTGGCTGATCGGGCCCGTCCTCGGGTTCGGGCTCACCGCCATCTGGATCGCGCAGGTCGTCTACCGCCTCGTGCAGACCGCGACCTTCGTGTTCGAGGTGAAGCGCGGCGCGTGGCGCACGCAGCGCGTCTGACCGCCTCACACCCAGAGTCCGTCGCGCGGACTCATGCCGTTCCGTCTTCTCGAGGCGCGCCTACCCCGAGCGTCCGAGCAACGAGCATGCAACCGCACCGACGGCGACCCGTGAACCTGGGCTCTCCGATCAGTCGCCGAGGCAGATGGGGTCGTCGCCGCAGCGTTCGAGGCGCTCGAGCGCGTCGGCGTGGCGGTCTCGGACGCGCGGCGGCCGCGGGCGGTTCGGACGCGTCGAGCGCGGAGGGGTTGCGACCGGCGTGGGCGCGACCTCGACGGGCGTCGCCGCCACGGGCACCGGCACCTCGACGGGTACCTCCACACGGACCTCGCGCACGATGACTTCGGGGGCCGCCACCGGCACCGGGATCGACGCGCGCCACACCAAGAGCGCTCCGAGCGTCGCGCTGACCGCCACGCTCGCCGCGAACGCCAACGCCCACGGGCGCGAGCTTCGGGGCTCGTCGGTCGGCTCGCCCGCGACGACCCGACGATGAAGCTCTTCGCGCTCGGCGCGAATGCCGTCGAGCTCGCGACGCAACGAGGCCACCCGCTCCGAAGCCTCCGCGGTGCGCTCGGTGACTTGCCGATCGACCTCGGCCTTCGCGACCTCGCGGGCGACCGCCGCCTCACGGGCCGCTTCCGCTCGCGCGTGCTCGCGCGCCTCCTCCGCCTTTCGCGCCGCTTCCTTCGCCTCGGCCTCCGCGGCTTCCTTCGCGGCCCGTGCCTCGGCCTCCTCACGGGCGATGCGTGCGTCCTCCAGGTCGGCGAGCTCACGAAGGGCGAAAAGGACACTGTTCTCGGTGGGCTGGGTCATGGCGCTCTCTCCTCGGAGGAGTCGTTGAGCAAGGGCCTTGCCAGCCAATTTCACTAATGATTACGAACATCAGACAAATACGATAATGTTTAGAACATCATTTTGACGTGATTTACAGCATCTTCTTGCCGGCCGCTCTTTTGACCCCGCGACGTCCGTGAGGCTCGATCGCGCGATGCCGTCGAGCTCGCCCGGGTCGCTCTCCGCACCCGCCGTGGCCGTCACCCCGCTCGACGACGAGCGGCGCACCACCGCGCTGATGGGGGCGAGCGTCTTCGTCCTGCTCTTCGCCTACTACCTGCTGAAGACCGCACGCGAGCCGCTGGTGCTCGCGTTGCCGAACGGCCCGGAGCTGAAGGCGTACGCCGGTGGGGCCCAAGCCGTCGCGCTGGTCGCGCTCGTGCCGATGGTCGACCGCCTCGCGCGTGGAACCTCGCGACTGCTCTTCGGCGTGCTCGGCTTCTTCCTCGCGACGCTCCTGCTCTTCGCGATCGGTTCGGCGCTGGACTGGCCGATCGGCTTCGCGTTCTACGTCTGGCTCGGCGTGCTCAACGTGTCCGCCGTCGCGCTCTTCTGGGGCTTCGCGAACGAGCGCTTCTCGCGCGCGGCCGGCGAGCGCGCCTTTCCTCGCATCGCGATCGGCATGACCGCGGGCGGCTTCGCCGGAAGCTTCCTCGCGGGTCGGCTCTTCGACGCCGAGAAGAGCCCCGCGCTGGTGCTCTGCGTGGCGGCCGGCCTCTTGCTCGTGCACCTCGCGCTCTACCTCGCGGTCTTGCCGGAACGAGGCGCGCCGGTCGCGGAGGCCGAGGCCCCGCGTGCATACGAGGGCGCGCGGCTGCTGTGGCGCGATCCCTACCTTCGCGCGGTGGCGTTGCTGCTCGTGCTGCTGAACGTCGCGACGACGACGGCGGAGTACACGCTCGGGCGACGGGTGGTCGAAGCGCTCGCCGGTTCGGACCCGCGCGCGATCGGCGCGTTCTACGGCGACTTCTACTTCGGCGTGAACGTCGCCGCGCTCGCGTTGCAGTTGCTGCTGGCGCCGCGTCTCGTGCGGCGCTTTGGGCTTTCGGGAGTCCTGGTGGCCGCGCCGGTGATGGCGATCCTCGCGTTCGGTGGGCTCGCGCTCGGCGTGCCGGCGTTGGCCTTCGCGTGGCTGAAGGGCGCGACGAACGCGGCGGACTACTCGCTCATGAACACGGGCCGAGCGCTCTTGTGGCTGCCGACGTCGCGTACGGCCAAGTACGCGGCGAAGCACACGGCCGACACGCTCGTGGTCCGTTTGGGCGACCTGCTCTCCGCCGGGCTCGTGTTCGGCGGCACCTCGCTCGCGGTCGGGATCGAGGGCTTCGCGTGGGCCGGGGTCGGCGTGGCCGGGGCGTGGTTGGTGCTCGCCGTGTACCTCGGGCGGCGGTACCGCGCAGCGGGCTGACGTTCGCGGTCTAGGTGTTCCGGGCGGCGGAGCCGCGAAGGGCTTGGAGCTCTAGGGGCACGGGCACGGGCACGGGCACGGGCACGGGCACGGGCACGGGAGAAACGTGGGTCACTCTCGGCGCAGCTCGTCGAGCACCGCGAGCACTTCGTCGACGTGCACCGCGGGATCGACCTCCTCGAAGACCCGTCGAATCCGTCGGTTGCCGTCGATCACGAAGGTCATGCGCTTCGCGAAGTTCATGCGCACCGGCACGCCGTAGGACTGGGCGATGCGCCCGTCGGTGTCGGCGAGGAGCGCGAAGGGGAGCTGGTGCTCCTCGACGAACGCCCGGTGGGAGTCGACGTCGTCGGTCGACACGCCGAGCACCACGGCGCCGGCGGCCTGCATGCGGTCCCAAGCGTCGCGAAAGGCACACGCCTCGGTCGTACAGCCCGGTGTCGCGTCGCGCGGGTAGAAGTAGAGCACCACGACCTTGCCGGCGTGCTCGTGCAGGGAACGGGTCACGCCCGTGTGGTCCTGGGCTTCGAAATCCGGGGCGAGCTCGCCGGTGCGGGGCTCGGGCGGGGCGCCGCCGCAAGCGAGGAGGGTGAGCGCGAGGGACGAGACGAGGGCACGCATTCCTCGGGTCGTGGTGCCGTCCGTCGAGACGCGCAAGCCAAGCGGGAGCCTCGACGTGGCCGCCCGAGAGCACGAATCCGTTGCACTGATTCATGCTCTTCCTTCTTCTCGAGGGAGCGGCGCGCCCCCTCCCCCGACCGGCAAAGCCGGATCGGGGCCCCCTCCCACCACCGAGCGTCCCTTCCACTCGCACGGATTCGATCCGTGCAAGTGGGGGACGCTCTCAGACCACCCGCCCTTGTGCGGGGGCGGCCCCTGCGCTACCCCGCTCGTCCGATGCGTCGCTTTTCCGCGATCTCCCTGCTCGCGCTCCTCTCCCTGGGGGCGACGTGCGAGACGAACTCCGGCCAGCGCCAGAGCGCGTTGCGCTACGGGCGGGATGCGCGGGCGGCGTACGAAGCCGCGCTCCTCGAGTTCCGCGACGACGATTGCCTCGAAGCGGAGCCGATGTTCTCGGCGATTCGCCGCGACTTCCCCTACAGCCGCTTCGCCGCGCTCTCCGAGCTGCGCATCGCGGACTGCAAGATGAAGGCGAAGGAGTGGGCGGAGGCCATCGCGGCGTACCGCCAGTTCGTCCGCTTTCGCCCCTCGCACCCCGAGGTGGCCTACGCGCGTTTCCGCATCGCGGAGGCGCACTTCGAGCAGATCCCCGACGAGTGGCTGCTCTCGCCGCCGACACACGAGCGCGACCAGGGGCCGACGCTGGAGGCCCTGCGTCAGCTCCGCCGCTTCGTGCTCGACTTCCCGGAGGACGATCGCGTCGCCGAGGCGCAGCCGATGATCGTGAAGTGCCTGCGTTTCCTCGCGGCCCACGAGCTCTACGCGGCGCGTTTCTACCTTCGCCGCGACGCCTACGCGGCCGTCATCCTTCGCCTTCGCACCTTGCTCGGCTCCTACGAGGGCAGCGGGCTCGAGGCCGAGGCGCTGCTCCTGCTCGGCGACGTGTACCGCCAGACGGGTGAGCCGACGGAGGCGCGGCAGGCGTACGAAGAGATCGTGTCGCGTTTCCCCGAGGCCGAAGAGGCGGGCGAAGCGCGGAGCCGTCTGGCCTCGCTCGGCGGCTGAGCCTTTCTTACGGGTCGGAGCGGGCGCTTCCACGGCGGAGTCGCGCTGTCGCGCTTCGCGCTTCAGCGGCAGAGTCGCGCTTCGCGCTTCAGCGGCAGAGTCGCGCTTCGCGCTTCAGTGGGGAGTCGCGCTTCGCGCTTCAGCGTCGGAGTCGCGCTTCGCGTTTCGACGGCAGAGTCGCGCTTCGCGCTTCGACGGCCGAGTCGCGGTTCGCGCTCAGCCGCGCTCCGAAGGCAGAGGCACCGTTTCGTGCGCCTCCGCCGCGGCCTCCGGACACGAGCTCAGTTGCCGCCCGCGCGGTGGCGCTGGGGGCCACGCACCGGCTCGCGCCGGACCTCGGTGAGCGCCTGCTCGACCCGCGCGCGGTCGACGTCACCCTCGCCCCGGAGCGCCCGCTGGTAGCGCTCGGCCGCTCCGGCGCGATCGCCGCGCAGACGAAGCGCGTCGCCGTAGAGCGCGTGGCCCGCCGCGAGGTTCGGGTGCACGCGCATCAAGCGGTCGAGGAAGCCCGTCGCGAGCACGTCACGCTGCTGCGAGACCGCGAGCGTCGCGGCCTTGAGAAGCCCCGTCGGATCGCGCGGGTTGAGGTTCGCGGCCGTCGAGTAATGCTCGTACGCGTCCTGGGTGAGGCCACGGGCCTCGTCGAGCTCGCCGAGCGCGACCTGGGCGGCCGACAGGTTCGGGACGATCTCGAGCGCACGCAGGTACGCGGCCTCCGCGCCGTCGTCGTCGCCTTCCGTGGCGAGCACCCGCCCGAGCCCGACGTGCGCGTCGGCGTTGCGCGCGTCTTGCCCGATCGCGGCTTGAAAATGCGTGCGCGCGTTGGCGCGATCGCCGGCCGCGAGCTCGTGCTCCGCGAGCGCGACGAGCGCCGCGCCCCAACGCGGCCGGACCGCGATCGCGCGGGTCAGCAGCGCGTGACCTTCTGCGCCCGGCGTGCGCCGACCGAGCTCGTACCAAACCTCCGGCACGTTCGAATCCTTGCGGTGTGCCTCGTCGAGCTGCGCCCGCGCGTCGCTCTCGCGGCCGGCGTTGGCGAAGAGCAGCGCGAGCCCGAGGTGCGGCTCGAAGCGCGCGGCGTCGAGCGCGATGGCGCGCCGGTACGCGGCTTCGGACGGAGCGACCTCGAAGCGCAGGCGGTTCGCGTCGCCGAGCGCGAGCCAATGCTCGAAGAGCGACTCGCCGCCGGCCGCGGTGGAGGCCTCGAGCTCCTCGAAGGCGCGTCCGCTGCGGTTCCAGACCAAGAAGGCCCGCGCGCGGCAGACGTGCGTGAGCGCGGCGCCGGCTTCCTTTCGCTCGAGCGTGCGACACGCGTTGCGGGCGCGTCGGTAGTCGCCTTCGGCGAAGGTCACGCTCGCGACCTCGTAGAGCGCCTCGAGCGAGCCGTCCCGGAGGCGCGCCGCCTGCGTCAGCGCCCGCTCGGCCTCACGCCAACGTCCCGCCCGCGCCAACGCACGCCCCCAGGCCCGTTGCGCGTCGGCGTCGCGAGGGCTCTGGCGCGCGCTGCGCGAGAGGGCCTCGAG
Source organism: Sandaracinus sp. (assembly GCA_020633125.1). Classification (GTDB taxonomy): domain Bacteria; phylum Myxococcota_A; class Polyangia; order Polyangiales; family Houyiibacteriaceae; genus JACKEH01. The sequence goes on along the minus strand of JACKEH010000004.1, from coordinate 67,329 downwards.
CTCGGAGGGATTCTGCGCGCTCGCGGTGGAGGCGAGCACGAGGAGGCAGAGCGAAAACGAGATGGGACGCATGGGTGGGCGCTCAGAGACGTTCGAAGTCCGAAGGTTGTTCAGAGCCTACCGCGTTCGGGGGTGGAAGCTCACCCTCCGGTCGCGTCGAGGAGCGCGCGAACCGCCGGGTGGCTCTCGTTTTCGGTGAGCGCGAAGAGGCGCGCCTCGACCTCCGGGATTCGCCCGACGACCTTCACCCCGTATTGGGCGCAGACCTCGCGCTCGACCACCGTCGGCATGGCGAAGAGGCCGCGGCCGTCCTCGCCGAACGCCTTGAGCAGACCGCTGTCTTCGACCTCGGCCACGACCCGCGGCGTCAGGCGGTGTTGGCCGAAGAAACGCTCGAGCTCGCGACGAATGCGCGTGGACGGCATCGGAAGGAGGAAGGGCGCACCGTCGAGCCGCTTCGGGAACTCACGACGATGACGCGCCGCGAGCGTCGGCGTCGCGAAGACGCTGAGGCCGCTGGTGCCGAGGGCGTGCGAGTGCACGCCGCGCTCGTGGGCCGGCAAGTCGCTGAGCACGAGGTCGAGCTGACGCGCGCGCAACCGCGTGACCAACGCGTCGTGTTGGTCCTCGACGCAGCGTAGCCGTAGTGCTTCTCCGAGCACGTCCATCATCGGCGAGAGCGCGCGGCGTACGACGAGCTTCGGGAGCATCCCGTCGATACCGACGCGGCAGATCACCGTGCGCCCTTCGCGCCGGCCCGCGACCTCTTCGAGCAACGCGTTGCCCATGCCGAAGATCTGTTCGGCGTAGCGGTAGACCATGCGGCCGTTCTCGGTGAGCACGAGCCGACGGCCGCGACGCTCGAAGAGCGTCAGGCCGAGCTGCTCCTCGAGCTTGCGCAGTTGCTCGCTCACCGTCGGGTGCGAGACACCGAGCCGCTTGGCCGCCGCGGCGAGCCCGCCTTCGTCGACCACGGCACCGAAGTATTGGAGGTGGTGGTAGTTCAGCCACATCCAGTCTATGTAGGTCACACCTACAAACACGTCGATATTTCGAACTGGACCAACAAGCCACGACTCGCCAGGTTTCTTCGCGTTCGACGACGAACGAGGAGGCGAAGAGATGGCGCAGAAGATCACGGTCGCGATGGGCGACGGCATCGGTCCCGAGGTGATGGAAGCGACGTTGGCGGTGTTTCGCGCCGCACGCGTCCCGCTCGAGTACGAGCTCGTCCCGATGGGGCGACGCGTCGCCGAGGCCGGCGAGCCGAGCGGCATCACGACCGACGCGCGCGCATCCGTCGAACGCACCGGCATCCTCTTCAAGGGCCCGATGGAGACGCCCAAAGGCGGCGGCTACAAGAGCGTGAACGTCACCGCGCGCAAGCTCTGGGGCACCTTCGCGAACAAGCGTGTGTACCGGAAGCTACGCGGCGTGCCGCTGCCGATCGAGATTCGCGGCGACCTGCACCTGACGATGGTGCGCGAGAACATCGAAGACACCTACGGCGCGGTGGAGCACATGCAGACGCACGACGTCGCGCAATGCCGCCGCTTCATCACGCGGCCCGGCAGCGAGCAGGTGCACCGCTACACCTTCGAGATGGCGGCTCGCAAAGGCGCGCGACGTGTCACGTGCGCGCACAAAGCCAACATCATGAAGATGACGGATGGCCTCTTCTTGCAGGCCTTCTACGACGTCGCGAAGGACTACCCGCACCTTCGCGCGGACGACGTGATCGTCGACGCGCTCGCGATGCGCTTGGTGCTCGACCCGACGGAGTTCGACGTCATCGTCTTGCCGAACCTCCAAGGCGACATCCTCACCGACCTCGCCGCCGGTCTCGTCGGTGGCTTGGCGTACGCGCCCTCCGCGAACATCGGCGACGGCATCTGCATCTTCGAGGCGGTGCACGGGACCGCGCCGGACATCGTGGGCCGCAACCTCGCGAATCCGACCGCGCTCCTCCTCAGCGGCACGATGATGCTTCGCCACCTCGGGCTGGAGCGGCACGCGGCGGCCATCGAGAGCGCGCTCGAACGCACGCTCGACAAGATGCACACGCGCCCCGACCTCGGGCAGCCCTTCCCCGTGTTCCAGACCTCGCGCTTCGTGGAGCTCATGCAAGAGGCGCTCGCGGAAACGCCCGCGATCGAAGGCGAGCCGAGCAAGCCGCTCGTCCCGCTGCGCCAAGATCCGAAGATGCTCGTGACGCCGACGCCAGAGCGAAACCACCTCCTCGGCGTGGACGTCTTCCTCGAGTCGGGCCTCGCGCCGCGCGCGGTCGCGGAGCTGCTCGCGCCGCTCGAAGACGACGGCCTGAAGCTCACGATGATCTCGAACCGCGGCACGCAGGTGTGGCCGACCGGGTCTGCGCACACCGACTGCGTCAACCACTACCGCGCACGCTTCGAGAGCACGCGCCCGGTCGAACAACGCGCGCTCATCGCGTTGCTCGGACGCGTCGCCGACGTCTTCCCGCTCTGCTCGAGCGAATGGCTGCGCGAGATCGGCGGCATGCGCGGGTACTCACTCGCGCAGGGTCAGGGCTGAGCCTCGAATGGGGTCGGTCGGTGCTCTTCCGACCCCGTCGCGACGCTCGTGGAGGCCTTCTCCAGAGCGTCAGGGCGCGAGCCCGACGACGTCGACGTGCGTGTGTCGCTCGAGCGAGGTGCCGTCCCCGAGACGGCCCGAGTTCAGGCCCCAACAGACGATGCTCCCATCGGGGCGACCGGCGCACGAGTGGTAGGTACCGAGCGCGAGGCGCGCGGCGTCCGTGAGCCCCGAGACCGCGGTGGGCGACGGGCGACGCGTCACAGTGCCATCTCCGATCTGACCACGCTGGTTGTCGCCCCAGCACACGACGCCGCCGGAGCTCAGACGTGCGCACGTGTGGTCTCCACCGTCGCTCGCACCGGGAACCCGTCCGGCGGCGGCGAGCTCGACCACGTTCGAGAGGCCGGGGACGGGCGTCGGGGCGTTGCGTTGGGTCGAGGTCCCGTCCCCGAGCTGACCGAAGCGGTTGTTGCCCCAACAGACCACGCCGCCCGACATCCGCCGCGCGCACGAGTGCACCGCCCCCGCAACGAGCTCGACCGCATCGGTGATCGAGGTCGAGGTCACGGCGGGTCGGTCGGTCGTGGTGCCGTCGCCGATCTGACCGTATTGGTTGTCGCCCCAGCAGACGATGCGACCGGACGCCCGACGCGCACAGGTGTGCAGAGCCCCGGCGGCGAGCTCGACCGCGTCGGTGAGGCCCACCACCGCGGTTGGGGTCGGCCGATCGGTGGTCGTGCCGTCGCCGAGCTGGTTGAAGTAGTTGTCGCCCCAGCACACGACCTCGCCCGAGAAGCGACGCGCACACGTGTGCGCGCCGCCGGCGACGAGCTCCACGGCGTCGGCGAGGCCCACGACCGGGCGCGGCCGGCTGTAGGACGAGCCGGTCGTTCCACCTCCGAGCTCTCCGTTGGCGTTGTTGCCCCAACAGGCGACCGAACCGGACACGAGCCGTGCGCAGGTGTGCCCGCCCGCAGCGACCACTTGGACGACCGGGTCGAGGTCCACGACCTGGGTCGGTTGCAGTCGTTGGGTCGTGGTCCCATCCCCGAGCATCCCCCCGCCATTCACGCCCCAACAGAACACGGAGCCGAAGCTCGAAACGGCGCACGTGTGGCTCTCCCCCGCCGCCAGGTCGGTCGCTGCGGGAAAGAAGCCCGCAAGCGCCGGCGTGGCGCCAGAGACTCCCGTGGCGCTGCCCCAGCACACGAGGGCTCCCGCGGCGCGTCGGGCGCAGGTGTGGGAGTAGCCGGCCGAAACCTCGACCGCGTCCGTGAGCCCGGCCACCGGCGTGGGCGTGCGGCGCTCGGCGGTCGTCCCGTCGCCTAGGCGAGAAGAGCCGTTGTCCCCCCAGCAGACGGCGATCCCCGAAGCCCGACGCGCACACGTATGAGCGTAGCCCGCGGAGACCTCGACCGCGTCGACCAGTCCCGACACGGCCGTGGGTGTACGACGCTCCGAGGCGGTGCCGTCTCCGAGGCGCCCCGAGCCGTTGGCGCCCCAACACACGACCCCGCCGGTCGCGCGTGTGGCGCATGAGTGAAGAGCCCCCGCCGTCACGTCGATCGCGTCGGTGAGGCCGGTGACCGTCGTCGGAGTCGTGCGGTTCGTCGTCGTCCCGTCGCCGAGTCGACCCGACGACCCCGTCCCCCAGCAGACCACCTGGCCCGAGGAGCGTCGTGCGCAGGTGTGGCCATCGCCCGCCGCGAGGTGGGTCGCATCCCCGAGCCCCGAGACAGCGCGAGGCGTAGCGCTCTGACCCGTGGAACCGTCGCCCAAAAGGGTTCCCCGACCCCAACACACGACCGCGCCCGAGGCGCGAAGTGCGCAGGAGTGCGAGTTCCCCACTGCGACCGCCAACGCGTCCGTGAGCCCCGAGACGAGGGTCGGTGTCCGGCGGTCATTCGTCGTTCCGTCGCCGAGCTTTCCGACCGTGTTGTCCCCCCAACACGCGACCGCCCCCGTCCGCCGAAGCGCGCAGGAATGGCTGTACCCGACGGCGACTTCCACGGCGTCACTGAGCCCCGAGACCTCGGTGGGCGAGGTGCGCGCCGTCGTGGTCCCGTCGCCGAGCTGCCCGTCGGAGTTGTTCCCCCAACACCAGACGCGGCCGTCGACGCCCACCGCACAGGTGTGTCGGTAGGCGGCGACCGATTGCAAACCACACGCGCCCGCGCCGCACGCGAGCCCGAAGGCGCAGACGTTGTCGCACGAGCCGCAATGGGTGGGCGTGGTGAGCACGTCGGTCTCGCACCCCGCGGCAGCCGAGCAATCGCCGTAGCCCTCTCGACACGCGGAGAACTGGCAGGCGCCCGACGTGCACGTGAGCTCGGCGTGCAGTCCGCTCATGGTGGAGTTGCACCACTCCGTCGCATCGGCCCCGTCGGTGACGGTTCCATCGCAATCGTTCCGTGCCCCATCGCAGCGATCGATCGCCCCCGGGAAGGTGTTCGGGTCGCCGTCGTCGCAGTCGCTGTCGACGAGCACGTGGCCGCCCCCCGGGCACCCCGCTGGGGTTCCCGGCGACGTGCAGGCCCGCACCGGGGTTCCCGTCCCGTATCCGTCTCCGTCGCAGTCCCGGTACCAATCGTTGCCGGCTTCGTCGACGGTGCCGTCGCAATCGTCGTCGCGCCCGTTGCTGCAGATCTCCGGAAGACCCGGGCTCACGTCCACCGAGGTGTCGTCACAGTCGGCAGCGTCCTCGGGCGGACGCGAGGTCGTGCGCACCGGACACTCACACGCGACGACGCCCGCCGCACCGACGGGGGCGTATCCGTCGCCGTCGCCGTCGAGGTAGCAGGTGATCAGAACTCCCTCGTCGATCGACCCGTCGCAGTCGTTGTCCTGCTCGTCGCACACCTCGGGCACGTCGGGGTTGCTCCCGCGACGTGCGTCGTTGCAGTCGAGGCCGCATTGGCCGTCGTTGCAGCATGCGCTGGACACGAAGCCGTCCCCATCCGCGTCGGTGGTGCCCAAGGTCGTGGGGTCGCAATCGTCGTCGACGTCGTCGCAGATCTCCGTGGCTCCCGGATGGCGATTCGGATCGGTGTCGTCGCAGTCGAGCCCGCCGCAGGCCATCGCGTCGGCGCCGTCGCCGTCCGCGTCGCACCCGCTCTCCACGCACTCGTCCGCGTCCTCGTCACACGCATCCGCGCACGGGATCGCGCCAGGGCGACACGTGCCCTCGCAAACCTCGGCGCCGTTGCAGAACAAACCGTCGTCGCATTCGCTCGTCGTGGTGCACGGAATCCCGCTGGATGCGTCACTTCCCGCGTCGTCTCCCGCGGGCATGTCGTCGCCGCCGCAGGCCGTGATTCCACACATCGCGAGCACCAAGATTCCCCGTCGCATGGCGGGGACCCTACGGGACGAAGCCCCGTTTCGACGTGAGCGATTCCCTTACCCCAAATGGGAACCCTGGCGCGCGATCGCGAGATTCAGCGCACCGACGACGCGCGCGCCAGACACTCCCGAACCAAACGCGGGAAGAACGAGGGTCCCGCGATTTCGAAAGAGAGCCATCCGGGAGATGTTTCGTTTCCTCGTTTGCCGTGCGCAGGCGGTACGACGGCCCGGTCGCGAATCGCTCCGAGGGCTGCGGGCGTTCTCGAGGTCGCGCGTTCGAAAGGCCGTTCTCGCAAGACTCCTGGCTCCGAAAAATCGGTTCGAACGGACTATCCGCGCGAAGCCTCGCGAGCCGCCGCCAACCACTTTTCGGGCAGAGGCTCGCGGGTCTCCAGTTCCGCGAGCCCAGGAAACCCGGCCCACTCGAGCGCACGACGCAAACGAGCGAGGAAGGTCTCGTCGCTCCCGTCGAAGGTCGCGTCGGCCTCCGTTCGTTGCGGAAGCCAGAGTGTTTCGGTGCCTCCCGAGTGCCCTGCTTTGCCGACCGCGTCGGGGGCGAGCACCAGGGCGAAGGGAGCCTCCGAGTGCTCGTCGAGCGTCGTCGCCACCACCTCCGCCGCGGGTGCGACGACGAGGGGATCGGTCCGCCACACGGGCTCCGGCACGTCATCGAAGAGGTACGCAGACCGAGGCCAGGTGGGCGCCGTTCCTCGCAAGTCGACGCCACCGACGGTGCGCCAGAAACACGCGATCGAAGCCGGCACGACGACCTTCTTCTCGAGACGTGCGAGCGCCGCGAGGTCCTTCGCGCGAGGTGGCACGAGCGGTCGACGCTCGACGAAGCGGTAGTCGTGGCGTGCGAGGTGCGCGACGAGCCTGGCGAGGCGATCCCGCATCGTCTCCATCTCGCGCACCAAGCCCGGGCTAGGCGTGGGTTGGACGAGGGTCGTCGCACGAGCGCGCTTCTTCGCGGCGGGCCGTCGTGCGGGCGGCAAGGTCTTCAAGAGGTCACGTGCGGTGGCGACGTGATCGCGACGGCGATCTTCGGCGACGACGAACGCGAGCAAGGTCGCGAAGCGCGGGTCGGCCGAAAGCCAGCCGCGGGGTCCCCCGCTGGTCTTCGTTCGCCACACGTCGTGCGCGAGCCAATCGACGAGCGCGTCACGCCTCGGCTCGTCCGTGCGGAGCGCGCTCTCGCCGCCGAGACGGTCGAGGGTCGCGGACGTCTCGTCCTCGAGGAGCACCCGCACCGCGAAACGGCGCGCGAAGTCGAGCACGACCCCCGACGGAGTCGCGAGGAGACGCTTCACCAAGACGTCGCGTCCCTCGGCGCCGAGCCCCGCCAGCGCGTGCGTCGCGAAGACCACCACGTGGTGCGAGGCCTCGAGGAGCTCGACCGTGAGCGCGAAGGCGCGTTCTCGGTCATGACGGAGCAGGTAGCTCACGAAGGGAAGCGTCCGAATGCGAACGCGCGGGTCGTCCAAGTCGGCGCCGCGAACGCGCGTCCACGCGTCGTCGACACCGCCCGCGTAGTCGTGCGATGCGATGCCCGCGCTCGAGGAGGCCCCGTCCTCGTGCGTGAGGAGCAGCTGCCACGTCTCGAACGACGCGCACGCGCCGAGCGCGCGACCGAGCGAGGCCTCGAGCGCCGACCACCGCGGACGTCCGTCGATGCCTTCGAGCAGCAGTTGCGCGACGGGCAGTACGGCCTCCGGTTCGAGTCGCGCGAGGAGCTCGCACCCGAGCTCGAGGGCCCCCGGGTCTCCTTCCTCCAACGTCGTGACGAAGGCCTCGAAGGTGGCGAAGCGGGCCTGGTAGGGCTCCCGTCGCTTGGGAGCGATCAGCGTTCGGTCGTAGCCGTGGTAGCGAACGCCGGGCCCGGGACCGTCGGGCGCGAGGGTGCGTGCGAGCTCGTCCGCATCGCCCTTCGCGCGCAAGACGTCGGCGAGCAGCCTCCCCGCCCGTGCGCGCCGCGCCACATCCCAGAGCTCGAGGTCGTCGGCCATGCGCGGCAGGCTAGACCGCCGCGTGCTTGGAGCGCGACCCGCCGTCCGGATCTGTCGGCGCAAACGACGAAGCGCACGAGTGTCCTCGTGCGCTTCGTCCTCCAACCGAGCTCAGACGCTGATCGCGCCCTTGCGGAAGTCGCTCTGGCCGATCTTCACGTTCACGAGCGCGGGCTCGGGACAATCGAACGCCGCGGCGAGCGCGCCGGGGAGCGCTTCGCAGCTGTCGACCCAGAAGCCCTTGCCGCCACACGCTTCGACGACCTTGTCGTAGCGCGTGTAGTCGAGCTGCGTCGCGACGAGGCGCTTCTCCCCGAAGATCTGCTTCTGGCCGCGGAGGATCTGCGTCCAGCCCGCGTCGTTGCCGATCACGCCGACGACCTTGATGCCTTGGCGTGCCATGGCTTCGAACTCGAGGCCGTGAAGGCCGAACGAACCGTCGCCGTAGACGAGGATGACGCGCGAGCCGGGGCGCGCGAGCTTGGCCGCCATCGCGTAGCCGGGGCCGACGCCGAGGGTGCCGAGCGGACCGGGATCCATCCACACGCCTGGCCACTGCATCGGAAGCGAGTACGCCGCCGTCGCCACGAAGTCGCCGCCGTCGCCGACCACGATGGTGTCTTCTTCGACGAACTTCGCGAGCTCGGCGCAGACCCGCAGCGGGTTCGGCGGGTCTCCGTCGAGCGCCGCCTCTTCCTGCATCTTCGCGATCGCCGCGCCGTCCTCGGCCGCGATCTTCTCCATCCACTCGCCGCCCTTTCGCTCGGGCAACGCACGCTCCAACGCCGCGAGGAAGTGGCCGGTGTCGCCGGGCACCGCGAGGTGCACGCCGCGGTTGTGCATGAGCACCGTCGGATCGAGGTCGACCTGGATGACCTTCACGCTGTCGGGAATCGAGCGACCGTAGTTGAGGCGGAAGTCGAAGGGCGTGCCGAAGACGAGCACGACGTCGGCCTGCTTGAGCGCCGAGCCACGCACGCGCTTGAAGCTACACGGATGCGAATGCGGCAGCGCGCCGCGCGCCATGCCGTTGACGAAGACCGGCACCTCGAAGCGATCGACGAGACGCTTCAGCGCGTCGCGGTCGGGCGACCAACGAAGCTGCGAGCCGACGACGAGCACCGGGCGCTCCGCCTTCTCGAGCAGCGCGGCCGCCTCGGCCACCGCGTTCGAATCCGGCGACGGAACGTACGACGCGCGGTAGGTCTCGGGGCCCGGCGCGTCGGCCTCCTTCGCGCCCATCATCAAGATGTCGAGCGGCACCTCGAGGAAGACGGGACCCGGCACGCCGGTCATCGCCTTTCGAAACGCCATCTGCATGAACTCGCCGAGACGCCGCGTCTCGGTCACCGTCGCCGACCACTTCGTGATCGGCCGCATGAGCTCGACGTGGTCCATGTCCTGGAGCGAGCCCTGGTGTTTGTTCACCGAAGGCCCCGCGCCGCCGAGGATCACCATCGGGACACCCGCGCGTTGCGCGTTCGCGGCCGCCGTCACGACGTCGGTCACGCCCGGTCCCGCCGTCACGAGCGCGACGCCGGGCTTGCCGGTCACGCGCGCCCAACCGTCCGCGGCGTGCCCCGCCGTCTGCTCGTGCCGAACGTCGACGACCCGAATGCCTTCGTCGAGGCAGCCGTCGTAGATGTTCTGGATGTGCCCGCCGCAGAGCGTGAAGACGTGATCGACGCCCTCCGCCTTGATGGCCTTCGCGACGAGCCTTCCACCGTGAACCATGCCCATGCGCACACCCCTTCGCGCCGCACCCTCGCAGCGGCACCGATGTAACCGGGTGGGGGCCCTCCGTTCAACCGCCGCTTCGTCGCTCCCCACAGGGTGCCTCGCGATGTGCTAACCCTCGTCGCTCATGCACTTCCGCCTACACGGACGCCTGGTGGAGTCGCGGCTCCCGGGAAGGTGCCTCGAAGGCAACGCCCTCGGTGACCCCGCCGAGCGCGACGTGTTGGTCTACCTGCCCCCCGGCCACGACGAGGGCACGCGGCGGTACCCGACCGTGATGCTGCTCCCGGGCTTCGCGGCGACGCACCGCTCGATGGTCGCGTGGTCACCGTGGAAGCGCTCGACGGTCGAGGTCTTCGACGACCAAATCGCGCGTGGCGAGACCGCCCCCGCGATCCTCGTGATGCCCGACGCGACGACGCGTTTCGGCGGCAGCCAGTTCCTCGATTCGCCCGCGACCGGCAACTACCAGAGCTACCTCGTCGACGAGGTCGTCCCGCACGTGGACGCGACCTTTCGCACGATCGCGGAGGCGAGCGGACGTGGCGTCGCCGGGCGCTCGAGCGGCGGCTTCGGGGCGCTTCGCCTCGCCACCGATCGACCCGGCACCTTCGCCGCGATTGGCGCTCACGCCGCGGACGCGAGCTTCGACGTGACGATGCGACCGATGCTCACCCACGCCGCGATCGCGATCGGACGCGCGGGTGGCCTGGAAGCGTTCGCGCGGCGCGTGGTCGACGGTGGGCCGCGTGACGCGATGGAGTTCGACGCGATCTTCACGCTCGCCGCGAGCTGCGCCTACGCCCCCGACGGCGACGCGCCCTACCCGCATTGCGCGTTGCCCTTCGACGTCCGCACCGGGCGCATCGACGAAGGCGCTTTCGCACGTTGGCGGGCGCACGATCCCCTCGAGCGCATCGCAGTCTCGCACGAAGCGCTCCGCTCGCTTCGCTACGCGATCGTCGACGCCGGCGATCGCGACGAGCACGGCTTGCAGCTCGCCGCGCGTGAGGTCGCCGAGGCGCTTCGCGCCGCGAACGTGGAAGTCGAGCACGACGAGTTCGAAGGCGGCCACCGTGGGACCGCGTGGCGCTACGCCCTGACGCTCCCGAAGCTCGTGGCGGCCCTGACCCCCGAAGGAGCCGCGCCGTAGGCGGCGCCCCAAAACCCATTTTTTCGAGTACGCTGCGCACGTCGCACGTCCTCGGCACCAGAGCGGACCGCACCGAACACGGGCGGGAGATTCCATGGCGACCACGAAGAAGACGACCCGCAAGACGACCGCCAAGACGCCGTCCAAGCGCAGCAAGAGCCAGGCGCCCGAAGCGCCCGCGACCACGCAGGACGTGCAAGACGACGTCGAGACGGAAGCGGATGCCGCCACCGGCTCCGCGAAGGTCGCGGCCGAAATCCTCGGGGCTCCCGACGCGCCGGCGCGGGTGACCGAGATGGCCGAGCAGCTGCTCGACGATCGCGCGACGGTGTCGACGAAGGCCGCGCGTGTGCTTCACGAGATCGTGCAGGCGCAGCCGGAGCTGCTCGGGCCGCACGTCGACAAGCTCGCCAAGGGCATCACCTCGTCGAACAAGCGCGTGGTGCAGCTCGCGGCGGATGCGCTTCCCGCGGTGGCGAAGATCGCGCCGGCCCGCGTGGCCAAACACCTCGAGCTGCTCAAGCGCAGCTTCGAGCCGGCGATCGACGTCGGCCGCGACGGTCTCGTGCGGACCTTCGCGAACCTCTGCATCGCGTCGGTCGCGTACCAGAAGCGGCTCGAGCCGGTGCTGACGCTCGCGCTCCAGGGCGCGGACGGCAAGACGCTGCAGCGGTGGTCCGAGATCGTGCTGCCGGCCCTCAAGGGCGAGCCCCACGCACGCGCCCGTGCCGTGGTCGAGGACCGTCTGGATCGCATCCCGCGCCGCTACGCGACGGAGATCGCGACCGCGCTCGGCATCCGGCTGCGCGTCCGTTACTGAGCCGCGGTCTCCGCCTCGGCGGCCTCCCCTCTCCGCTTCGGCTCGGCTCCGGCCGTCGGGTCCGGGGTGTGATTTTGCGGGGTTGTGGCCAAGAGGCCCACCTTGGGCTATTTCGTCGCCCATGGTGCGAACGGTGCGACAGGCGGGCCTCTCCCTCGTGCTCCTCTCGGGCGTGGCGTGTGGGGGCGGTGAAGAGACGACGATCACGACCGGCACGGAAGGCACGGGCGCCGAAGCCGTCGTCACCGCGCCCGTGAACGTCGAGTGGCCGAGCGCGCTCGTCACCGGTCCGGGAACGGGGCCCGCGCTCTTCCTCGGTGCCGAGGACCGGTCGCCGGCCATCGGCTACGTGCGACCTGGCGTCGACGTCGAGCTCGCCGAGCAACCGGTGAACGGCCGCGCGCTCGTGCGCATTCGCGGGAGCATCAAGGTCCGCGCGCACCTCGTGACCTCGCGCCTCGGCCTTCGCGTGCAGCAGCGCGGCAAGATCGGCGGCACCGAGGTCTACGTCGGCCCTGGCGACTTCGTGCGCTACCTCGGGCCCTCCGACCAAGCGGGCATCGTGCGCGTCGAAGCGATGCCGCGCCTGACCGACGAGCTCTTCGCGCCGGCGTTCGAAGGTGTCTACCCGATGGATCGCCTCGCGGCGACCGCACCCCCGGCCGACGCCGAGCGCCCGACCGCAGGCACGCCGCGTCGACTTCCCGCCGGTACCGAAGTGCCCCTCTACGATCGCCCCGGTGGGGCCGTCGTCGCGACGCTCCCGGCTTCCGATCCGGGCATCTTGCTCGAGGTCGTGCGCGACGGCGCCGAGTGGAAGGGTGTGCGCGTGGGCCAGGGTCCGTACCTCGTCGGCTACGTGAACGTGGCGCTCGGCGACGCAGGCACCGTGGCCCCGAGCGCGGCTCGCACCGACGGCATCCCGGACATGCTTCGCGCGGACGCGGAGAAGCCCCTCGTGCGCATCGCGGCCGGCACGCGCGTGCGCTCGAACGATCAGACGGTCGCGATCCTCGAGGGCGAGGTGTTCGCGCGCGAGCTCGCACGTTTCGAGGACGGCACGGTCGACGTGTTCGTGGCGAACGACTCGATCGGCATTCGCGGCGCGGTCCCGGCGGCGTCCGTGAGCGCCGCGACGCCGTGAGCGTTCGTCGCCGCGTCGTGCTTCGTCGCCGCGTCGTGCTTCGTCGCTTCGTCGTGCTTCGTCGCCTCCTGATCTTGGGCACGCTTCTGTCGTTGCTCGCCGGTTGCGGCGGGGACGAGGCCAACGAAGCGCGCCTCTTCCTCGACCGCTACGACGGGCTCGACGTGAACGTCGACGACCTCGTCGAGCGGCGACGTCGCGTCGAGACGCTCGGTCGCCTCGCCATCGCCAACGAGCGTGTCGAAGCCGTGCGAGACGCGTGCCTCCAGATGCACCAAGCCTTGCTCGAAGCCGAAGAGCAGCAGGCCGAAGCGCGTCGCCTCGTGGCGCAGCTCGAGGCGGCGGCTCCCGGCGAAGCGCGCGCCGAAGACGCCACCGCGGCGGAGGCGGCGCTGACCGCCTCGACCGAAGCGGCGCTGCGCGTGCGCACGCTGCGAAGCGGCTGCGACGAAGGCCTGGCAGACCTTCGCGCCCGCTACTGAGAGCGGCCGCCACTTGCACGGATCGCAAACCGTGCGAGTGGCCGGGCGCTCGGTGGTGGGAGGGGGCCCCGATCCGGCTTTGCCGGTCGGGGGGCGCGTCGCCCCCTCGAAGAGAAGGAAGAGCATGAATCAGTGCAACTGATTCGTGCTCTGAACCCTCGCGAGACCACCGCTTCGCGGTGCGCCTTGCTCGGCCGCAGCACCAAGCCCGAGCGCGCGCGCTCGGACGCGTGGTCGTTCGCCGGCGCGTGAGACGATTCTGCGCGTCAGCCGCTCCGGCGCGCGAGCTCCTTCCACCGCTCGGGCAAGGGTCCACCGAGGAGCCGCTCCGCGCCCTTCTCGTCGAGCACCATGAAGCGGAACTTGCCGTCGAAGCAGAGCGCGTCCTCCTGCTCGAGCCGAATCGCGACGTCGACGATGCGGCGACGGTCCTCCGCGATCGTCGCGCGCGCCACGACCTCCTGGCCGATGCGAATGGCTTTGCGGAGCGAGCCTTCGACGCGCCCGGTGAAGCCGAAGCGGCCGAGCAACATCACCACGCCCCAGCTCGCCACCTCGTCGGCGAGCGTCATGACCAAGCCGCCGTGAAAGATGCCCGGCGGCCCTTGGTAACGCTCGTCGGGCACGAAGCGGGAGACGACCTCCTCCCCCTTTCGCTCGAACGAGAGGCGAAAGCCGATCGGGTGCGAGGGGCCGCACCCGAAACACATCTGCTGCTCGCCGAAGAGGCTCCCGTCGAGGACGCCGTCGTGCGCGTGATCGGACATCGCGCGAGGATGGCCTCAACGCCCGCATCCGTCGACACGCGTCGCTCGTGTCGACTCGCATGGAACGAGCATGGGGCGAGCTCGCGGCTCGTCGACACACGTGGGGCGCGATCAGCGGCGGCGTGCCGGCTCGGGCAATGTGACGACGAGCTCGGCTTCCTTGCCGTCCTCGGCTTCGCGCCAATCGCTCGGCCCGACGAACGAACGTACCGGCGGCACGCCTTCGTCGTACACGAGGATCTCTTGCGGCGCGTCGGTCGGAAGGTCCCGAATCTCCGTGGTGCCGAACCCCACGAGCAAGAACACCCGCGCACCGGGCGGCGTGGTGATCACACGAACCCGCCCGAGCTCTCCGCTCGGCGTGCCCATCGCGTTGCGATCGAGGCGCGACGGCCCGAGCACGAGCTGCTCGAACGCCATCTCCTCGTCGCCCGTCTGCATCGCGAGCTCGTAGAGGAGTCCGTCGTCGCTCGGCGCCCACGTCGCGTCGGCCGGCACGACCGCGCGCGTCGGCGTTCGGTTGTCCGCCACCGCGACGAGCTCGTGCGCGACGCCGGTCGGCAGGTTCTCTGCCACCGCCGGACCCCGACCGACGAAGAGGAGGATCTGCGCGCGGTCGTGACCCTCCACGCGAATCGAGAGCCGTCCGTGCCGCGCGTGAAGCTCGGCGCGCGCACGGTCCATCTGCTCGGCCCGTTCTTGCGCCTGCCGGGCTTCTTCTTCGGCGCGCAGCTCGTCTTCGGAAGGCGCGCGACCCATCACGCGATCGACGACGTCAGGCCGCAACACGACCACCGCGCCGAGCCCACCGACGATGAGCAGCACCAAGATCACGACCCCCATCCCGAGGCCGGAGCGCTTGCCACCCACGGGCTCCTCGTCGAATCCGTCGAGCTCGGCCACCGGCATCGGCTTGGTCGCCGGGCGCGTTTCCATCCGTCCGGGACGCACGGATTCGACCTTCGGCGTCGGGTCCGGGCGTTCGCGCTCCGCCGCGCGGCGCGCTTCGACCGCGCGGCCGAGCGCCACCACGTCGTTGCCCATCGCGGGCGTCGGCCGGTCGTGCGCGCTCGGCTCGTCGTCGAGATCCGGCTCGGGCTCTCGTTTGCGCAACCCCGTGCGCTTGGCGGTGATCGAATCGAACGACACGACCGGGTTCCCGCTGGCGTCGAGCTGCGGGAGCTCCGAGGTCGGAACGTCTTCGTCGTCTTCGGGCTCGCCGACCGCGAGCAGCGCGTCGAGGTCGTCGTCGACGTCGCCGCCCATCGCCAACCCGGCGGGCGCTCGGGAGGGTGCGCGCGGTCCGGCCTCGAGGTCCCGGACGATGCGCGCGAGCACGCGGCGGGCCGCGGCGCGGTTGAGCGGCACCAGGCTCGCTTCGAGCTCGTCTCGCATGCGCGAAGGATCCCATCGACCGTCCGAGGGGCCCTGCTCCACCAAACGCAGGAGCGTCGGCGGGACGCCCGGTCCCGCGGCGACGAGAAGATGCGCCATCAACGCGGCGACGCTCTTGGCGGCTTCGGCGCCGGACGCCGAGCTCGGCGCGACGTAGGTCGCCAGCGTGCCCTCGGGCCCGATGCGTACGTCGTCCGGTCCGACGACGGCCGGACCTTCGAGCAGCCGCTCGAGCGTCTCGAGGGCGACGAACGCACCGATCTCGAACGGCAATCGTTGGTCGCGCGCGCGCAGTTGCGAGACGAGCTCCCGAGCCGTGACCCCCATCGCGCTCATGCGTGCGACTCCTCGGGCGGGCGAACACGCACGCCGTGGCGCAGGAGGTAGTCCTTCACCTCGCCGACCGTGTGTTGGCCGTCGTGGAAGATCGACGCCGCGAGCGCCGCGTCGGCTCCTGCATCCCTCAATCCCTCGAGCACGTGCGCGAGAGTACCCACTCCGCCGGATGCGATCACCGGGACTTCGACCGCTTCGGCGATCGCGCGCGTCAAAGGCAAGTCGTAGCCGTCGCGGGTGCCGTCGCGGTCCATGCTCGTCACGAGCAGCTCACCGGCGCCGAGCTCGGCCATCTTCCGCGCCCACGCGATGGCGTCCAGGCCCGTCGCGCGGCGGCCACCGTGGGTGAAGATCTCGAAGCCCTCACCGCTCTTCTTGGCGTCGATGGCGACCACCAACGCTTGGGCGCCGTAGGCGTCGCTCACCCGCGCGACGAGCTCGGGATCGGCCACCGCCGCGCTGTTGATCGAGACCTTGTCGGCACCGGCGTTCAGGAGATCACGCACGTCCTCGCGGGTGCGGACGCCACCTCCGACGGTGAGCGGCACCGCGACCGCGCGGGCACAACGCTCGACCATCTCGAAGAGCGTGCGGCGCGCCTCGTGGCTCGCGGTGATGTCGAGGAAGGTGATCTCGTCCGCGCCCTGCTCGCTGTAACGTGCCGCGAGCTCGACCGGGTCGCCGGCGTCACGCAGCCCGACGAAGTTCACGCCTTTGACGACGCGCCCTTCTTTGACGTCGAGGCAAGGAACGATGCGTTTGATGACGCGGCTCACGCGCCGCCTCGCTCGGAGACCGCGGCGAGCGCGGCGAACGCTTCGGTGAGCGTGAACGCGCCACCGTAGAGCGCGCGACCGCAGACCGAGCTTCGCACCCCGGAGGTCGCGAGCGAGGTGAGGTGGTCGAGCGCGCCGATGCCGCCGGAAGCGATCACGGTGCACGACACGTCGCGTTGCATGGCGGCCGTGCCTTCGACGTCCGGCCCGTGCCGCGTGCCGTCTCGCTCGATGTTGGTGTAGAGGATGGCCGCGACGCCCCAGCCGTCGACCTCGCGCGCGAGCTCCGTCGCGCGCACGCCGCTGCCTTCGAGCCATCCTTCGACCGCGACCTCGCCGCCGCGGGCGTCGATCGCGACGACGACCTCGCCGCTCGCCGCGAGCGCACGAACGAGCTCGGGGTTCTTGATGGCCGCCGTGCCGAGCACGATCCGTTGCGCGCCTGCGGCCCGCCAACGCGCCGCGATGTCCGCGTCGCGCACGCCGCCGCCGACCTGCACTTGCAGCTTCGTCGCGCCGAGGATGGCCTCGATGGTCGCGAGGTTGCCGGGCTTGCCGTCGCGTGCCCCGTCGAGATCGACGACGTGAAGACGCCGCGCGCCTTCGGCCTCGAAGGCCTGGGCGACGGCGACGGGATCGTCGGAGTAGACGGTGACCTGGTCGTAGCGGCCTTGCGTCAGGCGCACGACCTTGCCGTCCAGCAGATCGATCGCGGGAATCAGCTCCATCGAAGGAACGCCTCCAAAAGCTTCGCGCCGCGGCGCTGGCTCTTCTCGGGGTGAAACTGGCAGGCGAAGAGCGGCCCACGTTGCACGGCCGCGCAGAAGTCGCCGCCGTAGTCGGCCGTGGCGACGGTGAGCGCCGGGTCCGTGGGTACGCAGCAGAAGCTGTGCACGAAGTAGTACCAACCGCCTTCGTCGAGCAGCGGGGTCGGGCGCGTGAGCGTGATCGGGCTCCACGTCATGTGCGGCACCTTCAGGCGCGCGCCTTCCGAGTCGCGGAGGTCGTGTGCAAAGCGGCGCACCTCGCCTTCGAGCACCCCGAGTCCCGCGTGGCCGGGTGCTTCTTCGCTGCGCTCGAAGAGGAGCTGCATGCCGAGGCAGATGCCCAGGTAAGGCCGCTCACTCCCGAGGTAGTCGCGAAGCGCGTCGCCGAGCGGACCGACGAGCGCTTCGCTCCCTTCGCGAAACGCACCTTGCCCCGGCACCACGAGCCGCGACGCGTCGCGCACGGCGGACGGGTCGCGGGTGATCGTCGGCTCGGCACCGACGCGAAGCAGCGCTTGATGCACGCTGTGAAGGTTGCCCAGACCGAGGTCGACGACGGTCACGCGGGTGGTCACGACGTCACTCCGTGAGCGTGCCCTTCGTCGAAGGCAGCGTGCCCGCCGCGCGCGGATCGATCTCCGTCGCGTGACGCAGCGCCTTGGCGAAGGCCTTGAAGCAGATCTCCACGATGTGGTGCAGGTTCTCGCCCGCGTGCAGGTGGAAGTGCAGGTTGATTTGCGCGCCACGCGCGAAGCCTTCGAAGAAGACCTCCGCGAGCTCGGTGTCGAAGTCGCCGATCTTCGCCTTCGGCATCGGCACCTTCCAGACGAAGTAGGTGCGGCCGCTCAGATCGAGCGCGCAGGTCACGAGCGCCTCGTCCATCGGCAAGGTCGCCGAGCCGTAACGACGAATGCCTCGCTTGTCGCCGAGCGCGTCGGCGAAGCATTTGCCGAGGGTGATGCCGAGGTCTTCGGTCGTGTGGTGTCCGTCGATCTCGGTGTCGCCGGTCGCCTTCACCACGAGGTCGAAGAGCCCGTGGCGCGCGAGCTGGTCGACCATGTGACTGAGGAAGGGCATCGGCGTCGCGATGTCGTGCTTCCCGGTTCCGTCGAGATCGAGCGAGACCGAGATCGAGGTCTCGGAGGTCGTTCGCGAGTGCTCGGCGCGCCGCGTCATGGGGCGCGAGCTTAGCAGGCCCGGGCCGATGCGCCTGTTTCCTCATACAAGCGGGAAACCCGCTCGTTCCGACGCCTTCGAAGAGACCCGAAACCCACGCCGCCACACCGGAAGCGACCCGGGCTCAGGGCTCCGGACGCTCGCCCGGCAGCATCCCGTCGCCACGAAGCGACGCGAGTGGCTCGACCACGCCGCCCGGCGTCAGGCGCTCGAAGTCGTGCTGCAGGCTCGGGTCGGCGTAGAGGTAGACCAGCGCCTGCAGTGACCAGTCGGCGTACCACCAATGCCAGAGCTCGAGGTCGAACGTCAGGGCCGAGTCGAAGCGAATCGGATCCTGCACGTGCCATCGAAGGTTCGAGGTCCGGCCCACGTGCCCCGGACCGCTGGCGCACGCTTCGCCCACGTGCCCACGTGCGTCGGGTGCGAGCGTCTGCGCGTGAAAGGGTCGCGCGTAGCGCTCGAGCGAGCAGAACGCGGCGCCGAAATAGTCTTCGGTGCCGGTGCCGAACCACGAGGGGAGGCGCTCTGCGTCGACGTAGATCTTCTCGTCGCCCTCCCCCCACCAACCCGGTCCGCCGTTCGCGACCTCGAGCAAGAGCCCGACGACGGCGCCTTCGCCTCGAAGGTCCAGCAGACGCCAATCCCGACGCGGTTGGGTGCGCACGATGCCGAGGTCGCGCCATCCCGCGAAGAACCGCCACGAGGTGTCGGTGGGCGCGTCGACCTTCACTTGGCCTTCGATCACGAGCGGCGTGGAGGATTCGACGTGAATGTGTACGCCGTCGTCGAAAGGCATGGGCAGTCGGCTCACCAAGGTGCCGGTCTCGTCCATCGACGCGAGCAAGGTGTCGAAGGTCGCGACGCCTGGCCCGTGCCCGAAGAAATCGCCCAGGGGCACCCGAACCGTCTCGACTCCGTCGAACGCGAGGCAGAGCACGGCGTCGCGCAAGGTCGCTTCGTCCACGCGCTCGGGCCGCAGGCGCAGCGCGCGAATCGTCCCGGCGCCTTCGAGTTCGAAGGCGTTCCCGTCGAGGACGAAGCCCCGTTCTTCGCCCCGCTCGATCGACGTCGGCGTCGTGAGCTGCGACGCGACGTCCGCGCGCACGTCTGCGGCCGCCTCGTGCGCCGCGGGGGACCAAGGCTCGACCACGGTCCCTTCGGGGTAGCGCCGTGCTTCGACCTGGTAGTAGAGCGCGTCCGCGTTCTCGGCCGTGACTCGGAGGCTTCGAGCGAACGGGATCGGCGCCGCGAACGTGACGCCTCCCGCCGCCTCGTAGGCGAAGGGCGGCGGAAAACGAAGGTCGCGCCCCGAGAGCAGCGCGTCCATCGGACCGTCGATCACGAGGGTGTCGTCGACGTAGATCCGGAGCGTGCCTGCCGGGTTGGCGCTCCAGACGCGCACCAACACCCCCGGCCCCTGGACGTGCGCGAGCACGTCCTCTCGGCGTCCGTCGATCTCGAAGGTGCCGTGGTAGTGGCCTCGGTCGTCGTTGGCGAACCAGCCTCGAAGCGTCGCGTCGGAAGGGTCCGTGCTCGCGTGATCGGTGCTCGACCGAAACACGACGCGGTCGGGCTGCCAGGTCGCGAGCGCGTCGACCCGGGTCATCGCTTCGAGAGCGACGCGGTAGGACACGGCTCCACCGAAGGCAGTCGCGCCGGCGTCGCTCGAAAGGGGCGCACCGCCGTCGTCGCGCGGTACCGCCCCCGCGTCGACGTCGGGGTCGAGCGCGCTCGGCCCGCACGCGAGGAAGAAGAGACCGGCGAGCAGGGCGAGCCGTGACACGCGGGCAGCTTGGCGGACGTGGCGCACGAGAGCACGCCGCCTAGACGCGTTCGCGTGGAGGCCTCGTTCGCGTCTCTTTGGTCACGTCGCTCGCACGAAGGGTCCTTTGGTTGGTACCGTCTGGTCCGTGGCCGACCGCCTCGACGACCTCGACTACTACACGCTGCTCGGGCTCGAGCCCCAGGCGAACGCCGACGCGGTGCGCGACGCGTTTCACCGCTTCGCGCTCAAGTACCACCCCGACAATCACTCGGGCGGGGACCCGACGCGTCTCGCGCGTGCGACCCAGATCTTTCGGCGTGGGGCCGAAGCCTACCGTGTGCTCTCGAGCCCCGACTCGCGGCGTCGCTACGACGAGGGGCTCGCCAAGGGCGACCTCCGTCTGGCGGCGGAGCCGGAGGCCGCAGCGCGCAAGCCGGCGCCCGCACAGACCGTCAACCGCAAGGCGCATCCCTTCTACCGCAAGGCGGAACAACTGCTCGCGTCGGGCGATCTGATGAACGCGAAGCTTCAGCTGAAGATCGCGCTCGGTCACGACCCGGAGAGTGGGCTGCTGCAGAGCAAGCTCGCGCACGTCGAAGAGCAAATCGCGGCACGCAAACGCTGAACGCGCGTCGAGCCTGCCCCTCGCGTCCGCCGACCCGCCGACGACGAGTCGACCACGAGGCGCTCGTGTTTGGCGGGACGTCGTCACCGCCGCAGAGCTCGCGCGGGGACGACACGCTTGCCGCGTTCACACGCCCGATGGCATGCACCGCCACGCGTTGAGGCGCCAACGCGTGCACCGCCACGCGTTCATGCGCCAACGCGTGCACCGCCACGCGTTCATGCGCCAACGCGCCGCCACGCGTTCATGCGCCCGACGAGGTGCGCCGCCACCCGTTCACGCGCCCGGAGGGGCCGCGAATTTCGCTTCCAGACGCGCCTGCATCTCTTCGAAGCCGCTCTCGTCGACGCCGCCGACGAGCTGAATTCGAATGCTTTGCTGTCGGCCGCTCTTCAGGTCCATCGCGCGCACCGAGAGCGTGCCGTCCGCGTCGAGCATGAAGGTCACCTCGATCTGCGCGCTGCCCCGCGCCCCGGGCGGCAAATCGGTCAGCTGCACCTCGCCGAGGAGCTGGTTCTCTTCGAGACGACGCGACTCGCCTTGGCAGACCCGCACGACGACCTCGCTCTGGTCGTCCATGCCGGTCGAGAAGATGCGCACCTGCTCGGTCGGAATGGCCGAGTTGCGCTTGATGATGTGCTCGCAGTAACCCGCGACCGTCTCGAGCCCGAGCGAGAGCGGCGTGACGTCGAGCAGAAGCGGCGGCGCGACCGGCTCGCTCGGCACGTCGTAGACGACGGGTTCGGGGGCCGTCAGGGGCGCGGGCGGCGCGTCGAAGGTGAGAGGCTCGAAGTCGGTGGGCGGCGCGGGAGGCGCGCCGAAATCGAACGCACCGAAGTCGAGCCCGGGATCGGCCGAAGGTTCGGGCGAGGGCAGATCGAAGCCCGGCATGTCGAGGCTCGGGGTGCCGACCGCGAACGCGGGCGAGGGACGAATCGGCTCGAGCGGTGGCGCCTCGGGCAGCGGCGGCGGCAGGCCGAGTTGCTGCCCGGAGGGCTTGGCCATCGTGGCCACGGGTGGAGGAGGCGGAGGCGCCGGACGTGCGGTCGCGGCACGAGGCGGGGGCGGAGGCGGACGCTTCGACGGTTTGTCCGAAGCCGCGCTCCGCGGATCTTGCGCGAGGCCCGTCGAGACCTCTTCGATCGAGATGCGTGGCTGCGCGATCTCGGCGCGACGCAACGCGACCTTGCCGAGGCGCGACTTCGCACGCGAGGTCGCGAGCGCCTTGCCTTGAATCGCGGCGCCTTGGGCGACGACGACGTCGGGGTCGATGTCCGCGAGCGGCGTCTTGCCGAAGTACTCCTCGACGAGCCGATGCACGAGCGGCATGCGCGTCGAGCCACCGACGAGGATCACGTTGTCGAGCTGCGTGGGACGCACGCCGGCGACCCGCATCGCCTCTTCGCAGACGTCGAAGGCACGCGCGAGCAGCGGCGTCGCCATCGCTTCGAGCGCCTGGCGCGTGAGGCCGAAGGTCAAGTCGAGCGACACACCGCCCGGACCGTACGCGAGCTCTTCGACGCGCAGCTGCACCTCGGGCTCGTTGGTGAGCTGACACTTCGCCCACTCCGCCGCGGCACGAAGGCGCTCGTAGGCTTGGCGGTCGTTGCGAGGGTCGTAGCGGTGGTGCGCGAGGAAGGCCTCGGCCATCTGCTCGGCGACGAGCGAGTCGATGTCGTCGCCGCCGAGGTAGGTGTCGCCGGCGGTCGCGAGCACCTCGAAGACCTCGCCCGCGAGCTCGAGGATCGTGACGTCGAACGTGCCGCCGCCGAGGTCGAAGACCGCGATACGCTCGCGCGATCCACGACCGTAGCCGTAGGCGAGCGCGGCCGCGGTCGGCTCGTTGAGGATGCGGAGCACGTCGAGGCCCGCGACGCGACCGGCGGCCTTGGTCGCGCTGCGCTGCAGCTCGTTGAAGTTCGCGGGGACGGTGATGACCGCCTTGGTGCACGACTCGCCGAGCCGCGCTTCGGCGACGCGACGCACTTCTCGGAGCACGAAGGCGCTGATCTCGGAGAGCGTGTAGCTCTCGCTGCGCGCGGCCACGAGCACGCCACCCGAATGGCTCTCGGTGAGCTCGAAGGCGAAACGCGAGCGCGCGCGACGAACCTCTTCGCTCTGGAAGGGGCGGCCGATGAGGCGCTTGACGGAGTAGACCGTGTTCGGCGCGTCGAGCAGCCGGCGGTCTCGCGCCGAACGACCGACGATGACGTCACCGTTCGGGTGAAACGAGACGACGGACGGGATGAGCCGGTAGCCGTCTTCGTCCGGCAGGACGTGAATGGCTTGGTCATCCGCGATGGCGACGACGGAGTTGGTCGTTCCGAGATCGATGCCGAGGACGGGTTCGCTCAAAAGGACAGCCCTTTCGCGTAGCGGAAGAATGCTACGCCGGCTGTGGACGAATCGGAAGCGTTGCGAACGCCCGGTCCGGAGAGCACCGCCAACGTCGCGTTCGTCCCGTCAGTCGAGCAGATCCAAGCCGCGGGTCAGGTCGTGCGCGTGGAAGTGACGTCCGTCGTCGAGGTCGAGGTAGCGGTCTTCCGCGACGTGTCGGTAGCGGCGCACGTGGGCGACGGCGTCGTCCCCCATCGGCAGAAGGAGGTCGCCAGCTTCTCCGAAGTGAAGCACCAACGTGCGCGGCGGCACCACACGCACGCCTTGGAGCACGTGGCATCGGGGCCCGTGAAGCTCGGTGGCATCGTTCAACCCCCCGTGTCGATGGCGGGGATTCGGCGCCATGGCGGCCGCTTCGCGCGTCCTCATGGCGACGACGAGCAGCTCCGGGTCCACCACCCCACCCCCCACGACGAGCGCGCTGCGCGTCGGCCCGACGCCGACGTGCCGCACCAAGCCCTCGACGTACGAGCTCAAGGCCGCCACCACCGGCCCCCAACCTCGTACACCCGGCCGCGACGTCGTGCGCATGGCGGGCACCCGTAGCCACGCGAAGCGCCGACGTCTCGAAACGAAATGCGGCGACGCTCCCTAAGAACGTCGCCGCGTTTCGTGTCGTGGTACCGCGAGACGCGGACGTGTCACTCGGAGTCGTCGCCGGGTGCGTCGCCCTCCGGCGCGCTCGCCTCGCCCTCGGATGCCGCTTCCGCCGAAGCTTCCGTTGCTTCCGTCGATGCGCCTTCCGCCGAAGCGCCTTCCGCCGCCTCGAGCCCCTCCACGCCTTCGGCCTCGTCCTCGGCCTCCTCCGCCGACACCGGCTCGATGTCGACGACACGCTCGCCTTCGTTGAGACGAATCACGATGACGCCCTGCGTGTTGCGGCCCGCCTCGCGAATCTCGCTGACGCGCGTGCGGATGATCTGGCCACCGTCGGTGATGACCATCAGGCCGTCGGTGGGATCGACGAGGCGCAGGCGCACGAGCTCGCCGTTGCGCTCGCTGGTGGCCATCGCGACGACGCCGAGGCCGCCGCGGTTCTGCACCTTGAACGAACGTTCGGACACCGACTCGCCGTCGTCGCCGACCGTGAGCAGCGGCGTGCGCTTGCCGTAGCCGTTGACGCTGATCGCGAGCACCTGCTGCGTGGTCTCGTCCTCGACCACGTCCATGCCGACCACGCGGTCGCCTTCGCGCAGCTCGATGCCCTTCACGCCCGACGAGTCGCGACCCATCGGGCGCGCGTCGGTCACCGCGAAGCGAATCGACATGCCCTGCGCAGTGCCGAGGATCACCGTCTGATCCTCGCGCACGATCTTCGCGGTGAGCAACTCGTCGTCGTCGCGAATCGCGACGCCGATGATGCCGGTCTGGCGAATGCTCTCGTAGGCCTTGAGCTCGGTGCGCTTCACGCGACCGCCGCGCGTGCACGTGAGCACGTAGCCGTCGTCGACGAACTCGCGAATCGGGAGGATCGACGCCACGCGGTCGTCGGGCTCCATGCCCACGAAGTTCACCACCGGGCGGCCCGGCGAGGTGCGCGACATCTCCGGGATCTCGTAGACGCGCTTGAGGAAGGCCTTGCCCTTGTCGGTGAGGAACAGGAGGTGCGCGTGCGCGTTCACCGCGAAGACCCACGCGACGTAGTCCTCGTCGCGCGTGCTGGCCGCGCGCACGCCCTTGCCGCCGCGTCCCTGCGCCTTGTACTCGGAGAGCGGGACACGCTTGATGTAGCCGCGGTGCGTGACCGTGACGACGACCTCCTCGTCGGGCACGAGGTCCTCGATCGAGATGTCGCCTTCGGCCTCCACGATCTCGGTGCGGCGCGGGTCGC
Source organism: Sandaracinus sp. (assembly GCA_020633125.1). Classification (GTDB taxonomy): domain Bacteria; phylum Myxococcota_A; class Polyangia; order Polyangiales; family Houyiibacteriaceae; genus JACKEH01. Next base: position 42,251 of record JACKEH010000004.1, on the reverse strand, counting down.
CGTAGCGCTCGCGAATGTCCTGCAGCTCGTCCTGGATGACCTTCATCAGCAGGGTGTCGTCGCCCAGGATCGAGCGAAGGTACGCGATGAGGTTCGAGAGCTCACCGTACTCGCCGGCCAGCTTCTCGCGCTCGAGGCCCGTGAGGCGCGAGAGGCGCATCTCGAGGATGGCCTTGGCCTGACGCTCGGAGAGGAAGTAGTCGCCGCGGGCGCGGGCTTCTTCGATCTCGCTTTCGGGACGGCCGGCACGACGCACGAAGTCTTCGAGGCCCTGCAGCGGAAGCTTCATGAGGCGACCGCGCGCCTCCTCGGGATCGCGGCTCTCGCGGATGGTCTTGACCACGAGGTCGACCTCCGTGACCGCCATACCGAGGCCTTCGACGATCTCACGCTGCGCGAGCGCCTGGCGAAGGTCGTAGCGCGTGCGGCGCGTGACCACCTCGCGGCGGTGCTCGATGAAGTATTCGAGCAGCTCCTTGAGCGTCAGGACCTTGGGGCGCTGGCCGACGATCGCGAGGCAGTTGTAGCCGAAGGTGCTCTGCAGCGCGGTCATTCGGTAGAGCTGGTTGAGGACGATCTCACCGTGCGCGTCCTTCTTGAGCTCGATGACCATCCGCATGCCGTCACGGTCGGACTCGTCGCGCAAATCCGAGATGCCCTCGATGCGCTTCTCCTTCACGAGCTCCGCGATCTTCTTGAGCAGCTCCGCCTTGTTCACCTGGTACGGCAGCTCGGTGATCAGGATGTGCTCGCGGCCCTTGCTGCCGGGCATCTCTTCGATCGTCGCGCGGGCACGCATGACGATGCGGCCGCGGCCGGTCTCGTAAGCCTGGCGAATGCCCGCGCGGCCGTAGATGAAGCCTGCGGTGGGGAAGTCGGGGCCCTTCACGCCGAGCCGGCCCGTCTCGAGATCATCCGTCATCAGCTCGCTGAGCGTGATGTCCGGGTTCTCGATCACGCGAATGACGGCGTCGACGACCTCGCGCAGGTTGTGCGGCGGGATGTTGGTCGCCATGCCGACCGCGATGCCGCCCGAGCCGTTGACCAGCAGGTTCGGGACGCGGCTCGGAAGGACGAGCGGCTCCTGCTCGGAGTCGTCGAAGTTGGGACCGAAGTCGACGGTCTCCTTCTCGATGTCGGCGAGCAGCTCGGAGGCCATCCGCGACATGCGGACCTCCGTGTAACGCATGGCGGCCGCGGGGTCGCCGTCGACGCTGCCGAAGTTGCCCTGGCCGTCGACCAGGGGCATGCGCATCGAGAAGTCCTGCGCCATGCGGACGAGCGCGTCGTAGACCGCGCTGTCGCCGTGCGGGTGGTACTTACCGAGGACGTCACCGACGATGCGCGCGCTCTTCTTGTAGGCCGAGCTCGCGCTGACCTTCTGCTCGTGCATCGAGTAGAGGATGCGGCGGTGCACCGGCTTGAGACCGTCACGGACGTCCGGGATGGCGCGTCCGATGATGACGCTCATCGCGTAGTCGAGATACGAGCGACGCATCTCGTCTTCGATGGTGACGGGGAGCTTGTGAGCCATGAGCCTCGAGGGGGTACGTGAAGGACCTTCGAACGAAGGGCTCCGGCCGCTCGGCCGAACGCGGGCGCACGGTACCACGCGCGCGTACGCGCGCACGCGCACGCGGATAATTACGTATGGGGTTTTTCGGTCAGCTTCTCCGAGGGTCTGTCGCCAGACCCTCCCCCACGGGGCATGAAGCCCCGATGGGGCCCCACCCACGAGCCTCCGCTCGCTCTCGCTCGCTCCGCGCCGTCCTGTAGGGCGGCTTGCGGTCTTCAGATCGTGACAAAAACGCACGGCACTAAAAACTCGGTTGCCATCGGAAAACCCCGAAGGCCGAAACGACGCAGCTTTCGGGTCGGAACCGCGCTTGCTAGAGAGCGAGAGGACCTCGATCCGACGGACCGATCCGACGAGAGCACGCCGTGACCACGAAGCACCGAGACGACGACCCGAAGCCGAAGGCGATCGCCCGACCCCGACGAAGGGGCCCGCGCGGCCGCTCGTGGGCCCTCGCAGGGCTGCTCGGCCTGCTCGGGGCGTGCTCCTCGGGGGCTTCGCCGACCCTCCCCATTCCGCCTCCTGCGGCGCTCACGAGCGCCCCGGACGAGATGGGCGTGGTGACGATCACGGGCAACGGCGCCATCGAGGGCGCGTTGGTCTCGGCGTACAACGAGCGCACCGGCCGCGGCGTGATCGAGACTGCGGACGACCGCGGCGAGTTCGTGCTTCGAATCGAAGGGCAGACCGGCGATTCGATTCTGGTGTGGCAGCGCGTGGGCACTCAGTCCGGTCAGATTCTCTCGCTCGCCGTGCCCTGAACGTCGAGACATCCCGGCGAAGGGCACCCGTCCGACCACGAAAAAGCCCGCCAGAAGCGGGCTTTTTTCGTGGCTCGTGAGAGCGCGTCAGTCGCGGCGACGCACGACGAACGTCGCCATCTGCTCCTCGGCCTCGACACGCCGGCGCGCGCGGTCGGCCTCGCCTTGGCTCTCGAAAGGTCCGATGCGCACACGGTAGAAGCGACCGCGGTCTTCGACGTCGGCCTCTTGCACGAAGGCGTCGTGTCCCCGGCTGCGGAGCGCGTCGGCGAAGAGCTCGGCCTCCTCGGCGGTGCGGTAGCTGATGACCTGAAGCGTGTAGAGGCCGTCACGTCCGACCGAGCCGTGCTCACGACGAGGCGCGGCGGGCAGCGCCGAAGCGACGAGCGGGTCGTGCCGTGCGGCGACCTCGAGGGTGTGCTGCTCGGGGGTCGCGACGACGGCGGCGGGAAGCATCGTGGTGGCAGCGACGACGTTCGTGCGGGCGAGCAACGCCTCGTGCTCCGCGGTGGCCGCGGCAAAGGTCGCCGCGACCTCCGGCCGGTCGTCGCCGAGGAGCGTGCGCGGGAACGAGAGCGACGTCCGATCGACGGTGGGCGGCTCGCTCGGCTCGGCCTCGGCTTGGGCGGCGGCCTGCGCCAAGGCCTCGGCCGCGCCCAGCGCCGCGAGCGGGTCGGTCTGCGTGGACGCCGCCGCGGGCTCGGCGCCGAGGATGCGCACCATCGCGTAGACCAAACCGAGCGTGGTCGCGCCGGCCAGCAGGAAAACCGCCGCCTTTCGACCGCCCTCGTCGGGCTCCCGCTCTTGGATCTGCTCGAGGTCCCGCATCGCCGTGTCCATCTCGCCGCCTCCCACGACCCGGGTGGGTCGATGAAGTTGGATGTAGGACATGTGCTCCGCAGTGGTCAAAAGAACGACGCTACTGTTGGTCGGCTGGCGCCGACTTCTGGGGAGCTCCCCAGCCCCCTCCCTCCTCGCCGACGTCACTGCACTTCGCTTCGCTGCGTTTCGTTCGGTCGGCTTCGGTCCTCCGGAGGCGAGGGGACGTTCGTCCCCCTCGACCCCCACGAGTGCTGCGTGAACGGCCCAGGACGTTTCTAGGCGAGGGGACGTTCGTTCTCTACGGCTTGAAGGATTCGTGCACCGGCAAAGCGGACTTGGTCCGCATGGCTTCCGCACTGCCGTTCTACGTCGAGCCCCGAATCGACCCGCTCCGCGCTGGGCGCGGACCGAGACGCGACGCGGCACGACCTCGAAGACGACGGATGGCTCGCTCATCCGCGTAGTTCGACCGGGCACCACCGAGCGAAGCGAGGGCCAGTCGCGTGTGACTCGCGGGGGTTCGAAGGGGGCGAAGTCCCCTCGCCTCCGGAGGAGCGAAGGAGATCGACCGGAGCGGAGCGAAGCGCAGCGAAGAGAGACCTCCGAGCAGGGAGGGGGCTGGGGAGATCACTCCCCAGAAGTCGGCGCAGCCGACCAGAAACAAAGTCAGCCCATGGCCGCGCGGGCGGTTTCGACCGAGATGAGCCCGTTCTTCACCAGATCCCGCAACGCCATCTCGAAGGTCTGCATGCCGTAGGGGTGCACGCCGCGCTCCATGACGTCCTTGAGCGGCAGGTTGCCTTCGGGGCTTCGAATGCTCTCGCGCGCGGTGCCCGTCATCACGAGCACTTCGACCGCGATGACGCGCCCGCTCCCGTCGGCGCGCGGCAAGAGCCGCTGCGCGATGATGCCCTTGAGGTTGTCGGCGAATCGCTCGCGGGTCTCCTGCACGCTGTTGCTGCCGGAGAGCGAGAGCACACGACCCACCGTGCGTGCGACGTCGGGCGTGTGAAGCGTCGAGAGCACGAGGTGGCCCGTTTCGGCCGCCTTGAGCGCGATGTCCATCGTCTCTTCGTCGCGGATCTCACCGACGAGGATCACGTCCGGATCTTGTCGGAGCGCTGCACGAAGTGCCGTCGCGAAGGCCGGTGTGTCGAGCCCGATTTCGCGCTGCGACACCGACGCGAGATGGTCGGTGTGCATGTATTCGATCGGGTCTTCGATCGTGACGATGTGCACGCGGTTGTTGCGGTTGATGTGGTCGACCATCGCCGCGAGCGTCGTGCTCTTTCCGTTTCCGGCCGCACCCACGCAGAGGATCATTCCGCGTTCGTTCTCCGCCAGCTTCGCCACGGCGGACGGCAGACGAAGCGACTCGAAGCTCGGTACCTCGAGGGGAATCGCGCGCAGCGCCATCGCGAGCGAGCCGCGCTGGCGGTAGACGTTGACGCGGTAGCGACCGACCCCCGACGCGCCGTAGCTCGTGTCGTATTCGGTGAGGTCTTCGAGGCTGCCCTTGAAGCGGGAGCGCCGAAGGATGATCTCCGCCAGCGCCATCGTCTGCTCGGGTCGCAGCTTGTCGCCCTGCAGGTAGTGGAGGTCGCCGTTCACGCGAAAGGCCGGCGGTTGGCCGACCTTCAAGATCACGTCGCTCGCTTTGTGTTGAGCCCCCTTCTTGAGCAGCGCGAGCAGCGTCGATTCATCCATTCCCCGAGGATACGCGGGCGACCGGGTTCCCGAGAAGCCCGTCGTTGCCCTACGCCGACGACCGCGCTCAACCGGGGGTGACGCGCGTGGCCGGGTTCTCGACCAAGTAGTAGCGCAGCGCTTCGCGCGCGACGTAGCTCGCCTTGATCCGCCAAAGCGGCGTGTTGACCACGACCGCCGCGACCGCGATGGTCGGGTTGTCGGCCGGCGCGAAGCCGACCCACCACGTGTAGCCGCGGTAAGGCCGCTCCGCGCTCAACGTCCCCGTTTTTCCCGCCACGACGATGTCGGGGAGGAAGGGGCGCCCCTGCGGGTCGACGAAGGTCCGACGCGCGGTTCCTTCGCTCACGGTCAGGCGCATCATCTGGTTCACCTGACGCGCCGTCGCGCGCGGGATCACGTCGCGAAACACGCTCGGCTCGTGTCGCATCAACACGTCGCCGCCCGCCGACTCCACGCGATCGACGATGGCCGCGCGCGGCATCTTTCCGTCGTTGGCGATGGTGCTGGCGATCAACGCGGCATGAAGGGGCGACATGTGCATGTGCCAGAAGCCGGCCGCGGTGCGTGCACGCTCGAGACGATCCGTCGGCACCTCCGCGGGGCTCGGACGCGTCGGCACGTCGAAGGGCAACGCGTGGCCGAAGCCGAAGGCCGCCGCGTACCGCTCGATCGTGGGGCCGTCGAGGTGTCGGTCCGCGAGCTTGGCGAAGATGGCGTTCGTGGAGTGGCCCATCGCCTCCGCGAGCGTGTGGCAGGACGCCTCTTGGTCGTGGTCCTCGAGGTGCCAGACCGTCAGCCGGCTGCCGCCGCCCGTGTAACAAACCCGCGTGCCGGGCGAGACCCCCGCGTCCACGAGCGCCGCGCCGGTGACGACCTTGAACACCGACGCGGTAGGCGGGGTCGGGTCGAGCACGAGGTCGCCGGCGTCCGGGTTGGCGCTGGAGTGGCTCACGTAGGCGAGCACGCGGCCCGTCGACGGCTCCATCGCGACCACGGCGCCGTAGGGCACCTCGTAGCGCGCGAGCTCGTGCTCGAGGTGCTCCTGCAGGCCCGGCTCGAGCGTGAGCACCGCACGGCGTCCTTCCGCGAGGGTCGAGACCCGCTCGTCGCCCGATGGCTCGTGGCGACGTGGATCGAAGCCCTCGAGCAGCCGACGGGGATCCGGTCGAGCCGGACGAGCCGGCGCCGGAGCCTCGGCAGCGACGCGTTGACGCGCTGCGGCATGCGGACGCTCCGTGCGGCGTTCGTCGGCGGCGCCTCGCGAAACTTGCGTGAGTCCGAGCAGGCCGAGCGCGGTGAGCACGACCGCGATCACGGCATGGCGCCGCCATGCGCGGCGCCCCTCGTTGGCGGCGTTCGTCATCGCCCCGACCCTCGCAAGGCGGAGATCGAGGGGTCAACAAACCGGCGCCCCGGACCGCGACGCCCCCGAAAGGGGGGCTGACCTGCGACGCAAAATGCGCGATATAGTTCGGACTCGGACCCGCAGGATGTCGGACGACCGCACGACGAATCCGCACAAGACCGTGGTGACCGTCATCGGTCAGCGACAGTCGGCAGCACGAACCAGCGCACGCGACGCGTGCCTCGTCGTGATCTATGGCGAAGATCTCGGTCGACGTGTGCCGCTCGGATCGGAGCCCGTGGTGATCGGTCGCTCGTCGCGTTGCGAGCTGCAGATCGACCAAGAGTCGGTGTCGCGAAACCACTGCCGCATCGCGTTCGACGGGCGCTCCTTCACGGTGCGCGACCTCGGCTCGACCAACGGCACGTACGTCAACGACGAGCAGGTCGAAGCGGCGGAGCTCCGCGACGGCGATCAGATCAAGGTCGGCCGGACGATTCTCAAGTTCATCGTCGGTGGGAACATCGAGGGCCAGTACCACGAAGAGATTTACCGCTTGATGACGGTGGACGGCCTCACGCAGGTCCACAACAAGCGCTTCTTCGACGAGATGCTCGACCGCGAGCTCTCACGCGCGCGCCGCTACGGCAGCACCTTCGGTCTGCTCTTCTTCGACATCGACCACTTCAAGCAGATCAACGACACGTTCGGCCACCTCGCGGGCGACGCGGTGCTTCGTCAGCTCGGCACGCTCGTGCGTGCGCAGGTGCGGCGCGACGACATCGTCGCGCGCGTCGGCGGCGAAGAGTTCGCCGTGATCACGCCCGAGGTCGGCATTCACGGCTGCCGCGAGCTCGCGCGAAAGCTGAACCGGCTCGTGGACGACGCAGTCTTCGAGTTCGACGGCTCACGCATCGACGTCACGATCAGCTGCGGCGTCACGGAGTGGGACGACACGATGCAGAGCACGCAGTCGGTCGTTCAAGCCGCCGACGAGCGCCTCTACGAGGCGAAGCGCACCGGCCGTAACCGCGTCTGCGGTTGACGCTCGAGCCCCTTTGCAGAGCCCCCGGTTCCTTGCGTTCGGTACTCGCACCGCCGAACCAGGGGATTCACGCGTCGACGCCACGGAGGCGAACCCCTTAGAGTCGAGGCGCCCATGAAACGCCGTCCGTTCGCGCCCGCCCTGCTTTTCCTGCTCGCCGCCTGCGACTGCGGCAGCTCCCCGACCCCGATGGAGACCTGCGAGTCGATGTCGGATTGCCGCGGGACCCAGGTCTGCCTCGACGGATATTGCGTCGAGGCGCCCGAGCGCGACGCCTCGACCACCCTCGACGCGCCGAGCGTGGACGCACCGCGTCGCGCGCTCGCGTCGGTGCGCCTCGAGCCGGCGTCGGCGGAGCTCGTCTCCATCGACGGCTCGATGCCCGAAGCCGACTTCGACCTCGTCCTCGTCTTCGACGACGGCAGCGAAGAGCCCGCCGTCGCACCGCTTTTCGAGCTCGCCGACCGCGTGCTCGGCACCGTCGACGAAGCGAGCGGCGTCTTCGTCGCGAGCGGCGTGGTCGGTGGCGAGACCACGTTGACGGCGTCCGTGCTCGGCATGGCGACGACCGCACCGATTCGAGTCCGCCTGCAGCGCACGCACGTGGTCGGCGACGTGCCGGCCGACATCGAGACGCGTTTCTCGGGCGCGACCGCGGTCGACGACGCCGCACGCTCGGCCGACCTCGTCTACCCGCTGGACGGCGTGGTCTTTCCTCAAAACGTCTACCCGGCCGACGTGCAGTGGACACGCGCCGCCGCCGGCGACTTTTTTCGCGTTCGCCTGACCAAGCCGAGCGCGGAAGTCACCGCCTACCTCGCGTACGATCCGATGCGGCATTGGCTCGTCGACACCGGCTCGTGGGGTGCGCTCGCGCAGTCGGACGGGGAGACGGCGGCGACGGTGGTCGTCGATCGCCTCGAGGCTGCCACGGGCGAGCTCGTCCGGGGCACCCCGCGCTCGATGACCTTCGCGCGCGTCGCGGTCGCAGGCAGCGTCTACTACTGGGACATCGTGTCGGGGCGCATTCAGCGCATCGACGACGGGTCGGGCGTCGCGACCTCGTTCATGCCGAGCCCGCCCGGTGGCGGAGGGCCCGGCGGCGGCGATCAATGCGTCGGTTGCCACAGCGTCTCGCGCAGCGGCCGCTACATGGCGGGCCGGCTCAGCGGCGGCGTGAACTTCGGCACGACCTTCGACCTGACCACGGACCTCACCGCGAACCCCGCACCCTCGCTCTACTCTCCGAGCGGCAGCGGGTTGTACTGGTGGTTCTCGTCGTGGAGCCCGGACGACACCCGAATGGTGGTCGCGAGCGGCGAGAACACCTCGCCCACGCTCTCGATCTACGACCCGCTCGCGGGCACGCGCGTCACGACCGGTGGCCCCGCCGCGACGCAGCCGGATTGGTCGCCCGACGGCACGCGCATCGCGTACGTGTCCGGCTACAGCGGCTGGGGCGACAACCTCACGGCCGGCAACATCTCGGTGGTCGAGGTCGCGGGAGACGCCTTCGGCGCCGCCACGCAGATTCACGCGGGGGCCTCGCTCGGCGGTGCCGACAGCTACCCCAGCTGGTCGCCGGACTCCGCGTTGCTCGCGTTCGGAAGCGGCCCGAGCGCGCGCAGCGAGAGCGGCAGCGGCGGCATCTACGTGATGAACCCGGACGGCAGCGACGTGCGCCCGCTCTCTCGGGCGATGAGCGGCGCCAACGACGACTTCCAGCCGCGCTTCTCGCCCTTCCGCGAGGGCGGCTACGTGTGGCTGAGCTTCTTGTCGCGCCGCGTGTACGGCAACGACTCGATCGGCAACTCGCCCAGCCCGGTGTCGCGGCGCCAACAGATCTGGGTGACGGCGATTCGAACCGGAACGCCCGCGGGCGAAGACCCGAGCGCCGTGGCATATTGGCTGCCGGGGCAGGCCACCCGCTCCGCGAACATCTCGGCGTATTGGGCGCCTCGCGCGTGCCGCCCGGACGGCGAGAGCTGCGCGGTCGGCAGCGAGTGCTGCGGCGGCGAGTGCAGCCCGGACGAGAGCGGCGCGTTGGTGTGCTCGCCGCCCCCGCCGGAGCGTTGCCGCAACGCGGGCGAGACGTGCTCGACGGATGCCGACTGCTGCGAGGGCATGGGCCTCGTCTGCAACGCGAACGTCTGCATTCGCGGCTTGGAGTGACGCGGGCGCCTCGCGTCGTCTGAGTCGGGCCCGCGTCGAGTGGGCCCGATTCGTTCGCGCGGCCGACCGGTGCGTTTGAATGCGGTGGCGCTCAGGACCGGCGGCGGCGAACGAACGCGAGCAGCACGAGCACGCTCACCGCGGGCGCCGAGGTTCCCGCGGCGTGGCAGCCACCACCGCCCTCGCCCGTCGGCACACTGCCGCTGCCCCCGTCGATGCCCACCGGCGTCGGGGGCGGAAGCGGGTCGGGCTCGACTGGCGCCTCGTCCACGCAATCCACGTCGCCATCGGCTTCGAGCCGAAACGCGGTCGGGCCCGACCAGTCGCTCCAGGCGAGGCCCCGGTCACGATGGCGCGCGCGCCAGCAATAGAAGCGCCCCGTCGCGAGCTCGTCGAAGCCCTCGTCCCGCAGGTCGTCGCCGGCTTGCAGGTCTTCGCCGGCGAACCAGTTCTCGTGGACGCGGTAGCGCTCGAGCAGGGGTTCGTCGAAGCCGGTGCAACGATCGGCGACCTGCCAATGCGTCGCGCCGTGAAGGTCGCCGTCGGAGTCGGCGAAGTCGCCCGTCCGAAGCATCGTGCAGCCCGGCGCCACCCGCCCCCGAGGCGCGACGGGCGTGGGCGCGGTCGGTGCCGCGTCGTAGCGACGCACCGTGATCTCGTCCCGCAGCACGCGGGCGCGCGAGGTGTCCGCCTGGCCCATGCCGATGCGGCGGAGGGTGAACCGCGGCGCGTCGCCCGCGACCACGTCGAGCACCACGAAGCCGTACTCGTCTTGGCTGACCTGCGTCTCGGGGTCGTCGTATTGCGCGTCGTCGCTGCCCCATCGGTCGAGGCGTCCACCCGCGCTGGCGACGTTGATCCACAGGTGCGGCACGTCGCGTGAGCCTCCCCGCGCGTAGCCGTGTGTGTGCCCGTAGAACATCGCGGCCGGCTTCCCACATTCGCGCGAGAACCGGTCGACGCGGGTGACCGCGGTGCTGGCGAAGCCGGCTTCCCCGTCGGGCCAGAGCTCCGAGTGATGCGCGTGATGCATCGCCACGAAGACGAAGTCGATCGCGTCGTCGCTGCACGCGTCCACGAGCGCTTCGTCGAAGAAGGCTTCTTGGGCGCCGAAGAGCAGCAGCAAGTTCGAGTCGAGCCCGATCATCCGGACGTTGCCGTGATCGAAGCGCCAATAGCGGTCGGGGTCCGGGTGGCTCTCGTCCTGCGGGAGCCGAAAGTAGTCGTAGTAGAAGTGCGTGTCCGCTTCGTGGTTTCCGAGCGTGGGATACGCCGGCACGTACGCGAGCAAATCCGCGGCGGGCGCGAAGAATCGCTCGATCCACTGCGTGTGCTCGGAGCCGCGATCGACGAGGTCGCCCGGCACGAGCAAGAAGGCCAGTCCGTCGTCGGGCCGCGCGGTCTCTTCGGCGAGGAACGCGAGAATGCCGTCGTGAATCACCTCGCCCCAAACCTCGGGGTGGCTCTCGTCGTGTTGCATGTCGCTCACCGCGATCATGCGAAACGAGGTCTCGCGGTCGTCGCTCTTCGTCGTGAAGTGAAAAGGCCCCGCCGTCGCGCCGCCGGTGTGGACCACGTAGTGGTAGCGCGTGGACGGCGAGAGCCCGGTCAGTGCGACCTCGTGCACGCGGTGGGCGCCCGTGCTCGGGTGCGCGCCTCCAGACGCTTCCATCCCCAAGGCCTCGGTCGGCCCCCACTCGACGCGGCTCTCTTCGCCCGTGGTGGTCTCCCAGAGGATCCACGCCGAGGTCGTACCGACGTCCTGGACGTAGGGCCGGATGGTGATCTCTTGCGCCGCCGCGGGCAGCGCCACGAGGGCGAGAACGAGAACGACGAAACTCCGCACCCGACGAGGATGCCGGACGTGGTGAGGGGTCGTCACGACCGACCGCTCACAGCGGCAGGGCGCGCTCGGGCTCGCGGAAGGGCGCCGTCGCTCGGGTACGCAGACGGGACAGCTCCCCGAGGGCGCGCAAGATCACCGTCGGCTTGGCGCCCGTGGCTTGCCCCGTGACGCGCGGCCGATGGGCCACCGGAACCTCGGTCCAACGCAGGCCGAGACGACGCGCCTCGAAGAGCAGCTCCGCGTCGACCGCTGCGCCCTCGGCTTCCAAGCGCGCTTCCCGCAGAAACGCCCGCGGAAAGACCTTGAAGGCGCAGTTGAGATCGCGCGCGTGCACGCCGAGCGTCAGGCCGACCAGGCTGGTCCACGCGAAACCGCTGAGGGTGCGGGTCCACGGGTCGCGACGCGGGGCGCGAAACCCACAGAGCACGCGATCCCCACGAAGCTCCGCCAGGTGGGGCGCGACCTGCCGCGGATCGATCTGGCCGTCTCCGTCGACGTAGAGCACGTGGTCGTGGCGGGCCGCGAGCAGGCCGCTTCGCAGCGCCGCGCCGTAACCACGGTTTTCGTCGTGGCGCACCAGCCGCAGCCCGGGAACCGCCAGGCCCTCGACGATCGAGGCGGTCTCGTCGGTGCTTCCGTCGTCGACGACCACGATCTCGAGCGTGGCGACGTGCGCCGCGAGCTCCGCGGCCTCCCGCACCACACGCGCGACGTTTCCGGCCTCGTTGAAGCACGGGAGGACGACGCTGAGCTCGGCCGCGCGGGACATCGGCGCGGAGGTTAGGAGGCGCATTCGGCACGGGCAACGGCCCCCGAGCCGCAAACCCTTCCCTCCCGGCGCGCGGAGGGCGGCCCGCGAGGAGCCCGCGCCCACCGAGGCGCCGAATCCCATGCCCGCGACCCCCTGGGATCGTGGGGTGTTTTTCCGCCGAGAGAGCGGCGAAGCGCGGGTCGCGCCCCCCGCACGTGACATGCTCCGCGACGCCCGCACGGGTGGGTTTCCCGACGTCGAGCGGCCCCCGCAGGCGATCGCCGCGCGCGAAACGCTCGCGCTTCGAGCGCAGGCGACTACGCTCCGCCGCCGTGAGCACCGCCGCCGCCGCCGCGACGCCGCTCCCCGCCGGCCGGGGGCCTCGGGCGATTCCGTCGTGGCGCCGCACCCTCGGGGCGGGCGCGCTCTTCGCGTGCGCGTGGCTCTACGTCTTTCCGCACTACCCGCAGCTCAACAACCCCAACGAGAACGTCCGGGTCTACATGACCGCCGCGCTCGTCGAAGAGCACGGCTACGAGATCAGCCGCTTCCGCGCGCGCTGGGGTTGGACGAACGACGCGGCCTGCGTCGACCACGGCCCCGACGGCACGCTCGCGCCGTGCTCGGGTCGCGTCGAGCGCGACCACCACCGCCGCTACTACAGCGTGAAGGCCCCGCTCGCGAGCTGGCTCGCGGTCCCGGGCTACGCGATCGCGCGCGCGCTTCAAGACACGCCGATGCAACGCGACGACGGCCTGTGGTGGATGCGCCTCTTCGCCAGCGGGCTGCCGATGCTCGCTTTCTTCCTCTTCTTCCACCGCTGGCTCGGCGCGCGCGTTCGTTCCGCGCTGGTACGCGACGCGACCTTCGTCGCCCTCGCGCTCGGCTCGGTGATGCTCGGCTACGCGTACATGCTCGCGAGCCACGCGACGAGCGGCGCGACCGCGCTCGTGAGCTTCGCGCTCCTGCACGACGCCCACCGCGGCCTCCCCGACGGCCGACGCGCGCGAAGCGCCTTTCGCGCGTTCCTCGCCGGGCTCTTCGCGACGGCGACGACCGCGCTCGAGTACCCGTGCTTTTTCGTGACCTTCGCGCTCTGCGTCTACGCGCTCGTCGCGCTGATCGGCGGCGACACGAACGAATCGGCGTCCAAGCTCGGACGCGTGGGTCGAACGCTCGGTCGGCTCGCCGCCTTCGGGGTCGGCGCGCTGCTGCCGGTGCTGATGGTCATGCACTTTCAGGCGAGCGCCTTCGGCAGCCCGTTCTCCCCCGGACACCTCTTCGTGGAGACCGAAGGCCTTCGCGCCGGACACGAGAGCGGCTTCTTCGGCGCCGACGCGTTCCGTTGGGACGCCGCGTGGAAGCTGCTCTTCCACCCGCGGCTCGGCCTCTTCGCGACGACGCCCTTCTTCGCTTTCGCCCTCGCCGGTGCCTTCGTGGCTTGGCGAAAGGACCGGGTCGCCACCCTCGTCGCCGGGCTCGGCTGCCTCACCACGTACTTGGTCATCTGTCTGATGAACAACTGGGAAGGCGGCTGGGTCATCGGGCCGCGCTACCTCGTCGTCACCCTGCCCTTCGTCGCGGTCGCGTCGGCGCTCGGGCTCGACGCGATGGCGCGACGTTGGCGTCGCGGCACCCACGTGTTGGCGCTCGGTGCGGCGGCGGCTTCGCTCGTCACCGGCGGGGTGCCGAGCCTCTACCCGCACGTTCCGCCGGACGTCGATTGGCCGCTCGCGCATCTCTTCCCCGCGCTGCTCGAGCTCGGCCGCGCGCCGGACAACCCGCTGCTGGCGCTCGGCGTGGACGGCGCGGTGTCGCTCTTGCCCCTCGCGGTGTTGGCGCTCGGCGCGATGGTGTTCGCGTCTCAACGCACCCGCGACGGCTGGCTGCTGGTCGGTGCGTCGGGCCTCTGTGCGGCCTTGGTGTTGCCGCAGGTCGCGCTCGCACCGGAGCCGAGCGCGCAGGTGACCGAGACGGTCTCCTACATCGCCCAACACTGGGATTGAGCGCCGGCCGTCCGAGCGCGGAATCTGTCAGCGCACGTCTTCGGCGAGCGACGCGACCGGCGCCTCGTGGGCCCCGGGACGCCCCATGTCGCGCAAGAACCGGTAGTGCGCCACCAAGGCCGACCACGCGCTCGGGTAGTAGTGGTAGGGCACGCCGAACTCTTCACACGTCGCCCGGACGATCGGCGCGATCTCGTGCAATCGGCTGTAGCTGATCGTCGGAAAGAGGTGGTGCTCGATCTGGTAGCCGAGCCCTCCGAAGAGCGTGACCGGCAACCAATGGCCGTGTTGGAAGTCGACGCTCGTCACCATCTGACCGACGCCCCAATCGCGTGGGTGGGGGTTCGGCGCGTGCGCGAGGTTCATCGCCAGCGCGTTCTGATGGCTGAGCGCGAAGGTGCCCTGCACCATGAGGCCCGCGCCGCCGATCATGAGCGTCTGCATGAGCAACGCCTCGCGCCACGGCAGCAAGAAGTACGGCAGCACGTACCAAACCGACGCCGAGAGCGCCTTGAACGCGAGGAAGGAGAGCGTCTCACGCCACCGCGGGCGCTCCATCTTCCCGTAGGGGCCGAACCACCAACCGCTCGCCGCCGCGATCACGTCCGCGACCCAGAGCACCGGGAAGGTGATGAAGTAGAGGACCCACGCGTAGACGTGCTGGAGCCGGTGGAAGGGCATGCGCTTCTGCCCTTCGAACTCACGCACCAGCGGGAAGTGCACCTCGATGTCGGGGTCGACGCTCGGCTCGTTGGTGTAGACGTGATGCAGCGGGACGTGCATCGCGGTGAACACGAACGACGACACGCCCATGAAGTCGAGCGTGCAGAGCGCCAACGCGCGGTTCGCGCGCACCGTTCGGAAGACCCCGGCGTGCATCGCTTCGTGGCCGTAGCCACCGAGCGCGAACGCGATCGGGCCCCAGAGCAGTGCGCACCACCACTGGCCGAATCCGAGCGCGCCGACCGAGAGCGCCGCGAAGAGCAGGTAGAAGCCGACGAAGCGACCGAAGAACGCGCGCGTCCCGTGGTGCGCGGTCCGAACCGCCGCGCCCTTCTCGCCGCTCTCGCGGGCCGTCGCCACGAAGTGATCGCGTACGCGGCGCTTGAGCGTCGGGTAGAAGCCGTCGCCGTCGAAGTCGTAGCGCGGCGCGTAGTCCGCGACGTCGCCGACGTAATACGTGCGCAACGTCCCGAGCGGCACGCGGTCGTGCAGGTGCGTGCTGTGAAAGAGCGCCGTGCAGTCCGTCCCTCGGGTTTGCTCGAGAAAGCGCCGACCTCCCGGGTGCTTCTCGAGAAAGGGCTCCAGGTCGTAGTACTTGCCGTCGATCTGCCAGAGCTTGGAGGGCTCGAGCGATTTCGTGGGCGGCGCGGGCGACTTGGAAGACGAATCGGACGGTTGGGACGAGTCGGACAAGGGCCTGCTGGCTATCGCGGACCGGCCGTCGCGGTCAATCGCGTGTCGTTGCGTTTCGTACGCTCACGGCGACGACGACGACGCGAAACGCCCCAGACGACCCCGGAAGCCACGAAACCGAGCCCCGTCAAACCCGCAGTCAACGGCAGCTCTTCGGGGAAGAATCGCAGCTTCACTTCGTGCCGACCGCTCGGAAGATCGTGCAGCTCGATCAGCCCGGAAGGCCCACGCTCGACACGACCGAGCGAGCTCGTCCAACCGATCGCCCACGTCTGGTTGAGCACCACCGGCGCGTCGCCCTCGCGCTCGACGTCGAGCGTGATCGTGTTGGCGGTCCGGCGCATCGCGTGAAGCGTCCCGCCCGGCACCCGCGCCTGCTCGCGGCGGCCTTCCCAAAGCCCTCGTGCGGCCTCGAAGGTCATGCCGGTGTAGCACCCGCGTGTCGACACGCCGCGGGCGGGAAACGACGCGTAGGCTCCGTACTCGGCTTGAGGCGTCAGGTAGTACTGCTCGGGCGAGCGATCCACACGGGGCGGCGCGGCCTCGCGCCAACGGTCGATCACCTCGGCGTTGCCCCAGTAGAGGTGCGCGCTCGTGCCGAGCAACACGAGCGCCGGCACCGCCCACGGACCGAGCCGCGCATCGGCGAGACGCGTGCGGAGCCACTGCATCGCGAAGGCCGCGCCGAAGCCGAGATAGAAGGTGAGGAACACGGCGAAACGGGAGGGGACGCGCAACGAGCCGAAGACCGGCAGGTGATGCAAGAGCGACCACGGGTGCAGTGGCGAGACGCGTCCCATCATCGTGGCGCCGAAGAACACCGCGCCGATCACGACCCAACGATGGCCCCGACGCCACGCGACCGGCAGCCCGGCGAGCGCGAGGAGCAACGCCGTCCAACCGACGAAGGTCCCGTACTCGGCCCACACGTACTCGTGACCGGGGAACGCGTAGTCGTAGTCCTTCGCGGTGAGCATCGCGATCACCTCGTCGAAGGAGAGCTGATCGGATTCGAAGGTCGGGCGCGGATAGCGCGACATCGTCAGCAGGCTCGGCACCAAACGCCAGGCGCCGAGCAAGAGCGCGAGCGGCGCGACCCAGAGCGCGGTGCGAACGATCGCCCACCGCGTCGCGCGGCATTCCAGCGGGGGCTCCGGCGCACGCACCAGCTGGACCACTGTGTCGAATCCGAGCAGCAGCGCGAAGTAGGGGAAGGGGTAGACGCCGCCTTCCCAGAGCGTCAGCGCGAGCACGAACGCGGTGGCGACGCCGTGTCGCGGGTCTTTCGGCGCCTGCCGCCAGAAGAGCAGCAGCCAAGGCGTGAAGTAGAAAGGCAGGAACGCCGCGTGACCGCCGGAGCCGTGCCACGCGAAGAAGCCCGAGCCCGCCCAGACGATCGAGGCCGCGACCGACGCCGGTGCGCCGACGCCGAGCAGACGTCGCGCCGCGACGAACATGCCCGCGAATCCGATCGCGGCGTGAATCCAGAGAAAGAGGTGGCCGCCGATCGCCGAGCCGAAGGGCACGACCGTCAGCCAGAAGATCGGCCCGAACCCTTGCGCTTGCGGGTCGCCCCACAAGAGCGTCCCGCCGCAATGCCACGGATTCCAGAGCGCGAGCTCGCCGTGGCGAAAGAGGCCCGCGCGTGTGGCTTCCCACTGGTGGACGAAGGTCTGCCAGTCACCGAACCCGGTGCGATCGAAGTGGTAGAGCGCGGGCGCCCAGTAGAGCGCCGCCGCCACGATCCCGAAGAGCGCGATGGACCCCCGCCGCACCGGCTCACCGCGCGGCCACGGGTACGCCGTAGGTGCGTCCGAGGCGCGCGAGCTCGGCCGCCGCGCGCACCCCGTCGCGCGGCGTGACCTTCGATCCGGGGACGTCGGTCCAACGGCGCAGCGGCACCTCGACGATCTTCGCCGCCGGCACCTCGCCTTCCGCCTGCCAGCGCGCGACGAGGCGCATCAAGAGCTCGACGTCGAAGATCCACCGCGACTGAAAGGGCGTCGAGAACGCGTCGCGGACCGCCGGCGTCATGCGCAGCAGCTTGGCGCCGCATTGGGTGTCGTACACCGGCAGCCCGAGCATGAGGCTCACCGCCGTCGCGAACACACGACCGTAGACGTGCCGGTGAAAACGACGCTCGACGTTCCGGCCCAGCAGCTTCACGCGCGAACCGAGCACGGCGTCGACGTTCGAATCACGGTCGATCACGCTGGTGAAGCTCGCGAGCTCGTCGAAAGGCGTCGCGAGATCGGCGTCCCAATAGCCGACCACCGCATCGCCCGCGGCCGCCGCCGCGAGGACGCCCTGGCGCACCGCCTCGGCCTTGCCCCCGTTCTGCGCCAACGACTGCACCACCACACGGCCCGGACGCTCCTGACGGAGCGCTTCGAGCACCTCGAGGGTCTCGTCCTTGCTGCCGTCGTTCACGAAACGAAGCCGCAACCGCGGCGTCTCGTCGAGCGCCTCGAAGAACGCCTCCGGACGAAGGCGTCGTGCCTCGTTGTAGCAGGGCACGACGAGCGTCACGGGGGCGGCGACCGTCTCCATCCCGCGCTGCATAGCACGCCAGCGGGCGCAGGGCGCGGACCGTGCTATGGCATCGGCCGCCGTGGACCTTCGCGAACGACGAGCCAGCGGCGGCCGCGCGCCGCAACGCCATCCTTGGGAACGTCGACGCGCCGCGTTCTTCGGGCAAACCCTCGCGAGCACCGCGCCCGCCGCGGGGCTTCGTTGGCTCGACGCGGGCGCGGGAGACGGCTGGCTGGCCGGCACGCTCCGCACGACCGTCGCCCCCGACGCCCGCCTCGTCTGCTGGGACGCGAACTACGCGGACGACGAGATTCGTGAGCTTCGCGAGGCCTCGCCCGGCGTGGACTTCGTCCGCGAGGCGCCGAGCGGGCCCTTCGACCTGGTGACCGCGTTCGACGTCCTCGAGCACGTGGAAGACGACGTGGCCTTCGTGGGCACCCTCTTCGAGCGCCTTCGCCCCGGTGGCGTCCTGCTCGTCAGCGTGCCGGCGTGGCCGATGCTCTACGGGCCCCACGACGAAATCCTCGCGCACCACCGGCGCTACCGACCGCGCGAGGCCCGGAGCCTGCTCGAAAACGGTGGCTTCGAGGTGCGACGCGGCGGAGGCCTCTTCCACTCGCTCCTTCCCGCGCGTGTGCTCCAACGCCTCGTCGTTCGGCCGAACGAGAAGCTCACCGAGGTCCCGGCGTTGCATTGGGATCTCCCCGACCTCGCGACGCGCGCCATCCTCGCGGCCCTTTCGGCGGACAACCGGCTCTCCGAGGCCGCCAGCCACGTCGGGATCGACATTCCCGGGCTCACGTGGTGGGCAGTGTGCGAACGTCCACGCTGAAGAGATCGTGATGGCCGTCCTCCGCCAGCCGCCCGACCCGGCGGCGCGCCGCCAACGCAGGGAGCGCCGTCAGAGCCCCGGGCCCTCGTGCGCCCCGGTCGTCGCTCGGGAGGGGACGTCGCGATGAGCGTCGCGCGTACGTGGATGCGTCCGACACGGCTCGCGCTGGGCTTCGCCGCGCTGGCGATCGTGCTCGGGGCCGCCGCCGCGTTCGAGCACCTCGGCCGCGGTGCCAACGTCTCGTGGCGCGCGGAGATCGAAGGCGAGACCCGCGAGATCGGACGCACCACCGAGCGCCGCGCGCAGTTCCCTGAACGAGCGCCGCGCCCTCGCGCGCTACGTCCAAGCCTGGAACTTCGACCGCGACGGCATCCCCGCCGACCTCTTCTCGTTCGAAGCCAAGGTCCGCACCCAGCTCGAAGTTCCGCGTGGAGGACGCGAGGTGCACCTTCGACCGTTGCCGCGAGGCTCCGTGCGGGTCGACGGCGAGCCGTTCCGAAGTGGCGCCCGCTTGAGCGAAGGCGAGCACGACGTCCAAGTGACGTGGGAGGGCAGCTTCGACGATCGAAACGTCGAGCTGCTCACGTACTTCTGCCGTGGCCCCGCGCCGTCCCCTTCGACCTCGGCCTTCTGCGACCCGGCGCCGATTCGTGCGTTCACCCCGACCCACGATTCGCGCGCGCCCTATTGGATCGTCGCGGCGCGCCTCGCGCGCGTCGCGGGGGCAGGCACCGTCTGGCTCGCGAGCCTCGACCGCCGACGCCGCAGTACCTGGCTCGGTCGCGTCGCGCTCGTCGGCCTCGTCGCGCTCGGCTTGGGCATCCGCCTCTACGACTACGACGTGATGCCGGACTTCCGGGAGAACGGCGACGAGCTCTTCGCCACCTGGAACGGGTGGTCGTTGCTCGAAACGGGGGAGACCCGCGGTTGGTCGCTCTGGGCGAACGTCTACCGCTCCCGCGTCGAGCACTCGCGGCTCGAATATTTCGGCATGGACTGGAACATCATCCAGCCCTACTTCGAGCACCCGCCGCTCACGCATCTACTCGTCGGCGCGGCCGCGCACCTCGGAGGCGCCGAGCATTTCGCGCACGCGAAGCTCTCGCACACGCGGCTGGTGCCGATCCTGCTGATGATCCCGACGCTCCTGCTGATGTTCGGCATCGGCCGTCGCGTCGACCCACGCGGCGCGGGACCGTGGCTCGCGTGCATGCTCTACGCGGTCACGCCGACGATCGCGCTGCAGACGCGGGTCATCAAAGAAGAAGCGCTGCTCGGCCCGCTCGGGCTCGGCGCGGTGTACGCGGTCTTGCTCTACAAGGAACGCGAGAGCCTACGCCTGCTGATCCTCGCCGGCGTGTTGGCCGGCGCGGCGACGTGGGCGAAGGTGACCGGCTTCGCGTTCGTGCCCGCGATCGTCGCGCTGCTCATGACCGAGCGCCGCTTCCGCGCAGCCGCCCTTGCCGGCGCGGTCGGCGTGTTGGTGAGCGCCGGCCTGCTCGTCTACGGCGCCGCGATCGACTGGGAGACCTTCCGTTTCGCGCAGCAGCACCAGGGGACGCGACCGCTTCACTTCAACATCTTCCTGCGTTGGTTCGACGTCACGCTCATCAACCACAGCGTGATCGGCCGCGGCTGGATGCTCTTCCTCTGGCTCGGCACCGCCGCCTCGCACGCACGCCGCAAGGTGGGCACGAGCGGCGTGGTCCTGGTCCCGCTCCTGCTCTACCTCTCGGCCATCACGATCGGCACCGGCAACTGGACCTTCGGCTGGTATGCCGTGCCGCTCTACCCCTGGCTCTGCCTCGGCGCCGGCCGCTTCTTGGCCGACCTCTGGGACGAGCCCGACTTCTTCCGCGGTTTCCTCGCGTGTGTGTTGCTCGGCCTCTACTCGATGAACTTCCTCTTCGACCCGGCGTTCATGAAGCAACCGCCGAACTGGCCTCCGCTGCGTGTCGGCATCGCGCTCACCATCGCGCTTCTCTTCGCCCCCTTCGGCCTCGTGCAGGTGCTTCGCTCGCCGCTCACCACGCGCATCGCACGCGGCGCCGTCGCGTTGCTCCTCTTGGGCTTCGTGGTCCTGTCGACTCGCTTCGTCGTCCGCTACGAGACGTTCTTCGACACCTACAAGAACTTCGATCGCGACGTGTACTTCGACCGCTGACCGAGACGCTCACTCGACGCGAGCTCGGCACCTTCGTTCGCGACGTGTGCTTCGACCGCCGAGCAGACGCTCACTCGACGCGAAACTGCGCCATCGGCAGGTGCGTCTTGCGCTCGGTCCCTTGGTAGAAGGGCACCACCCGACGTCCCTCGCCGTAGATCGAGATCGAGAGATCGTAGTCGGTCGCGGTGGGCACCGTGTCGAGCACCACGATCTCGACCGCGTCTCGAATGATCTCGCCCGGCTGCCACTCGTCGGTGCGGTACGAGCCGTTGAGCGGGTAGTGGTGCGCGTGGAACTGCGGAATCTGCCGGTTCCCGGGGCCGCGAATGTCGACGTAGAAGAAGAGGTCTTCGTCGATGTGCTGCTCGACGCGGTAGTAGAACGTCACCGGGATCACGTCGCCGCGACGCACCCGTTCGACGTCGAAGTCGTAGCCGAGCAGGGTGAATCCGGGAAAACGCGCGTCGACCCGATGCTGCATCACCGGCACCGCGGGAAGCAGGTTGCGCGCGACCACGTCGTTCCGACGGTTCTCCGTCCGTCCCTGCGCGACGAACGCCCGCAACAACGCCTGCAGACGCTGCACGCGCTCCGGCTCGTCGTCCGCACGATCGCGACGCTCCCTCGGATCACGTGAGAGGTCGTAGAGCTCCCGCCGCCCTTCGCGCACCCACCAGATCAGCTTGTCGTTCCCCGACACCACCGTCTTCTGATCGAAGGGGAAGAGCCCGTCGGGGAGAAGCTCGGCAAAGAGGGGACGGTCCGCCCACCGACGTCGCCCGATCTCTTCGCCCGTCATCAGCGGCACCAAGCTCCGCCCGGCAATCCGCCCCGGCGCGGGCAGACCCAAGAGGTTTCGCAGCGTGGGCGCCACGTCGAGCAAGAGCACCGGCTCCTCGACCCGCCGCGCCTCGACCCCGGGCGCGTCGATCATCAACACCGAGCGCACCTCTTCTTCGTAGAGCGTGAAGCTGTGGCCCTGGTTGCCGTGCTCGAGGAACGCTTCGCCGTGGTCCGACACCAAGACGATCACCGTGTCGTCGCGAAGACCGCGCCGTTCGAGCTCGTCGAGCAACCGCTGGAACTGCGCGTCGGCGAGCTGAATCTCGGTGTCGTACGCGTCCATCGGCTCCGCCCCGAACGCCGACGCCCTTCCGTCGTGCAGGTAGGGCAGATGCACGTTGAAGAAGTAGACCCAGAGCATCCACGGGCGCTCGGCCGACTCGAAACGCTCGAGCATCTCGATCGCACGGTCGACGGGCTCGTCGCGCGGGGCGTTGCGAGGGAGCTGCACCACCTCGTCGAAGCCCTGAAAGAAGCCGTGCACCGGCGCGAAGTAGTCGGTGCCGAGGCTCACCGCGGTCTGGTAGCCGTTGTCCTTGAGCACCTCGGCGAGGAGCTCGTTCTCGTCGCGCACCCCCGGGTAGAGGTACTCGCTGCCGTAGCGCAGCTGCGAGGCGTAGAGCCCGGTCATCATCGACGGAATCGAACGCACCGAGCGCGACGAGGTCGCCCGGGCACGCTCGAAGACGACCGCTCCGTCCGCGAACGCGTCGATGTTCGGCGACGTCGGACGCGCATAGCCCATGGTGCCGAGGTGGTCGGGCCGAAGCGCATCCACCAACACGAAGAGCAGGTTCTTGCCGCGCGTCTCGGGAGGGGCCCGTGTGAAGCCGCCGTTGGCGACGAAGTCCTCGAGCCCCGGCGTGCCATCCCCACCGAAACAATCCGAGTCGATCCCATCGCCTTCGACGTCCGCCGCGCCCGGATGCACCGAAGGATTCGCGTCGTCACAATCGTCGCCGCCGAACGCGAAGGAATGCCCGTCACCGTCCCGGTCGGTGAGCCCTTGGTAGAGGCGCACCAGGCGCTGCCCCGTGATCGAGCGCTGCTCGACCAGCTCTCGCACCCGCCCACGTTCGCCGTAGCTCCGCGCGGACACCGCGAGGAGCCCGACGGTCAGCAGCGAAAGCACCATCCCGAGACGCCTGCGCGTGCGAAGGCGGGTGGAGAGGCGCACCACGATCGCGATCAGGCCGTAGACGACGAGCACACCGGGCGCCCACAGGTACGCGACGACGTCGATGCCCTGCACCACGTCTCGCTCGACAGCCAGCGCGAGCGGCAGCGCTCCGAGCGCACCTCCGACCAAGAGCAAGACCGCGCCGAGCGGCGTGCCGAACGCGCCCGCCATGCGCCCGAGCGTGCGGGTCACCACGTGCAACGCCGCGAGCAGGGGCACCGCGGCGACCGCCAAGCCGACGAACGCGATGGCCATCGCCCACGCGGCGAGGCTCTGGTCGTGAAAGCGCTCGCTGAACGAAAGAAACGCGACTCGCGCCGCGAGCCCGAGCGCCGCCAAGGTCCCCGGAACCGCCAGCACGAGACCGAAACGCGACGGATCGGGCGTCGTCCACTGCCGGGCGACGAGCCCCCGACGCACCCCGTCGAGCCACTCCGTCTCCCGGAGCAGCGCGACGACCATCCCCGCACCGAGCCCGAGCGCCACACCGAGCGGCGCGCTCGTCGCGGCGAGGTGCAGCAGGGTCTCGAAGAGACGCGACCACGGCGGCGGCGTGTCGTCGACCCGAAGCCGCGTGACGACGAGGTCGACCAGCGCCGAGAGCCACGCGGCGAGCACGCCGACCGTGACCTGCTCGCCCACCGGCGTCAGCCAACGCTCCCGCACCCGACGCCAACCCCGACGCACACGGCCGAGCGCGTTCGCCACCGCCGGGCTCACTCGTCGGACCTCCCGGTGGCGCGGCGCCGCTCCTCGAGCAGCTCGGCGTTCCGCCGTCGTTGTTCGATCGTCGGCGGCGGGTCGCGGTCGAAGATCTGCACGCTGCCGACCCCGAGCGGCCGACCGAGGTCGAGCGTGAGCTCGTTGATGCCGTGGAACGACACCCCCGCCGGCACCTCGAAGCGAAGCGTGGTCCGAGCGCCGGGCACCGTCTGCACGCCGAGCGTCACGCCGTTGAGCGCCGCCCGCACGCGTGATCGTTGACCGGCCATGGCGGGCACCACCTCGAGCGTGATCGCGCCCGCGTCGGGCCAATGCAACGGAAGGAAGATCCGTGCCCGTCCCGGCGCCGCCACACGAACGTCGCGCCCCTCCAAACGGGTCGAATCGCGTTGGAACGAGCCCGCCACGTAGCCCTCCGTCCATCCGAGCCCGAGCTCGAGCGTCGACTCCGGCCCGCGGCGCTCGAGCGTCTGGTGGTCGTGGTAGAAGAGCTCCTGCGAGCCGACGACGTCCCATGCGCGCGGATGCGTGCCGTGCTCGAGGGCGAAGGGAATCGACGCGGGCCAGGCGAGCGGGTTGCCCACGCCCTTCCACGTCCCATGGCCGAGCTCGTGAAAGACCGCCTCCCAGTGCATCGGAGCCGGGCGTGCTTGATCGACGCGCACAGCCTTGGCAATCGACGCGACGAGCGCAGCATTCCAAGGAAAGAGCACGGCCAGCAGCAAGGTCGCCGCGACGCCGAGCCCGAAGCCTCGATGGCGCTGGGCTTGACGACGCAGCATCCCCGCGAGCGCAGCGAGCCCATACATCGTCGGGACCGCGAGCATGTCGAAGCGCCGCCCGGGAAAGCCAATCGAGCCCCACCAATCGTACACGGACGCGACGACGTAGGTGTCCATCGCGAACACCAGAAGCAGCGCCCAGCCGAGCGGACGGGTCGCGCGGCGTGCGACGAGCACGAGCCACCCCAGGAGCGCCGGGTACATGATCGGCGACCACGTGAAGAGCCCCGCGCCGGTGGAGAAGAGCGCGCTCATCACCCGCGGTGAGCCCCACCGCATGTAGTGCTCACCCTGCGAGACGTCGAAAGGCTGCCCCGTGGCGAGCTGCAGGTAGATCATCTGCGGCGAGAACACGAGGAGCACGCACGCGACGAACGCGAAGCCGAGGCCCACGTGGCGTCCGAGCGCGCGAGCGCGCGACGACTCTCCGAAGAGGCGCCAAGCCGTCGTACACCAGGTCACGAAAGGCAAGACCGCGAGGATGGCGTTCTGAGAGCGCATCAACATCGCGAGCCCGAGCGCCGCGCCCATCGCCAACCACCCGCGCGTGCGGGTCGGGTCGCGCCGCCACCGATCCCACGTCACGAAGAAGAGGCCACAGCCGAACGACGACGCGGCATGCCCGTACGAGAGCATCGTCGTCGCGTAGTAGGGCAACGACGTGAGCAGCCCTCCAGCGATGGCCGCGAACGCTGCGGGCCAAGGACCCGCAACCCGCCGTGCGCCGAGGAAGCCGAGCCACACCGTGAGCAGTCCGGCGACCAACGAGCCCATGACCGCGCGCTCGGGCACCGGCCCGAGGCAGGCGGCGCGCTCCCAATCCGTCCCCGCCTCCAGCGCCGGATGCCCCACGACCCGATCCCAAGCGAGCGGCGGAATCCAAAAGAGCGCCGGCCCCATGTTCCAATAGTTCACGTCGTCCGCGACCGGCGCGTTCGCGAGATCCCACGGGTCCGGACACACCCGGTAGTCGTCGTGAAAATCGAGGTCCCCGTCGAAGACGATCGTGCGCGCCCAGAGGTACGTGTAGTAGCCGTCACCGTGGACGGCGCTCGGCATCGGGTTCGCCGCCGCGAGCGCGACGTAGACGAGACCGACGAGCGCGAGCGCGAACGCGAGCGGTTGGGCACGGGCCGACATGGCGGGCGGCGCGGAGACTACGGTGTTCCAGCCCGTCGCGCCGCCTTCACGACGACTCCGCTCGGGGTTTGCCGGGCCGCCGCGGCCCGCTTGGCGGGAAGCGGGCACGGCGGCGAGGCCTGTGGTAACAACGCCTCGTCATGGCTCTGGCCGCTCGCGCACGCGACTTCTTCCTTCTCCGACAGGCCTCCGAAGAAGCGGGACGCCGACCCGCCGAGCGACGGGACGCGGTCGGCCAAGCGCTCGCGCTCGGTCGTCAACGCGCCGAGGCCGCCGAGGCGCTCTGGTCCAACGGCCACGCCGCCGAAGGCCTGCGTCTGGTCGCCGAATCGTTGACCTGCACGCTGGCGGCGGCGGACATCCTGGCCCCCGAGGTGAAGGCGCCCGTGGTGAAACCGGCGCCGGAGCCGGCCCCGAAGGCGGACGCCGATTCCGAGGAAGAGGCGTCGGCCGAAGCGGACTCGGAGGAAGACGCGCGCGACGAAGCCCCGTCCCCGACTCCCGCGCGGGTGGGTTGGCGCGACGTCCTCGCGGCCCGCGGCGCCGACGCCGATCGCCTCGAAACGATCTCCCGCGCCGTCGGGTTCGCCCGCCAAGCCCTGCCCGAGCTCGATGCGAGCGTCAGCGCGACCCACGCGGAGCTCTACAAGGAGCTCTACCGCGCCCGTGCCGACGTCGACGGCCTCCTCTCGTCCGCGAGCCTGACCCCCGCTCAGGTGAAGCTGAAGGTCGTCCAGCGTTGGAGCACGGCACTCGGCCTCACGGTCCTGGCGGTGGTCGGTCTCTACCTCGCCCTTCGGACGCCTCGCGCGGTGACGGCGACGTCGAGCGCCGTGTTTCGGAGCGACCCCCAGTTCGGCCCGGACAAGGTCTTCGACGACGACCCGAACACCGAGTGGTTGCTCAACGACGGCCAGAACGGTTGGCTCGAAGCCCGGCTCACGCCCGGCCGTGACCTCGTGGCCATTCGCTTGCTCAACGGCCACAACCGGCACTTCAACGACCGAGGTGTGAAAGAGTTCACGCTCGAGCTCTACGACCGCTCCGGGGAGAAGGTCTTCGAGCACGAAGGGGAGCTCGAGTTCTCCGCCTCCCCGACCTGGGTCGAGATCCCCGTTTCGGCGACGAACGTCGAACGCTTGCGCTTCAACGTGCGCAGCCACCACCGGGTTGGCGGCGCGTTGGCGGAGATCGCGCTCGACGAGCGCTGACCCCCGCCGAGCGCGCGCTCCTCGTCGACGTTCGCCCGCGGCCACGTTCCGGTCGCCCGCTCGCGTGAGCACTCTCCGCGGAAACGGTCCCGGCTCGCGCCGAAGCCTCGAAATCGCACGAGTTTCGCCGGGAATTCCACGGCCACACGGCTATTGCAGCGCCGCGGTCATCTGACTATGTTCCGCGACACTGGATCGCGCGCGGCCGAGTAGCCTTCGGCCTCCGACGCGAGCCGTAGGCGGCTCATGGCAAACGACGACTCGAACCTCGACTTCGACGACGAGCTCCCCGTCCTTCCGATCCGGAACGCGGTGCTCTTTCCCGGCGCGGTGGCGCCCTTCGACGTGGGGCGTGAGAAGAGCGTGGCGTTGGTCGAGGACATCGAGAACCTCAACCAGCCCGTCATCGCGATCTTCGCGCAGAAGGACCCCTCCACCGACGACCCCTCGCAAGAGGATCTCTACCCGGTCGGTGTCGCAGCCCGCGTCCTCAAGGCGCTCAAGCACAGCTCCGGCAACTACAGCCTCATCCTCCAGGGCCTCGTCCGCGTTCGCCTCGAGAACGTGACGATGGAGGATCCCTACCTCAAGTCGCGCATCTCGAAGCTCGAAGAGCCGAAGGTGGACGACGTCGAGGCCGAGGCGCTCTCGATGAGCCTGCGCGACATCGCCAAGCAGGTCATCCAGCTCATGCCGGAGCTTCCGCGCGAGGCCTCGAGCCTGATCGACTCCATCCAGGAGCCGGGTCAGCTCGCCGACCTCGTGGCCGCCAACCTCGACGCCCCCGTCGACGAGAAGGCCGCGCTCCTCGAGACCATCGACGCCAAGGACCGCATCCGCAAGGTGCTCCGGCTGCTCACGCGGCAGCTCGAGATCCTGAAGATGCGTGAGCGCATCAACTCCCAGATCAAGGAGGAGATGGGCAAGAACCAGCGTGAGTACGTGCTCCGCCAGCAGCTCAAGGCCATCAAGGAAGAGCTCGGCGAAGAGGACGGTGACTCGGGCGACCTGGACGTCCTCGAAGAGCGCCTGAACAAGGCCGAGCTCCCGAAAGAGACCGACAAGGTCGCGCGCAAGCAGCTCAAGCGCCTTCGTTCGATGCAGGTCGGCAGCGCGGAGTACACGGTCGTCCGCACCTACATCGACTGGATCCTCGACATTCCGTGGTCGAAGGAGACGCCGGACAACCTCGACATCCCGTCGGTGCGTCGTGTCCTCGACGAGGACCATGCGGGTCTCGACAAGGTCAAGAAGCGCATCGTCGAGTACCTCGCGGTCCGCAAGCTCAAGACCGACAAGAAGGGTCCGATCCTCTGCCTGCTCGGGCCTCCGGGCGTCGGCAAGACCTCGCTCGGTCGTTCGATCGCGCGGGCCCTCAACCGGAAGTTCGTGCGCATCAGCCTCGGCGGCGTGCACGACGAGGCGGCCATCCGCGGCCACCGCCGCACCTACGTCGGCGCCCTCCCCGGTCAGCTCATCCAGGGCATGAAGAAGGCCGGCACGATCAACCCGGTCTTCATGCTCGACGAGATCGACAAGGTCGGTCGCGACTTCCGCGGCGACCCCTCGGCGGCGCTCCTCGAGGTCCTCGACCCCGAGCAGAACGACACGTTCAGCGACCACTACCTCGAGATCCCCTACGACCTCTCGAAGGTGATGTTCGTCGCGACCGCCAACGTCGGCGACACCATCCCGGCCCCGCTCCGCGACCGCATGGAGATCATCGAGATCCCCGGCTACACGCGGCGCGAGAAGCTCGACATCGCGAAGAACCACCTCGCGCCGAAGCAGATCGAGGATCACGGCCTCAAGCCCGAGCAGCTCGTGATCACCGACTCGGCGCTCGCCGCGATCATCGACGACTACACGCGCGAGGCCGGCGTTCGTAACCTCGAGCGCAAGGTCGCGACGGTCGTGCGTGGCGTCGCGGTGAAGGTCGCGGAGGGCCAGGAAGGTCCCTTCACGATCGCGCACACCGCGGACCTCAAGGAGTTCCTCGGGCCGCCGCGCTACACGAGCGAGGTCGCCGAGCGCACCAGCGAGACCGGCGTCTCGACGGGCCTCGCGTGGACCGCGGTCGGTGGTGAGATCCTCTTCATCGAGGCCACCAAGATGCACGGCACGGGCAAGCTCCAGCTCACGGGCCAGCTCGGCGACGTGATGAAGGAGTCGGCGCAGGCGGCGATGTCCTACGTGCGTACGCGCGCGAAGGACTTCGGCCTCTCCGAGGACTTCCTCGAGAAGAGCGACCTGCACATCCACATCCCGGCCGGCGCCATGCCGAAGGACGGTCCGTCTGCCGGTGTGACGATGATGACCGCGCTCGTCTCGCTGATGACGGGCATCCGCGTTCGCCACGACGTCGCGATGACCGGTGAGATCACGCTCCGTGGGCGTGTGCTTCCGGTCGGCGGCATCAAGGAGAAGATCCTCGCGGCGCACCGCGCGGGCATCAAGCGCGTCATCCTCCCGGAGCGCAACGTCGCGGACCTCGAAGAGGTCCCGCAGGAAGTGCGCGACGAGCTCGAGTTCGTGCCAGTGTCGAAGGTCGACGAGGTCCTCGCGAACGCGCTCACCGAGCCGGACCAGCTCAAGCTCGAGCTCGGCTCCGACGAAGACAAGGCGAAGTCCGAGACGACGGCGAACGCCTGAGTCGACTCCTCACGGAAGAAGCCCTCGCTCACGCGGGGGCTTTTTCGTTCCGTCACGTGCCCGTGCCCGACGCGTGAGGACCTCTTGGGTCTCGCGAACCGGCGAACACTTGGGTTGCTCCCCGATGACTCGCACGCGTGCGAACATTTTTTGTCGCGAACGCAAACGGGCTCACGGTCGCGGGTGCGCGCAGGCGGGCACGGGGCACGGGCACGGGCACGCTACGGGCACGGGCACGGGCACGCTACGGGCACGGGCGCGAGCACGCTACGGGCACGGGCACGAGCAGACGGTGCCGCCTACGCGCGCTCTTCCTTGAGGGGGCGCGTCATCAGCTCCACCAACGCCGCCTTCGCCGGCTTGTCGGCGTAGAGAACGTCGTGAACCTGGTGCGTGATCGGCATGTCGACGCCGAGCTTCTTCGCGAGCTCGTGCGCGCTCTGCGCCGTCTTCACGCCTTCGGCGACCATGCCGAGGTCACGAAGGATTTCGTCGAGGGTACGGCCTTGGCCGAGCTCGATGCCGACGCGCCGGTTTCGCGAGAGGTCTCCCGTGCACGTCAGCACGAGGTCGCCCATGCCCGAGAGGCCCGCGAGCGTCATCGGGTTCGCGCCGAGCTTCGTCGAGAGGCGCCCGAGCTCGGCGAGCCCCCGCGTGATGAGCGCGGCCCGCGAGTTGTGGCCGAGCGAGAGGCCGTCCGCGATGCCCGCCGCGATGGCGATGACGTTCTTGAGCGCGCCGCCCACCTCGACGCCGATGACGTCGTCCGTCGTGTAGACGCGAAAACGATCCGTGTTGAAGAAGCGCTGCGCTTGCTGCCGCACCTCGGCGTCGTGGCCGGCGATGCTGACCGCAGTCGGCACGCCGTGGGCGACCTCTTTCGCGAACGACGGCCCGCCGAGGTAGAGCAAGTCGCGGTGCCGCTCCTTCGGGAAGATCTCCTCGAAGACCTGCGAGACGAGCAAGAGCGAGCCTTGTTCGATGCCCTTGGTCGCGCTGACCACCGGGACCCCGGCGGGGAGAATCTCGACGAGGTTCGCGAGCAGCGCGCGGTTCGCCTCGGTGGGCACCACGACGAGCACGAGGTCGGCACGGCGAACCGCGTCTTCGAGGTCGCTGGTCGCGCGAAGCGTCCCGGGCAGCTCGATTCCTCGGAGGTAGTCCGGGTTCTGACGCGTTCGTTCGATCGCCTCCGCCTGCTCGCGGCGACGTGACCACAGCCGGGTCTCGTAGCCTTGGTCCGCCATCAGCTTCGCGAGCGCGGTCCCCCACGAGCCGGCGCCCAGCACCGCGACCACCGGTTTGTCCACCGTCATGGCGCCAACCCTACCAGACGCGGAACCCGCCCGTGCACGGGCCGACGGCCACCCCACCCGCGTCTTTCGCCCCGCGTGCTACACCCTGCCTCATGCCCACGTGGCGGCAGCGCGTCATCTACTTCGTGCTGCTCCCGGCGATCGCCGTCGCCGCGGGCATCCTCGGCTACTACGCCTTCGTCACCGCCTCGCGCTTCAACCGCCTGGGCGAGCAGACCATCGCGGAGAGCACGCTGCTGCTCGTTCGCGAGAAGGTCGAGACGGTCGAGCAATACGTCATCCGGCAAGACAACGCGGCGCTCGGGGTCGTCGAGCCCGCGGACCCGAACAGCGTCGTGACGAAGTGGCTCCCGAACGCGCCGCTGCTCACGCCGAGCATCTTCGCGATTCGGGTGCTCGACGCCGAAGGGCACACGCTCGGGGAAGCGTTTCGCGGCACGCCCGGTGGGGAGGTCGAGCTCCGACGCATCTTCGAGGAGCAGCTCCTGCAGCCGCTCGAGCTCGAACGGCTCGCCGTCGATCGGCTCAAACACTTCCATCGGAACACGGAGGACCGAAGCGACCTGCTCAGCGTCGTCGCGCGCGAGGTCGACGGAGAACGTCGCTACGTGGTCCTGCACCACGACACCGGCCTCATCGTTCGCGACATCCTTCCCACGCTCTTCGCGACCGACGAAGGCAAACGCCAATACAACGTCGTCGACGACAACAACCGCCGCGTGTACGGCTCGAGCCTTCAGAACGCGGGCGACTACCTCGTCGGCCACCGCTTCCCCTCGACGCTCTACAACTGGCGCCTGCAGGTCGCGCCCAAACAAGCGCCGCTGCTCGAGCGACAAGGGCGCAGCCGCCGCGTCACCGACCTCTCGCTGATGGGCGTGGCCTTCCTCGTCATTCTCGTGGGCGTCGCGTTCTTGCTCTACGCCGCGCAGAAAGAGCGGCGGCTCAACGACCTCAAGAGCGAGTTCATCGCCAACGTCTCCCACGAGCTGAAGACCCCGCTCTCGGTGGTTCGTATGTTCGGCGAGATGTTGCTCTCC
This sequence comes from Sandaracinus sp., assembly GCA_020633125.1. GTDB lineage: Bacteria > Myxococcota_A > Polyangia > Polyangiales > Houyiibacteriaceae > JACKEH01. Next base: position 10,383 of record JACKEH010000004.1, on the reverse strand, counting down.
GACCGCGTGCGCAGCGACGACAAGCGAAAACAATACCTCGAGATCATCGTGCGAGAGTCCGAACGCCTCTCGTCGCTGATCGAGAACGTGCTCGACTTCTCGGCGCTCGAACGTGGACGCCAACGCTACGAGCTTCGCGAAGGTGACCTCGCGGAGGTCGTCGCCCACGCGCTCGAGACCTTCCGCTACCGCGTCGAGCGCGAAGGCGTCGAGGTCGAACTCGAAGTCCTCGGCACGTTGCCGAAGGTGCTGCTCGACGAACAAGCCATCGTGCTCGCGGTGATCAACCTGCTCGACAACGCGGTGAAGTACGGCGGTCGCACCCCCATCACGATCACGCTCGAGCGTGTACGCGACTTCGTGCAGGTGCGCGTGAGAGACCGCGGCCCCGGCGTTCCGGCGGACGCCGAGCGACAGATCTTCGACCGCTTCTACCGCTCGCGGCGCGATGCCCACGTGCGCGGTTCGGGCATCGGCCTCGCGCTCGTCAAACACATCGCGCTCGCCCACGGAGGTCGCGCGTGGGCCACGAACGCGCCCGACGGCGGCGCCGTGGTCGCCTTCGCGGTGCCGGTGCCGACCGAGGCGGAGCGAGCGCGCGAGGCCGGGCGCGCGCGTCGCCGCGTGCCCACGCTTCCGTGACGCCGTCGCCCGAAGCTCGAAGGGAAGCGGCGGACGGAGGCGTCAGACCACGAGCTTGTAGCCGACGCCGTAGACCGTGAGGATGTGACGCGGTTTGTCCGGCTGCGGCTCGAGCTTCTTGCGAAGCTTCACGACGAAGTTGTCGACCGTGCGGTTCGTCGGGCTCGCCTCGAGACCCCAGATCGCGTCGAGGATCTCGTCGCGGCTCACGGGTTGTCCGGCGCGGGCGTAGAGCAGACGCAAGAGCTCGACCTCGTAGAAGCCGAGCTGTTGTTCTTCGCCGTCCCGGACGAGAACCTGGCGCACCGGATCGACCTCTGCGTCGCCGATGCGGAACGGCGCCGGCGACGAGCCGCCACGCGAAACCCTTCGAAGCAACGCCCGGATTCGCGCGACGAGCTCACCGAGCGAAAACGGTTTGGTCACGTAGTCGTCCGCGCCCGCGTCGAGCCCGCGAATCTTGTCCGCCTCCTGGCTTCGCGCGGTGAGCATGAGGATCGGCACCTGCGCGTCCAGACGCCGCACCTGCTCGCAGACCTGGTACCCGTTCATGTCGGGGAGCATCAGGTCGAGCAGGATCACCGTGGGCCGCGCCGCGGTGGCGATCTTCACGGCCTCGGCGCCGGTCTGGGCGTGATGCACGGAGAACCCTTCGAACTCCAGCGCGTCGACCAAGCCGAGCGCCAGCGCGGGATCGTCCTCGACCAGGAGAATGCTCTGCTCCGAGTCCACGGCCCCGAAGCTACCCGCGTTTGGGGGGCGCGCCAATCGCTCGCGCCGGACGCGAAGGCCGACACGGTTCGGAGGGGCCGCGCTCGGCCTCTTTGGCGCCGAACGGGCGGGCAGCCCCCAGGACGCGCCCTCGCCGTGCTTCTGCCGCCCCCGACGCGTGACGAGGCTTCAACGCGCGGGCTCCCTCGGGTAGGGTACGCCCATGCGCGCGTCGCTTTCGTTCGCTTCGTCGATCGTGCTCCTTCTCGGCGGCTGCTACGGCGACGGCAGCGTCACCCGGCCCGGCGTCGAGCTCTACGACCCGCAGGGCCTGATGGACGTCGTGGGCGACCTCCGGCTCGTGGTCTTCCCGAGCGAAGGCTATGGCTGCACGGCCGACGGCACCGTCACCCCCGAGCTCTCGGACGCGCGAGATGCGGTCTTCGCGGACGCCGTCGTCGACATCACGGTTCGCGTGGGCGACTCCGCGCAGCTCGATCTGCTCGAGGGCAGCTACGTCGTGCACGTGCGTGGTCGCGGCACCGACCCCGTCACCGGGCGTACCGACGTCATCGTCGCCACCGGCTGCACGCCGGACGTGACCATCGCGCCCGGAGAGACCCGCGAGATCACCGTCGAGCTCAAGGACGTCGTCGGCATGGGCGTCTGCGACGACGGAATCCTCAGCCCCGACGAGCAATGCGAGGCCACGACCGGCCCCCTCCCCTGCACTGCCTGCCGCACGCAGAGCTTCGTCACCCACACGACCACCGACGCGAACCAGGACTCGCCTTCGGTGGGTTGGGCGACGGGCGCACGTCTGGTGCTCGCGTTCGACTCGTCGGCGACCTCGCCGCGCGGCGTGCGCACCATGTTCCGCTCCGACCGCGGCGAGAGCATCTCGAGCCCCGCGGCGTTGGCGATCGACGCGGACGTCGACGACGGAATGGCCATCCCGGGCGTGCAGAGCACCAGCGCCGTCGCGGTGTCCTCGGCGCGCATCGGCATCGCCTTCGGCGACTTCCAAAACGCCTCCACGCAGGGGGGCGACGCCCTCGTTCGGTTCTTCGACGCCGACCGCAACCCGGCGGGCAACGCGACCCTCGCCACGCCGCAGGCGGGCGCACAGACCGAGCTCGGGATCGCGATGCTTCCGGACGGCACGGCGCTCGTGGTCTTCACCGACGGTGCCTCCGCCTCCGGTGCCTCGGCGGTGCGCTTCGCGGCGGGATCGACCACGCCGGACACCGCGGTCGCGATCGGCATGGCGGGTGCGAGCGCGCCTTCGGTCGCGGCCTCGAGCTCCGGCTTCGTCGTGGCCTTCGTCGCGGCTGGCGGCATCGCGGTGCAGCGCTTCGACGCTGCGGGGACCGTCCTGGACCCGACGCCGATCTCGGTCGCCGCCGCCGGCAGCACCCCCACCGTCGCCGCCCTGGCGGACGGGCGTTTCTTCGTCGCCTGGGCGGACGGCGCCACCGTGCGCGGTCGCGCGTTCGACGCCACCGGGACGGCCGCCACCGACGCACTCTCGGTCGGCTCGGGTCAGGCACCGAGCGCCGGCGCGGGGGCGGAACGTTTCGTCGTGGCGTGGGAGAGCGGTGGCTCGGTCCTCGCGCGGCTCTACGACGGCTCCGGCGCCGCCGCGCGCAACCGCGAGAACCCGCCGACCCCCGAGGCGTTCACGGTCGCGGCCGGCGCCACCCCGGTGGTCGCGGTCGGCGGACCGGCCAGCCAGGCGATGGCGTTCGTCGGCTTCGTGGCGGGCGGCGACGTTCAGGGCCGCCTCTACCCGCTCCCGTGACCTCGCTCAGCGTTCGGGCGCCCCCTCTTCGGGGTCGCGATCGGGGTCGCTACCGGGCTCGTCGGCGCTCGATTCGTCGCTCGGCGCCGCCTTCGGGGCCTGCCCCAAGCGACGACGGCGACGCTTTCGCTCGCCCATCGCGACCAAAACGCTCGTCAGGATCACCGAGACGGTCACGAAGAGGCAGCAGAGCGCATACCACCAGAGGGTGATGGTCCCGGTACCCATGGCGGCGGGGTGTAGCGTCGACGGGCCCTCGGGACCACCCGCCTCGGCGCCGCCCCCTCCCCTCGGCCAGCCCCCGGCGTGGGCCTTCGACAGGCCCCATGCAGCGGGCGGTTGGAGGAATCCCCGGTCCCTGCTAGAACCGGCGCGATTTTCGGGGTCGTGCGGCCCCGCTGCGACGGCGCCGATGCGCCGGGACCGAGGAGACGAGTTGACGACCACGCCGGAGCGTCCGGAGCCTGCGAGCCGCCGTCGCGCGGGGCGCATCGGCCGCCGTGTGGCGCTCGCGATCTATTGGTCGTTCATGGTCTACGTCGCGGTCGTCTCCTTCTACAGCCTCATCCCGCAGATCTTCTGGCCGGAGTCTCACGAGCCCCTCGAAGAGAGCGGCACTTGCGAGATGGAGCTGAAGGGCCTCGTCGAACGGCTGCGCACGCACGTCGCCGCCACCGTCGGGGGTGACCCCCCCGAAGAAGAGTTTTTCCGTCGCTGGGACGACCGCTACGTCGCCTTGCGACCGCGATGCGAGGACGACGACCGCTACACGCGTGTCGGAACGCTTCGGCATCGCATCGACACCACCGAGAAACGTTTCGCACGCGAGGACGGCCGCCTCTTCGAAGAGGTCGAGCGCTCGCTTCGCCCCGCCGCACGCACGCGTCCCACGGACGCTGCATCCGGCGCTCCCCGAGAAGGATCATGACGCAGACTCCCGCTCCCGAAGCTCCCACGTTCGCCTCGCTCGGCCTGTCCGAGCCCGTCCTGCGCGCCATCGAAGAGGTCGGCTGGACCACGCCCACCCCCGTGCAAGCGGAGTGCTTCCCGCTCGCCGTCGAAGGCAAGGACCTGATCGTCCAGAGCCGAACCGGCACCGGCAAGACCGGCGCGTTCGGTCTCCCGCTCGTCGACAAGCTCGTCGACGCGCGGCCCGGGGTGCAGGCGCTGGTGCTCGCGCCGACCCGCGAGCTCGCGCTTCAGAGCGCACGTGAGCTGGGCAAGCTCGGCGCCCACCGCGGGCTTCACACCACGGCCGTCTACGGCGGCGCGCCGATGGAGAAGCAGATCCGCGAGCTCGCCCAGGGCGCGCAGATCGTGAGCGGCACGCCCGGTCGAGTGCTCGACCACCTCCGCCGCGGCACTCTGGACGCCGAGGGCCTTCGGGTGCTCGTCCTCGACGAAGCCGACGAGATGCTCTCGATGGGCTTCGCGAAGGAGCTGCACGCCATTCTCGAGCTGCTCCCCACCACGCGGCAGACCTTCCTCTTCAGCGCCACCGTCGACGGCCCCATTCAGCGCGTCGGTGAGCGCCACATGAAGGATCCGTCCTTCGTCACGCTCAGCGGCGACGCGGTCGGCGCGCTCACGATCACGCACCTCTCGTACATGGTCAGCGGCAAGGCGCGAGGTCGTGACCTCGCGAAGATTCTCGAGGTCGAGGATCCCGAGAGCGCGATCATCTTCTGCAACACGAAGGCGGAGACCGAGCAGGTCGCGGCGGAGCTGCAACGCGCCGGCTTCGACGCCGATTGGCTCAACGGCGACCTCCCGCAGAGCGAGCGCGAGCGCATCATGGCGCGCACCCGCGCGGGCGAGCTTCGGTACCTCGTCGCGACCGACGTCGCCGCGCGTGGCATCGACATCTCGCACCTCACGCACGTCATCAACTACGCGCTGCCCGAGCACCTCGAGCAGTACATCCACCGCACGGGCCGCACCGGTCGCGCGGGGCGCACCGGCACCGCGATCACGCTCGTCGCGCCGCAAGAGCTCGGCACGCTCTATTACCTGCGTCTGCAGTACAAGATCTTCCCGATCGAGCGCTCGTTGCCCTCGGCCGGCGAGGAGCGCACCCGCCGCGAGCTCGATCGCGTCGAGATGCTCACGAGCGCCTTCGGCAGCCCGAGCGAGCTCGATCGCGCCATCGCTCGCCGTCTGCTCACGCACCCCGAGGCCGACCGCCTGGTCGCGGGGCTCGTCGGCGCGTTCTTCGGACCGAGCGCGGACACCATCGACGACGAGGCCGCAGCCGCGCGTCGGGAACGCCGTCCCGAGCCCGCCCCCGAGCCGGAAGCCCCGCGTCGGGGCCGGCGCCGCGAAGAAGAAGAGAGCCGCGAGGAGCGGCGCGAGGCGCGCGAAGAGAGCCGCCGCGAGCGTCGTGACGAGCGTCGTGACGAGCGTCGCCGCGACGACGACGAGGACGAAGAAGACGAGGGCCACGTGCGGCTCTTCGTCAACGTCGGCCGCCGCGACGGCGTGCGCGTCGGCGATTTGAACCGCCTCTTCCAGGACGAGGCCGGTCTCGAGCGCGAGCACGTCGGCCGCATTCGCCTTCGCGACAAGCACTCGTTCGTCTCCGTGCCGGAAGAGAAAGCCGACGCCGTCGTCGAGAACCTCAGCGGCAAATCGTTCGCCGAGCGTGAGCTCAAGGTCGAGCGCGCCAAGCGCAACTGAGCGCTCCGCCCTCGACGCCCGCTCGAAGCGCTCGGTTCGTCTGGGCGCTTCACACGTTTTGGGGGCAGGCCCTTGCTGCTGTTACGCTTCTTCGTCATGGGCAGCACCCGCGACGACGCGCGCAAGACCTCGCGCCGGAAAGGCCTCGTGGCCAGCTCGACCGCGGTCGCGACGGGCGTCGCGGCGGCCACCCTCGGCCTCGTCCCGCTGACGATCGCCGGCGTGGGCGCTTCGGGCTACCTCGCGTGGCGCTGGTGGGACCATCGCGCGAAGAACGGCCTGAAATTCTGACGTTTTCGCCCGGAACGGCGCGTCCTCGTCGGTAACCGTCGTGTTTCGAGCAGGCTTCACTCCGGCGCGTCGGGAGCATCCCGTTGATCCCCCCTTCGCGGGCATCTACCCTCGCGCCCCGTGAGCGAAATCGCGTCGGTCCCCCCTGCGTCGGGGCCTCTCTCTTCCGGGTCGTTGGTTGGCGGGCGCTTCCTCGTGGAAGGCGGTGTGCGCGAGGACTCCCTCGGCACCGTCCTTCGGGCGCAGGACCAAAAGACGCAGAAGCCCATCCTTCTCCGCGTGCTGAAGGACGGGCTGCTCGACGACACGGGGCTCAAGCGCCTGCGCGAGGAGTGCCGCGTCGCAGCGCGGCTCGCGCACCGCAACATCGCGGCGACCTACGGCGTCGGGTCCGGCTTCATCGCGAGCGAGTGGGTCGACGGCCACAACCTCAGCGAGGTGCTGGCCAAGCGTGTCGAAGAAGGCAAGCCGATGTCGCTCCGCGGCGCGTACAACGTCGTCGCGCACGTCTGCCGCGCGCTGACCGCCGCTCACGCGCGCACCTGCCACGGCGCGCTTCGACCCGAGGTCGTCTGGGTCACCACCGCCGGCCGCGTGAAGGTCTCCGACTTCGGTCTCGGCAAAGCGCTCGTCGAGTCGAAGGGACCGGGCGCGTTGCCACCCGCCGAGCAAGCCTCCCTCGCGCCCGAGGTGAAGGCCGGCGAGCCCCCGACCGGACGCAGCGACATCTTCGGCGTCGGCGCGATCCTCTACCAGCTGCTCACCGGCAAGTCGCCGGCGGATGGCTTCGTGCCGCCCTCGCAAGCGCACCCCGAAGCCACGCCCGAGATCGACGAGATCCTCCTGCGTTGCCTCGCGCTCGATCCGGCCACCCGCTTCGGCTCGCCAGACGAGGTGCGCTCCGCGTTGCAACCGCTCGCGGCGGCCGCCCCCGAAGCCGACGCCCACGACTTCGACGTGGACGTGGACGTCGACGGCGACGGCGTGCCCGACGAGCCCGCGCCTGCCGTGGCTGTGGCACCGGTCGCGAAGCCGGCGGCGCCCAAGCCCCCTGCCGGCCGCCCCGCGCCCCCCGCGCGTCCGGCGCCGCCTCCGCCTTCCGGCGCCAAGCCACGCCCGCCGGGACCTCCCCCGAAGCCCGCGCCGCCCGGAGCAGGCCCTGCGGTCGGTCAGCGGGTCGGGCTCGACGAAGACTTTCGTGTCTCGCTCGCCGCGCCCTCGCCCGCCGCGGCCGCCGAGGTCGACCTCGGGGGATTGCTCGCCAAGATCACCGAGAACGACGCGCCGCGTTGGATGGTGGTCAAAGACGGCCTCGACCACGGTCCCTTCTCGGGTCGCGAGCTCGTCGAGCTGATCGTCAAGAGCGAGGTCCTCGCCGACCACGTGCTCCTCAACATGGACGACGGCGACCGTCGCCCGGTGAAGGAGCACCCGGAGCTTCGCGAGTTCGTCGACCAAGCGCGCATCAAGCGCGAAGAAGAAGCGCGCAAGCACGCGCTCAAGAAGGCCGAGCACGCCGAGAAGCGCACTGGCCTGGCGAAAGCCGCCATCGCCGCCGCCGTGCTGCTCGTCCTCGGCGGCGGCGTCGCGATCTTCCTGATGACCCGCGAGAGCGGAGGCCAAGAGCAGGTCGCCCAAGCGGACCTCGGCGACCTCTTCCAGCGCGGTCAGATCGAGGTCGAAGGCACGGCCGGCATCCTGCCCGACCCCCCGCGTGGAAGCGGCGGTGGCGGAATGCGCCGCGCCGGCGGTGGGCGTCCGGGTGGCTTTCACGGCTCGTACGAAGACGCGATGAACATCCCGATCGAGCTCGGCGACGTGAACGGCGGCGGTGGCCAAGCGCGCCTGTCGCCGGGCGACGTGGCGGCGACGATGAACCGCAGCCTCAACGGCATCTACAACGCATGTGTGGTCCCGGAGCTGCGGCGTGGTGGCAACCTCGGCAACGTGACCATCGACATCGCGATCGCCGGCAGCGGCAGCGTGATGGGTGTGAGCGCCCGGGCCGGCTCGGGGGAATTCAAGAGCTGCATCCGCAATCAGGTGAGCCGCGTGCGCTTCCCTTCGTTCCAGGCGCCGCGCATGGGCGCGCGTTACAGCTTCTCGGCCGGCTGATGCGACGCCGACTGAATCAACGACGCAGTCTCGGGATCGTTCTCGCGCTCGGCGCGCTCTGCGGCTGCGAGGCCACGCTCGAAGCGGATCTCTCCGAGAGCGAGGCGAACGAGATCGTCGTCGCGCTCCACGAGCACGGCATCGGTGCCGCGAAAGAGTCCGAGGGCACGGGCGAAGGCGCGCGCTACCGCGTGACCGTGGCCCCCGAAGAGGTCGCGCCTTCGCTCGAGGTCCTTCGCGCCGAAGCGTTGCCTCGCGAGCGCGCCCCGGGCCTCGCGGAGGTCTTCGGCGAGCCGGGCCTCGTGCCGACCGCGACCGAAGAACGTGCGCGTTACGTCGGCGCGCTCTCGGGCGAGCTCGCCCGCTCGGTCGAGACGATGGAGCGGGTGCTCGAAGCCCGCGTCCACGTGGCGCTCCCCGACACGCGCCGCATCGCGCTCGACGAAGCCCGTCCGACCCCACGCGCGTCGGTGCTCGTGCGCCATCGTGGCGATCCGATCGACGAGAACGCGGTGCGCGCGCTGGTCGCCGGCGCGGTGCAGGACATGACCCCGGAAGGCGTCGCGGTCGTGCAGGTGCAGGCGAACGTCGACGTTCCCGCGCGTGAGGCCAACCTCGTGCGCTTCGGACCCATCGCCGTGACACGCGGCACCGCGGGCGCGCTCAAGGGTGTGCTCGCGGGCGCGCTCGGACTTCACCTCGTGCTCGCGGTCTTGGTCGTGATCGGTTGGCGCCGTCGAAAGCTCCCGGTCCCCGAAGCTCCCGCGACCTGACGGACGGTTGGGGTGCACGCGAGCACGATGACGCGCCGCGGCACCGCGTTCCGCGCTTCGAAGCCGAGCATACCTGCGATACGATTCGCGTCGCGCGCCTCGGGGGGCGTGCGGGACGCGCTCGCGCGCGAGAGGGGTGCTCATGTCCACGAAATTCCTGGAAGCGACCAAGTACTACGTCGAGAGCGCGGCGAAGCTCCTCGGCCTGCCCGCCGACGAGACCAAGCAGCTCGAGACACCGCACCGTGAGGTCCGCGTCGAGCTGAACATCCGCATGGACGACGGCACGATCGGCACCTTCATCGGCTTCCGGGTGCAGCACGACGATTCGCGTGGTCCCTTCAAGGGCGGCATTCGCTACCACCACCACGTCGACTCCGAAGAGGTGACGGCGCTCGCGTCGCTGATGACGTGGAAGACCGCCGTCGCTGGCGTGCCCTTCGGCGGTGCCAAGGGCGGCATCCAGGTCGACGCCTCGAAGCTCTCCGAGGGCGAGAAGCAGCAGCTCACGCGCCGCTTCATCGACGGCATTCACGACATCATCGGCGCCACGAAGGACATCCCGGCGCCGGACGTGAACACCAACGGCCAGGTCATGGCGTGGATCTTCGACCAATACGCGAAGTACCACGGCTACCAACCGGGCGTGGTCACCGGCAAGCCCGTCACGCTCGGCGGATCGGAAGGCCGCGAGCAAGCGACCGGACGCGGCGCGGTCTTCGCGACCGAAGAGCTGCTCGCCTCGGTCGGCGAAGGGCTCGCGGGCAAGCGCATCGCGATTCAAGGCTTCGGCAACGTCGGCACGTGGGCCGCGCACGACTACGCGGCGAAGGGCGCCAAGATCACCGCCATCAGCGACATCACGGGTGGCTACGTCAACGACGAGGGCATCGACGTCGCGGCGGCCATCGCGCACGTGAAGCAGCACCGCAGCCTCGCGGGCTTCACCGGCGCGGACAAGGTCGACGGCTCGCTCGTGCTCGTGCACGACTGCGACATCCTCGTGCCGGCCGCGCTCAGCGGCGTGCTCACGAAGGAGAACGCGGGCGACGTGCGCGCGAAGTGGATCATCGAGGGCGCGAACGGACCGACCGATCCCGAAGCCGACGCCATCCTCGAGAAGAAGGGCGTGCTCGTCATTCCCGACATCTACGCCAATTGCGGTGGCGTCACGGTGAGCTACTTCGAGTGGTCGCAAAACATGCAGCACTACTACTGGGACGAAGAGCAGGTGAACCAAGCGCTTCACAAGGTGATGCGCCGCGGCTTCGCGACCCTGACCGAGGCGCGCAAGAAGCACGAGTGCTCGTTCCGCAAGGCCGCGTTCGTGGTCGGCCTCGGCCGCGTCGCGGAAGCCACGCGCATGCGCGGGCT
>JACKEH010000039.1 GCA_020633125.1 Sandaracinus sp. | reverse complement strand
ACGCCGGGACCAGTCGAAGTGAAGGCCCGCCTCGGCCGGCGGCACGGTTCTTTCGCGCGGGCGTGGTTCCCACCTCCAAGAGGGCCTCGACCGCGCTCCGCCGTGCTAGGGTCCGCCGACGTGACCACGGAACGCGCAGCGGGGTACATCGGCCCGGGCCTCGTCGTTCACGGGCGGCTCTCCGGCGAAGGAGATCTGATCGTGGATGGCGGCTTCGAAGGGGAGCTCTCGATCGAAGGCCGCGTCGCCGTCGGTCCGGCCGGGCGCCTCAAAGCCCCCGTGACGGCGCGGCTCGTGACCGTGGAAGGCCGCCTCGACGGCGACGTCACCGCGTCCGAGGTCGTCGTGCGCGAAGGCGGCCGCCTGCACGGCGACGTCCGCGCGTCGAGCGTCGGTCTCGAGGACGGCGGCGCGCTGCACGGCACTGTGACCATGGACTTCGACCTGCCCGCGGATCTCGACTGATGCGCAAGACCTCCGTCATTCCGAGCGGCGTGACCCTCGTCGGCGACATCGAAGGCGACGCCGACCTGGTCGTCTACGGCCGCGTCGAGGGCCCGATTCACGTCGACGGCACGCTCGTGATCGAAGCCGAAGGCGTCGTGCGTGGCCACGTGCACGCACGGACGGTGGTCGTGCGGGGCGTGCTCAAGGGCAACGCGTTCGGCGACGAGGTGGTGCGCGTCGACGAAGGCGCGCGCCTCGTCGGCGAGCTCACCGCGCCGCGCGTGCAGGTCGTGCCCGGCGCCCAGTTCCGCGGGCAGATTCACGTCGCGCAGGTCGGCGAGCCGCGCCTCACCACCTACGATCCGCGGCTTCACACCTTCTCGGGTTGGCCCGCGCCCGACGCCGGCACCACGCCGGGGACCCTCGTCGCGCCTCGGACTTCGTCGGGCGCCATGAGCGCGCCGTCGCTCGACGCGCCCAGGCTCGACGCGCCCACCGTTCGGACGCGTGTCGCCGCGCCGGTCACCCCAGTCGCTTCGGTCGAGCCCGAGGTCACGCACGTCGTCGCTCCCTTCGCGCCTTCCGCCGAAGCGACCCAGATCGTCGGCCCCGAGGCCGCGGTCGCCGCGCCCACGCCCGTCGAAGCGACCCGCATCGTCGAGCCGCCGGCGTTCGCGGAGATCACGCTCTCCGAGGCGGTCTCGGAATCGATGGCTTCGGAGTCGCGATTGGACGAAGACGCGACGCTCTCGGAGGCGACGACGTATCCCCCGCCGCCGGAGAAGCTCCCGCTTCGTATGCCTCGTTTGGGCCGGACGCCGGGCTCCCGGAGGTGGTCGTGAGCGACCGATTGCTCGAGCTCCTGCGCACCCGCAGCTTTCGCCAGGGCCGCTTCACGTTGGCGTCGGGGCGCGAGAGCGACTTCTTCATCGACTGCAAGCCGGTCGTCCTCTCCGCGGAGGGACACGCGCTGGTCGGTCCCCGCCTCCTTCACGCGATCGAGTCGTTCGCGGGCGCGCCCGCGGTCGCAGTCTGTGGTGTGGTCCTCGGCGGCTGCCCGCTCGCGTCGTCGGTCGCTCTCGCGTCGTACGCACAAGATCCCGGGGCGGCGCTCGACGCGGTCTACGTGCGCAAAGAGGTGAAGGACCACGGCAGCAAGAAGCGCCTCGAAGGGGCCGACCACCTCGGCGCCGGCGCGCGCGTCGCCGTCGTGGAAGACACCGTCACCACGGGCGGCTCGACGATCTCGGCCGTGGGCGCGTTGCGCGAGGCCGGGCTCGAGGTCGTGGGGGTGGTCGCCATCGTCGACCGCCTCGAAGGGGCCGCCGAGGCCTTCGCCGCGGCCGAGCTTCCCTTCCGCTCACTCTTCACCCGCCACGACTTCATCCCGGAGTGACCGTGCGATTCTTACGGCCGAGGGTGCTCGTCTCGTTCGCCGTCCTGCTCGTCGCCTGCGCGACGCACACGATGCGACGCGACACGGGGCCGCGGTCGTTCACCGCCGACGACTACGAGTCCGTCTACCGCGCGTGGACCCGTGACGCCGACGACTTCGCGTGGGGCAGCATGGACGACGTGCTGCACGCGACCGCGACCTACGAGTCGTGGGAGTTCCGCTGGGCCTACGTGATCCGCTTCGCTCGCGATCACTCGCTCGACGACGCCTCGCGCGACACCATGCTCCGCGCGACCCTCGACGACACGCGCTCGCACCACCGGTTCTTCGTGACGCTCTCCGGTCCGGAGTTTCGCGAGCAGGATCTGTCGAGCGAGCGCTCGGCGTGGCGCGTGATGCTCGTCGACGAAGCGGGCCGTCAGGTCGCGCCGATCGAGGTGCGCAAGGTGCGCCGGGCTTCGGCGGCGGAGCGGGTCTACTTCCCGTCGATCAACCCGCACCGACAGGTCTTCCGCCTCACCTTCCCGGCCCGCCACGACGACGGGGCGCCCACGATTCCCGAGGACGCCGGCTCGTTCCGGCTCCGCTTCGCGGGCGCCCGAGGTCAGGTCGACCTCGAGTGGCGCTTCGACGGGGAGTGATCGCCGATCGCCCGGTCGCCCCGGCTTGGCGGCCGCGGCGCGTGCTTTTGCCGCCTCCGAACGGGGGCCTGTGTGAAACCCCGTTGACAGGTCGCGAGCGTGGGCAGTAGCGTCACCCCGACCAAGTCCTTTCGAAGGGCGAAAGTTATCGGATTCGTTGGGGTTTCGGGGGTGTGATGCCGTAGGCGAGAGCCACGGGGTCCGCGCCTGACCAACGGGGTGTGGCGGGCGTTTCTGCAGGGACGCGGGGCCCGCGCAACGGAGGAAGCGGCCTGGGGCCGCGGAGCGAGGAGCGCGCGATGAGAAAGCTCGCCTGGTCGATGGTGCTGAGCGTCGCGATGTCGGCGACGGTCCTGGTGGCATGTCACGCGGCGGAGGACGACCCTGCCGGCCAAGCCGAGGAGCTCAAGGATCCGGTTCGGCGTCAGAACGCGATCCGGAACCTCCAGAAGATCTGGTCGAAGGTCCTCCAGGACAACGACAACGATCGCAGCGCGGCGCCGGTCCAGGCGGTGCTCGACGCGACGGTCGAGAAGATCGCGTCCGCCTACGTCGAGAACCGGATGGACAACCAGAACGGTCTCGCGATGCTCGACCTCCTCAAGGAGATGCGTGACCCGCGTGCGATTCCGGCGCTCAAGGAAGCGCTCGATTGGCGTGCGGAGGTCAACGAGGAGCACGCGATTCGTTCGGCGCAGACCATCGCGGTCCTCGACGTGCCCGACGACAAGAAGGACGAGCTGGCGACCGCGCTCGGCACCGCGATCGACAAGGTCCGCCAGGCGCGCCCGATCGACAACCGCCTTCGCGTCGAGATGATTCGTGCGCTCGGTAGCCTTCAGACGCGCGCCGCGACCCCGATCCTGACGCGCATCGCGACCGCGCAGGTCGAAGAGCAGAACTTCCTCATCAACCGCCTCGCGGCGCAGCAGCTCGGACAGCTCGGCGATCCGGCCGCGGTCGAGCCGATGATCAAGTGCCTGTACCTCTTTGCGCCGAACAACCCCGGCATGCGAATGAACGACGTCGCGGCGGAGACGCTCGTGCGCATCGGTCGCCCCTCGCTGGAGCCGCTCCTCGCGCTCCTTCGCGGCGAGAACACCGAAGCGAACGCGATCGCCGAGGCCTACATCGCGGCGGTTCGTCAGCGCGACGAGCAGGCGGCTTCGCAGATGAGCGTGCAGCAGGTCGTCGGCAGCGAAGCGACCTTCACGCTCGGCGCGCTCGGCTTCCCCGAGGCCTTCGACGCGCTTCTCGCCGAGACGAACGCCGAGGACACCTTCCGCAAGGTCAACGGCGCGATCGCGCTCGTGCGCCTCAACCTGAGCGACGCTCAGGTCACGCAGGTCCGCGAGAAGCTTCGCGCCATCTACACCGGCACCTCGAACGACTTCGAGGGCGTGGCCTTCAAGGCGCAGCTCATCGCCGCGATGCGCTCGCTCTACGACGAGGGTTTCCTTCCCTTCTTCCTCGAGCAGGTTCGCGAGACCGACCTTCACCCGCAGGTTCGTCTCGAGGCCGTCAACGCCTACGCGCTGCTCGCGAGCAAGACGGAGATGCAGGCGCTCGACCAGTGGATGGCTCGCAACACGGACGACGCGTACTACGAGAACTTCCGCACCTCGGTCGCGAAGCCGAGCGAGGTCGCGAACGAGTGTGACGTCGACCTCGCTTGCTACCTCGGCAAGATGAACGACGCCGACAAGGACGTCGTCCGCAAGGCCGCGTTCATGATCGGTCGTCTCGGCCAGGGCAACGCCGACGCGATCGCACGCCTGACCGAGAAGCTCGGCCACATGGACATCGAGGTTCGACTCGCGGCGCTCAACGCGCTCGACCGCATCGCGACGTCCGGCGCGCCGGAGGCGGTGGCGAAGATCGAGGAGCTCCGCACCATCGAGGAGGGCCGAGCGATCTGGAGCCAGTTCAGCCGCGAGGCGCTGCCGGTGGTGGCGCGACTCATCGCACGCGCGAGCTGAGCTCACGACGAAGGGCGCGACGGAGGTCGCGCCCTTCGCGCATGGGGCCTCCGATCCCTCGGAGCCCCGAGGTCCGTGCCCTTGGGCCCCGTGAGTGTTAGGGGAGGGGATTCGAGCGGCTCGGGAAGGTGCGCTCGAGACCTCGTGCCACGCACGAGGCGCGTTCAACCGCAGGGTCGGTCCTGCTCGACGGGCCAGGTCCCGTGTTGCTTTCGAGGTGTTCATGATTCGGCTCGAGGTGCTCCGGGGGCAGGAGGTGGGGAGGACCGTGGAGTCCGACCAAGACCTCGTGCGGATCGGACGTGCGGACCGAAACGATCTCGTCGTCACGGACCACCACGTGTCGGGCGAGCACGCGTCGATCGCGTTCAACGGCGAGCATTGGGTCCTGCGCGATCACCACAGCACCAACGGCACCCGCGTCGCCCGGGGGAGCGAGCTGCTCGACCTCGCTGCGCAGCCGGGTCGCGAGGTCGTGCTGCTCTCGGGCGACGTGCTGCAGCTCGGCGAGGCCAGCGGCGCGGTGCACGTCTCGATCACGCTCGACGACGAAGACGACGGGGCGCGCATCGTCTCGGTGCGCCAGGTCGCCGACCTCGGCGAGGTCGAGCAAGCGGTCGACCGCGAGCTGCTTCACTCGCTCTACGAGGCGCAGCGCGCCATCAGCGCCGTGCTCGAGCTCGAGCAAGCCATCGACGTGGTGGCTGCGCAGGTCTTTCGTTTCCTCTCGCGCGCGACCCACGTGACGGTGGCGCTTCGTGAGGACGAAGAGGGCAAGACGAAGCGCTCGTCGCGCTACGTGCCGGTGGGCACCCGAATTCGCGACGTGGGCGCGAGCGCGGAGGCGGTTCCGATCACGCGCAGCGTCTTCAAGAAGGTCGTGCAGGACCGCGCGGCGGTGCTCGCGGCGGACGCGCGGCGCGACGTCGGAGAGACCGCCTCGCTGATGGCGGCGCAGATCCTGTCGACCATCGGCGTGCCGCTCTGGCAGGGCGACGAGATTCTCGGCGTGCTCCAGGTCGACAACCGCGCGGCCAAGGGCCTCTTCAAGGAGTCGGACCTCGACCTGCTGGCGCTCCTCGCGCAGAGCGCGAGCCTCGCGTTCGCCAACACCCGCTTGGTCACGCGGCTTCGTGGTGCCGAAGAGCGTCAGCGCACCGAGAACGTCTACCTCAAGCGTCGCGAGGAGCGTCGCCGCTTCGACGGGATCATCGGCGAGAGCCGCGCGATGAAGTCGCTCTTCGATCAGCTCAAGAAGGTCGTCGACACCCGCGTGACCGTGCTCATCGAAGGCGAGACCGGCACGGGCAAGGAGCTCGTCTCGAGCGCCGTGCACTACTGGTCCAACCGTCGCGAGAAGCTCTTCGTGGCGCAGAACTGCGCCGCGCTGCCGGAGAACCTGCTCGAGAGCGAGCTCTTCGGGCACAAGAAGGGGTCGTTCACGGGCGCGACCGACGACAAGAAGGGCCTCTTCGAGCTCGCGCACGAAGGCACGCTCTTCCTCGACGAGGTCGGCGAGATGCCGCTGACGCTGCAGGCGAAGCTCCTGCGCGTCCTGCAGGAAGGCGAGGTTCGACCCGTCGGCGCGAACCACCCGCGAAAGGTCGACGTGCGCATCGTGGCGGCCACGAACCGCGACCTCGAGACCGAGGTGCGGGAAGGGCGTTTCCGCGAGGACCTCTACTACCGCCTCAAGGTCTTCCCGCTTCGCTTGCCCTCGCTGCGCGAGCGACGTGAGGACATTCCGCTGCTCGCGGGGCATTTCCTCAAGCGCTACGCGGAGGAGTTCGGACGCACGGTGCGCGGCTTCTCGCAGCAGGCGATGGAGCAGATGCAGGGCTACCCGTGGCCGGGCAACGTGCGTGAGCTCGAGAACGAGGTGCAACGCCTCGTCATCCAGGTCGACGACGACGGCTTCATTCAGCCCACGCACCTGAGCCCGCGCATTCGCCAATCCGAAGAAGCCACCGCCGGTCGTTTCAAGACGATCAAGGGCACGCTCAAAGAGATGGTCGAGCACGTCGAAAAGCAGATCCTCCGGGAGGCGCTCGAGGACCACGACAACAACAAGAGCGCGACCGCGAAGACGCTCGGCATCACGCGCGAGGGGCTGCACAAGAAGCTCAAGGGCTACGGCATGACGTAGTCTGTTCGCTGCGGCCTGGCGGCCTCCGCTCACGAGGGCGGGGAGGTTTCCCCGCCGGCCCCTCTCCTCGTCCGCTTGCCTCTGGCAAGCGAACCTCGGGTCGCTCTTGGGCGCTGCGCGCCCGCCGCGGGGGCATCCCCAGCCTTCGTGCTGCGCCGCCTTGTTTGCTGACGCCGAACCGCATCGAGTTCGTTTCTCGTATGGGCCTCTGCCGAGTTCGGCCGTTGCTCCCCAGCCGCGTCGCTACCGGCGCAGCGGGCGCTTGTCGACTACCAGCGCAGCCAGCGTTTCTCGATCGGGTCGTAGGCCAGGGTCGCCTCGGTCCCGCCTTCGGTCTGCACGCGGAAGCAGACGAGGTGGTCGCCGGCGAGCGGGCCGGACTCCTCCCAGCGGCCCAGGACGGACGCGATCTCGTGGGTGCGTCCGTCTTCGACGAAGGCGCGTGGGGCGAACTCCCAGCCGGTGGCGCGTCGGACGTGCACCTCGAGGTCCGCGGTCGGATCCCACCCCGGAGTGCTCAACCCGGCTTCGCTCCGGAGCGCTTCGGCGACGGACTCCACGTCCGCGAGCAGGGCTTGGTCGGTGCCGGTGGCGTTGGTCACGACGACAAGCAGGTATCCGTCGCCGAGACGACGCGCGACGAGGTCGCGCTCGCTGCCGTGAATCTCGATGCGTGAAGGCTCGGCCCCGCCGATGCGCTCCATGAACCGGCGCACGTCGTCGACGATCACGCGCAGGTGCGCGCCGGCGACCTTCGCGTCGAAGGGGGGGAGGGCGCTGCAGTAGTCGACGCACTCGCCGTCGACGTCGACGAGCACCGCCGCGAGCACGTCCACGTTGGCGATCCACAGCCGCCGGAGGATCTGCGTGAAGCTGCTCTCGACCTGATCGCGCTCCGCTTCTTCCGAAGGGGCACGCACCCGCAGCGGCATCGAAGACGGACGTCGCGGCCGCTCGCTGCGGCTCACTCGGCGATCTCCACGCGCTGAATCGACTCGAGCGCGGTGGGCGCCACCTCGATGGTGACGCGTTCGTGGAGACGCTCCATCAACTCGTTCAGCGCCGCGAAGCGCGCGCCGTTGAGCAACTCTTCACGAAGCTCGCCTTCGACCGTCTCGAAGGTGCGTGTGGTGGCGGGCGTGATCGCTTCGACTTCGACGATGTGCCAACCGAAGCTGGTGCGGGCGAGTTCGGGGCGGAGGCCCGGCGCGTCGCCCGCGAAGAGCACCTCCGCGTAGCCCGTTTCGAGTGAGCCGTCGCGTGCCACGGCTGCGGCACGTCCTCCACCAAGAGCGCGAAGCCGTCGCGCTCGGTTTGGCTGGCGAGCGCCTCCCAACTTCGAGGGATCGGCCTCCAGCTCCGCGAGAATCGCGGACGCCACCCGGCGCGCCTCGCGCTCGCGTCCCGCGTCCGGCACCCGGACGAGCAGGTGCCGCGACGAACGCCGCTCGGGCACCTCGAAGCGTGTTCCCGCTTCGTCGTACGCGCGTCGAAGCGCGTCTTCGGAGATCGACGCCGCCGGGTGCTCGCGCTCGATCGTCGCGAGCAACGCCTGCACCGTGGCTTGACGAAACGTGCGTCGGACCTCTCGCCGCTCGGCGTAGCCGTGGCGTGCCGCTTCCAGGGCGAGGAGCTCGCGTCGAACGGTGGCGTCGAGCGCCTCGCGAGGGGTTCCGCCCTCGGCCCGAAGCTCGGCTTCGACGTCCGCGAGACGAATCGGATGCCCGTCGACGGTCGCGACGATCTCCCCGCCGACCTCGGCATCCCCCGTGGTCCGCGCGGTGGAGGGTCCCTCCGAAGGGTCACCGCAGCCGAGCAGGACGAGCAGGAGGGCGACCCGCCGCATCACTCCCCCACGCTCGGGCGAAGCAGCTCCGTGCCGGCCCCGAGGAGCGCCAGGGCGACCACGACGACCACCAAGGCCGACACGTAGTCGTGCCCACGCAGCTCCACGACGGCGTAGAAGCAGGCCGCCAGCGCGGCGAAGCACCAAGATCGCTCCGGTCGCCTCCCTCAGCCAGGTCATCGGGGCCGGAGCTTACCAGCGCCAGGGGGTGTTGCCGCGCCGGGAATAACCGAACTCGCGGGCGCGGGGAAGGCTGCTACCATCGCGCCCGTGGCCAGGCAGTGCCCCCGGTGCGCGACCGTCTACGGCGACGACATGTTCTTCTGCGGACATGACGGCGCCATCACGGTCCAAGAGCAGGATCCGTCGGACTTCGACCGCCGGCTCGGAACGCAGCTCGGCGATTACGTCCTCGCGGCGCGGGTCGCCGACGGCGCGATGGGGCGCGTCTACGAGGGCCGGCACGTCGAGTCGAAGCAGCGCGTCGCCGTGAAGGTTCTTCACGACGACGTCGCGCGCGATCAGGTGGCGGTCGAGCGCTTCAAGCGCGAGCACGAGACCGCGGCCGAGATGGACCATCCCGGCATCGTGAAGGTCATCGACTTCGGCGAGACCGGCGACGGCTCGTGGTTCCTCACGATGGAGTACCTCGAGGGCGAGGAGCTCAGCCGCGCGCTCGAGAAGAGCGGGCCGATGCCGGTCGCGCGTCTGGTGCGCATCCTCTGCCAGCTCTGCGAGGCGCTCGATCACGCCCACTCGTACGGCTTCGTCCACCGCGATCTCAAGCCGGACAACGTCTTCCTCGCGCGCAGCGAGCAAGGCGACGAAGTGAAGGTCCTCGATTTCGGCTCGGTGAAGCTGCAGATGGAGACCGGCGCGAAGCTCACGGCCTTCGGCACGACGCTCGGCTCGCCCTATTACATGTCGCCCGAGCAGGCGATGGGGAAGCTCGACGTCGACCAGCGCACGGACGTCTTCGCCGCCGCGGCGATCGCGTGGGAGATGGCCACGGGCAAGGTCGCGTTCGAAGGCGCGAACGTCGCCCAGATCCTCATGAAGATCGTCAACGAGGACCCTGCGCCTCCCGGCCAGCTTCGTCCGGGGGTCCCGGCCAGCTTCGACGACGCGGTCCTTCGTGGCGTGAAGAAAGACAAGACGCAGCGCCCTTCGTCCGCGGGCGAGCTCGCGCGCGAGGTCGTGAAGAGCCTCGGTTTGTCGGCAGACCCGAAGGCGGTCGCGGCGCTTTCCCAAGACGAGCTCGCCGAGCAGCTGAACAGCGCGACCCCGCCCGCGGCGCAACCCTTCGGTGCGCCCGAGGCGGCCTCGCCGGCCCCGTCGACGGATGCGTCGCCCCAGCGCGATCGCGCGACCGTTCGGACGATGTCGTCGCCCGAGGAGCCGGCCGGGATTCCGCCCGCGCCCTCGAAGGCCGGCATCGTGATCGCCGCCGTGGCGGTGCTCGCCTTGGTCGGCGGGCTGATCGCGTTCTTCGTCTTGAAGTGACGCGCCGGACGCGACGCGGGTCGCCCGGACGCGCGGGTTGCCCGAAGCGCGTCACTCGCGGACGAGGGTGTCGCCGCGCAGCTCGTAGACCGCCGTCGCTTGGCGCGGGCCACGAGCCGCCGAGAATCCGCTCAGCGAGGTCGCGGTCGGCGCGTTCGCTTCCGCCATCCGTGTGCGGACGATTTGGCGCGACGCCTCCGCCTCGGGAAGCCCCTCGGCCGAACGGCGCACGAGCTCGAAGACGTCGCGGGCGAGGGCCGCCAAGAGGTCGGGCTCGCGGCGGTAGCGGGCCACGAAGGCCTCGCGAAAACGGCGCGCTTCGCCGTCGGCTGCGTCGGGGTGGAAGGGCCGCGAGATCCACGCGCCCTGCAGGTAGCGTCCCGTGCTCCGCGCCAAGCCCGCGTCGTAACCGACGCTCGGGAGCAACAAGCGCAGCGGCCGGTCGGTGCCGATGCCCGCCGCGGCCAGCGAAGGGGCGACCAGCGAGACCGCGCGTGCGTGATCGGGGACGAGCAGCGCGTCGAAGCGAAGGGCGCGAAGCTGCTCGAGGGGCTCGCGAAAGCTCGTCGCGCCGGCGGGGTACAAGACCACGCCCGCGACCGTGAGCCCCTCGCGTTCCGCGAGGTTGCGCGCGGCTTCGGCCATCGCTTGCCCGTAGGCGTGCTCGGGCGCGAGCACCGCGATCGATTGCGCACCGTGCCGCTTCGCGTGCCGCAGCAATGCTTCGGCCTCTTCGGCCGGCGTCGGAGCGGCGCGGAAGACGAACGAGCCCGCCTCGACCACGCGCGCATCGGGCGTGAGGGTGAAGAGCGGCACGCCGAGCTCTTCGGCGCGTCGCGCAGCGACGGTGGCCGCACGCGAATCGAAGGGCCCGACGATGGCCACGACCTGGTGGAGCGTGACGAGGTCGTCGACGGCTCGAGCGGCGGTCTCCGGGTCGCCCGCCGTGTCGCGGAAGAAGAGGCGCGGTCCGCCGACTCGCGGTCCGTCGGCAGGCTGCCCCGCCGCGAGCATGAGCGCTTGCAACGCGAGCTGTCCGACCTCCCGGCCCCGGCCGCTGAGCGGGAGGATCGCGCCAATCGCGTTCGGGTCGACGCGCCCCGTGCGCTCGGCGCGAAGCGCCATGCTCTGAAGCTCGGCGTCGAGGGGCACACGCTCGGCGCGCAGCTGGCCACCGAGCTCACGCACCCGTGCGAGCTGGCCGGCGGTGAAGGCCTCCCGCATCGCGCGCCGAGCGACGATGGGCCACGCCTCGCCGCCATGCTCGAGGCGCGTCGCGAGCTCGTTCGCTTCTTCGGCGGTGAGCTGCTCCGTGAGCGCCTGCAGCTCTTGCCGCGTCTCGTCGCGCACGGTCTCGTCGAGGCGTTGGCGGAGAAGCGCGTCGAGGGCTTCGACGGCGCCCGCTCGATCGCCCGTGCTCAACCGCGCCGCCGCGAGCGTGCGCAGCAGGAGCTGGGTCTCTTCCGGATCGACGGTTCGATCGACCAGCGGGCTCAGCAACGCGAGCGCCTCCGCCGAGTCGCCGACCAGCTGCGCCGCGACGCCTTCGTGCAAGCGCGCACGCTCCGCGAGCCGCGGGTCGTCGTGCGTCGCGACCTCCTGGAAGAGGGGGCGGGCCTCGGCGGGACGCGACGTCGCGAGCAGAAGACGCCCGAGGTCCAGTTTGGCGACGGCGACGAGCGGGTCGGCGGCGTGGTCGCGCAGAAACGCCCGATACCGCTCTTCGCCGTTCGTGAGATCTCCTTCGGTCACCGCCTGCTCGGCGTCACGAAGCGCCTGTTCAGCGACCGGATCCTCCGTCGTCAGGAGGGGCAGCGTGCCGCCTTCGGTGTCTCGGGGGCAGCCCGCGGCCGCGACCGCCAAGCCGAGAGCGCCGAGGACGAGGGCCAGGGAGAGTCGCATGAGGCGTACCCTAGCAGCCCTTCTCGCAGGTCCGTCCGCCGCGTTCGCACGAGCTCCCGTGGTGACGCGCGCACCAGGGACGAGAGGAAACGCGAGCTGGAGGGCGCTCATGATCTCGCGCGTGCCATCGCTGGCGAAATGGGGCAAGTTCGCGGCGCGAAGGGGCGACGATGGACCGACGAGAAGCGATGCGCCGTGCGCGCGAACGGCGGACCGCCGAGCTGGTGGCCGCACGTGAGCTGACCCCGAGCGTTCGTGAGCTCACCTTCGCGATTCGCGAGGGCTCGCCGATCGAGTTCGTGGCGGGCCAGTACGCCAACTTCCATCTGGGACAAGACCAGGGCCTGCAGCGCTCGTATTCCATGGCTGCGGCCCCCTCGGACGCGGGGACGCTGACCGTGGCGGTCACGCGGGTCGAAGGGGGGCCGGGCTCCGAGGCCATGCACACGCTTCCGGTCGGCGCGACGGTTCCGGTCGACGGACCGTGGGGGCTCTTCACCCTCGAGCGGGTGCCGCCCGACGCGCCGCTGCTCTTCGTGGCGACGGGCACGGGTCTCACGCCGATTCGCGCCATGATCGAGGCCGAGCTCGCCAAGGCGAACGCTCGGCCGGTGCGACTGGTCTTCGGGTGTCGGCGCGAGGTCGACCGTCTCTACGCGGACGACCTCGACGCGTGGACGTCGACCCACGCACGCTTCGCCTTCGACACGGCTTGCTCGCGCCCGACCGAGGGTGGGCCCGCTGCGCGGGTTCAGGACCGCATCCCCGAGGCGCTCGAGGCGCTGCGACCGCACGGCGAACCGCATGTGCTGATCTGCGGCCTTCGCGCGATGGTCGAGGACGTGCGCGCGCTCCTCAAGGAGGCGTACGCCATCGGCCGCGAGCGGATTCACACCGAACGCTTCGACTGACGCTTCCGGGCCGGTCGAAGGGCGGATGGGCAGCATCGACGACGTCTGCTAGGGTCCCGCCGCCATGGCGCACGACTCTCACCACGCTCCCGGCCTCCCCGAGATTCACGACGAAGCGGCCGACACGCCGATGTGGCTCCCGATGCTCGGCCTCGGGCTCTTCGTGCTCCTCTCGCTCTTCTTGATCGTCCGAGCGGCGGTGAACGACGCGGCCGAGGAGCTCGGTGGCGACGAGGCGGTGGTGGTCGAGGCCGCCGAAGCCGCTCCCGCGCACTGAACGGGACCGAAGCGTCGGCGCGCCACCCACGCCGATCGACGCGGCGCTCAGGGCGTGACCACCCGGTGAAGCACGACCGGGTCGGCGCCATGTCGGACCACGACGTCGGCGCCGCCGTCGCTTCCGAAGCTCACGCTCTCCGTCTCGGCGCGGTATTGGAACGGTAGTCCCGTAGCGACCGCGTCGGTCGGGCTCACGACGTCGAGCGTGACGTTGCCGATCGCGCTTCGCGAGGTCGCGTCGAGCAGGCCCGCGGCGGCGAGCACCTGCCACGTGCCCGCGTGGCTTCCTCCACCGTCCAGCACCACCACGACACCGCCGCCCGCCACGAAGGGCCGAAGGAACGGACCCGCGCTCGCGCCGAGCGCCAGAAGGTCCGCGTCGGTCGCACCGCGCTGCGCGTGGACGAGCACCACCTCGAGCTCGCCGAGCGCGGCGGTGAGCGCGTCGACGTCGGCCAGTGGCATCCGGTTCCAGACCCGTCCCGACGAAGTCTCGTCGATCGCGCGGTCGACCGCGTTTCGGGCGGCGGGGCGCGCGTCGCCCTCGTAGACGCCGACGTCGATCGTGGGGGCGTTGGCGAGCCACACCGCGTTGCCCACGACGCGGCGAATGACGAGTCGAGAGACGTCGTAGCTGTGCCCGACGAGCACCACGTGACCCGGGCTGGCGTCGATGCACATCCCCGCGCTGCACAAGCCCGTCGGACAGCGACGGTTGCACGCGCCGCAATGGTCGGGGTCGACGTCCGTGAGCACGCAGAGCCCGTCGCAATAGGTCGTCGGCGGCGCACAGATGGGCTCGCAGACCGAGGCGACGCACTCTTCGATCGTCGCGCACGCGTTGCCGCAGCCGCCGCAATGCGCGTCGTCCGAGCTCGGGTCGACGCACGCGCCTCCACAGCAGAGCTGGTCGACGGTGCACGCTCCGCCGCACGGACCACCATCCGGGAGCGCGCCGTCGGGCAGCGCGCCGTCGGGCAGTGCACCGTCGGGAAGCGCACCGTCGGGAAGCGCACCGTCGGGAAGCGCACCGTCGGGCAGCGCGCCGTCGGGAAGCGCGCCGTCGGGCAGCGCGCCGTCGGGCAGCGAGCCATCCTCGAGCTCCCCGTCGGGCTTGGCGTCGTAGATGGCTCCGTCTTCGAGCGCGCCGTCCAAGGTCGCGTCGGCGTCCATCGATCCGTCGCGGGTCGCGTCCGGAACGTCCCCGTCGAACGAACCGTCGAAGCCGCCGTCGGTGCCGACGACACACGCGCCCCTGTTGCAGACGGCCCACTCGGGGCACTCCACGCCGCAGCCGCCACAGTTCGCCGGGTCGTTCGACACGTCCACGCAGACGTCGTCACAGCGGAGCCATCCCTCGCGGCACTCCGCGCCGACGATCGGGCTCGCGCAGCCCACCAGCGCGAAGAGCGCGAGCACGAGGCGCGCGTCAATCGAGCGACGCATCGGTCTCATCCCTCACCTCCGTGCGCTGCAACGCGCCGTCCGCGCCGCGCCGCGCGACGATCACGAACTCCACGCGTCGATTGCGCTGATGCGCCTCTTCCGTGCGACGGTGATCGCGCGGTCGCTCCGAACCGAATCCTCGGAACTCCAATCGCTCGGCCGCCAGGCCACGCTCGACCAACGCGCGCATCACGTTTCGCGCGCGACGCTCGCTCAGTCGTCGGTTGAAGTCGGCGTCTCCGCGCACGTCCGCGTGACCGTCGACGCGCATCAACGCCCACTCCGGGTGCTGGCGTACCAGCTCCACGATCGCGTCGAGCACCGGACGCGCGGCATGCTTCACGCGCGCTCGTTCGAAGTCGAAGAGCACGCGCTCCTCGAGCACGATGCGGTCGTCGAGGAGCTGGATGAGCCCTTCGTCCGGGCAACCGTCTTGGTCGTCGACGCCGTTCACGACCTCGGGCTCGTTCGGGCACGCGTCGTCTCGGTCGAGGATGCCGTCCGCGTCGTTGTCGGGATCGGGGCAGCCGTCCTCGTCCGAGAATCCGTCGACGTCCTCGGGCTCGAGGCGGCACGCGTCCGAGACATCCGGGATGCCGTCGCGATCGTCGTCGAGGTCGGGGCAACCGTCGGTGTCTTCGAACTCGTCGAAGTCCTCGGGCTCGTCGGGGCACGCGTCGTCCGGGTCGGCGATGCCGTCACCGTCGCGGTCGTTCGAGGGCGTGGGGCGCTCGGGGGTTCCCTCGTCGCGCTCGCGAATGGGTACGTCGCCACCGCGAGGATCCAAGAGCGTGAGCTCGAGGCCCACGAGCAGCATCTGCGCGTCGCGTGTGTCGAGCTGGTCGCCGTTCGGTTGGAAGACCCGGAGGTAGCGGACGACCGGCGCGAGATCGACGGAGCCGACCTCGAAACCCCAGCCGAGCCCCGCCTCGACGCTGCCACGCACGAGCCCCCCCGTGAGGGCGCCGCCACCGCCGACGTCGACGAAGAGCCCGGTCCCGCGGCGCGCGTCTTCGGTGCGTGTGATGGGCCGCCAGCGCAGCATCGCCGCCAGCGTTCCGAGCCCGCCGATTCCCGGATCCTTAAGCCCCAAGTCTCGCGGCGCCGGGCCATCCGAGAGCCATCCGCCGCGCAGGCGAAGGCCCACGCCCACGGCGGGATGCACGAAGCGCCAGAGGGTCACCGCGCCGGCGCCACCGGGACGAAACCAATCACGTTGGGGCCGCGAGACCGGCACCACGCCGTCGAGCTCCAACGACAACAACCAGGGCTCGTCCGCGTGCGCTCGGCTCGGCGTCCCGCTGGCGATCAGAAGACCGAGGGCGAGCCCGAGGCCTGCAACGCGCTTCCGAGTCCGCGTCATCTGCGTACCAGTGTTCCCTCCAAGGGCGCGGACGCCAAGCGCTTTCGTTCATTGCCAGGCGAAACCTCCGTTCACGTTGCGCCTCACGCGTTTGGGTGAGGCGCTGCGCCGCGCTTTGCCCGACTGTCTCGGGGAATGGTGTCACTCCACGGACTTCGTCCGCTCCCGCGACATGGGGCTCGTCTGTCGCACCACGGCGCGATCCTCCACGGCAAACCCGCCGTGGGGGCTCGCCGATTTTTTGACCCCCGAACCGAATCCGAGCGATGCGAGACGAGGCGCTTATCGAAGCGCTTCGACAGCCGCGCGGACGAAGGGCGAATCGCCCGCACGGTCAGGAGGGCGACCCATGGGTGATTCAACCCAATCGACGTGTGACGTCTGCGGTGCGGGCTTCGAGGTTCGGTTCCGCTACCAGGTGCGAGAAGAGCAGGGCGCGTACGTGTACGTCTGCTCGACCCGTTGCCAGCGCGCCCTGGTGCTCGGTTCGGGGAGCGACGCGCGATGCGCCGTCTGCGAGACCTCGGTCGAGGTCGAGTACCCGTACCAGGTCGCCGTGCACGACGGAGTGCGTGCGTACTTCTGCTCCCTCGAGCACCGCCAAGCGTGGGCGCCGCCGAGCGCCGCACCGACGACCACCGGTCGTGAGCCGCGACGCATCGCGGTGTTCAACCACAAGGGCGGCACGGGAAAGACCACCACCAGCGTCAACCTCGCCGCCGCGCTCGCGGAGACCGGACGCAAGGTCCTCCTCGTCGACGCCGACGGTCAGGGCAACGTCGGTGCCTCGCTCGGCATTCGCGGCGAGAAGACGCTCTACCACGTGCTCGTGCACGGCCTCCCCGTCGAAGAAGCCGTGGTGCCGGTGCGACCGAACCTCGACGTGCTCACGTCGAACGAGATGCTCGCGGCCGCCGAGCTCTACCTCGCGCAGAAGCCCAACCGCGACCGCATCCTTCGCGAGCGCATGGGCGACCGGACGCGGGCGTGGGACGTCGTCGTGATCGATTGTGCGCCGGCGCTCTCGCTGATGAACCAGAACGCGCTCGTCTTCGCGGACGGAGTCGTCGTGCCCGTCGCGTGCGACTACCTCTCGCTCGTCGGCGTGCGGCAGGTCCTGCGCACGTTGCAGAACGTGCAGCGCTTGCTGCGCCACGACGTCGAGCTCCTCGGCGTGTTGCCGACCTTCTACGACGTCCGAAACCGCATCTCGCGCGACGCGCTGACCTCGCTGCAGAAGAACTTCGGCGAGCGTTGTTTCTTGCCGATTCGCGTGAACACGAAGCTGCGCGAGGCGCCCAGCACCAAGCAGACCATCTTCGAGTACGCGCCCGATTCGCACGGCGCGCTCGACTATTTGAAGCTCGTCGAGCGCGTGATTCCGAGCGCGACGCCGAGCGCGCCCGTCGAAGCGCCCGCCGTCGTGCAGCGCTTCGGGCGCCCCGCGATGAGCGCCTGATCGGCGCCACGAGAACGTGCGGTCCCATCCCGGGACCGGAGGAGAAAAGGAGAGACGACGTGACCGAGTCCAATCGTGCGATGGATGCCCTCTTCGAGGGTGACGAGGTGCAGGAGATCCTGCGCGACTCGTTCTACAAACCGACCGCTCCCGCGAAGGCCGAGCCGGTGCGCAAGAAGAAGTCGCGCCGCCGCCCGAAGCCCGAAGAGGTCGACTACCAGGTGATCTGCATCTCGATGTACAACGAGGACCTCGCGCTCCTCGACGAAAAGGTGAAGACGCTGAAGGCCTCCGGGCATCGCAAGATGAGCCGCAGCGCGCTCATCCGTTTCGCCCTCGACCACGTCGATCTCTCGAAGCTCCCGAAGAGCTATTGATCGCGCCCACGGTGACCTCCCCTCGTCGGGGTTGGCGACCACGGGTGCGGTGAGACATCCCGAAACCGCTCAGGCGCGGTGGCTCAGCGGCCCCGCGAGCTCGAGCGTGAAGAAGCTCGGCGTGCCCATGCGCGCGACTCCGAGGTCGACGTAGCTCCATCCGAGCAGAAGCGTCGAGTCGCCCGGTCGCACCGCCACGAGCGGATCGCGCACACGTCGAATCAAGCCCGGCGGGTTCTCGCCGAGGCCGTAGTCGATCATCAGCCCTCGGTGCGCCCACACCGTGCGCCCACGCCACGTCGGCATCGCGTAGCCCGTCGTCGGCACCACCTCGTAGTGGCCGAAGGTGTGCGGCTCGCCGCGACGTCGTTGCGGCTCGTCCGGGGCGTCCAGCCCGTTCTGCACCAAGCGAACGTTCCAGCCGCGGAGCTTTCCGGTCGACGGGTCGCGGTGGAAGGTCTTGCGGAACTTCTTCCAGCTCAGCCGCTCCATCCACCCCGGCAGCCCGAGGCTCGTGCCGCGGTACTCGGTGTCGTCGAGCGTGCGCGGGTCGATCGGATGACCGTTCTCGAGCTGCGCGACGAGCTCGTCGGCGTGCATGCGGTGGAGGGTCGCGGCGTCCATCGCGACGTCGGATACCACGCGGACCGAAGCGACGCCCGAGATGGCCTTCATCGCCTCACCTCTCCGCACGACGTCGCACCCGCGGCGCTCAACGAAGCGCGGCCACCCGCGGGAAACGAGTCGCGAGATCCGACGCTGGAATCGGAGCCCCGGTCGGCGACGCGAAGAGGTCCATCGTGGTCATCGGAAGCTCGTTGCCCGTCAGCTTCTCGTAGGCCGTCCGCGCGACGCGGAGAAACGCGCGCGCTTCCGGCTTCTCGACCACGAGATGTTCGGCGAGCGTGTCGGGGTCGTCGAGCGCCGCTTCGAACGCGTCTCGTCCGAGCGAGACCAGCCACGCGCGAAAATCGGCGAAGCGCTCTTCGTCCTCGTGGCCCTGGTGGACCAGCGTCGCGACGCCCCAGAGATCCCATCGGTACGCGCGTGCCATCGCACGATCGAAGCAATGGCCGAAACGCTCGGTGTCGCGCTCGCCGAAGCGGACGAGGCTCGCCACGAGCCACGCCGCGCGTCCGTCCACGGTCGGCGCGTGCTCGCGCGCTTCGCCGACCAGGGTCCAGAATCGTTCGTCGTCCACGCCGAGAGCTTCGCAGAGCCCGGCGCGATTGGACAGGGGGGCTTCGTCCTCGCGCGCGTCTGCCGTATTCTCGGGCCGTGCGTGCGATTCCCGCCGCGGTCGCGCTGGTCGTCGCGACCTTCCTCGTCGCGCGGAGCTTCGCCCAACCGGCGGCTCCGCTCGCTCCGCCCGCCGAGGTGGAGGCGCTACGCGTGGACCTCTCCGAGCGCGTGCCGCGCGAGTGGCATCGTTCCGACCCGGACGCGTTTCCGCTTCAGCCCGCGCGATGGCGCCGACGCCTGCCACGTCGATGCCACACGCAAGGGGGCTACCGGCTCTTTTGCGGGGGCGAGCGACGTGTGCCCGAGCCACACGGCGTCGCGTCGGAGCGGGCCTCGCGCTGGGGTCTCGGCCACCGATGGACCGCGAAGCTCCTCATGCACACCCGTCCCTTCGACGAGTGGATGCAGGCGGTCGCGCACCTCGACCCGGACTTGCGCATGACCTTTCCGGTTCCGACGGGGCGGCTCGGTCGTGGGTTCGGGCGCAACCGCACCGGTTCGCTCGCGCACCGTCGTCACAACGGCGTCGACATCGGCGCGCCCGAAGGCACGCCCATCGTGGCCGCGCGCGACGGCCTCGTCGCGTACAGCGACAACGAGCTGACCGGCTTCGGCAACGTGGTGCTGCTGCTCCACCACGAGGGTTATTCGACCTTCTACGCCCATTGCGTCGAGACCCTGGTCCAACCCGGCCAATACGTGCGGCGGGGCGAGGTCATCGCCCGGGTCGGCAAGACGGGCTTCGCGATCGCCCCGCACCTCCACTTCGAGTGGCGGCAGCGGGGTTGGGTTCGCGATCCCGCCCGGCATTTCCTGCCCCGTGAGCAGCTCGCGTCGCGTTGAGGGCCGCGAGGTTTCCTCCGGCCCTCGCGCTCGGCGGGCGCGGCTGCCTTCGTCGCCTCCTCGTGACGACCTGGAGGACCGCTCACGCTCGCCGGTGACGCGGGCTCACCTGGATGCTAAGAGCCGTCGTGCTTTCGAGAACGACTCTGGCTTTGACCCTCCTTCTCTCCCTCGCGTGTGGTGGCGACGACCGCCGGCCGGGTCGCGACGGAGGCGGCAGCGGCGACGGGGGCGGGCCCACCGATGCCCAGCTCGCGGACGTCAACGAAGACGCGACTTGCGCGAGCGCGACGAGCGAAGCGACCGTCGATCGCCGCCCCGTCGACATCGTCTTCATGGTCGACAACTCGTCGAGCATGCAGCCCGCGGTGCGTGAGGTGAACCAAGGCCTCAACGACTTCGCGCGGCTGATCGCGGACAGCGGCCTCGACTACCGCGTGATCATGCTCTCGCTGCGTGGAAGCTCGCCGATGGGCAGCCTCTACCCGGTGTGCATTCCGGCACCGCTCGGAGGCTCGGGCTGCGGCAACGCGGAGCGGTTCTTCCACGTGGACGTGAACATCTCGAGCACCCAGCTCGTGGAGCAGTTCCTCGGCACCCTCGCGCAGACGGATGGCTACACGGTCGACGCCCAAGACGGCAGCGAGGCGTGGCGGGATTACCTCCGCGACGACGCCACCAAGACGCTCGTCTTCGTCACCGACGACAACGCCCGCACCTGCGCGCGTCCCCACATGGGTGGCAGCTGCCAGGCCGGCGACCCGCAGCTCACGGAGCTCTCGCTCGAGAACTTCCCCGGCGGCGGCAACCCCTTCAAGGGCAGCACGCTCGGGCCGGGCATCCTCACCGCGACCTACGGCAACCTCTTCGAGGGCTACACCTTCAACGCGATCTACGGCTGGGGCTCCGAGAGCGACCCCGACGTGACCTGCGACAGCGCGGAACCGGGTTTCCCGGCCGCTCCGGGCCACACCTACACCGCGCTCGTGACGCGCACCGGCGGTGTTCGCGCGCAGATCTGCGACCAGGCCAGCTCGGCCGCGTGGGACGACTTCTTCGGCCGCATCGCGTCGCGCGTCGAAGACACCGCCCGCATCGACTGCAACATCGCGCTCCCCGAGCCGCCCGACGACCAGACGCTCAACCCGCGCAAGGTCAACGTGGTCGTTCGCAGCGGCGACGACAGCCGCACGCTCGGCAAGGTCGCCGACGAAGCCGCCTGCGGCGCGTTCGGAGGCTGGTACTACGACGACGACACCAACCCGACCGAGGTCCGCCTCTGCCCGACGTCCTGCACCGAGGTGCAGACGGTGCTCCGTGAGTCCGGCAGCGCCGGCATCGACGTGCAGTTCGGCTGCGACACGTTGCTCATCTGAAGCAGGCCGGCGACGGCAGGCGAAAGGCGGACGGCCGAGGAGGCGTCCGCCTTTCTTCGTTCGTCGCCGTCGGCCGAAGCGAAGCCACGGACGGCGCCCCGCGTGGCACGCTCGGGCCCTCATGAGCCGAACCCGACGCCTCCTCGCTTGGGCCGCGGCCACCGACGCCACGTTCGCGCTCGAACGCATCGACGGGCGGGACGTGCTCGTCGGCAAATGCATCCACTGCGGGCGCAAGCTCGCGGTCGAGCTCGACGTGTCGCGCCCCTCGGCCGCCACGCTCGAGCACATCGTGCCTCGCCATCACGAGGGGACCGACGCGCTCGAGAACCTCGCGGTCGCCTGCGCTCGCTGCAACTCCGGCAAGGGCGTTCGACTCGACGCGCGACGTCGCGACGACCCCACGCTCGAGGCGGTGATTCAGACGCTCCGAAGCCGTCGTCGGGAACGGTGGCGTGAGCCGCCGGAGGCGTGGCAGGGCCGGTTGGGCAAACGGCCCGAAGGCTCCTGAGCAGACGCCGGAAACGAAAACGGCGGGTCCCGAGGAACCCGCCGTCTCGTCGAAGGAGCGCTCGCGTCAGCGACGCAACGTGTAGCGCACCTGCTCACGCGCGTTTCGCGCGTTGCCACGGAACGCCGCTTGCCGAACGAGCGGCTCGAGGCACTCGCCCAAGGTCTCCGGCGCCACGACCACCGAACGCACGGTGCCGTCTCCCTCGAGGTCGAGCACGAGTCGCGCGCTCCGCACGTTGGCCGCCGTCAGACAGGCCCGCATCGGCGTCATCACGGGCTCGAGGGCGGCTTCGAGGACCGGCACCGACGTCGACGCCGGAAGCGGCGCCTCCGCCTCCGCTTCCCCTTCCTCGCCGCCTTCGGTCGCCTCGCCTTCGCCTTCTTCGCCCTCGGCCTCGCCTTCCTCTTCCACGCTCAACGCCGCGACGTGCTCTGCGAGGCGCGGACGAAGCGCGTCCACCGTGAGGTCGTCACCCTGCAGCTCCTGCAGCAGCTCGAGCGACGCCGGCCCCTGCAGCGCCACCACGGCGTCGAGCACCGCGACGAGACCCGCGCCCATCGCCGCGCTCTCTGCGTCGGCGTGGTAGAGCCGCAGGAAGTCGCGCAGAGGCTCGACCGCCTCACGCGCCTCGAGCTGCGCGAGCGCGGCCGCGAGCGGCGCCAGATGCGCCTCGGCGGTCGCCGGGTCCCGCAGGTGCGCGAGCAGATGCGGGACCGCGCGGCGCTCTCCCATGGCCACCGCGGCGCGCGCGAGCGGACCCACGGGCGGCGCCGTCGTGCCCTCGAGGAAACGCGCGTGGCGGGTGAGCGCCTCGACGACCTCGTCGGCCCCTTCGGCCCGCGCGGAAAGCGCGCTGCACGCTCCGTCACGCACGGTGGCCGGCGCGCGGGCGCTCTCGCAGAGCACGATCAGGTTTCGTGTCACCTCGCCGCCCGGCAGGCCGGCGAGCATCTGCACCGCGAGCACCTGCGCGGGCACGAGGCGTGCGTCGGTGCTCTGCGCCGCGCCGAGCAGCTGGTTCGCGAGCGGCTGAGCCACTTCGCTCGGCGCGCCCCCGAGCGAGACGCCTTCCGCGCGCATCGACGCGACCACGGGCGTGACGTTCGTCGCGCGCGACCAGCGCACCACGCCTTGCGCCGCGTCGATCATCTCGAGCGTTCCCGTCGCGTCCGTGATCACCACGCCACCGTCCACGACGTCCGCGCCGACGATGTCCTGCTCGTGCTCGTGCACCCAGCGAAGGCCGGGGCCTTCCGCTTCGAGCGCGAAGACGAAGCGGTAGAAGATCGCGTAGAGCGTCCCGTCGACGAGGGTCGTGCGACCACCGCTCTGCGCGGGCTTCCACGCGTAGCGCAGACGGTGCACCGCGCTCGAAGGCGCGGGCGAGGGCCGGTAGGGGTCGCGCATGAACGCCGGGTCACCGGGGATCGGGCGCAAGGTGGGCTCGTAGCCGCCCGCACCCTCGCGCGTGCCGCTCGCGAGCTCCGGCGAGAACGCCATCACCGCGCGTTGCCCGAGGAAGACGTCGCGACCCGCGCGAAAGACCTGCGCGACCGGCGTGTCCGTGAGGCGCACGCGCGCGAGCTCGGCGCCGCTCGGGTCGAGCACGCTGACGTTCTGCGTGGCCCAAGGCACGAAGACCATGCCGCCGGCGACGGTCGGCGCACCGAGCGCTTGTTCGAGCTCCCGCGAGAGCGACACCGAGCCGTTCTTCACGACCACGAGCTTCGAGCGCGCGCCCACGCCGCCGCCCGTGCTCAGCGCCATCGCGACGAGCGCGCCTTCGCCGCCCGCACCCGTGAGGAACATCGACTCGTCTTCGATGCGCACACGCTCCGTGCCACGCGCGAGGTCACGCACGACCACGCCGCCGCGCTCGTGAAGCACGACGTAATCGCCCGCGACGATCGGCGCCGAGACCGGCGAGTCGACGTCGACGGACCAACGCACCGCGCCGTCGTCGAGGCCCACGAGCACGAGCTTCGGCTCGGTGGTGAGCATGGCCGCCACCGCCGGGCCGGCCGAGGGCGCCGAGGCGATGCGCGAAGAGACGGTCTCCAGATCCGCGCGGCGGTTGTCCGGGAAGGTCGGAGAGAAGCTCCCGCCACCGCCGCACGCCGCGAGGAGGAGCACCAAGGAGATCGAGGTCCGCATCTTCACTCCACGATCCGTTCGGAGGCCGCCTGCGCCGCGCGACGCACGGCGCCTTCCGGCAGTACCTCGGCGGTGGTCGCCAGGTAGTTCTTCACGTCCGGCGTCGCGAGCCCCTCGAGACGTCCGATCAGCGCGAGCTTCGTGCGCTCTTGCACGTCGTTGCGTGCGAAGAGCTCGTCGAAGCCCGGCGTGAGCGCATCCAGAGGCACACGGCCGAGGAAACCGAGGAGGCGGTCGACGCCCGCGGCATCCACCACCTGACCGAGCGCCGTCGCGGCTTCGAGCACGCCACGCTCGAGCGCGAGAAAGAGCTCGTTGGCGGCCGACCGTGCGCCGAGCCGGCCGAGCCCGAGCGCCGCCGCGCTACGCACCGCCGGGTCGCCGTCCGAGAGCGACGCCACCAGGGCGCGATCCGCCCCCTGAGCCGCCACCGCGACCACCGCTTCGGCCGCCCGCGCGCGAACCGTCGCACGGCGATGGTTGAGCAGCTCGAAGAGCACGGGGCCTGCCTCGCGGCGCGCCAGCGCGGCGAGCGAATCGATGGCGCTGTCGAGCACCTCGGCGGGAAGCCCACGCCGGATGCGCTGCGCGATCGCTTCCGCCGCGGGCGCACCGCCGACGGTGACCGCCGTCTCGAGCCCGAGCCGGATCTCGTCCGGGTTCGTCGAGTCCAACAGAGGCTGCGCCTCGGCGATGGAGGGCCCACGCGGCGCGCGACCGCGTCGTTGTGCCTCGGCGAGACTGCTCGAGGCGCCGAGCGCGACCGCGAGACCCACGACCCAGAGCGCCCTGCTGCGCCGGCCGATCGAAACCCCCATGGGACCTCCTCGCCCGCGAGTTGCAGCGGGCGGGCCCGTGGTATCGCGACCGGCGCTGCGCTTGCAACGCCCGCGCGCCGGACGAAAGGACTCGCGCGCCCACGAGCCTCGACGGGCCGGCCTCGAACGGGGCGCTCGCACGGGAGTCAGGGAGCCGGACTCGTCTCTCAATCTCGCGGGAGCGGTGCGATTCCCCCGGCCCACCGGCAAAGGCCGGATTGGGGCGCCCCGCCACGAAACGCCGGTGACCTGCATGGGCATGCAGCTCACCGGCACTCAATCCTCGAGCAGCGCCGAGGGCACGTCCGACAAGATCTCGCCGAACGCGAACGAGCGAACCTTCCAGCCCCCCTCACGCTCCACGACGACGATCTCCATGCGTCGTTCGTAGGGGCGGTCCAGGAAGGTCCCTTCGGCGATGCCCCGCAGCGCCAGCGCATCGTCCTCCAACCGCTCGCTCTCGTTCAAGCGAAGCTGCAGACGGTCGGCGGCCAACGAATCCCAGAGCTGGCGTTTGAGGTCGCGCTCTTCGGGCGAGAGCGCTTCGTCGCGCCGGCGCCGCGTGATCACCGCCTCGCGCGCCACGCCTTCGCTCATCTCCTCGGCGAGCTCGTGCGCGCGCTTGCGCCACGCGTCGAGGAAGCTCTCCGCGGTGCGCTCCGGCGTCGACGTGTCGACGAGCAGGTCCGTCGCATCCGGCGTCGGGGCGGTCGGTGCCGGCACGGTGCGGTTCCAGAGGAAACCGAGCAAACCGACGCAGATCATCAGGCTCGCCAACGCGAGCACGACCGGCGTCGAGAGCTTCTTCGTCTTCGCGCTCACGACCGGCGTCGAGAGCTTCTTCGTCTTCGCGCTCACGACCGCGCTCCGAGCAGAAGAGCCGCGACTTCGGCGAAGCCTTCGCCGTGGCTCTTCGACGCGAGGTAGGCCGGCCGATACGTGAGCTCGTCGACGCGCAAGTTCGCGACCCCGACGGAGGTCCGATCGAAGCGCGCGAAGGCCGCCGCGTCGTTGCCGCTGTCCCCCACGAACACCCAACGCTCGGTCTCCAAGGTGGTTCCGAGCGCATCGCGCAACGCGAGCGCGATGCCGGTGGCCTTGTCCCACTCGCCCGGTACGGCGTGTGTGTGCACCGAGCTCGTGGTGACCTTCGCGCCTTCTTCGGTGCAAATCGCGACGAAGCGCGCCCGCTCGTCGGCGCTCGCCACGTACGACTCGCCCACGTCCCACGCGCGGTCGCACCGGCGCAGCCAGCTGTCGGCCGCCAAGGGCAGGCCGGGAATCTCCGCCGCGACCCGCGTGGCGACGCGATCGAGCAGCTCGCGTTGCCGGTCGAGCGCGCCGAGGTCCGCTGCGAAACCCGCGCGGCGAACGTCGCCTTCCCAACGGATCCAACCGGCGCCGTTCTCTCCGACCGCCGCGTCCACGGGCCATTGCCGCGCGTAGACCTCCGCGAAACCGAGCGGGCGACCCGTCACCGCGATCAAACGAACGCCAGCGTCGTGAAGCTTCCACAACGCGTCGTACGCGGCGCGCTCGAGCCGCCCGTGGCGCGTGAGCGTGTCGTCCACGTCGAAGGCGACGCCGACGATGCCGCGCGCGAGCTCGGCCGGCATTTGCGCGAGGGGAAGCATCAATGCCCCCGCACGAACGACGCCCAGAGGGAGCGCCATGCGGAGCGTGTCGGGAGAGACCTGTGCGCGCGCGCCCCCATCACTCCACCCGCAAGAACAGCGTCTTGAGGTAGCGCCCCTCGCTGAACGCCAAGGGCGTCAGGTGGTCGGGACCTTGCCCGCCGAGCGCCACGAGGATTCCATCGCGTCGCGCTTGGCGAACGCCTTCGTTCACCGCGCGCACGAAGTCCGAGGGGCGAATCGCCGCCGAGCAGGAGCAGGTGACCAGCAACCCACCCGAATTCACGAGCTGCGCGCCGAGCTTGTTGAGCTGCACGTACGCCTTGCGCGCGCTCTCCAGATGCCGCTTCGTCGGCGCGAGCTTCGGCGGGTCGAGCACCACGACGTCGAAGCGTTCGCCGCGTCGCACCAGCTCCGGCAGGTACTTCTTCGCGTCTTGCTTCTCGAAGCGCATCTTCGCGCCGAGCCCGTTGTGCTCCGCGGCCGACGCGCCCGTCGCGATCGCGACCGCCGAGCTGTCGACGCACGTCACGTGCTCCGAACGTCCTCGCGCGGCCGCCAGACCCATGCCGCCGACGAAGCTGTAGACGTCCAGCACACGACCGAACGCGAGCTGCTCGAGGTGCGCGCGGTTCTCGCGTTGGTCGAAGTAGTAGCCGGTCTTTTGGGTGATGCTCCGAGGGATCGACCACTCGAGCCCACGCTCGCGAAAGCTCAGCCCGTCGGGATCCCGACCGCGCAGCACACGGTGCTCGTCGTCGAGGCCTTCACTCTGCACCGCCGCCGCGGCACCGACGACCGTCTTCACGCCCGCGACGCGTGCGATCTGCGCGCTCAACGCGTCTTCGTGGCGCTTCATCCCCGCCGTACGGAACTGCGCCACCGCCACGTCGCCGTACACGTCGACGATCAAGCCGGGGAGGGTGTCGCCTTCCGCGTTGATGAGCCGGTACCCGTTCGTCTCGTCGTTGGGCAGCCGCAGGCTCTCACGACGAAACGTCGCTGCACGCTCGAGGCGTCGGACGAGCGCCGCTTCGTCGAGCCGCTCTTCGGGTGCGCGCGTGATCAGGCGAACGGGGATGGCGCTCTTCGGCGACCAGAACCCCGAGCCCAAGTAGTTGCTCTGAGGATCGATCACGCGCACCGGGTCGCCAGGCGCGGGTGCGCCGTCGACGCGACCGATGGCCTGCTCGTAGACCCAAGGGTGGCCGGCGTACACGGGCTGTACGTGCCCGGAGCGGAGCGTGATCGTTCCCATCGCGAAGCTCGGCTCGAATCCGCGCAAGCCACCGCCTTCTCGGTCGGTGTGGCTCGCGATGCCTCCGCCCACGTGGTCCCGGAAGGGGGCACGCTCGGGCGCGGCGTGCGGCGATCAGCGGCGCTCGACCACCTCGGCGTCGCTGACCTCGTCCTTCGCGGCCGGCGCCGTGCGGCTCGCGACCTGCTTGTCCTTCGGCGTGACCTCGATCTCTTCGTCGGTGTTCAAGCCACGCTTGAGGTTGCGAATCGCCTTGCCGACACCCTCGCCGATCTGCGGGAGGCGGTTGGCGCCGAACACCAGCAGGACGATCACCAGAATGACGATGAGCTCGCCCATTCCGAGGCCACCGATTGCGGGGATAGGCATGTGTGCTGCTCCGGTCCGGCGCGCACTGCGACACCGGACTCCAACACTACGCTGGCGGCGCACTACCCGCAATGTGCGGACTTTCTTTCCGCCTCGGGCGGCGTCAGGATCGAAGACGTGCTCTCCCACGCCGAGGACCTCCAGCGTCGATGTGCCTCTCTGAGGGACGTGCCGCTGCGCTTGGCGTTCGTGCGGGACTGGCTCCGCCACGCCGGTCCCGACCTCGTCGTCGACGTGGTGGTCGGCACCGTCGCAGGATCGCCTCGCGAGGACGTGGGCCTTCTCGTCTCGCTGGTGCTCTGCGAGGAGTCCTTCGGGGGACTTCGCGACGAGGCGGCTCGGACCGCGTCCGAACGAGGGCACGTGCTCGCGGCGCAGTTGCTCGGGCGCCATCCCCCGGAGGACGGCCCCGGGGAGCTTCGGGTGCCCGACTTCGGCCGGGGTCGCCCGCTCACCCTGGGGGAGCGCAAGAGCCTCGCACGTCGCCGCGATCGCCAAGTGCTCGCCCGGGTCCTGCGCGACCCGCACCCCGAGGTCGTCCGCATCCTGCTGGGAAACCCCGCGCTGACCGAGGAGGACGTGGTTCGGCTCGCGGCGCGTCGGCCCGTCGACCCCAAAGCACTGACGGCGATCGTGCACGAGCCGAAGTGGGCGGTCCGGCCGCACGTGCGCCGCGCCATCGTCCAAAACCCGTGGACACCCCTCGGCGTCGCGATGCTTCTGGTGCCGCACCTGACCCGGCCCGAGTTGCTGGAGCTCGAGCGTTCCGCCGATCTTCGCGGCCCGCTTCGCGAGATGGCGGCGGCCCTTCGACGCGGCGCGTCGGCCCATTGAGCGGGTCGTTGCGTCGGGGGAAACCGGGGCACGGGCCACCCGCGCCTTTGGACGGGTGACGTGAAATCGTTGACGCGGCGCGCGATCCTGTCGCGTGCGCTCTTGACGCACCGCGTCGCCCCGAGCTATGCCAGAGGGCCACGCAGCAAGGAGCCGAGGGTGGAACCGAGAGCCGACGGAAGCGCACGAGAGCCGCGCATCATCAAGCGGTACGCGAACCGGAAGCTCTACGACACCCGGGACAGCCGCTACGTGACGCTCCAGCAGATCGCCGAGTACGTCCGCGAAGGCGAAGACGTACGCATCGTCGACAACAAGACGAAGGAAGATCTGACCAACGTCACGCTCGCGCAGATCATCTACGAGGAAGAGAAGAAGGGCGAAGGCGACGTGCGTCGCTCGACCCTGAAGTCTCTGATCGAAGAAGGTCGCGAGCGTCTCGTCGGATCGCTGCCGGGATCGCTCTCGAAGTTCCTCCACCCGGAGAAGGAAGAGGGCAAGGAAGCGAAGCCGGAAGAAGAGGCGTCCGCCGAAGGCCCGAAGAAGAAGCCGGGCCCGAAGGAAGCGCTCGAGGAGCTTCGCGCGACCGCCGACGATCGCGTGAAGGCGGTCATCGGTGCGGCCATGGGCCACGTGCAGCAGCTGCAGGGCGAGGTGAAGCGCCTGCAGAATCGCATCGAAGAGCTCGAAGCACGTTTGGCGGGTCTGATCCGTCGTGAGCCGAAGGAAGAGACGAAGGGCGAGCCCAAGGGCGAGTCGAAGACGGAAGACGCTTCCGCGGACTGATTCTCGAGCCCGTTCCCCTCGACCTTCCGTGCCCCCTCTGGGGGCACGTTTGCGTTGGGGGTTGCGCGTTCCCTCCCGTCGACCCACCGCCCAGGGACGGTTCCACACCCCGACGCGGTCGGAGCGACGTGGCCCGCTTCGAGGACTGGTCCGAGCGAGCGGAGCGTACGTCCGACCACCTCGGCGAGCGGTTCGTGGGGCTCGACTGCTTCCGGAAGGTCGTTCCCGACCGACAGATCACTCCGCGAGGCTGGTTGCCTTCGGACGCGCCGCCGCGGCCGCCTTCATGCGACGGCTCATGCCCGCCACCTGGAGCAGCGCCGGTTGCACGATGAGCGTCGCGAAGAGCGTCGCGAACACCGTCACCGCGATGAGCTCACCGAAGAGCCGCACCGGGATGAAGTTGCTCAGCAGGAGCACGGCGAAGCCGGCCGCGAGCGTCACGCTGCTGACCACGATCGCGCGGCCGGTGCCGCGCGCGGCGCGAATCAACGCGGGGTGCGCCATGAAACCCTTCTCGCGGGTCTCCTCACGGAAGCGCGCGAGCACGTGAATGCTTCCGTCGACTCCGAGGCCGAGCGCGATCGAGAACACGATGCCCGTCGCCGCGTTCAGCGGAATGCCGCGCACGACCATGTAGGCCATCGTGCCGACGAGCGGCAGCAGGTTCGGCGGAATGCTCAAGAGGCCGAGGCGCAGGCTGCGGAAGAGCAACGAGAGCAACACGAAGATGATCGCGACCGCGGTCACGAGGCTGCCGAGCAGATCGTTGACGACCGCGTCCATGCCGACCGAGCCGTCGTACGCCTCGCCCGTGTACGCGACCGCGACGCCCGTACCCTCGAGCGACGTGCGGAGACGGCCGTCGAGCTCGTCGATGAAGCGCATGGTGGCCTGCGCGCCGATGTCGCGGACCTTGATCTGAAAGCGCATCCGGCGGCCGTCAGGCGTGACCCACGCCTTGAGCGGGCTCTTGTCCGCGTCGCGCGCGCTCATGATCCGGTTGAGCGCGCGGACCTGCTCGCCGTTCACGAAAGGCGCGGTCAGCGCGTTGCGATCGTTCGAGAGCAAGAAGAGCGATTGCCGGAGGATCGTGCTCTGGCTGGTCCACGAGAGGATCTCGTCCCGGTCCTGGGCCCAGCCGCCGATCTCGTCGATCTTGGCGAGCACCGCGGGATCGAAGAAGCGACCGTCGTCTTCGCTCGAGAGGCTCACCTCGAGCGGACGCACGCCGTCGAGCTTGTCCTCGAGCAGGCGGGTCGTGATGTAGACCGGGTCCGACTCGTCGAACTGATCGAGGAGCGCGTGGTCCACTTCGATCTGCGTGGCGCCGTAGATCGAGCCGCCGAGGATCAACGCGGTCGCG
The DNA here is from genome assembly GCA_020633125.1 of Sandaracinus sp. GTDB lineage: Bacteria > Myxococcota_A > Polyangia > Polyangiales > Houyiibacteriaceae > JACKEH01. Next base: position 12,651 of record JACKEH010000039.1, on the reverse strand, counting down.
CCGAGGATCATCGCGGGGCGCTTGAGCACCCACGCCGTCAGTCGCATCAGCGCGACGTCGATCCACGCGCCGTTCTCCTTCGTGCGCGGCTTCGGCTTCTTCACCCAGCTGCTCACCGCGGGCACGAAGGTGATCGTGACGAGGTACGCGACCATCACGCCGCACGCGCTCGTCACGCCGAAGTGCCGGAGCATCACGGTCTTGGAGACCGCGAGCGAGGCCAGACCGACCGCCGTGGTGAGCGAGGTCAGGAAGCAGGCGGCGCCCATGGTGCGCACCATGCGTTGCACGGCCGGCAGCTTCTCCCCATCGCCTCGTTGCAGCTCTTCTCGGTAGCGCGCGACCAGATGAATCGAGTCGCTGATGCCGATGATGATGAGCAACGTCGGGATGATGTTGTTCAGCACGTTCATCGGCTCACCGACGAGCGCCATCGTGCCGACCACCATCACCGCGGTGAGCGCCACGGCGCCGATGGGGAGGAACACTCCCCAGAGCCAACGCAGCGTCAGGCCGAGGAAGAGCATGCTCACGAGCAAGGTGAGCGGGACCAGCATCAGCTGGTCGGAGCGAATGTTCTCGACGATCGCCGAGCGGAGGTAGGGCAGGCCGCCGAGGTGAACCTTGATGCCCTCGGGGGGCGGGTTCGCGGCCAGCCAGTCGCGCAGCTCGGCGACGCGCTTGCGCATCTCCTTGGGCGCGATCGACTTCAAGAAGAGCGCGGAGACTGCGAGCGTCCGGTCGCGGCTGACGAGACGACCGTCGACCAGCCCCGATTGTCCCAACGCGTCGCGAAGCTCGGCGACGTCCTCGTCCGTGACGGTGTCGCCGTCGACGACCGGATCGGTGACGAGCTCGCGTTGCAAGCGGAGCCCGAGCTCCCGAAAACCACCCGGAAAACGCTCGGGATCCGCCTCCACGAGGCTGACGAGCGCGTCGACGACACCCGGGGCGAAGTCGTCCTGGTCGGGCTGGTCGAGCTCCTCTTCGAGCGAATCGAAGCCGCCACCGCCCTCGTCGTCTCCACCGCCGAGCTCTTCTTCGAGATCGTCGAAGCCGCCGGTCTCCTCCACCGGGGTGATCCGGCGGGGCATCGGCGTCTCGGTGAGGCTGACGACCCGGTCGACCCAATCTTCCTCGGTGACGTGGCGGGTGACGTCGTGCAGGTACTGCAGCGGCTCGCGCTGCAGGACGTCCGGCGCCTCGACGAGCACCATCATCACGCGGTCGGTGTCCCCGAAATCCGCGCGGAAACGCTCCGCGATCCGCTCTCCGAGGGCTTCCCCCTCGTACGACGAGATCAGGTTCTCGACCGAGGGATCCACTTGGATCTTCGGGATCTGGGAACCCAACGCTCCCGCGACGAGGACGAGCGCCCCCAGAACGAGGACGCGGTGACGAGTCACCAAGGTCGCGAGCCAATCGAGCAATGCAGATTCCCGCGGGCGGGCAGCATCCCGCAGCGCGGCCGCTGGTCTAGCCGCGAACCCCCGTCGAGAGCAAGCGGACCCGGGAAATGGCGTACGAAACGTCGTGTGGACGGCAGGGTGGGAAGGTAGTAACTCTTAGTTGAGTCACTGATGCGCCGATCGCGGCGCCCGGAGAAAGAGAGCTGCCATGACCGGACCCCTTCACGCCGACGCCGCACGACTTCGTGCGCAGCTGCTGGAGCTCGCGGGGAACCTCTGGTGGAGCTGGGGGATCGACGGATCCTCCATCTTTCACGCGCTCGACCCCGAGCGATTCGAGACCAGCGGGCACGACCCCCACGCGGTGATCGCGGGCCTCGACGACGCCCGTCTCGTTCGTCGGGTGGACGATCAAGGGCTGGCTGGCCGGCTCGACGAAGCCGTCGACGCCCTTCGGGCTTACCTCGCCGACCCCGGCACTTGGGGCCACGCCCACGCGGGCCGCCTCCACGCCGCGCCGATCGCCTACTTCAGCGCCGAGTTCGGACTTCACGAGTCCCTGCCGATCTATTCCGGGGGTCTCGGGGTCTTGGCGGGCGATCACCTCAAGAGCGCCTCGGACCGTGGCTTGCCCTTGGTGGGGGTCGGGCTGCTCTACCGTGAGGGCTATTTCCGCCAGACGCTCAACGCTGAGGGCTGGCAGGAGCAGAGCTATCCAGTTCTGGAGCCGGAGGCGAAAGCCATTCGTCGCGTCGAGGTCGCGGGGGCACCGCTCGAGGTCGCGGTCGAGACCCAGACGGGCACCCTTCACGCGGCGGTGTGGGAGGTCGCGGTCGGTCGCGTCCGCCTCTTCCTGCTCGACTCCGACGTGCCGGCGAACGCGGAGGCGGATCGTTCGCTGACGCACCGTCTCTACGGAGGCGACGAGCGCATGCGCATTCGCCAGGAGTTGCTGCTCGGCGTCGGGGGGCTGCGTGCGCTGCGGGCGGCGGGCATTCGACCCGGCGTGCTGCACCTGAACGAGGGGCACAGCGCGTTTGCGGCACTCGAGGCCGCGGCTCAGCACATCGAGCGGGAGGGTATGACGCTCTCGGAGGCGATCGAAGAAGTCGCGAGCCGAACGCTCTTCACGACCCACACCCCGGTCCCGGCCGGCCACGACCGCTTTCACGAGGATCTGCTGGTCGAGCACCTGCTGCCGATCGCCAAGCGCCTCGGAGTCGATGCCCGAGGCTTGATGGCCTTCGGGCGCGTGCACCCCGACAGCGACGACGAGACGTTCTGCATGACGGTCCTCGCGCTCAAGCTCTCGCAGCGCGTGAACGGCGTCTCGTATCTGCACGGCCGCGTGAGCCGCGAGATGTGGCATCGCCTCTGGCCGGAGAGGCCGCTTCACGAGGTGCCGATCGGGCACGTGACCAACGGCGTGCATCTGCCGACGTTCTGCGCCCCGCGAATGGCGCACCTGCTGGACGCGACCTTGCCCGAAGGCTGGCGGGAGGCGCAGTCGGAGCCCGAGACGTGGGCGCCGATTCGCAAGGTCGACGACGGGGCGCTCTGGGCGGTCCGGCAGGGCCTCAAGCGGGACGTCGTGCACGAGGTGCGTCGGCGGGCGGTGGCCCAGGCCCGGCGTCGGGGTGAGGATCCCAGCGTCCAGCGGGCGCTCGAGAGCGCGCTCGACGAGGACGCGCTCCTGGTCGGCTTCGCGCGGCGCTTCGCGACCTACAAGCGCGCCAGCTTGGTGCTCGAGGACCTCGACGTGCTCGACGCCTTGGTCAACGACCCGAAGCACCCCATGCGTTTCGTCTTCGCCGGCAAGGCGCACCCGAAGGACGACGGTGGCAAACGCCTGCTGCAGACCGTCTTCCGCGCGAGCCGCGATCCCCGCTTCCTCGGCAAGGTCGTCTTGCTCGAGGGGTACGACCTCGGCCTCGGCCGGGCCTTGACCCGGGGCGTCGACGTCTGGCTGAACAACCCGCGCCGTCCCCTCGAGGCGTCCGGGACCAGCGGCCAGAAGGCGGTCCTCAACGGGGCTCTGAACTGCTCGATCCTCGACGGCTGGTGGGAAGAGGGCTTCGACGGCGAGAACGGATTCGCGATTGGGGGCGGCGAGGTCCACCGGGACGTCGCCCTGCAGGACCAACGGGATCAGGAGGATCTCGTCCGGGTCCTCCGCGAAGAGGTCGCACCTCTTTATTACCGGCGCGACGCCTCGGGCCGCCCGACCGCCTGGCTCGCGCGGGTGAAGCGCGCGATGGCCACCCTCAGCTGGCGTTTCGTCGCCGACCGCATGGTTCGAGACTACGCGGTGGGTGGGTACTTCCCCGCGGGAGGGGTGCAGCTGACCGAGGCGCGCTGAAACGGTCCGCCGAACGACGGTGGCGATCGCGGGATTCGCGCGCTTCCCGCTTCGCGAGGGCCTCCAGGTCGGAGGCCCTCGCCGATCCCGGGCTCGGAGGACCGGGCTGCCTTGACAGGGGGTATGGCGGCGGCTAAACGCCCGCGCGATTCGCGCCGGGATGCGCGATGAGCCTTTGAAACCTTGCGGGAACGCGCATGCCCTTCCTCGACCCGAAGTCCGCGAAAGCCTTCGGTCGTGTCGGAGGGCTGGGACTCGAGCTCGCCGCCTTCCTCCTCATCGGAGTGAAGGGCGGAGAGTGGCTGGACCGTCGCTTCGGCACCGCCCCGGTGCTTCAGCGTGCGGGTCTGCTCTTCGGGATCTTCGCCGGCTTCTATTCCTTGTGGAAGCTGACGCGTGTCTCCTCTCGCGGCCCCTCCGACCCCAGCTCTTCGGGAGAGCCCACCCCGGGCGAATCGGATGCGACCGGCAAGGATCGTCCGAACTCTTCCGACTCCGACGTTCACCGATGAACGCTCAGCTCACCGACCGCATTCTCCTCGCGACCGCCGCCGGCGGCGTGCTCCTCGTGGGGCTCGCGTTCGCGATTTGGGGCGGCGAAGGAGCCGTGGCGGCCGCGGTGGGTGCCGGCGTGGCGACCGCCAACTGGGCGGCGACGCGTTTCCTCGGCAAGTCGATCGGCAAGGGCAAGAACCCGCTTCTCGCGCTGATGGGCTTCAAGACGATGGCGCTCGCCCTCGTCTGCTGGCTCTGCATCACGCGTTTCCACCTTCATTTCCTCGGCTTCACGGTCGGCATCAGCGCACTGGTCCTCGGGATCGTGCTCGGCCCGATGCTCACGCCCAACGAGCCCTCACCGTCCGCCGAGCTTCCGGCGGAGGAGACCTGATTCCATGGCGGATCCGACGGCACACGCCGAAGCGCTTCCCGAGCACTGGTCTTGGTTCAGCCTTCTTCCCGAGTCAGCCCAGGACGGACTCAAGTCCGTGGCGGCTTCCGCGGGCGGCTGGGTGGCCGAAGCCATGGGCCGCTCGCCCGAAGAGAAGTGGTTCTTCGGCGGCCGCTTCGACGTGCTCCAGGTGTGGGGCCTGCTCTTCGTCCTCATCCTGCTGACCTACGTCGGCATGCGCGCCAAGAGCCGCTTCGGCGACACGAAGAAGGGCATCGTGCCCGACGACCGCCTCAACGCGGCGACCTTCGCGGAGCTCTTCACGGGCAGCGTGCTCAACCTGATGACGCAGGTCATGGGCAAGGACGCCGCCAAGGCGTTCCTCCCGCTGATCGGCACCTGCGCGTTCGTGATCTTCTTCTCGAACGTGCTCGGTCTCATCCCCGGCTTCCTGCCGCCGACCGACAACCTCAACACGACCGCCGCGATGGCGATCGTGATCTTCCTCGCGACGCACTTCTACGGCATCAAGAAGCAGGGCTTCGGCGCCTACTTCGCCCACTTCATGGGCCCCGTGATCGCGCTCGCGCCGCTCATCTTCCTCATCGAGCTCATCAGCCACTTCGTGCGCCCGGTGACGCTCGCGGTTCGTCTGACGGCGAACATGTTCGCGGACCACGCCGTCGTCGGCGCGTTCCTCGGCCTTTCGGCGGCGGCCTTCTTCGTGCCGTTCCCGATCGCCGTCTACCTGCTCGGCTGCATCGTCGTCACCGTGCAGACGCTCGTCTTCTGTCTTCTGTCGATGGTCTACATCGGATCGGCCATCGCGGAGCACGAGCACCACGACCACGGACCCGGTCACGGTCACGGTCACGGTGGAGGTCACGCGCACGCTCACTGAGCGGCGCCGCTCAAGCGAGACAACGGCGTTTGAGCACAATCGATTTTCAGTAACTCGATTTCTGGTTTCGACGGTTTCCAAGCATTGCCAGGCCGTCGCTCCCCGAGAGATCCCTGGAGGCTCTTCCCATGAACAAGCTGGTTCTTCGCTCGATCGGATTCCTTTCCACCTTCCTCGTCACCTCGATGGCCTTCGCGCAGGACGCGGAGACGAACGCCAACGACGTCGCCATGTACAAGGCGATGGCGGCGGCCTTCGCCATCGGCATCGCGGCGTTCGGCGGCTCGCTCGGCCAGGGCCGCGCGGCGACGGCGGCGCTCGAGGGCATCGCGCGCAACCCGAACGCGGCGGACAAGATCCAGACGCCGCTCATCCTCAGCCTCGCGCTCATCGAGTCGCTCGTCATCTACGCGCTTCTCATCGCAGCGGGCTTCATCGGGCCCCTCGGCTGAGACCCAGCGGACTTCGGTTCGCTCTTGGAAGAGGCGTCCCTTCGGGGGCGCCTTTTTCCTTTCCGTCGTGCGCCCTTGGACGTGGGCGGTGCCGGCGCTAGGATCCCGCGGTGACCGACGAGCGAGAAGCGGCTTCCGGAGTGCCTGCGTGGGCGAAGATCGGGCTCGTGCTCGGTATCCTCGGGGGCGGCATCGTCTTCCTCTTGCTCAACAGCGACGCCGGCGACGCGTTCGTCTACTCGAAGACGCTGACGCAGGTGATGAGCGACCCGGACGCGCACCGCGACCGGATGTTCCGCGTGGAGGGCAACCTTCGGCAGGGGTCGATTCGCTTCCGCGAGGAGCCCTGCGAGTGGCGCTTCGTGCTGGAGAGCGACGACCAGACGATGCCGGTCACGTTCCCGCAATGCGTGGTGCCCGACACGTTCCGCGACGGCTTCGGCATCACGGTCACGGTGCGCGGACGCCTGCAGGCCGACGACACGTTCTTGGCCGACGAGGTCGTGCCGCGTTGTCCGTCGAAGTACGAGATGAACGAGCGCCTTCAGGCGGGCGAGACGATGCCTCACGAGGCGCCGACCGAAGGCGAGCCCGCGCCCGCGCCGAGCACGCCGAGCGCGATCCCGGATCTGGGCCTGCCTGAGCCCACCTGAGCGCTCCGCGCGGCCAGCGTCCTCGAAGCCGAAGCGAACGCACACCTTCGGGCGCCTTCCGTTGACGGGCTTGGAGCGCCCGCGTACACCGCCGCCGTGACCGAGGTCCTCCTCGACGCCGACGCCATCGGGCGCGCCATCCGGCGCATGGCCAGTGAGATCGTCGAAGCGTCCCGTGGAGCCGGCTCTCTCGCCATCGTCGGCATTCGCCGCGGCGGAGTCGTGCTCAGTGAGCGGCTCGCGGCCGCGGTGGCCGAGCAAGAAGGCACGAAGGTGCCGACGGGCTTGGTCGACATCGCGTTCTACCGCGACGACGCCGCGACCGCGTTGCCCGACCCGAAGATCGGGCCGAGCCATCTGCCCTTCGATCCGACGGGAATGGACGTCGTGCTGGTCGACGACGTGCTGCAGACGGGCCGCACCGTGCGCGCGGCGATCGATTGCCTGCTCGACTACGGGCGACCGCGTCGGGTGTGGTTGGCGGCGTTGCTCGACCGCGGGGGGCGCGAGCTCCCGATCGCGGCGGATTTTCTCGGGCGACGGATCGAGGTCGCGCCCGGTGCGAAGGTGCGTGTGGAGCTCGGTGAGACGGATCGCGCGTGGCTGCAGCCTGCGCCGACCGAGGAGGCACGTTGATGTCCGGTCTTCCGCATTTGCTCGACCTTCGTTCGCTCTCGCGCGACGAGGTCGTGAAGATTCTCGACACCGCCGAGGCCTTCTTCGAGGTCTCGCGTCGCCCGGTCCGCAAGGTGCCGACGCTTCGCGGCAAGACGATCATCAACCTCTTCTACGAAGCGTCGACGCGCACGCGGACGAGCTTCGAGATCGCCGCGAAGCGGCTCTCGGCCGACGCGGTGAACATGAGCGTGTCGACCTCGAGCGTGTCGAAGGGCGAGACGCTCTACGACACCTGCAAGACGCTCGAAGCGATGCACCCGGACGTCGTCGTCATTCGTCACTCGGCGAGTGGCGCGCCGCATTACGTCGCGTCGAAGCTCCGGTGCGGTGTCGTGAACGCGGGCGACGGAATGCACGCCCACCCGACACAGGCGTTGCTCGACGCGTTCACGATTCGGCGCGCGAAGGGCACGCTCGAAGGGTTGAACGTGACGATCGTCGGGGACGTCGCGCACTCGCGGGTGGCGCGCTGCAACTCGGTGCTGCTTCGTTCGTTCGGCTGCCGAGTTCGCGTCGTCGGCCCGCGCACGCTCGTGCCGCCGCACTTCGCGGAAGCCTTCGACGTCGAGACCTTTCACGAGCTCGAGCCGGCGCTCGAGGGCGCGGACGTCGTGATGTGCCTGCGCATCCAGCGTGAGCGTCTGCAGGACGCGCTCTTGCCCTCGCTCCGCGAATACAGCCGCACCTTCGGCGTGGGCCAAGCGCAGCTCGCGCTGGCGAAGAAAGACGCGATCGTGATGCACCCCGGTCCGATGAACCGCGGCGTCGAGATCGCGCACGACGTGGCCGACGGACCGCAGAGCGTCGTGCTCGACCAGGTCGAGGCCGGCGTCGCGGTCCGCATGGCCGTGCTCTACCTGCTCGCCGGCGGCGAAGAAGGCGCGCGCGAGGCGGCGGCGTGAGCGTCGCGACCGGCCTCGATCGAATCGTCGCGGGCGACGACGAAGCGTTGGCTTCGATTCGCGGTCGTCGCATCGGTCTCGTCGCGCATCCGGCGAGCGTCGACCGCCAACTGCGTCACGCGGTCGACGTGTTGCGCGAGGTCGCCGACCTGCGGGTGCTCTTCGGACCCGAGCACGGGTTCGCGGGCACCGCGCAAGACATGGCGGCAGTCGACGGCGAGGCCGAGCACGCGATGCGCGTGGTCTCGCTCTACGGTTCGAGCGCGGCGGATCTCTCGCCGCGCCCGGAGCACTTCGAAGGTCTCGACGTGGTCGTCGTGGACCTGCAGGACGTCGGGTCCCGCTACTACACCTTCGTCTGGACCGCGGCGTTGATGGCGCGTGCGGCGGCGGCGGCAGGTGTGCGGACGGTGATCCTCGACCGGCCGAACCCGCTCGGGGGCGAGCTCGTCGAAGGTATGCCGCAGCGGACGGGCTACCGCTCGTTCGTCGGATTGCACGACGTCGCGGTGCGACACGGGATGACGATCGGCGAGATCGTGCGCTTGGCGTGCGCGCGTGACCGCGTGGACGCGTCGAGGGTCGACGTGGTGCCGATGGTCGGTTGGCGTCGTGCGATGCGCTTCGACGAGACCGGGCTGCCCTGGGTCTTGCCCTCGCCGAACATGCCGACGCTCGAGACGGCCACGGTGTACCCCGGCGGTTGCCTGATCGAAGGCACGACGATGTCGGAAGGCCGTGGCACCACGCGGCCCTTCGAGATCTTCGGCGCGCCGTGGCTCGACCCCAGCGTGCTTTCTCCCGTCGAGGGCGCGACGCTTCGTCCGCTCGCGTTCGAGCCGACGTTTCAGAAGCACGGCCGGACCGTGTGTCGCGGCGTGCAGGTGCACGTCGACGACCCCCGCGCGTTTCGGAGCTACCACGCGTACCTGCGGTGGATCGCCGAGGCGCTGGCGACGGCGCCGGACGACGTCTTCCCGTGGCGGCGCGAGGAATACGAGTACGAGACGAGCCGACCGGCGATCGATTTGCTCACGGGCGGGCCCGAATACCGCCAGCTCGTGAACGCACGTGCTTCGCTCGACGAGTACCTCGCGAAGGACGCCGAGGGAGCCTCGCGCTTCGCGACGGAGCGCGAGGCCTTCTTGCTCTACTGAGCGTGCTCGTCGGGGGGCCGCGTTCGTGGCCCGAGGGCGGCGCGAAGCGTGTGGGGTGGTGGGCTGGCGCAGCTTCGCTTGCCCCGGCGTCGCGTGCGTCGCTGCTACCCTTGGCGCGTGCTGCTCGAGGGACGTTATCGCTACGCGCGCGAGCTGGGCCGCGGAGGTAGCGGTCGCGTGGTGCTCGCGCACGACGTGCGCGACGAGGCGCCGCGCGCGTTGAAGATCGTTCCGCCCGAAGCGCTGGGCACACTCGAGCTCGAGCTGGACGTGCTTCGTCGCGTCGCCCATCCGACGCTCGCCACGGTCTTCGAGCTGCTTCGACTCTCGGAGCCGCTCGGGGCGCCCTTTCGACTTCCCGCGGGCGCGGCGGTGCTCGTCGAAGCGTTCGTCGAAGGGACCCGGAGCGACGTCGCGCTCGGTGCGTTGGCTTCGGACGACACGCGCTGGCGGCTCGCGATGCGGGTGGCGCGTGACGTCTTGATAGGGTTGGCGCGCCTTCACTCCGTCGGGCTCGTGCACGGCGACGTGAGCCCGGCGAACGTTCTCGTGCGCGCGGAGGGACAACCGCTCGCCGTGCTGGTCGACCTCGGGCTCGCGGGCCCGCCTCTCGGGGCGGATGGGCTCGCGCGTGGCACGCGAGGCTTCTTGGCGCCCGAAGCGGCGGTCGGCGCACGCACGCAAGGGACCGACCTCTTCGGGCTCGGCGCGAGCCTTCGTTCTTGGCTCGGTGACGGGGCCCAGGTGCCGTCGGCGTTGGCCGCGCTCGTCGGGGACCTTCACGCCGTCGATCCGCGGGATCGCCCCAAGACGGCGGCGGAAGCGCTGGAGGCGCTCTCGTCCATCGCGGCGACCTTGGGCGAGCCGTGGGAGCCGGCCGATGCACCTCTCGCCGTCGTGGAGCCGGTGTACGTGGGCGACGCCGCGCGCGTCGCGTCGGCGGTCGAGACGTTGGAGCGGCGGGGGTGGTTGCGGGTCGGTGGCCCGCGCGGGAGCGGTCGGTCGCGTTTCGCGCGTGAGGTCGCCGCGGCGTTGCAAGCGCGTCGGCGTCGCGAAGGCCGGCGGGTTCCGACCTTCGTGCGGGTCGACGCGCCCGACGACGTGGCGACGCTCGAGGCGGCGTCCAGCGTGGTGCACGTCGAGGGCGGGACCGACGCGTTCGACGTGGCGCGGCGAGCGGAGGAGGTCGGAGGGCGCGAGCGTCTTTGGATTCTCGAAGGCGCGTCGCCGGCCGACGTCGAGCTCGAGGCGTTGGACGACGCGTCGTTCGAGGGTCTGGCGCGCGGCCTCGGGGTCACCGACATCGACGAGCTGCGCCGGCGATCGGCGCGTTTGGCGGGACGTGCGTGTCGTTTGGTGCTCGGCACTCCGACGAACGACGACGACGCACCGTCGTGGGCGGAGGAGCGTTTGGACGTCGCGGGGGGCGTGTTGCCCTCGAGCGTCGCCGGAGACGTGCGCGCGTTGGTGCGCGAGGGACGCGTCTTCGTGCAAGGCGATCGCGTCATCTTGCGCGCGGACCGACGCGGAGTCGCCGACCCTGCGGTGCACGCGACGCGTGCGGCCGAAGTACGTCGGCGACTCGCGGCGCGGGGTCATCCCCACGGTCCGTGGGACGCGTACTTGGCGCGTGCCGCGGGAGAAGCCGACGCGGCCGAACGCTTTGCCCGCTTCGCCGCGAAGGCGCTCGAAGAAGGACGGACCGTTGACGCCTTGGAGCTGTCGCGCGAGGCGGGGCCTGCGCATCGCGAGCTCGAAGCCCGCGCGCTCGCCCGCTCGGCGCGCTACGGCGAAGCGCTCGCCGCCGCGGCGGAGCTTCCCGGGGTGCGTGGGGCAGCGCTTCGTGCGGAGCTCGCGCGGCGGCAAGGCGACACCGCACGCGCCGCACGCGAGGCGGCGGAGGCCGGGGACGAAGGGGCCGACACGCTCGGTTGGCTCGCACTCGGACGGGGAGACGTCGACGCCGCGCGAGCGCACGCGCGGGCGCCGGATCTGCGCGCGTGGATCGCGCTCTCCTCTGGACGCCCCGACGAAGCCCGCGTGGTGGTGGACGAGGTGCTCGGGCGCAGCGAGCCTCGGGCCGCGGAGGGCCGCGAGACACGCGCACGCGTGGCGATTGCGGCAGGCGCGTTGGAGCAGAGCCGAGGCGAGCTCGTGCGCGCCGCCGAGCATCACGCCTCGGCGTTCGTGTCGGCGCGCGCGGTCGGCGACGTGCACCTGGCCGCGACTGCCGCGGCGAACGAAGGCATCGTCGCGCTCGACGCGGGGCGCTTGGCCGAAGGGCGTCGAGCGCTGCGTGAGAGCGCGCGACGCTACGTCCGCATCGGGAGGGCACGCGACCTCGGCCGTGCCTTGCTCAACCTCGCGAGCGTCGCCTCGTGGATCGGCGACGACGAAGGCGCCGAGTGGCACGTGCAGCGCGCGGGTGACGCGTGCCGCGAGGCCGGCGACGAGCTCGGGCTCGGCTACGTGGCCTTGGTCGAGCTGGAGCTGACGTTGCGGCGTGGCGCGCTCGACGCACTTCCGCCGTTGCTTCGCGCGCTCGAAGGCGCAGACGCGCGTGCGCGTTGTCGCGCGGCGGCGTGGTTGGCCACGTCCCGTCCGGAGCTGTCGCGGGAGTGGCTCGTCGAGGGACCGCCTTTCGAACGCGCTTACGCCGAGGCGCGGCTCGCGCTCGCCACGAATCGGCTCTCCGACGCGCACGAAGCTCGGGTGCGTTTGGAGCCACGAACCTGGGAGGAGTCGTGGCTCGCGGCGCGTCTGGATCTCGATCTCGCGACGGCCCGCGCCGACGAACGTGCGCTCGACGAAGCGCTCCGTGGTTTGCGGGCGTTGCTCGATCGGACGAGCCGGCACCTCGACGCCGACCAGCGGCGTGCGTTGCGGCGGCATCCCGCGCTGACCCGCGCGTGGGCCGCGCGGCCGGCGGCGCCGGTTGGAGGCGACGACCCGGCGCGATGGCGGCGGCTCGCGACGTTGGCGGCCACCTGGGTCGATCGCGACGCGACGGAGATCGTCGAGTCCGGGCTCGAGCTCGCGCGTGACGCGACGGACGCGGAGCGTGCGTTCGTGGTGGCGCGGGCGAGCGACGGAACGTTGGAGGTTCGCGCGGCGCGCTCGTCCCCCGAAGGGGAGCTCGAGGCACGACCTTCGCGCAGCGTGGTCGCCCGAGCGCTCGCGTCGGGCGCGCTCGTGACGACGGTCGACGCGTTGGGCGACGAAGAATGGGGCGGCGCGCAGAGCGTTCACGC
>JACKEH010000038.1 GCA_020633125.1 Sandaracinus sp. | reverse complement strand
CGCCTCCTACGAGCGCGTGAGCTTCGGTACCCCGTGACTGCTCCCTCCCACCTCGGGCTCGAACCCGAAAAGACCCTCCTCGACCTCGAGTGGGAGCGACTCGTGTCGGCCATCGCCGAACGTTGCCGTGGCCCCCTCGGCGCGCGCATCGAGCTGCCCATCGCCTCCACGCGTGAAGGCGCCCGCCGTGCGCTCGCCGAGACCGCCGAGGTGCAGCGTGTGCTCGAAGAAGGCGAGGTCCTTCCCTTCGACGGTGCACGCGAGCTCGGCACCGCGCTCTCGCGTGTCGCGCGCCAAGGCAGCCTCGACGGCCCCACCCTTCGCGACGTGATGACGGTGCTCGGCTGCGCCCGCGCGTTGCGCCTCTTCCTGCACGGCCGCCGCGAGCGCATGCCCACGCTGCACGGCGCGTGCAACTTCGACCCGACGCTCGACCGCCTTCGCGACGAGCTCGCCGCCTGCATCGATCCGGACGGCACGCTCTCCGACAAGGCGAGCCCCGAGCTTCGTCGCCTTCGCGGCGAGGTCTCGGCGCTGCGCGAGCGCATCGTGCGTCGACTCGAGCAGATGCTCGTCGAGCACGACGCGATCCTTCAGGACCGCTTCATCACCGAGCGCGAAGGCCGCTACGTGATTCCCGTGCGCCGCGACGCGCACGAGAAGCTCCAAGGCATCGTGCACGGCACGAGCGCGAGCGGGTCGACCGTCTTCGTGGAGCCGCGTGGCCTCGTCGCGCAGGGCAACCACCTCAAGATGCTCCAAGCCGAGCTCGAGCACGAAGAGGCGCGCATCCTCGCCGAGCTCACCGAGCTCGTGCGCGAACAGCTCCCGTCGCTCGAAGCAGCGCTCGCGTCGATCGACCACGCGGACCTTCGCCAAGCGTCGGCGAAGCTCGGGCAGGATCTCGGCGCGCGGGTGCTCGAGCTCTCCGACGACACGAGCGTCTCGCTCGACGCCGCACGTCACCCGATCTTGCTCCTCGACGGAGTCGACGTCGTGCCCTGCGACCTGCAGCTCGAGAGCGGACGTGGTCTCGTGCTCAGCGGCCCGAACGCGGGTGGCAAGACCGTGGCGCTCAAGATGCTGGGGCTCGCTGCGCTGATGATGCGCGCGGGTCTGCCGGTGCCGGCGAACGAGGGCAGCCGCTGCGGCTTCCTCGCGCCGGTGCTCACCGACGTCGGGGACGACCAGTCGATCGAGAAGAACCTCTCGACCTTCTCCGCGCACGTCACGAACCTCGCGGGCGTGCTTCGCGCGACCCAGCGCGGCGCGCTGGTCCTCCTCGACGAGCTCGCGGGCGGCACCGATCCGCAAGAAGGCGCCGCGCTCGCGTGCGCGCTCGTCGACTCGTTCCTGCGACGTGGTGCCGCGTTGGCGGTCACCACGCACTACGAGCCGCTCAAGGCGATGGCCGCGCGCGACACGCGCCTCGAGAACGCGGCGGTCGGCTTCGACGTCGAGCGCATGCTCCCGACCTTCGAGCTCGTGCACGGCGTGCCCGGCGCGTCGAGCGCGCTCTCGGTCGCGCAGCGCTTCGGCATTCCGGACGACGTGATCGCAGTCGCGCGCGGCGTCTTGCCCGAACAATCGCGCACCTTCGACGAGCTCGTGCGCTCGCTCGAGGAACAACGCCGCGAGATGGTGCTCGCCCGCGCCGCGCTCGACGACGAGCGCCTCGAAGCCGCGCGTCTGACCAAGAAGGCGGAAGCCGAGCGTGCGTCGCTGGCGGCGCAGCGCGAGAAGGTGCTCGACGTCGAAGCGACGAAGCTTCGCGACGCGCTGCGACGCGCGCGTGAGGACGTTCGCCAAGCGCGACGGCTGCTGAAGAAGGAGGCCGACGCGCCGACCGTCGACGACGTGAAGCGGCGCATCGAAGAGGCCGCGAAGGTCGCGGCGTCACGCCCGGACGCGCCGGCGCCCGCGGACCACGGTCCTCCCGTCGACGCACGCCAGCTCACGGTCGGCGCGCGTGTGTGGGTGCCGCGTCTTCGCACCGAAGCCGAGGTCGTCGAAGCGCCGGCACGCGGCAAGGTCCGGGTGGGCGCAGGTGCGCTTCGTCTCTGGGTCGAGGTCTCCGAGCTTCGCGCGCCGGGCTCCGGCTCGGCCGAACGCGAAGAGAAACGCGAGCGACCCGTGGTCGACGTCTCGGGCGCGGCCCCGCTCGAGCCGAAGGTCTCGCCGATGACCATCGACAACACCCTCGACGTGCGCGGCATGCGCGTCGACGACGCGGTGCCGATGACCGAGTCCTTCCTCGACCGCATGTACGGTGCGAACGAAGGCGTCGCGTACATCCTGCACGGCGTCGGCACCGGCGCGCTTCGTGACGCGGTGCGCGAAATGCTTCGTGGCGACGCCACCTACGTGCGTTCGTTCCGAAGTGGCTCGCGCGAAGAGGGCGGCGACCGACTGACGGTGGTCTCGCTCAAGTGATCGCGGAAGCCGACTCGTCGGCTCGCGCGTCGTCACGACGCTCGCGGCGTCGGCCCGTCGGCGTCCGCTGCGAAGGGCTCACTGGAAGATCGTCGGGATCTTCAGGTCGCCGCCGCTCATCGTCGACGCCATCGTCGTCTCGCCGCCCGTGCCCGAGGTCATCGTCGCGCGGGTGCGCTGCGCGACGAGCACGACCTGGACCGCGGTCGCGACCGTCGGCGTGACCTCGATCTCGCCCGAGTAGCGACCACGGCGGGCGTGAAACGTGAGCGGTGCGCCGGTCGGCACGTCGAGGGTGCAGGGCGTGGCGTCGCAGGCGAGCTCGGGGTGACCGTCGACGCTGACTTCGGCGCCATCGCCAGGACGCGTCTCGATGGTCACCGGCACCGTGGCCGGCGCTTCGGGGGTCGGGTCGACCTCCGGCTCGGGCGTGGGGTCGATCTCGGGCTCGGGATTCGGCGGTGGGTCGGCGACCGGCCCCGGCTCCGGCGTGAGCGGGGTGCCCGTGCCGGTCGTGTTGGTCGCCACCTCGCCGTCGTCCTTGAGCGCGAAGAAGACGCCCGCCGCCCCGCCGCCCACGAGGAGCACCGCGAGCAAGGCGAAGAGCACCCCGCGACCGCCGCCCTGCTTGGGCATCTCGGCGGTCTGCGCCATCGAGAGCGCGCGCGGCGCGGACACCCTCGGCTTCGCGGGCACGGGCGCGCCGAATCCGGCCAAGGTGGCCTTCGTCATGCGGCCTTGCATGGCTTCGGCGACGGCCTCGCCGAGCTCTTCCATCGTCTGGTAGCGGTCGTTCGCTTCCTTCGCGAGCGTCTTGTAGATGACCGCTTCGAGCTCGGCGCTGCACTCGACGCGAGGGTTCACCTCGTGGAGCGTGGGCACCTGCTCGAACATGTGCTGCGTCAGGATGCCCATGAAGCTGTCGCCCACGAAGGGGACCCGCCGGTGAGGCATTCGAAGAGGATCACGCCGACCGCGTAGACGTCGACGCGGTGGTCGAGCTCTTTGCCGGCCGCCTGCTCGGGCGACATGTACTCGGGCGTGCCGAAGATCATGCCGGTCTTCGTGAGCTTTCGGCCCGGCGCCCCTGCGGTCTCGATGTCGGACATCTTCGCGATGCCGAAGTCGACGATCTTCACGAAGTCGAGCGTCTCTTCGCGACGCACGAGGAAGATGTTCTCGGGCTTCATGTCGCGGTGGACGATGCCCTTGGCGTGCGCGGCGCCGAGCGCGCGGCAGCACTGCATCACGATGTCGACCGCGCGCTCGACCGAGAGCGTCGCTTCACGCGCGAGCACCGACGCGAGGTCCTCGCCCTCGAGGAACTCCATCACGAAGTAGCTCGAGCCCGAGGGCGTGGTGCCGAAGTCGGAGATGTCGACGATATGCTCGTGGCCGATGCGGCTCGCGCTCTTCGCTTCTTGGCGGAAGCGCTCGACGACCTCGGGACGCGACGAGAAGTCGTCGCGCAGCACCTTCATCGCGACGCGCTTCTCGATGACGGTGTGCATGGCCTCGTAGACGAGACCCATGCCGCCTTCGCCGATGCGGCGGATGACCTTGTATTTGTCGAAGGTCGCGCCGATGAGCGGGTCGGCGTTGGGGGTCGAGCCCGAGCCGACGTCGAGCTGGGACGCGCTCACGAGCCGGGCGGCGTCGACGGGGCAGAAGACCTCGCCCCCGTCGTACTCGGATTTGCAGACCGGGCAGACTTTCTTCATCTGGGCTCGCTCGATCGACGCAGGCTCGCAGACGAGCGCGCGAAGGGCGCCACGTCGACGCGACGATACCAGCGTGGCCGACGGGGGTCAACGGAGGCGTCCGGGTGCGGCATGGAAATTTCCTTGCGTTCTCGGGAGGTTGCCACCGTGACACCCGCTTCGACGCGGTGCGTCGTAGGAGAGACTCGGCGAGCGTGGCTCACCCGTCCTCCTCGAACCCACGAGGCCATGCGGAGCTTGGCTGCGTGGCGGTGCGCTCGCCTGGGGCAGACGACCCGGTTCGACGTCCGCTCGACGGGACAAACCTGCTAGGAGTTCGGGCGTGGGTCGAATCCGCGTCCTCGACGATACGCTCGTCGATCAGATCGCCGCGGGCGAGGTGGTCGAGCGGCCGGCGAGCGTGGTCAAAGAGCTCGTCGAGAACGCGCTCGACGCCGACGCGCAGGCGGTGACGGTCGAGCTCGTCGAGGGCGGGCGCGAGCGCATCCGGATCGTCGACGACGGCATCGGCATGGACGCCGAAGACGCGTTGCTCGCGGTGCGGCGCCACGCGACGAGCAAGCTGCAGCAGTTCGACGATTTCCGACGGCTGCGCACGATGGGCTTTCGTGGCGAAGCCTTGGCGTCAATCTCGAGTGTCTCGCGTTTCCGCCTGACGACGCGGCAGCGCGACGCGATCGCGGGCACCGAGGTCGTGGTCGAAGGTGGGGAGCCGATCGTGCGCCCGATCGGCTGCCCGCCGGGCACGACGATCGACGTGCGCGAGCTCTTCTTCAACGTGCCCGCGCGCAAGAAGTTCCTTCGCGCGCGCCACACCGAGGCTTCGCACGTCGCGGACGTGTGTTTGAACGTGGCGTTGGCGCGGCCCTACGTGCGGCTGACGCTGGTCAGCAACGGGCGGCGCGTGCGCGAATACCTTCCGACGCTCGGTCGCATCCCACGCGCGCAGGCGGTGTTCTCGGACCAGCCGCTCACGCCGATCGAAGGTAGCGATCAGGGGGTGTCGATCGAAGCCGCGCTCGGTGCGCCGGAGCGCGCGACGACGGGTTGGAAACAGCTGCATCTCTTCGTCAACGGTCGGCCGGTGGTCGACCGCGGCTTGGCGCACGCGATCGCGTTCGCGTTCGGCGAGCGGCTCGAGAAGGGCAAATACCCGGCCGGCGTGTTGCACCTCGAGATCGATCCGGCGGACGTCGACGTGAACGCGCACCCGCAGAAGACCGAGGTGCGTTTCGCGGATCTTCACCGCGTCAAAGACGTGGTGACGCGTGTGCTGACCGCGGCGCTGGGCACGGCGCAATGGCGTGGCGGGGTCTCGGGCACGCCGGCGTTGGCGGAGGTGCCGAAGAGCGAGCCGACCATCACGCGCGACGCGAGCTATTGGAAGGAACGCCTCGCGAGTGGTCCCGGCGCGAAGCCCGTCCCGGATCGTTGGGGCCTCGGCAGCGCGCTTCGCGACGGTGAGCTCTTCGCGCGCGCGGAGGCGGATTCACCGGAGGTCGACGCGAGCCCGGCGCTCGCGCCGGGCGGACACACGGGCGAGGCGTCGTCGCACCACGACGCGAGCACGCCAGGCGCGAGCGCGCACGCGACGTCGGGAGCCCCGGCCACGACAACGACGACACCTCGTGCGGAAGCGCCGCACGCGGCACCGACGGCGGCCGGGGCCTCGCCCGTTTCGCCCTCCCCCACCGCACGGGCTCCGCTCGCGCACGCGCCGGTCGCACATGCGCCGCTCTCACGCGCGCCGGTCGTGGATACGCCTCCCGAATCCACGCGCACCGCTGCACTTCTGCTCCGCTTCGACGCGCATTGGGTGCTCGACGCTCCTCCTCGCGTCGTCGATCGTGCCCGTCTCGCGCGCGCGGTCTTCGACGCGCTCGAGTCGCCTCTGCCTTCGCGCCGCCTCGTCTTTCCGGCCCGGGCGGCCGTGAACGCGCGGGAGGCGGCGGCGCTCGAATCGCGCCGCGAAGCGCTGCTCGCGCTCGGGCTCGACGTGAGCCTGATTGGCGAGACCGACGTCGCGCTTCACGCGGTGCCGCGCCTTCCCGAGGGCCTCGTGAGCGAGACCGAGCCCGCCGCGATGCTCACCGCGGTGTTGCGCGCGTGGGCCGACGGAAGCGACGCACGCGACGCGCTGCGGGAGTCGCTGGCGTTGCGCGCCGAGCCGGCAGCGCTCGCCGCGCTCGACCTGCACCCCGAGTGCGCGCGTCCCCTCGACGACGCGGCGCTCGCTCGGCTCTTCACGGATCGTCGATGAGCGTGTCGAGGCCGCCGATCCTCGTCGTCGCCGGGCCGACCGCCAGCGGCAAGACCGCGTCGGCACTCACGCTCGCGCGAGAGCTCGACGGAGAGCTGGTCGGCGCCGACAGCGTGCAGGTTTACCGAGGCTTCGACGTCGGCTCGGCGAAGCCGACCGCCAAAGAGCTCGGCGGCGTACGGCATCACATGCTCGACGTACTCGACCCGGACGAGTTCGTGGACGCCGTCGTCTACGCGGACAGGGCGGACGTCGTGATCGACGACGTGCACGCGCGCGGAAAGCTGCCCATCGTCGTGGGGGGAACGGGCCTGTGGATTCGTGCGCTCGTGCGCGGGCTGCTCGACGTCCCGCCGCCGGATCCCGAGATTCGCGCGCGCATCGAGGCCGAGGTCGCGCGTGAAACCGCGCCCGTCGCTCACGCTCGGCTCCGGCTCGTCGACCCCAAAGCCGCCGACGCGATCCATCCAAACGACGCGTTTCGCATCGTGCGTGCGCTCGAGATTCACGCGCAGACCGGCCGGCCCGCGGGCGAGCTTCGCGCCGAGCACGCGCTCGGTTCCCCGCGGGCGCCGACCTTCTTCGTCACCCTCGAGGTGACGCCCGAGGTGCTCGTGCCACGCATCGAAGCCCGCCTCGACGCGATGCTCGCCGAAGGGTTCGCCGACGAAGTGCGCGACCTGCTCTCGAAGTGGCCCCGAAGTGCGCGCGCGTTCGGGTCCGTCGGCTACAAGGAGATGGTCGCGCACCTGCTCGACGGCGTGGGCCTCGACGACACGCTGCGCGCCATGCGGAAGTCGACGCGGGTGTACGCACGGCGGCAACGCACCTGGTTCGCCAACGAGCCACGCGTGGATCGAAACGGAGAGGTCACGCAGGTCGATTGGCGCGGGGGTCCCGAGGCGCTCGTCTCGGAGGCGACGCTCGATCGCATTCGCGCGTGGCGGAGCGTGTGTCCGTGACTCGCTCGTCACGTTCTCGCGGTTCACGCGACTGCCCACCGAAGCGATGAACTTCTACGCGCATTGTCACCTCGCGCGCCTCGACGGAGCCGACGCCGCTTTCGCGCTCGGGTCCATGCTCCCCGACTTCGCCGGCATGTCGGGCGCACGCCTCGTGCGGGTCGACCACCAAGAAGTCGCGCTCGGGGTGACGCACCACCACGTCGTGGACGGCATCTTTCACGCAGCCCCCACCTTCGTGCGGCTCTGCCAAGAGAGCAGCGTGCGCCTCGACGCGGCGGGGGTTCGTTGGGGCACCGGCCGCGCGGTCGCCCACATCGGAGTCGAGCTGCTCCTGGACGGATACCTCCTCGACGACGGACAGGCCGACGCGCTCTACCTGCGTGCGCTCGACGAGGGCGAAGACGCGGCGGAGCACCTGCACTGGAGCGTGGTCGAGGCCGACACGCGTTTTCGTCGGCTCTGTCGACGGCTGCACGAGCTCGGCGCGAACCCCGATCACGGCAGTCCCGAGGTCGTGTCCGATCGGCTGCATCGGGCGCTCGCGCCCCGTCCCCGCTTGGCGATCGAAGACCGCGATTCTGCGGCGGTTCGCGCCGAAATGGACCGCCTGCACGACGACGTGCGGCGAGCGGCGCCGACCTTGATGGCCGAGGTACACGAAGGGCTCGAAGCGCACCCGAAGAGGCCTTTCGGCGTGGATCTCCGGCGCGGAATCGGTGATGATTCGTGCTCCCTGCGGGAAAACGGCTCGGGGTCGCCGTCGCGTTCCGAGTCCTGACGTCCGAGCCATGACCACGGAGAACGCCGAGTCGCGCCCCCCTGAACGTTCGGGGCCACCGCCTACCCCGGCCGAAGCCGACGCGACCTACGTACGGTCGTTGCGGACGGCGGGCTGGCTCGCGGAGCTGACCGACCCGCTGCTCGCGGTGTTCCAAGAGAGCGCCACCGCGAACCCGGACGAGGACGCGCGTCGGCTCGATCTTCTGCTGCTCTACTACCACGCGTCCGACACCGAGGCCGCGGCGCGGCGACGGGCGCAGGATCGCTTCTTTCTCCACGACGCGGACGAGCCCGCGAGCGCGCGCGACCTGGTCGTGCGGCTCTCGTCGGTGACGCCGGAGCTGGGCACCGTGACCCTCGAGCGCATCGGCACGGACGACGGGCCGCTGGTCCTTCGTGCCGGCGAGCACCTCGCGGCGGTGAGCGACCCCGAGGAAGAAGAAGAGCTCGACACCGGGCAGATCGATCTCTCGGAGCTCGAAGAGGCCGCGAGCATCACCGTGCGCGGGTTGGTTCGCGCGGTGAACATCCTGCTCGACCGCTTCGGCGTGCGTGAGCGCCTGATTCCGTTGCCGAGCGACGGCCGCCGCGAGGCGTACGCGGCGCTTCCCGTGGCCGAGGCGATGACGCTCTGCCGCGCGGGCGGGCTCGACGTGACGAACGCCGAGCGACTCTTCGACCTCGCGGCGTGGTGAGCACGCCTGGCGCGCCCTCGGCGCGTTTACCCGATTCGACCGCGGTGTGTCCGACGGCAGCGCGCTCGACCCGCATGGACACGGCGGTCGAGCACGCCCTGAGACCACTCGATGCGCTTCGATGGCGTGCCCTCGTCTCGCTCGGTGGCGTGGGTCGCCGGCTCGTTCGAGAACGCGCGCTCCGCGTCGCGGCCTGGGGTCTGCTCGCGGTGGCGCTCGCGTTCGTGGGTGCGACCGCGTTCCCCATCGTGCTGCTCGCGCTCGGCCCGATCGTGTGGGGCGTGCCGCACGTGGTCGCCGACGTGCGTTATCTGGTGGTGCGTCGCGGTTTGCACCGGCGCGCCGCGGTGGGCGGCGTGACCGCGCTCGGGCTCGTCGCCTCCGCGTGGACCGGGCACGTCACGTGGGCGACCGCGACCGCCGCGACCGTGGCCTTGCTCTCGCGCGCTTCGCACCCGCGCCGTCTCGTGGTCGCGTTCGTCTTCCTCGCGCTCACGGTCGTCGGCTCCCGCGACCGAACGACGGCGAGCTTGGTCTTCGCGCACCTGCACAACCTCGTGGCGCTCGTGCTCTGGTGGTTCTGGCGCCCACGGCGTGGCGTCTCGTACCTCGTGCTCTTGCTCTACGCGGCGGCGGCACTCGTGCTCGCGCTCGGGCTCGTCGAACCTCTCGGCACCGCATGGCGACTCGGAGGGTTCGGCCTCCACGAAGCGCGCGAGAGCCTCGCGCCGGGGGTCACGGCGCCTTGGGGCACGCGGCTCGTCGTGCTCTTCGCCTTCGCGCAGGCGATGCACTACGCGCTCTGGGTGCGGCTGGTTCCGGAAGAGGATCGCGAACGACCGACCCCGCGCACCTTTCGCGCTTCGTGGCGTGCGCTGCGTACGGACCTCGGAGGCGCGCTCTTGTCCGTCGCCGCGCTGTCCGCGATCGGTGTCGCCGCCTGGGCGTTGGTGGACCTGGCGGACGCTCGAGAGGGCTACCTGCGAGCGGCGATCTTCCACGGGCATCTGGAGCTCGTGGCGCTCGCACTCTTGGCCACCGAGGGCCGAAGCTTTGCCACGGCGCTTGTCCGTCCGCGACGCTCGTATTACGACGACGCGTCGGCCGCGTGGAAGCGGTCGCGAGCGAGGAGTGTGTGATGGGATCGTTGGCTGGTAAGACCCTCTTCATCACCGGCGCGAGCCGGGGCATCGGCGAAGCGATCGCCATTCGCGCGGCGCAGGACGGCGCGAACATCGTCATCGCAGCGAAGACCGCCGAGCCGCACCCGAAGCTCGAGGGCACCATCTACACCGCGGCGGAGAAGGTCGAGAAGGCGGGCGGCAAGGCGCTCCCGCTCGTCGTCGACATTCGCTTCGAAGAGCAGATCTCGAGCGCGATGGCGAAGGCGGCCGAGACCTTCGGCGGCATCGACATCCTCGTGAACAACGCGAGCGCGATCAACCTGACCGACACCGCGTCGGTCGACATGAAGCGCTTCGACCTGATGCACTCGATCAACCTGCGCGGGACCTTCCTGTGCGGGAAGCTCGCCCTGCCCTACCTGAAGAAGAGCGCCAACGCGCACATCCTCAACCTCAGCCCGCCGCTGAACATGGAGGAGCGTTGGTTCGCGCCTCACGTCGCGTACACGATGGCGAAGTTCGGCATGAGCATGTGCATCCTCGGCTGGGCCGGTGAGCTTCGCGAGGCCGGCATCGCGGCGAACGCGCTCTGGCCGAAGACGACGATCGCGACCGCGGCGGTGCAGAACCTGCTCGGCGGCGACACCGTCATGCAGATGAGCCGCTGGCCGTCGATCATGGGCGATGCCGCGCATTGGATCCTCACGCAGCCGAGCCGCGAGTGCACCGGCAACTTCTTCATCGACGAGGACATCCTCATGGAGAAGATGGGCAAGAAGGACCTCGGCGAGTACTCGGTGGTGCCTGGCGGAAAGCTGGCGCCCGACTTCTTCGTCTGACGACCTCCCGACTCCGAACGACGGCCGTTCGCGCGTGCGAGCGGCCGTCGGCGCATCGGACGCACGGGCACCACGCGCGTAGCGTTCGAGGCGCTCGGGCGTACGAAACGGCCACGAGGAACGCGATGGAAGACTTCGACTTCGTAGTGATCGGTGGAGGCTCGGGTGGCGTGCGCGCGGCGCGCATCGCAGCCAGCTTCGGCGCGAAGGTCGCGCTCGTGGAGAGCGGCCGGCTCGGCGGCACCTGTGTGAACGTGGGCTGCGTGCCGAAGAAGCTGATGGTCTACGGCGCGTCGTTCGCGGAGCGCTTCCACGAAGCGCGCGGCTTCGGCTGGACCTTCGACAGCGCGCCGCGTTTCGATTGGGCCACGCTCGTCGACGCGCGTGAGAAGGACATCCGTCGCCTCAACGGCATCTACGAGAAGCTCCTGCTCGACGCCGGCGTGACGATCGTCGACGGCTTCGGCGTCTTCGAAGAGCCGCGTGTGGTTCGGGTCGGCGAGCGTCGGCTGCGCGGCGAGCACGTGCTGATCGCGACGGGCGGTCGCTCGCGCATTCCGCCGATTCCCGGTGCCGAGCTCGGCGGCTCGAGCGACGAGTTCTTCGCGCTGCGGGAGCTCCCGAAGCGCGTCGTGGTCGCCGGTGGCGGGTACATCGGCGTCGAGCTCGCGAGCGTGTTTCGAGCGCTGGGCTCGGAGGTGCACGTGGTGCATCGCAACCCCGAGCTGCTCAACGCCTTCGACCACGACGTGCGGCGCTTCTTCGCCGAACAGCTCGAGCTGCACGGGATCACGCTTCACCTCGGACACACCATCGAACGCCTCGACCGCGACGGCGCGTCGGTGGTGGCCACGCTCGACGACGGAACGAAGCTGGCGGCGGACCTCCAGCTCGCGGCAGTGGGTCGGGTTCCGAACACCGCGAAGCTCGGGTTGGAAGAGGTCGGCGTGAAGACCGGTCGCGACGGCGCGGTCTTGGTCGACGACACCTTCGCGACCTCGCAGCAGAACGTGTGGGCGCTCGGCGATTGCATCGGACGCGTGCAGCTCACGCCGGTCGCGCTCGCCGAAGGCATGGCGCTCGCGCGCCGTCTCTTCGGGGGTCAGCCGGACGCGAGCGTCGACTACGACCTCGTGCCGACGGCGGTCTTCGCGACGCCCGAGGTCGCGACGGTGGGGCTGACGGAAGAGGCCGCGTGGCATCGCGGCGAACGGCCGAAGATCTTTCGGAGCACCTTCCGCCCGATGAAGCACACGCTGAGCGGCCTGCCCTACCGGATGATGATGAAGCTCGTCGTCTGCGAGGTGACCGACCGTGTGCTCGGCGTGCACGTCGTGGGGCCCGACGCGGGCGAGATCGTGCAGGGCTTCGCCGTGGCGTTGCGCGCCGGGGCGACGAAGGCGCAGCTCGACGCCACGATCGGGATTCATCCGACCGCGGCCGAAGAGCTCGTCACCATGCGTACGCCCGTGCCCTCGATGCACGTCTGACGACGAGGCCGAGCTTCGGAGCCATCGAGGCGACTTCGAGAGACGAAGTCGCCTCGATGCGTTCAGCGCTGCGCCAACACGTCGGAGCCGCGAGCGCACCAGAGGCCGTGCGGGCCGCGAGCGCAGACGTCCACCGCTCGGTCGAGGCCGAGGCGCCCGATGCGCAGCGTCGCGCCGAACCTCGTGGCGCTCCACACGTCGCGGTTCGTGAGCCCCTGGTTCATCAGGTGTTGGTAGTGCAGGAAGCGCGACGCGCCGTCGGAGTAGGCACACACGACCCCGGTGGGCGCACGACCGCAGACGTCCGCGCGTCCGTCGCCATTCGCGTCGACGAGCTGCAGGGAGCCCGAGGCGGCGGGCGAGGTCCACTGGTCGCGGTCCGAGAAGCGACCACGAACCCAGAGTGTCGCGCGCGAGAAGCTGCCCGCGGTGTTCTTCGCGCACCAGAGGCCGAGCTCGCCGCGTGCGCAAACGTCCGCGTCGCCGTCGCCGTCGAGGTCGCCGAACATCAAGGTCGCGCCGCGTGACGTGACGCCGAAACCGTCCGCATCCTCGAAATCACCCGGCGTCACGAGGGCCGCGCGCTCGAAGCCACCGCCGACACGCGTCACGGCACACACGACGCCCGTAGGGCTTCGGCCACACACGTCCGCGCGCCCGTCGCCGGAGACGTCGACCAAGCGCAGCGATCCCCAACGGCTCTCCGCGCGATGCCATTGCGCGGCGTCGGAGAAGTCGCCTCCACGGCTCCAGAGCGTCGCGTGAGTCTCGAAGAGCCGGCCGCTGGTCGCTCGCGAACGCGCGCAGCGAATCCCGTCGCCGAAGCGCGCGCAGACGTCGTCGTCGCCGTCGCCGTCGAGGTCACCGAACATGAGCGTCGCGCCGTAGCGCGTCGGGAGGTACCCGTCGGCGTCCGAGAACGCCGCGGTGACGGTGCGCCCCTCCGCGAAGCCGTGGTCCGTCGACTCGACGCAGCGCACGCCGGTGTTGCCGCGCCCGCACATCTCGAGCCGTCCGTCGCCATCGACGTCCGCGAGCTCGAGGCTTCCCCAGTGGCTCTGCGCGACGTTCCAGCCGACGCCGTCCCCCATCTCCCGCGTCCAATAGCCGGCGCCTTCGAGCTCGAAGCGGCGCGGTCCGAGCACGCCGGGCACCGCGTCGAGCGGGACGATGACGTAGCCACGCTCGAGCAAGCGGGGCACCAACGCCCGCGTGACTTCGAAGGGCCGGCGCGCGCGGGCGTCGTTCGGAGCGGACTCGCGGCGACGGTCGTGGAGCAAGACGATGCCGCCGACCGTCGGGGTCTCCGGAATGGCGTCGAGGAAGACCCGGGCGCAGTAGCTCGGCGGGTAGTTCGAATCGAGGCAGAGCCAATCCTCCATGATCTCGGGTCCGGGCGGCTCGTCGGTGCCCCCGTCGGGGTTCCGTCGCGGATAGACCTGCCCCATCGGACCGAGCATGTTCGACAGGTACGCGTCGGCGTCGACGCGCCGCTGGTTGCTCGCGCTCCACGCGTTTCCGGGCGGGCGGAAGAACGCGAGCCGATCGACCCGCTGAAACGGATCGAGCGTGCGCTGCAGCGTCGTGAACTGGCTCTCCAGGTTCGCGGGACCGTCTCGAAGACCGACGTGGTCTTGGGTGTGGTTGGCGAGGCGGTGCCCCTCCCGAACGAGCGTCTGCAAGGCGCTCACGCGGTAGCGAGATGCGTCCGAGCATCCGCTTGCGGCGCCCACTCCCGAAGGCGGCGCGCCTTCGAGATGACAACCGTTGACGAAGAAGGTCGCCGGAACGCCCAACTCGTGCAGGTACCGCGAGATGAGGAAGGTCGAGGCGCCGGGGCCGTCGTCGTACGTGAGCGCGAGGTAGCCCGGCGGGAGCGACTCGCCGTCCTCGTGTGCGCCGAGGTCGAGCTCGAGGGCCTCGGCGTGGGCTTCGACGACACCACCGTCGGTGTCGGACGCGATCTCGTCGGAGGCGGTCTCGCCGAGCGTCGTCGGTTCGCACGCGAGCGCGAGGAGGAACGTGGGCCACAGGCGTTTCATCGCGGCGACCCTGAGCGACGAGGACGGCCCGCGCCCACCCGAAACGCGACCAGACGCACGAACCACGCTCACCAACGTCCGCAGGCGAAGGCAACGACCCGCGCGTGCATTCCACGACGCCGACGACGCAAATCACCCGCGGGCGGCGGGCGAAACACTAAACACCCTGCACGTGGTCCTTTTTTGCCAGGGTCCACCGAAGCTCGATCGTGCTCGTGCCTCCCGGCGAAAGCGCGACCTGCCAACGCACGAAGCCGTCGTCGTCGACCGTCGCGCCGGGCGTGGTGCCTTCGTCTTCGAGCTCGACCTTCACGTCGGCGATCTCGGAGACCGGCACCCGCTCCACGAGCTCGAAGCGGACCGCCTCGTCGCCGACGTGGCTGAGCTTGTTCTTCACCACCGTCGTCGTCCGCACCCAGCTCGAGAGGATCTTGCTCTCGGCCCCGAGGCGCTCCTCTTCGCGCGTGACGCGCACGGCGGCTTCGGGCCCGAAGCTGAGCTCGAAGCGGTCGCCGGGTGCGACGTAGCGCAGCTCGCTGGTGCCGAGGGGACCGTGCTCGCCGACGAGCTCGACGGGGCCGGCCAACAAGGGTCGTGGTCCCGGGTGCGTGGCGCGCGCGCGAACCAAGACGAAGGGGCTCGGCGAGGCGAGGATTCGATCGACCGTCGCTTCGGTCGAAGCGCGACCGACCGTCGTGCGATGGGGACGGCCGTCGCTCGGCACGCGCACGCGTCCGTCGGCGACGAGCTCTTGGGTCTCGCCGCCGTCGTCCACGCCGGGCACTTCGGGCGCGACGACTTCTCCACGGCCGAGCCCCGTGGTGGCCACGGCTTGCGCACGAGTCTCGACCTCGACCCGTTCGGGCTTTCGTCGCACGGCGAGCCGATCGGTCTCGAGCGTCGGCGGGTCGACACCGAGCGAGGGACGCTCCGTCGAGAACGAGAGCTCGACGTCGTTCCAGTCTTCGCCCGTGCGCTGCCAGACGAAGGCTTCGGTCTCGAGCTCGATCTTGCCCTCGCGCAACGTCGCGCGATGGCGCGGACGCCAAGCGACACTCGGCACCAGGTACGCCACCTCGATCGCCACCACGCCCGCGCGCTCGCACTCGAGGTCGAGCTCGATCCACGCACCGCGGTTCGGATGCGGATCCTGCCGCGCGCGATCCTCGGCGTCGGCGAGCTCGCGGTGGGCGAGTCGTCGAGGTGGCTGAAGGTCGGCGAGCGCGACGCGCAGCGCTTCTTCGCGGGCCACCGTTCGCTCGAGCTCCTCCTTTGCCGTCGCGGAGACGCCACGACCCCACGCGACGTCTTCCGCGAGCTCGGTGAGCAGCAACGCACGCGTCGCTTCGAGCGAGGCGAGCTCGGCCGTGGTGGCGGCGTGCCGGTCGTCGAGCTCGCGCACTGCCCGCGTGGCCGTCCGCACTGCGGCGTGCACCTCGGCGCGCCACGTCGGGAAGTCGCGTTCGACGACGTACTCGCGACAAACGCGCGCGGCGCCGAGCTTCGCGCCGACGAGCCGCACCTCGAGCGTCTTGTCGACGATCACCGGCGCGACCGCGTCGATGCGCAGACGCGCGGGACCTGCCTCGAGCGAGAGCTCGGCGCGACGGCGGACGAAGGCGCGGTCCTCGAGGACACGCGCGCCGACGACCGGCACCTCGACCCTTCGACGTTCGCTCACGGCTCCCTCCGATTTCCGCCGACCAGCTCGTTCTTCGCCGCGATGCGCACCGTCCAGCGCGCGCGTAGGGTTCGGGTCTCGCCGGGTTGCAGCGGCACCACCCAACGTCGGCCGCCGTCGAAGCGCCCTTGTGGCGTGTCGCTCGCGTCGGGCTCCCAGGGTTGCCACGCGGGCTTCACGTCGTCCTCGCGCACCTCGATGTCGTCCTCGCCTTCGCGGGTGGTCGGAACACGCTCGCGCACTTCGACGGTGACTTGCGACGTCGCGCTCGAACGAAGCTCGACCTCGACGTCGTGCACGAGCTCGGTCGAGCGGCTGATCAAGCCGGCCGCGTGCTCTTCGAAGCGCACGTTCCGCGCGACACGAACGTTCGGGTCGACGCCGAGGCCGAGCCGAAGCTCGCCGCCGGGGCTCGTCGGCGGGAGCTCGCGGGTGAGCAGGTATCGCTCGCCCACGAAGACGTCCGCGGGACCACGCAGCAACGGCGCGACGCGGGGTCGAAGACGCACGAAACGAAACGCGTCCTCGCTCTCGCGTGGCACCACGACCAGACGCGCTTCGGCGTCGAGCGCTTCTTCTTCGAGGCGCACGAGATGCCACGCGCCGTCGGCGGGAATGTCGACGCGTGTCTCGGCGACGAAGGCGTGATCGAAGCCTTCGACCGAGGCCGCGTGCGTGGTGCCGGGAGGGAGCGGTCGGAGGACCATCGCGGACTTTCGCGCGCCTTCCAGCAACACGTCGACGTCCGCATCCAGATCACCGAGCGCGTCCGCGTAGGCCTCGGCCGGGTCGAGCGCGACGAGCTTTCCGCGGCGTGGCTCTTCGACGAACGCGAGCCGAAGGCGAGCGTAGGCGAGCAGGTCCACGTCGATCGCGACGCCCACCGGTTCGGGCTCGGGCGCGGGTGGTTCGGGAGGCGCAGCGCGCTTCGACATCATGCGCGCCGGCATCGCGCCTCGCGGTGGTGGAGCCCCACCCGCCGCCGCGACGCCGAGTGGAGGGCCGAAGGGCATGGATTGCGGCGCGGGCGCCATCCCCGGCGGTGCCATCGCTGGGGGCGGCGGAGGAGGAGCGACGGCGCCGGCGAAGCTCTCTTCGGCTTCGTCGGCCATGGCCATGGGCCCCGACGCCATCGTGGACTCCATCCGAGCGTGCTTCGGAGTGGGCTCCGGGCGCTTCTTCGTCTTCTTCACCGACTTCGGTTTGCTGACACCGCGAATCTTCTCATAGCCGGCGTCGTAGTCCGCGAAGAGCGCGTCGGCACCGGCGGGTGGTTCGCGCCAACCGCGGCGGGCAGGGGGCGGCTGGCGTCGCCCGATGCGAAACGACGGAAGCTCGGGCAGCGACGTGAAGCGCGTGGGCTCGGCGGTCGAGAGTGTCAGCGCGACGTCGCGCCAATCCTCGGCGCTGTGGTGCGCGACGTAGGCGCGGCGCTCGAGGCGCGCTTGGGTGAGCGTGTCGTCGAATCGCAGCACGTAGGACGCCGACCAGGTCGCGCCGGGCACCCCGTATTCGAGCACGAGACGCGTGGGCTCGGTGGTGGCGGAAGCGAAGACCAGGTCGACACGCTTGCGCAGCTCGTCGACGCGGTTGCGGCGTGCGTTCGTCGCGTCGGACTCGCGCCGTTCTTCGGCGGTGCGTCGTTCGATCGCCGACGCGAGCACATCCTCCGCGTCGAGGAGCGCGCCGCGCCAGGCGAGCTCGCGTTCGGTTCGAAAGGCGGCGAGCTCGAGCCGCGCCGCATGCGGGCTCGCGGGCGGCAGCTGGTCTTTCGGATGGCGGCGGGGTCCGGAGGTCAGCTTCGAGAGCGCTTCGAGGTTCGCGCGAAGCGTCTCGACACGGGCCTCGGCGTGGGCGACGGCGAGTCGAGCCGCTTCGAGAGACTCCGAGTCGCTCGAGGGCAGCGCGTCGTCCGGGTCGAACACCGCGAGCGCGACACGAAGCTCGCGAACGGTCGATGCGCCGCACTCGACCACGCGGACCGCCCCGTCTTCGAGCGCGCGTGGGAGCGGGCCGAGCGAGACCTCCGTGAGCCCCGCCGGAAGATCGAACGCGCGCCGAACGGCTGCGCCCCGGCGGTAGACGGTGACGGCCGAGACGACTCCCGGAAGCGGACTCCCCATCGAGCGACTGTATCGACCCGACGACCGGAACGTCGACGCTGAAATTCACGATTGTTTTAATCAAGATTAAACACGTCACACGCCGGCATTTTCATCAATAATTTCAGATAACAACCATTCGACAGAGAAACTCGCGTTGCGATTCCACGGTTCCCACGTCAACTTATGCGCCATGGAAGCCGCCGCCGCTGCTCCGACCCTCGACGACGACGCCCTCGAAGCCGCCAACGTTCGCCTCGAGGGGGCGGACGCGGAGACGGTGATCGCGTGGGCCGCCGAGACCTTCGGCAAGGGGCTCGTGATGAGCTCGAGCTTCGGCGCCCACTCGGCGGTGATGCTCCACTTGGTGCATCGCGTGGTGCCCGACCTGCCGATCCTTTTCATCGACACCGGCTACCTCTTCCCCGAGACCTATCGCTTCGCGCAGGAGCTCGCCGAGCGCTTCCGTTTGAACCTGAAGGTGTACGGACCCGACATGACGCCGGCGCGGCAAGAAGCGCTCTTCGGGCGTCTGTGGGAGCAGGGCGAAGAAGGCGTCGAGGAATACCTCCGGCGGAACAAGGTCGAGCCGATGCAGCGGGCGTTGCGCGAGCTCCAGGCGACGGCGTGGCTCGCGGGGCTACGCGCGGATCAGACCGAACATCGCGCGGGGTTGCGGCGTGTCGATCGGCAGGGCGCGCGCATCAAGGTCCACCCGATCTTGCATTGGTCGATGGAGGAGGTGGAGGACTACCTCGATCGCTTCGATTTGCCGCTGCATCCGCTCTACCACGAGGGCTATCGGTCGGTGGGCGACGTGCATTCGACCTTGCCCACGACGCCCGACATGGACCCGCGGGACGGACGCATTCTCGGGAAGAAGCGCGAGTGCGGGATTCACGTCCTGAGCGCGGAGCAGAACCAGAGCTTCAAGTCCTCGGGACTCTGAGCACGCGAGGGTCTCGTGTGACGCCGGTCAGTTCTCGCCGGGATCGCTGCCCGCGCCGGGGACGGGGTGCATGGTCTCGTCCTCGCGTTCCTTGCGGCGCTTCGAGAGCGCGGCGGCCACTTCGGCGGCGTCGGGCACACGCTCGGGCACCATCGAGAGCGTGAGCGGCGCGAGGTCGGGAAACCACGAGAAGAACTCGAGCAGCTTCTCTTTTCGCTCGGGCTCCAGGTAGTCGAAGTTCACACCGCGGTCGCTGATCTCCCAGAACTCGCTCGAGCGCACGCCGAGCAGCTCGTCGCGAATCGAGGCGAGGCGGTCGCGACGCTCGCGCTCCATGTCGCGGAAGATCTCGCGGGCGAGCTTCTCGTCGCCGTTCACGAGGTAGTAGGTGGCGAGCTTCACCTGCGCCTTGCGGACGCCGCGGAGGCTGACCTCTTGGATGTCGCTCTCGGATTCCTTGTCGACCTCGAGGAAGATGCGGAGCAGCTCGCGATGCACGGGCGAGCGTTGATCGAAGGCCAGCTCGTTGAGGGCGCAGAGATCGTAGGCGACCGTCTCGAGGACGAAAGGCAGCGTCGCGTGAAAGCCGACGAGGCCGTAGTACTTGAAGTAGCGCGCGATCTCGACGGCGCGGGCGCCGGTCTCGTGGTTGAGGGCGCGTTCGGCGAGCAGTCGGTATTGCTGCAGGACGTTGTAGGCGGTGCGCACGTCGCGCGCGTTCACGGTCGCGCGCAGGTAGGTGTTGAAGAACTTCACGAGCAGCTCGAAGAGCTCGTCGTTCTTGGTGTCGAGCGCGTGCTCGGCGAGCTGGCGCGTGTTGATGGCGATCAGGTAGTTGATGTCGCGCATCCGGTTCAGCGCTTCGTTGTAGAGCGTCTGGTACTTCCGGAGGATCTTCATCTCGAACCAGATGCGCCGGCGCGTGACGGCCGCGAGCACGTCGTCGCTCATCGAGACGAAGTCGGGGTTGTGGGCGAGCTCGCCGTCGACGCGGAACCAGTCGGCTTGAAGGTTCGGGCGCAGGGCTTGGTACTCGAGGATCATCGCCTTGAGCGCGTCCACGCTCGCCATCGAGATGCCCTTGTCTTTGTGCTCCATCGAGTTGAGGCCGACGTCGGCGAGCTGCTCGATGCCGCGGACGGCTTCGGCTTGGCGCATGGAGAGGGCGGTGCGGCCGCGGCCGACGATCTTCATCGTGTGCGCGCGGATGCGGTCGACGATGGAGATGGGGTTGAGGAACTCGAGGACGAAGGCGAAGTAGGGCAGGACGATGAGCAGGCAGAAGGCCAGCATCGCGAGCGCGACGAGGATGCCCGTGTAGGGGATGAAGTCGGTGGGCAGGTCCTGGTGGTCGAAGACGACCGCGACGAGGATCGCTTGCAGGGCGGTGATGACGAAGAAGCCCATGACCGCGAAGTTCACAGGCTCGCCGACGAAGAGCTCCGTGACGCGGTGGGTGTAGCGGTTCGACGCGAGCTCCACGACGATGGCGACGACCGTGATCGCGATGCCGAGCACGGCGCTGACGACCTCGGCGGTGTTGCCGATGGCTTGGCGGGCGGACTCGGGGTTCGGGTGGAAGAGGCGGTCGAAGGCGGCGAGGTCGCCGCCGGCGTCGATCCAGAAGGTGAAGACGAAGACGGTGAGCGCGGCCCCGGCGAGGATCGACAGGGGCATGAGCCAGATGCGCCACGTGGAGCGACGGGAGGCGTCCATCGGGGCGAGCGTACCCCAAGGCGGGGAGAGGCCGGCGATGGTTGTGGGGTGGGGGGTTTCACCGTTGCGCGGGTCGGCTCGGCGCCCCATCTACGCTGGCTCGGGGCGCGACCGCTGCTAGGTTGATCGGCTCGCGACCGCGCTGGCGGTTCCCGTGGTTTGTCGGTCTCGGTGCACCCCCTACGTCGGGGACGGCCGTGATTCGTGAGTTTCGCATCCCTTGGTAGAGGAAAGACGACGATGACCCTCCTGGAGCAGCCGAGCGCTTCGCCCGACCGCGCATTCGCCGCCTTGCGGTGGGCGGCGGCCTGCGCGGACGAGCCGGCGCGGTTGGAGGATTCGGCGCCGAGGGCCGGGGTGGACGAGTGGCTGGCGGTGCCCGTCGAACAGCTGCGCGTGGAGCTCGACGCGCTGATGATGCATCGGCGCGGGGTCGAGGAGGCGCTCGAGGCGCTTCAGCGATCGGGCTTCTTCGTGGCGTGGCTTCCCGAGATCGAAGCGATGATCGGGATGACGGACGGCGAGTGGAAGCACAAGGACGTCTGGAAGCACACGAAGCAGGTCGTGAAGCAGTCGGTGCCGCGCCTCTCGGTGCGTTGGGGCGCGTTGCTTCACGACATCGGGAAGCCGCGGACGCGCAAGATCGACGAGCGCGGGCGCGTGACGTTTCATGGACATGCCGAGCTCGGGGCGCGGATGTTTCGACGCAAGGTCGCGTCGCGGCTCGGCTTCGAAGGGGAGCTCTCCGAGCGCGTGCACTTCCTGATTCTTCACCACCTTCGCCCGAGTCAGTACGAGGACTCGTGGACCGACGCTGCGGTGCGTCGTTTCTACAAGCAGATGGGCGAGGGTCTGAAGGACCTGCTCGACCTCGGTCGCGCCGACATCACGACGAAGCGCCCCGCCAAGAAGAAGCGTGGCATTCGCAACATCGCGGACCTGAAGAAGCGTGTGGTCGCGCTTCAGAAGGAAGACGCGCAGGTGAAGCCGCTGCCGAAGGGCCTCGGCTTGCTGATCTCGGAACGCTTCGGCGTGCCGCCGAGCAAGCGCTTGGGCGAGCTGATGAGCGAGCTCGAGCAGTGCGCGTACGCAGGTGAGGTCGAGTTCCAACAGGAGTTCGAGCACTACCTCGCCTTCCTCGACGCGAACCGCGAGCGCTTCGCACTCTGATCGCTGGGCGCGGTCGCAGGCGGCGTCGAGGACGCACGCGGACGCTCCGCGTCCATCGTCGTCCTGCCGCAACGTCGGGACGAAGATGGACGCGGAGCGTCCGCGCGGTCGGTGACCGCACTCGGTGCGCGAGTGCCCGCGTCGCGCCACGCAACTCACTCGCGAAGTCGCGCCGGCGAGCCGCGACCGACCGCGCGAGCGCGCCAAGCGCTGGTGGAGGCCCGAAACGCCGGCATCGAGACGCACCTCCGCCCCACGCCGCGCTCCTCACGCGGCGTTGGTGCGTTCCAAGCCTCGTGGCGCGTCAAATGAGGGGCGGAGCGACACCCTCGTGCCGCGCGAACCCGAACTGTCGAGCCCACAAGAAGCACCCCGCGGGAAACACCACGTCCTTCTCACCCTGCAGCATCCGCAGGCGGCACTCGGCCATGTCCCAACGGAACGACGCGTCGTCCGCGAGCGCATGGCGGCGCGCCTCGCCTTGCCCGCGTCCCGCCTTGATGCGCGGCACGACCTCGTTCGCCTCTTCCGTCGACGTCGCCTGCGCACGGGTGCTCCGCCGCATCGCGCGAAGCCGTCCGAGGAAACGCCCGCCGCGCTTCGCGACCTCTGCGCGCGCCTCCTCGACGAGCGCATCCCGCTGCGCCTTCACCTGCGCGACGCACTCCTCCGGCGCCATGCCGAGCCGCGCCGCGAGCGGCACGAGCTCGAGCTCCAGGTCCTTCGGCCAGTTCGGATTCTTCGCGTCGAAGCACCGCACGACCACGCCGTCCTCGCGGTGCAGCACGTCGGGGCGCGCGACCCGCTCGCGCTTGCCCCATCCCGTCTCCCGCAAATCGGTCAGATTCCCCGGCCACTCCGGCGGCGATGCCACGAGCCCCGCCATCACGGCGTTCGCCTGGATGTACGCCGCCGCTTCCACCGCCCCCAGCACCGTCACCACCACCGGCTGGTTCGTCTGGCGCTTGTCGAACACGGGCAGCGTCCAGCCGCGTATGCGCTGCACGCACTTCGCGAGCATCGCGTGAAACTCGTTGAAGAAGAGTCCTCTACGCCCGAGCCAATCCGTGAAGAGCAGGTGCAGATGCGAGCTCATCACCGCCACCTCGTGGAGCTCGATGCCGTGCCGCTTCGCGCACACCGCCAGCAGGTACTTCACGAGCCACACCAGCTCGCGGTCCGGTATCAGCAAGAACCGCCGACCCAGCACCCGTCGCGTCGCGAACACCACCTGCCCGGGCAACACCTGCTGCGCACGCGACGCGCGACCTGGACGCGAGAGGAACTCGGGTTTCGTCTGAGGCATCGGCCACCGCGTTCCAAAACGCGTGCCGCCTCCATTCGAGCCCCTCACCCGCGCAAAACCTCGCGAATCACGAGGCGCGCGCTCGGGCCCAACCTGGCGTTGGCGGCGAGGTGGCGGCGAAACTGGCGGGCTTAGAGCGCCTTCCGCGGCGGCAACGCGAGCGCTGCGACCAAGAGACCGCCAACCAACGCCACCGCGACGACCGTCACGTCGAAGGCCGTCCCGACCGCCGTGAGCACGTCGTCAGCCAAGAAGCTCGTGACGCTCCGAAACCCGAGGCTGCCCGGCACCAGCAAGAGCAGCCCCGGCACGACCACGATCGCGGCGGGTCGGTCGCGCCAGCGCGCCGAGGCGTTCCCGCAAATGCCGAGCACGAACGCCCCCGCGGCCGCGCCCTCTTCCGCACCGAAGCGTGGGCTCGCGAGCTGCACGGTGAGAAACGTGACCGCCGCCGCAAACGCGAAGTACGGCGCATCCCGCAGCGGCGCCTTGAGCAGAATCGACAAGCCGAGCAGGGCGGCTCCGAACGCCCCCCACGTCTCCCACGCCCCGAGGCGCGCAACCTCCCCGCCCTCGCGCACGTGGGGCAAGAGATCCGCCACCTGCGCACCGAGCGCTGCGCCGAACCCGAGCAACAAGAGCGACATCAAGGCCTTCGAGAACCGCGCGGTCCCGCTGACGAGATGTCCCGTGGCGATCTCGTTCATGGCGGTCGTCAACGTCAGGCCGGGCAGCAACACGAGGATGCCGGCGATGGTCGCGATCGAACGCGAGAGCTGGGGCCACTGCCACGTCGCGAGGCCCGCCAACAACGCGGAGAGCGCCGCAGCCAAAGGAAGCTGCAAACGCGCGAGAGGCTCGGAGCGACGCTGAAGGCGCTCGAAGGCGCCGAGCGAAATCCCCGCGACCGCCGCCACCGCGGCTTCGCGCGCGCGCCCACCCAGCAACACCGCCCCACCGGCCGCGACCACGGCATGCGCGACCAACGTGAGCGGCAAGGGCTCGCGTGGCGGCTTCGCGAGAATGGCCTCGACCTCCGCCGCACCGACGACGGGCTTCTTGGTCCCCGCCGCGACTTCGTTGGCCACACGGTCGAGGGCCCCGAGACGCGCGAGATCCATCTCCCCCGAGTTGGCCCGTAGGAGAAACGTCCGTTGCTTCGGGGGCGTGCCGAGCGCGACGAAGAGCGCGGTCGGCGTCGAAAAGATGTGCGCCTCGGCGCCGAGGCGTCGGCTCAGCGCCACGCCCATGTCCTCGAGGCGGTGCGCGGGCATGCCGTAGGTGTGAAGCGCGCGAAGCACCGCCAACAAGAAGCTCCCGACCTCGAGCGTCTCACCCCCGAGCGAATCCGTCGCGCGCCGCCCACCCTCGCGGCGGTCACCGCGCGCGTCGTCGGGCACGAAGGAATCCGGGAGCTCGTCCACGCCCGACACATCCCATGACGCCGCACCGACGCAAGCACGGGTCGGTGCATCTCGGACAGCCCCCGAAAACACGAAGGCCCCGCCGAAGCGGGGCCCTCGTTCACGCATCGTCCGAAGACGAGCGTCGCTCAGATCTGGAACTGCGCGATCTCGATGCGCTGGTCCGGGTTGATCGCGTAGGTGTACGCGCCGATGACGCGGCCGCCGACGGCGATCGAAAGCGTGAGGTTCGTGGTGCCCGCGCTGGTGCTGCAGCTGGCGCCGGCCCAGTAGTGGACGCGCACGGCGTAGATGCCGGGCGGCGGGTTCGGCTGGTTCCAGTACACGTTCTCGATCGTGTTGTTGGCCTGGCCCTGGTTGCACATGCCACGCGCGTCGTGGTCGAGATGACCGCCCGAGTTGTTCTGGGTCGCGCTGTAGCTGAGGGTCTCGCCCTGCGGGTCCGTGACGTAGAGGTCGAGGTCCGCGCCCGTGTTCCAGGCGAGCGTGATCTGGATGTTGCCCGACGAGTAACCGCAGCCCTCGTCGATCTCACCGTTGCAGTTGTCGTCGAGGCCGTTGCAGACCTCCTGGGCGCCCTGGACGCAGCTCGCTTCGACGACCGTCACGCCAGTCGCCACCTGGGGCGTGCTGGCCTGCACCGTCACCGTCGCGCTGGGCGGCGGCGGGGTCTGCACCCGCACCGTGGCGCGGGCCGGCTGACCGGTCGTGCGGATGATGCATCCAGAGGACGCCACCGCGAGAATCGAGAACATCCCTGCTGCCACGATGCCGCTGGGTCGAAACAAGCTCATCTGCACCCCTCCTATCACTCTCCGAACACGGGGTATGGGTCCGGCAGCGCCCTCCGACGGGCGGGCACCCGCGGATGTTCATACCTCATCCCGTTCTGCCACGACCACAGGGATCGCACCCCGCTGAACGCTATTTGCTGGAGGTACTTACACCGGGGATCCGTCGGATCTCCACCCCTCCCCCGCCGAGCAGGCTCCCTTCCCTCCCCACCGACGCTATGCTCGGGTCCGTGGTCCCGGACCGCTCACGCGCTTGCCCCGCCTGCGCCCTCCGCGTCCGTCAGACGCGATGTCCCCGATGCGGGGCCGACACCGTGGACCTTCGCGACCGCAAGGAGCGTCGCGTGGTCTCCCTACGCTTGGCGGCCCGTCCCGCGGAGGGCCCGCGGGAGGGTTGGGTCGGCGACGTGGTCGCCACCTACCTACGCTGGGGAGTGCCCGCAGTCGCCGCTCTGGGCGCTGGCATCCTCATGTACCTGCACGGGCTCGCGGCGGGCATCGTCGGCCTCCTGATGGGCTTCTTCGGCCAGCTCGTCCTGGTCCCCGTCGTCGCAGGTGGGACCGCCGTCGCGTCGTGGGTCTACCACGCGGGCCGCGGACGCCCGGCGCGCTCGCTGCGCATCTTCGACGAGCCCGCCCCCGAAGGGGACGAGATCGTCGGGGTGGTGCGGGTGCGGCGTCCGGTCAGCTCCCCTCTCTCCCACACGCCCTGCGGCGCGTACCGCCTGGTCGGTCGAACCTCCGTGGCCGCCGTCGACGAGGCGGCGGCGGGCGAGCTGCTGGTGGAGACGCCGGAGGGCGCGTTCGTCGTCGAAGCACGGCACGCGCAGGTTCGGCTCGAGCCACCGACGACCCACCCCGTCGTGCGTCCCGACGCCGCGCTCACGAAGCTCCTGGAGGAGCGCTCCCTCGAGCCGACCCGAGGCCCGGTGCACCTGGCGGAACGAATCCTTCGAGACGGAGACCGCGTGCGGGTGCGGGGAGTGCGAAGCTCCGAACGCCGAGAGGACGGCTACCGAGGACACGAAGACGCGGCGAGGATCGACGCCTTCGTCTTGCTCGACGGCTGAGCGTCTCGCGGACGCTTCGCGCGCGAACCGGCATGGGGTCGCAACGTCGTGGCAGACGATCCGCGCCGCCGTTTCGCTCGAGACGCGTCGCGCGTGAACCAACCGCTGTGGACGCGACGTCGCGGCGGACGATCCGCGCGCGAGCTCAGCGCAGCTCGAGGCGGCTGACGACCACACGCTGCACCTCGCTGGTGCCCTCGTAGATCATCGTCACCCGGACGTCGCGGAGCGCACGCTCGGCGGGGTGGCCGAGGGTGAGCGCGTCGTCGCCGACGATCTCGACCGCCGTGTTGCACGTCGCCCACGCGCCTTCGGTGGCGAACGCCTTCGCGATCGAGGCTTCGCGCGAGAAGGGCTCCCCGCGTTCCTTCATCGACGCCGCGCGCAACGCGAGGCTTCGCGAGGCTTCGATTCGCGTCGCCATGTCGGCGAGCCGGAACTGTTCGCCTTGGTCCGCCGGCGTCGCGCGCAGATGTGCCACGGCCGCGTCGTACGCACAGGTCGCGATGCCGAGCGCTTGCGAGGCGATGCCGATGCGGCCGCCGTCGAGCGCCATCATCGCGATGCGAAAGCCCGCGCCCCGCGGTCCGAGCAACGCGCTCTCGGGCACGCGCACCTGGTCGAGCGAGAGCGCGACGGTGTGGCTCGCCCGCAGGCCCATCTTGTCTTCGTGCTTGGCGATGCCGAGGCCCGGCGCGCCCTTGGGCACCAGGAAGCAGCTCAGGCCCCGCGACCCCGGCCCGTCGGTGCGCGCCCAGACGACGAGGACGCTCGCGAGATCGCCGTGGCTGATCCACTGCTTGGTGCCCGTGATCACCCACTCGTCGCCCTCGAGCGTCGCCGTGGTGCGCATGCCCCCCGGGTCGCTGCCCGCTTCGGCCTCGCTGAGCGCGAACGCGCCGAGCTCACCGGCCGCGAGCTTCGGACACCAATGGGTCTTCTGCGCGTCGTCGCCGAAGTGCGCGATGACCTCGCCGACCATGTTGGTCACCGCCATCGTGACCGCGGTCGACGCGCAGCCCCGCGCGATCTCCGTCATCGCGAGGCTGTACGCCACCGTGCCCGCGCCGCTCCCACCGAGCGACTCGGACACCGCGACCGCCATGAGCCCTCGCTGCCCGAGCTGCACGAAGACGTCGTCGGGCACCCGCTCGTCGCGCTCGAAGCGCGCCGCGTTGGGCGCGAGAACCTCGGCGGCGAACGCACGCGCGGCGTCACGAATCTGAAGCTGCTGCGGGGTGGGCTGAAGATGCATGGAGGAAGCCTTGGGTCGACGGCGGGTCGAAGGCGAGGCGACGGCGAGGCGTCGCCTCTCGCTCAGAGGTCGAAGGAGACCTTCGCGGGGTAGGAGCCGGGGTCCGGCATCGACCAACCGCTGACCGCCTCGGCGACGCAATCCAGCGCGTCGCTCTGCGTCTGCTCCGAGGTCGACGCGCCCGCCGCGATCACACGACCGCCCGGCGCGACGTACGCGGTGACGTGGAAGGGCCCGTTGCCGCAATCGACGATCTCTCCGCGCACGCGCTCGACGTTCGTCATCACACGGCTGGAGTCCCAGAAGGTCGGCGGGCGAACGTCCTCTGGCGGATCGACCTCGAGGGGGTACGTGAACTCGGCCTCGCCGCCCTGCGGACGCGAGAACTGGGTGCTGGCCGCGACGTCGAGCATGCAGCGCTCGGTGGCGCGGTCACCGATGGTGCTCTCGCGCGGGAAGACCCACAGCACGGAACCGTCGGTGCGAATTCGGAACGAGAGGACGATGCGGCCGCCGAGGACCTCGACGTCGCCGGAGCGCTGGTTGAAGCAGCTGAAGAAACGACCGATGCGCGGCTCGAGGGCGCGCTGCACGGCCATCGCGCTGATGGTGCCCATCAGGCCTTCGACGCCGACTCCGTCGTTCCGCTCGACCGGACGCTCGCTCCCAGTCGTCGTCGACGTCGTGGTCGCGGTCGTCTCTTCTTCCGCGGTGTCTTCCCCGCCGCACGCCATCGCGAACGCGAGCCCCAGAGCCATCCACTGCTTCATCGTTGCTCCCACCACCTCGAAGCGGTCGTCGGCACCACACCGACGGGGCTTCGAGCCCTCTTCACGATCCGCGGACCACCGCACGCGGTTGGCCGTCGGGCTCATCGTCCGTGCTCACCCCTTGAGCGCGTTCGCGGCGATCACCACACGCATGATCTCGGAGGTGCCCTCGTAGATCTCGGTGATGCGCGCGTCGCGGTAGTGCCGCTCCATGTCGTACTCGGTCGAGTAGCCGTACCCGCCGAAGACCTGGAGCGCCTGGTGCGTGACCTCGGTCGCGATCTCGCTCGCGTAGAGCTTCGCCATCGCGGACTCCTGCGTGTGGCGGACCGACTTGTCGGTGATCGCCTGGTCCTTGAGCCACGCCGCGCGAAGCGTGAGGGCCTTGGCGGCGTCGAGCTTCATCGCCATGTCGGCGATCTTGAACTGGATGGCCTGCTTGTTCGCGATGGGCTCGCCGAACGCCTTGCGCTCCTTCGAGTAGGCGACCGCCTTGTCGAACGCGGCCTCCGCGATGCCGATGGCCTGCGAGGCGATGCCGATGCGGCCGCCGTCGAGGGTGCTCATCGCGATCTTGAAACCCATGCCGACCTCGCCGAGGCGCATCGCGTCGGGCACGCGGCAATCCTCGAAGAAGATCGTGCAGGAGTGCGCGGCGTGAATGCCGAGCTTGTGGTCGCGCGGCTGCGGGTTGAAGCCCGGCGTGCCCTTCGGGACGAGGAACGCGGTGGTGCCACGCGCGCCCTGGCTGCGGTCGGTGCAGCAGAAGACGATGATGAGGTCCGCGTGCGGGCCGTTGGTGATCCAGTTCTTCGAACCGTTGATCACCCACGAGTCGCCGTCCTTCACCGCGACGGTGTCCATGTTCGACGCGTCGGAGCCGGAGGCGGGCTCGGTGAGGCCGAAGCAGCCGAGCTTCTGGCCCGACGCGAGCGGCGCGAGGAACTCCTTCTTCTGCGCGTCGTTCCCGAACTTCCAGAGCGGGTCGCAGACGAGCGAGTTGTTGACCGACATGATCACGCCGGTCGACGCGCACGCCTTGCTGATCTCGATCATCGCGAGCGCGTAGCTGACGTGGTCCGCGCCACCGCCGCCGAGCTCGTCCGGAACCGCGATGCCGAGAAAGCCGAGCTCCGCCATGCGGGCGACGAGCTCGGCCGGCCAACGGCCTTCCTTGTCGAGCTCGCGGGCCTTCGGGGCCACTTCCTTCTGAGCGAAATCGCGGGCGCTCTTCTGGATGAGCTGCTGTTCCTCGGTGAGGCGAAAATCCATGGCGCGGGAGAGTGGGGGAGCCTCGTCGGCGTGGCAAGCGTGCTCTGCCCGACGGCGCCCCTCGAAGCTCGACGACGTGAGAATGCCCGCGCTCGGCGGGCAATGGGCTCGATCACGACGTCCTCGCGCAGGGCTAGGCGAATCCCTTGGGCGCGAGCATCGGAGCGGCGTGGCTCGTCGAACTCCAAACGCCCGAGATCGTTCAGAACGAGAGGACGGGGCGGGCCGGCGGGCGCCACGTGGGAATGCGATCGAGTGCCTGCGCCTGCCTCGGCGGGGGCCGCCGAGTCGGACGGTCACGGGTTTCCGTGGGCGGCTCGGGCGGCTTCGACGCCGGCGGAAGCTCCGGCGGAGGCTCGGGCGGACGCGGCGGCACGGGAGGCTCGGGAGTCGGCATGACGTCTCTCGTACGACCCGAAGAGAACGGAACACCCCTCGGCGTGAGGTGGAGATGTGGAAATGGAGATGGTGTGGAGAGCGCC
Source organism: Sandaracinus sp. (assembly GCA_020633125.1). Lineage (GTDB taxonomy): Bacteria > Myxococcota_A > Polyangia > Polyangiales > Houyiibacteriaceae > JACKEH01. The sequence goes on along the minus strand of JACKEH010000038.1, from coordinate 13,934 downwards.
GAGGGGTGCCCGTTCGGCGGCGGATCGGTGGGGGGAACCCGTCTCGCCACCCGGGGAGCGAGTTTCCCCGCTCGTCCTCTCAGTGCTCCGACTGGAAAAAACGGCTCACGAAAAATTCACGAGTGTGCATTTTCGGAGCACCCACCCTCGCAAACCACTGAAACAACGGATGTTTTCGCCATCGACAAAAGGACCCGCCCACGGAGGCACAGGTCGAGGTCTGGGCCTGCACGGTCGGGCGAACGTTGGTGTTCGCGGTCACGCTGGAGCGTGAGCGCCGAGAGAGGTCACTCGAAGACCGGTCGGTCGATCTTCGGCGGCACGACGAAGAACACGCGGCGCGCGTCGAGGATCGACCCGTCGCCGCGCACCACCACCCGAGCGACGAAGACCTGCGGGCGGCTCGCGCCAGGCACGAAGTCGTTCTGGCGGGCGACCACGTCCCAGCACACCGGTGTGCCCGGAAGCAGGTTCGGGAAGGCGTCGTCGAAGCCGTCGCCGTCGGTGTCGGTCACGGGACGCACGGTGCAATCCTCGGTGTCAGCGAGGTTGACCTCGAGGCGGTCGATGAACTGAATCGCGTCGCCGTCGTCGCCCGGCAGGTCTTGCGGGAGGGCATCGACGAAGAGATCGATGTTGAGGGCGATCTCGCGAATCGAGTCGGTCACCACCGTGACCACCGCGGACTCGTCGCCCTGGACGTAGAAGGGCTCGCCGTCGCGGTTGTAACTGTTGGCGGCCGCGGCGATGGCCTTGAGGTCGACCTCCGGCGTGGCACGCGAGTCCGCATCGACGCCGATGAAGAGCACGTCTTCGTCGAGGAGGCGGCCGCCCGCTTGGGTCGCGGTGTTCACGGCGCACGAGGGGCAACCGTTCGGCTCGTCGGTCACGGCGATGAGGATGCGCTTGGCTTCGCCACGGAACGACGGGCAGCCGATACCGCCAGGCACACATTCGCTCGCCGAGCAGCCGAGGGGATCGGCGACACAGCCCACCGCCTCGAAGAGGATCTCGTTGCCGCCGGAGCCGTTCGCGGACCCGGGGATGCGGCGCTGCGTCTCGGCGGGGTCGCCCTGCAAGCGGAGCAGGTTGCGGTAGCTGCCGGGGTTGCCGTCGAAGGTGCCGACGCCGGTGAAGAGGCTGGCGATGCATCCGCTGTCACGTGGATTCGAGATGCACGAGCCGCTCGCGCTGCACACCTGGCCGCTCGCGCACTCGCCGTCGCCCGAGCAGGGCGTGCCGAAGTCGGTGCACGAGAGCTCGTCGATGACGGAGGTGATCGCGCTCTTCATCGCCGCGATCTCGGTCGACATCGAACCGGTGATGTCGAAGAGGAAGTACGCGTCGGCGAACTGGATGTTCGTGCGGAACTCGAGCGTGTCGCGGAGCGGCTCCGCGGGCTCGCGGTACGGCACGACGAAGACGAAGTCGCCGCGCGTGCGAGGGTCGACGGCGTCGTCGAGCGGATCGGTGCCTGCCGCGACCTCGATGAGATCGCTGACTCCGTCGTCGTCCGAGTCTTCGTCGAGGGGGTTCGTGCCGACCTCGATCTCGAGCGCGTCGGGCAGGCCGTCGTTGTCGGAGTCGACGTCACGAAAGTCCGGGATTCCGTCCTCGTCGGTGTCGACGGGTGGCGTGTCGAGCAGGCGGTCCCCCGCTTCGTCGGCGTCGGAGATTCCGTCGCCGTCCGTGTCGTCGTCGCGCCAATCGGGGATGTCGTCTCCGTCGACGTCGGGCACCGGGAGGCTCGCGTCGAGCGGGCGTTCGTCGCCGTCGGAGATGAAGTCGTTGTCGCTGTCGGCGTCGCGGAAGTCGGGCGCGGTGTCTCCGTCCGAGTCGAGCGGGAACTCGGTGCGTCCGTCGAGCTCGACGGTGTCGGGCACGCGGTCGCCGTCGTCGTCGTAGTCGGCGTAGTCGGCGGTGCCGTCTCCGTCGGCGTCGCCCTCCCCCTCGCGTCGATCGAGCACGCCGTTGCCGTCGGAGTCTTGGTCGCGGAAGTCGTACACCCCGTCGCCGTCGGCGTCGCGCGGGGGCGTCGTGACGTCGGCGTCGCCGGCTTCGAACCAATCCAGCAAACCGTCGTTGTCGCTGTCCGGGTCGAGGTAGTCGGGGGTGCCGTCACCGTCGGTGTCGACGCGCGTCGCGATGCCTTCGTCGACGTTCGAGATCGAGTCGCCGTCGAGGTCGTCCGGCGTGGACGCGTCGCTGCGGGGACCGGCGTCGCCGTAACGACCCGAGTCGTCGTCGCCGCAACCGACGAACGCGACGCCGAGCGCGAGACAGAGGAGAAGGCGGAGGAAGCGGTGCATGCGTGGCCTCGAGATACGGACGCGTGAACGTCGTCGGGTCGGTCGAGCGAAACGTGAGAGCTCAGGGCGCGGTGACGAGCGCGGTGAGCGCGTAGGGGCCGGAGAAGCCCGAGACGGACTCGACCACCACGTGGTAGGTGCCCGCGGGCAGGGTCCGGTTGAGGAAGGCGGGCGTGCCGCTCGCGCACGACGCCGCGGCGTCCGTCTCACAGAGCGCGCCGTGCACGCCGAGGAAGAGCGGCTCGGTGACTCCGTCGGTGCGGCGCGCGACGAGGCTGACGTTGCTCTCGCTCGCGAGCTCGAGCACGTGGATGACGTCGGCGGCGCCCGCGGGACCGCAGCTCGCGAGGTCGTCGGCGCTGCCGAGCAAGGTGCCGCGATGCTCGACGCCGCTCGTGAGCGTGGTGGGCGCGTCGCACGCGTCGTTCGGGGGCGGCAACGTGGGCGGGAAGATCATCGTGGAGACGGTCATCGAGCCGGCGGTCGGCTGCGAGGTCGCGACGTTCACGAAGTAGGTGCCGGGGTCGAGGCGCAAGAAGCGCCGCGAGGTCGTCGGCGAGCCGTTGAGGCACGCGAGCGAGGTGCTGTTGTCGCCACACGTGGTGGTGACGGTCATCGCGTGCGGACCACCCACGTCGGCCGAGACCACGACGTCGCTCGCTTCGGTGAGCGTGAACGAGAAGGTGCCGTCCCGGGTGGCGTCGGTGACCGCGGCGCAGCTCGTGCCGTAGTCGAGCTCGAGCATCGAGAGGGGCAGCGTCGTGGTCGCGCCGGTGATGTCGACCGTCGAGCCGCAGAAGTCGCCTTCGTTGCGCGGTACGGGCTCGGTGAAGGTCGCGTCGAGCTCCCAGCGGAGCGGGCTCGTGGCGTTCGACTCGATCATCACGAAGTAGGTGCCGGCCTCGAGGCTGCGTCGCGTGATTTCGGGCTCCGGTCGCACGAGGCACGCGAGGGTCGACGAGACGTCGGCGCAATCACGCGCGAGCGAGAGGTACGTCGTAGGACGCGTGCTCGACGATTGGAACGTACGCGCCACCAGGTGCACGTCGCGCGGCTCGGTGAGCGTGAAGCGGTAGACGGCGTCCTTGCGGCTGCCCGTGCCGGTGGTCGGACGGCATTGCACGACGTAGTCGTCGTCGACGTCGCCGAAGACGCCCATGAACGTGCCGCCGGCCGAGATGTCGACCGTGTCCTCGTCGCAGACGTCGACGGGGAGCACCGGCGTCGCGGCCGAGAGATCGACGGTGAGCGTGAAGGTCGCGGCCGAGCTCGTCTTGACGACGAGGGCGTAGTCGCCGGCCGGAAGATCACGCGCCCGCAAGGTGCTGACGGGTCCGGCGGCCGCGCAATAGGTGTCGCTCTCGGCCGTCGCGCAGTCCGCGAAGTCGCGGAGCGCGACACCGCCGTTCGCCCCGTCGACTTCGAGCACGATCTGCACGTCTTGCGCCTCGGTGAGGGTGAAGGCGAAGACGGAGTCGAAGCCGAGCGGCCGACACGAGATCGCGTAGTCGGCGCTCAGCCCGCGGGTCGTGCGCACGTAGCTGCCCGCCCCCGGGAGCATCTCGGCTTCGTCGCAGGTGTCGTTGACGCCGCTGCACGAGGGCTCGCGGTAGTCGACGACACGGTTGCAGTTGTCGTCGACGCCGTTGTCGCAGATCTCGACCGCGCCCGGATTGGCCGACGCACCGGTCGCGGGGCTGTCGTCGCAGTCGAGCCCGCCGCAGCGCGCGTCCGCGAATCCGTCTCCGTCGAGGTCACGGAGCGTGAAGGCACAGCCAGTCTCGGGGTCGCAGCTTCCGACGGTGCACGGGTCGCCGTCGTTGCAGACGAGGCGCGGGCCCGCGAGGCAGCCGACGCCGACGACGCATTGTTCTTGGCCGTTGCAGAGGTTGCCGTCCTGGCAGCTCGTGGCGTCCGTCTCGTAGACACACGCGTCGGCCTCTTCGTCGCACCCGTCCGTCGTGCATTCGATGCCGTCGTCGCACGGGTCCTCGCCCGCGACACACACCCCCGCTTCGCAGAGCTCGAGGCCGTTGCAGGTGCAGCCGTCGTTGCAGTCTCCGGCGTTGGCGCAGGCTTGGCCGAGCGTGGAGTCGGCCTCGCAGGCGCGGCTCGCGGCGTCGACACCCGCGTCCGTCGCGGAGTCGCTGACCTCGGCATCGACGAGCGGAACCCGTCCGTCGTCGTCGGAGCAAGCCGCGAAGAGCACCAGCGAAACGAGGAGGTAGCGCATCGATCAGTCCAATCGGTACCAGGTCGGAGAGCCCGCGCTGTCGACGTCGCTCGTGAAGAAGAGCGCGGGTGTCGTCGGATCTCCACCGAGCACGTAGTCGGTGTTCGCACGCCCGGCCGGGCCGATGGCGCCGATGAGCCGCGGGTTCTCGCCGTCGGCGTCGACGATGAAACGAATGCGCGCGTCGTTGTAACTACGGAAGTAGAGCACGCTCGGCACCCCCGGCGCGGGCGACGGAAAGAAGGCGAGGCCGGCGTTGTTCTCGGAGAGGGTCACGCTGGGGCTCGAGAAGAGCTCTTCGACCGGCGCGCTCGGGTTGCCGAGGTCCGCGCGTCGCAGGCGGTAGATGCCCGAGGCTCCACCGAGGCGACCCGCGACGAGAATCCACTCGCTCGTCGCGGCGAGCGCAGAGACGTCCTGCAGTGAATCGTTCGACCCGAGGAAGGTGATGCCCGGCGTCGTGGGGTCGGCGCCGAAGAACTGCACCGGCGGCGGCACGGCCGAAGAGGCGGTGCTGGGTCGCGCGGAGCCGATGATCAACGTCGTGCCGTCGAAGCCGATCCCGTCCATCGTGAGGTACGGCCACTCGAACCCCGCGTCCCATACCTCCGGCGTCAGAACGCCGTCGATCTCTCGCCAACGATGCAGGCGCGGGGGATCGACCGTCATCGGATCCGTGTCTCCGCGCCGGTCGTCGAGGGTGAAGAGATGCTCGCCCACGGCGACCGCACCGTCGCCGAGCTGATCGCGCGGGTCGGTGTCGGGAAGCGGCCAGTAGAGTCGCTCGACCTCGCCCCCCGCACGTGGCGCGCGGAAGAGGTAACCCGACGTGCTCGCCGCGAGGTACATCCAGGTCGGAGTCGCGACCATCCACTCCTCGAAACTCCAGACACTCTGGCCCGGCACCAGCGGCGTGACGCGCCCGGAGACTCCGCGGTAGTCGATCTCCTCGACGCCGATGGACGTGATGCCCGGCGTCGAAGCGACACCGACGCAAACGTCCTGACCCGCCTCGACGATGCCCCAAGCGAACTGCGAGGCTCCGTCGCTCGAGCAACCGAGCTCGGCTTCCGTCGCCGCGTCCCGAACGGCGACGCCACCCACGCCGTTGGTCGTCGCGAGCACGAGGCGTTGCGTCGCCGTGTAGCGGTACCAGGTGATTCCGCCGGTTCCGAAGCAGCTCGGCACGCCGATGCGCTGCGTGTTGTTCGGCGTCACCGGAACCGTCGCGCCGGGCGTGATGGGGATCGCCGTGGCACACGAGCCGCCGGGCGTGGGCTCGACCTCGCGCACCCGCACGACGACCGCCGGGCCGAAGACCGCCGGGAAGGTCGGCGCGGTCGCGGATCCTTCGTTGTCGTCCGCGATCCAGACGTGGCGCGGACCGGCGGGCCCGAAGAGCTCGTAGGTGCGCGTACCCGCGACCGAGTCCTCGCAGACGCCGCTCTCCGCCGCGGCATCGCAGGCGCCCGTGAGGTCGACCACGAGCTCGTCACCCGTCGTTTCGATCTGGACCTGCACGATGCTCGTGTCCGAGGTCTTCGGGAACGCGATGACCGCGTCGTTGCCGACGAGCAGGTTGTCGTCGCAGAGGAAGCTCTCCGCACCAGTGACGCTGCGGTCGTGGGCGACGATGGAGTCGGCGGGAATCTCCCAGACGTGGAAGTCACCGGCCGCGGCGGGCGCGGTGTAGAAACGCGAGCCGACCTCGAAGGGCGCGTCGCAGCTCTCGCCCGCGGGCGGGGCCGCGATCTCTTCGATCGAGACCGTCGCGCCGTCGAAGAGCGTGCTGACGTCGCTGATCCAGACGAAGTAGTCGCCAGGTGCCCCCGGCACGAAGAGCTCGTGGCGGTTGCGACGGGACATGCAGCGCGCACGGGCGGCCTCCGCGGTCGCCGCCATGGGATCGCAATCGAAACGGAGCACCTCGACGTTGAGCTGATCGCTGCCGGAGAGCGCCTGCGCGGTCACGTGAAGCACCGTGTCCGGCGAGGCCTTCCGGAAACGAACGACGCCGTCGGGCGAGGTGCTGCCGTTCGAGTCGCAGAAGGCGCCGCCACCGTCGATCGTGACCACGCCGTTGTCGGCGAAGGTCCAGGTGTGAAGACCGTCCGCGACCGTGGCGCGCTCGACGTCGAAGGCGTCGGGGCACGACTCGCCGGTGGGAATCACGGTCGAGAACTCGAGCACGCCGTCGCCGAGGTAGGGGTGGTCGGTGCGGAGCGGCGCACCGCCCGCGTCGGTGAACGCCGAGAGGTCGAGGCGGTACGTCTGACCGGCGACCAAGAGATTCCGGACGTCGAGCTCGAGCACCGTGTCGCCACTCCACGAGCCCGCCAGGACGACGTCGCCGAGCGACGAGCTCTGCAGCGTCGCCGTCGTGCGCGTGGTGTCCATGGCTTCGCTGAACGCGACGACGAGGCGGTTCGCGTCGTACGAGACGCCGGTCGCGTTCTCGTCCGGGGTGGTGGCGAGCACGTAAGGCGGGAAGAGGTCGTCGCCGGTCGTGAAGTCGAGCGCGCCGTCGCCGAGGTAGACCGTACCGTCGAGCGCGTTGCCGGCGGCGTCCGTGAAACCGTCGAGAGTCAGCGTGTAGCTCGCCTCGACGTCGAGCAGGTCGGGCACGGAGAAGGTCGCTCGGGTGCCCTCGCGGCTCCACGTGGGCGCGAGGTCCGTCACGCTGCCACCGGCATCGCTCGTGAGGTCGGCGGTGCCCACGGCGGCCATGGACTCCGAGAAGTCGACGACCACGAACTGCGTCCCGATGGTCACCTCGACCTGGCCTTCGCTGGGCGAGGAAGCGACCACGGTCGGCGCGTCTTCGTCGGCGCCCACGATGAAGTCGAGCGCACCGTCGCCGAGGAAGACCGAGCGGTCGAGCGGGTTGCCCGCCGGATCCGCGAAGTCCGAAAGCACCAGCGCGTAGGCCGTGTCGTACGCGAGGCTTTCGACTTCGACGCTCAGCGAGGTCGAGGTCCACGTGGTCTCGCCGAGGGTGCCCGGGCCCCCCACGAGGCTTAGCGCGCCGCGCGCCACGTCCATCGGCTCCGAGAAGCTCAGCTCGATCGTGGTGGGCGCCGCGACCGTCGCGCCTTCGTCCGGCGTCGCCGCGGTGACGGTCGGCGGCGTCGTGTCGTAGGTCGTGAAGGTGACGCTCGCGTTGGCCGCCGCGTTGCCCGCGAGGTCTTCGAAGCCTTCGATGGCGACGGTGATCGCCGACTCGGCCGGCCACTCGTAGCGCACGCGAAGCACGGCGCCGTCCCAGACGGTCTCGACCGCGGTGAGCACGTCGTCACCGACCTCGGCGCGAAGGCCACCGACGGCTTCGTTCATCGGCTCCGAGAAGGTGACGGCGAAGGTGCGCGTGAGCTCGACCTCGGATTCCCCGTCGACGGGGTCGGTGGTGAAGGTGGGCGCCGTGGTGTCGGCGGCATCGACGCCGGCGTCGACCGCGCCGTCCGTCTCCGGCCCGCCGTCCATCGGGCTGCGGTCGTCGTCTCCGCAGCCGAGCGCGGCGAGGAGTGCGAGCACGATCCATCGAGACTTGCGGTTCATGGGGGAAGCTCCTGCGTCCACGAGGTTCGTTCGTTCGATCATCGGAGCCTCACGATGCGACCGGTCGACTCGGTCTCGGACTCGAAGAGGTAGAGCGAAGGACCGACGGGATCGAAGCCCATCGCGACGTCGCCCGAGCGGCCGAGCGCGCTGAGCACGCCGAGGTACTGCGCCGAGGCGCCGCCCGCGTCCGCCACGTGCACGTTACCGTCTTGGTCGCGGAAGTAGACGTAGGTGGTGCTCGCCGTGACCTGCACCTCGAGCGCGGTCGCCGAGGTCGGAAGGTTGCCGAGCCAGAGGGGCTCGGGCGTCGCGGCGAGGTTCGTGAGCGGCAGGCGATACACGCCTTCCGTGCTCGTGTCGCCGTAGGGGTTGGCGACGACGAAGACCCACGTCCCGTCGGTGCCGATCGCGCGCACACGGTAGAGCTCGGTGGTGCTGCCGATCTCCGTCCCGGGTCCAGCCGCCGTGGGATCGAGGGTGTAGAAGCGCGTCGGCGGCGTTCCCGAGGTCGAGCTCACGTAGGTCGCGGTGAGCAACGTCGTTCCGTCGAAGGCGACGTCGTAGAACGCGTGGTTCGGGTATCCACCCGCCGCATCCCACTCCGTGAGCTCCACGAGGCCGGCGCGAACCGCGCGGTAGGTGCGCGAAGCCGTCGTCGTGTTGTTGTCGACCAGGAAGACGTTCTCGCCCGTCGTGATCGCGCCGCCGTAGCCGAGCACGCTTTCGATGCCGTCCCGCAAGAGCTCCGCGCGGGTGCCGCCGGCCTTGGAGACACGCAAGAGGCCCGCGCTGGTGCCGCTCGTGCCGAGCTGCATGTAGAGCGTGGTCGGCGTGACGCCGAGCCATTGGTCGCTCGTGATGGACACCTCGGTGCCGCTGTCGTTGAAGGGTCGGGACACGTTCAGGTCCGTCACCGTCGAACCGACGCCGTCGTAGGTGGGGAAGCTGACGAGCTCGATGGTCTCGAGCCGCGGCGTGTTCAACACCGCGACGCAGTATTCGCGGCCGGCGTTGCCGAAGACGGTCAGGCCGTTCTCGGGCTCGTCGGCGGCGCAGGTCAGCTCCGTGCGCGAGGTCGCGTCGAAGAGCGCCACGCTGGGATCGAGGTCGGAGCTCGAGCCCGCGATGGACCCGAAGCGCACGCCGGTGATCGCGCCCGAGGCGGTGAAGCGGTACCAGGTGATCCCGTCGTCTGGACCCGAGACACCGCTGATGACGGCCTTCTCCTGCGTGAGCTGTCCGTCGAAGCAGCTCGGCTGTCCCAGGCGCTGGGCACCGGTGGCCGGGACCGCGAGTGGTGCACCGACGACGAGCGGAATCCCGGTCGCGCAGGTGTCGCCCGGACCAGGCTCGACCTCACGTACGACGTACGAGCCTTCGAGCTCGCGCTGCCCGCTCGACGCGAGGTAGTCGGGCGCGCTCCAGAGCGCGTAGGTGCCGGGCGCGCCTTCGATCGTGCGTTGCTCCCAGCGCCCGCTCCCGACGGTGCCGCACGTGAGCTGCGACGAGGCGCTCGGGTCGCAGGCGTCGCGGACCTCGAACACGTGGGTGCTGATGGCGGACACCCGCACGTCGAGCACGCTCGTCGCGCTGGTCTTCACGAGATCGAAGACCGCGTCGGCGCCGTGCGTGTAGCGCGTTCCGTCGCACTCGATGCTGCCGGGTCCGCCCATCACGTCGGCGCGGTCGAGGGCGTCGATGCGCTCCTCGTCGCCCTCTTCGACGTAGTTGCGAATGTTGATGTACCAGGCCGGGCCGAGCGGTCGGTCGCTCAGGCCGGTCTGCATGTCGCTCCAGAAGCTCGCGCTGCTGTCGAAGGGATCCGCGCAGCTCTCGCCGGGCCGTGGCGCGTCGATCTCCTCGACCGTGACCTCCACGGGCGAGATGGCGTCGTTGCGGTCGGTGGCGATCCACAGGAAGTAGCCGCCGGGCCCCCCGTCGAGGTGCACGTCCCAGCTCTGGTTCTCGAGCACGCAGTGTTGGCGCGCGGCGAGCGCTTCGGCCGCCGTGGGATCGCAGACGTCGCGGAAGACCTCGACGAAGACGTCACGCGAGGTGTTGAGCGTGCGCGCGGTGACACGCAGGTAGCGACCTCCGTCGGCCACCGCGGCGCTCGTCTTCGTGTAACGAATCACGGCGTCCGCGCTGCGAACGTCACCGTCCGGACCGCAGGTGCCCGAGCCGTCGTCGAGGGTGGCTTGACGATCTTCGATCACCCAGGTCGTCACCGCGCCGACCGTCGTGCCTTCGGCCGCGGTGAGCACGTCGCGGCAGTTCTCGCCGGTCGGGGTCGCCATCACGAAGTCGAGGAACCCGTCGCCGAGGTAGGGGTGCGAGGTGTCGACGACGGTGCCGCCGAGATCGCGAAAGTCCGTGAGGTCGATGCGATAGCTGCGACCGGCGACGAGCAACCCCGCGACGTCGAGCGTCAGACGCGTGCCGGCGAGCGACCACGTGCCGCCCAGCACCACCGTCTCCGCGCCGTCGTGAAGGATGGCCGTGGTGTCCGAGGTGTCCATCGCCTCGCTGAACGCGATCAGGATCGTGTCGCGACGGAAGCTGAAGTCGGGCTGCCCCTCGATCGGGTCGGAGTAGCCGACGAAGGGCACCACCAGGTCGCGGCCCGTGCGGAAGTCGAGCGCCCCGTCGAGCAGGTAGACGGTGCCGTCGAGCGCGTTGCCGGCGACGTCCGTGAAGTCGGTGAGCACGAGGCGGTGCGCGGCGCCGTTGCGCAACGCCCCCGCAACGGCGAAGCGAGCCTCGGTGCCCGCGGCGTTCCAGCTCGCGCTCAGCGCGGTGGTGCGTCCGTCGACCTCGAGCGTCGCGGTGCCGACCGCCACGTCCATCGCTTCGTCGAAGACGACGACGACCTCGTCGAGCATGTCCGTCGCGACGTCGAGCTGGCCTTCGTCGGGGCTCGAGTCGGTCACGCGCGGGGCGTCGAGGTCGGGCCCGGTCGTGAAGTCGAGGCTGCCTTCGAGGTACACGCTGGTCTCGAGCGCGTTGCCCGCGCGGTCCTGGAAGCCGTCGAGTGTCACCGCGTAGGTGGACTCGTACGCGAGACCCGAGACCGGGAAGCGCACCCGCTCCCCCGAGAGCCACTCGGCGACGCCGAACGTGAGGCCGGTCGCCGCGAGGGTGCCGGTCGTGTTGTCCATCGGCTCCGAGAAGGTCAGCTCCACGAAGGCGGTGCGAGCCGACGTGTCGGTGGCGCCGTCCGCGGGCGAAGACGTCGTGACCACCGGCGCATCGGCCGTGGTCGAGAAACGCCAGGCGTAGGGCGCGAGCGCGTTCCCGGCTTCGTCGCTGAAACCTTCGAGCGACGCACGCAGCGTCGCGGACTCCGGCCAGCCTTCGGTCGGCGCGTTCACGGTCCAGGTGTCACCGAGCGAGTTCCACGCGCCATCCAGCTCGAGGCCCCCGGGCACCACGCTCACGCTTCCCGACGCGCGCATCGGCTCCGAGAAACGAACGACGAGGTCGGCGTCGCGCGCGACGTCCGTGGCTTCGTCGTCGGGCACGACCTCCTCGACCGTCGGGGCGACGCGGTCTCCGGCGTCGAAACCACCGTCCGTTCCGCCGTCGACGCTCGGCGCGTCGGTTCCGCCGTCGTCGTAGAGCACTCCGTCCTTGCCGTCGCACGCCGCGAGGGCGAGCAGAAGCGCGAGGGAGCGCCGGAGGGAAGCGGGCGGTCGTTCGAATGCCATGCGCGGGAATCCTCTCGGAGCCGTAGTGCGGCCGACATCGAAAACGGCTCACGAAAACGTCACTTCAGCGTGGCACGTCCCGGTGCGCAGACGCCCGAGTCCGTGAGCGCGGAAGGGGCAAAGCGCCGCGGATTCCCGCGCACCACGCGCGTTTCGCGAAGCCCCGAACGACGAAAGCCCCGCGTGGCACGAAGCACGCGGGGCCCTCGACGTCGGGTCGGGGTTCACTCGAAGACGGGGCGATCCACCGCGGGCGGCACCAAGAAGAAGACGCGGCGCGTGTCGAGGATCGATCCGTCGCCGCGCACGACGACCCGCGCGACGTAGACCTGCGGACGACCGATCGGCGGCACGACCTCGTTCGGAAGCGCGACCAAATCCCAACACACGGGCGTGCCCGGGAGCAGGCTCGGGAAGGCGTCCTCGAAGGTGTCGCCGTTGGTGTCGACCGGGCTCGGCACCGCGGTGCAGTTACCCTCCCCGCTCACGTTGACCTCGATGCGATCGACGAACTGCAACGCGTCGCCGTCGTCGCCCGCGAGGTCTTCGACGTCCACGCTCGCGAAGAGTCGAACGTTCTGCGCGATCTCGCGAATCGCTTCGGTGACCACGCGCGTGACCGAGATGCCGTCGCCCTGCACCAGCAGCGGGCTTCCGCTTCCGTCCAAGGAGTTGCTCATGCGCGCGATGGCCGTGAGGTCGTCCTCGGGCGTCGAGCTCGACGAGGCGTCGACGCCGACGAAGGTGATGTCCGCGTCGAGGAGTCGAGACGCGGCGCCGGCGGCGGTGTTCACCGGGCTGCAGCTCGAGCATTGGTTCTCCTCGTCGGTGATCGTCACGAGGATGCGGCGCGCGTCCGAGCGGTAGCCGGGACAGCCCACGCCCGAAGCGGCGCACTCGGCGTTGCGGCACGCGGTGGGATCGGCGACGCACGCGACGCTCTCGAAGAGCGATTCGAGGCCACCCCCGCCGCTCGCGCTGCTCGGAATGCGGCGCTGGGCCTCGAGCGGGTCGGACTGCAACGAGAGCAAGTTGCGGTAGCTGTTCGGGTTGCCCTCGTAGGTCCCGATGCCGGTCCAGAGGCTCGCGATGCAGCCACTCACGCGCGGATCCGACACGCAGCTTCCGCTCGCGCTGCAGACCTGGCCTTCGTCGCACTCGAGGTCGCCCGTGCAGGGCACGCGAAAGTCGTCGCACGCGAGGTTGTCGATGACGACGTTCATCGCGTCCTTCATCGCCGAGATCTCGCCGCTCATCGATCCCGTGGTGTCGAAGAGGAAGTAGGCGTCGGCGAACTGGAGGTTCGTGCGGAAGGTGAGCGTGTCGCGCGCGGGCTCTGCCGGCTGCACGTAAGGCATCACGAAGACGAAGTCGCCACGCGTGCGGGGGCTGACGGTGTCGTCGAGCGGGTCCGTTCCCGCGCCGACCTCGATCAAGTCGCTCACGCCGTCGCCGTCCGAGTCGACCTCGGTTCGGCTCGTACCGACCTCGCGCTCGAGCGCGTCGGGAAGGCCGTCGTTGTCGGAGTCGAAGTCCCGGAAGTCGGGGATGCCGTCTTCGTCCGTGTCGGCGGGCGGCGTCTCGAGGATTCGGTCGCCGGCTTCGTCCGCGTCGGAGAATCCGTCTCCGTCGCTGTCGTCGTCGCGCCAATCGGGCACCGAATCCATGTCGGTGTCGGGTTGCTCCCGCTCCGGTCCACGCTCGTGTCCGTCGAGGATGAAGTCGTTGTCGCTGTCGGCGTCGCGGAAGTCGGGGAAGCGGTCGTCGTCCGCGTCGGCGGGAAACTCCGTGCGTCCGTCGAGCTCGACGAAGTCGCTGACGCGGTCGTCGTCGTCGTCGAGATCCGCGAAATCCGGGGTTCCGTCGTCGTCGACGTCGCCCATGCCCTCACGTGCGTCCGGGATGCCGTTGTCGTCCGAGTCGAGGTCGCGAAAGTCCGGTGTTCCGTCCCCATCGCTGTCGGCGGGTGCGGCACCCGAGCCACGCTCGAACGCGTCGGGAAGGCCGTCGCCGTCGCTGTCGGTGTCGTAGGCGTCGAAGAGCCCGTCGCCGTCCGTGTCGACCTCTTCCGCGAGGTCTTCGTCGGCATTCGAAATGCCGTCGCCGTCGAAGTCCTCGGGCGTGCCG
>JACKEH010000037.1 GCA_020633125.1 Sandaracinus sp. | reverse complement strand
GCGCGACCTCCGGACCCGCTCGTGGTGATGGAGCTCGCGCTCGCCGTCGCGTTGCGCGGGCGCGGCGATCTCGCGGGTCAATTGCTCGGCGCCTTTCGCTCCTACACGAAGGTGCACGGCGAGCCGGCGCCCCGCGTGGAGCTCGCGTTCCGGCTCTTCTCGATGGCGCTCTACGTCCCCGAGCCCCTCCCGCCCGAGGGGCGACGAGCGCTTCTGCGAGGCACGGCGGAGCTGGCCCGCCACGCCGACCCGGACGCCATCGACCTCTTCACGATCGAGCACCCGGCCGAAGCCTTGAAGGTTCGGCGCGCGCTGCAGAAACACGCCCCGGAGCTCGATCGCGCGATCGGCGAGCACTTCGTTCGTGGCGCGGTCGCGAAGCGTCGTTCGCCGCCGCAGTGGACGTGGCTCTTGCTGCTGGCGACCTGTGCAGTCCCACGCTTGCTGAGGACGGGGACCGAGCTCTCGACCGCGGTCGCGCGAGAGATCGACGACGCGTTCTACGACGACTCGTACGACTCGTACGCGCCCGAGGATTTCGTCGAAGAGCCCTACGAGCCTCCTCCTCCGCCCGTGGTGATCCCCGACGTCGCCGCGTGGTCGACCGCGACCCGCCGCGATCTCGTGGTGCGGGGTTGCGAAAAGGGCGGCGTCCCCGGATGCGATCGAGCGCAGCTCCTCGCGAACGCGCTCGAGTCGGGGCAGAGCTGCCAGCTCGCGACCGAAGCGTCGCTGCGCTTCCACGAGCTGCTCCCCGGTGCGCTCGAACCGAGCCTCGAGCAGGCGGTGGACCGTGAGGTCGACGCGCTCTGCGCGCGCGAGCGTGGGCTCTGATGGACGGCGCACGAGCACGCGAGCTGCTCGGCCTCGAGCCCGAGGAACGCGACCCGAAGGTGACTCGTCGCGCCTACCTGCGCGCGATCAAGACCGCTTCCCCTGAGCGGGAGCCGGAGCGTTTTCAGGCGCTGCGCGAAGCGTACGAATGCCTTCGCGACGAGGCCGACGGTGTCCTCGTGATTCAGGGCGTGCGCTTCCAGCTCGATCTCCCGAGTCGGCCCGCCCCGAGGCAAGCGGTCGACACGCCGACCTCGACCGAGGCCGAGGTCGGGCGCGAGGGCGCGGACGTGCGCACGGCACTCGACACCCCGCCGACCTCGTCCGAGGCGGTCGAGGAGGCGCCCCCGCAGAGCCCGCGCGCTCGCGCCACCCTCGCGCTCGCGCGCCTGTCCGCGAGCGACGCGCTCGACGAGACACGTGAGCTCGTTCGTGCGCATCCCGACGAAGCGTGGGCCTGGTCGCTCGCGACCCGCGCCGCGTGGGCGGCCGGCGAGCGCGACGAAGCGCTCGAGCACGCGCGACGCGCCCTCGCCCTCGGCGACCCGAGCGCGCTGCTCTCGTTGGCTCGCGACGTGCACGAGAAGCTCGACGACGCGGAGCGCGCGGTCTTGGAGCGCGAGCTCTCGCCGCTCGACGCGTTCGAGCTCTTCGTGAACCACGACCCTTCCCGCGCGCTGCGGGTTCTTCGCGCCGCGCTCGCCGCGGCCCGATCGGCGGGCGAGCCGCTCGTCGCGAGCGCGTGGCTGCGTCGCATGCTCGCGCTCGAGCTTCGGGGCGGACCGTCGTTTTCCGCGAGCGCGTACGAGGCGTTTGCCCCCGTCGCCTCGGCGCTCGGCCGTGAGCACGAGCCCGGCCTCGTCACCTTGCACAACCGCTGCGTCGAAGACCTCGTGCGTTTGCCCGAGCTTCTCTTGAACGCCGAGATCCGCCGCGCGATCGCGGAGTCGCTGCTCGAAGATGACCCCGTCGAAGCGATCGAGCCGATCACGTACGCGAAGTCTCTGACCGAGCGACAGGCCGCGCGCATGACCTTGCGTCGGCACGCGCCGCAGCTCTTTCGAACCTTCGGCAACGTGCTCGGCCGGGACGTCTTCGGACGTCCACGAGGCGATACGCCGCCTTGGTCCTGGCTGCTCTCGGCGCTGATCGCGGTCGCGGTGTCCCGGTTGCTGCGCGGGGGCTGCGAGCCCGATCCATCCGAGCAGATCCACGAGCGCGTCGCCCACGTCCTGGCGCTGAAGGACCACGCGGTGCTCCCGGCCGACACGCGGTCGCCGACCACGCTTCACGACTTCCTCTGCCGGGCGCCGAGCTGGCCCGAGTGCGACGCGATGATTCGGCTGAAGCGCGCCGAGTCCGACGCCAACTGCGCGACCCTCACGTCGATCTGGGCGAGCGTCGAAGCGCGCTACGCCATGCCGAACAACGCGGCGTTCGCGGACGTCGACCCCGAGCTCTTCCTCGCGCGCCGTGCTTCGGTGCTCGCGCGTTGCCCCGCGGAGGCACCATGACCCCCGACCTTCGGCGGGCCGAGGAGCTGCTCGGCATCGAGCCGGGCGAATGCGACGAAAAAGTGATTCGTCGCGCGTATTTGCGCGCCATCAAGAAGGCGCCCCCGGAGCGCGAGCCGGAGCGTTTTCAAGCGCTACGCGAGGCCTACGAAGCGTTGCAGCACGCGGCCCGGGTGCGCGCAACGACGCGAGCGTTTCACGCCGCGAGGGAGGCGCGGTTCGATGGCCCATCGGACGCGGAGCCCACCGACCCTTCGGCCGACGCGGGCGCGCTCCGACCGAAGGAGGCGCTCGAAGCAAGGAACGCGAACGCGGTCGAGCGTGAGCGGCAGGTCGAAGGCGATCCGGAGCGAGACGTCGAAGCCGAGCGGCGCGACGAGAGTGTCGAAGCCCAGCGGCGTGACGAGAACGTCGAAGCCGAGCGGCGCGACGAGCACGTCGAAGCCGAGCGGCGCGACGAGCACGTCGAAGCCCAGCGGCGCGACGCGAACGTCGAAGCCGACGCCCTCGACGCATTCGAGCTCGCCGACTCTCCGGACGACGCGCTCGCAGTCGCCGAGGCCGCCGTGGCCACACATCCCGACCGCCCGTGGCCCTACCTGCTCTTGGTGCGTGCGCGGCTGGAGCGGCGGGAGGTCGAGCTCGCGTTGTCGGTCGCCCGCGAGGCGGCGGAGCGTGGCTTTCACGAGCCGTTGGTCGAGGCGGCGTGGCTCGCGCGCGAAGCGTTGACCGAGCCCGAGCGTGCGACGGTCGAAGCGGAGCTCGACCCCTGGGCGGCCGCCACCCTCTTCGCGAGCTTCGACGCGCCACGCGCCGAACGCGCGACGCGGGCGATGCTCGCCCTCGTACGTGAGGAGCACCGCCCGCTGCCGCTCGTGGCGTTCGCGCGGGTGGTGATCGATCTCGAAGCTCTCGGGGCCAGCGTGATCGCGGGCGCGCTGCATCGCGAGGTGTACGCGCTTCGCGACGTGCTCGGCGAAGCGCGCACCCTCTCGCCCCGTGACGGCCTCTTCGCGCGATGGGTGCACGAGCTGCTCTCGCTGCCCGACGACTTCGATCCGTCGTTGCGTGCGGTGCTCGTGCGGGTGGTCGCGGACGCGGAGCGGGAGAGCGAGCTCTCGCGCTGGGCCGCGGCACGTTCGATCGCGGAGCGATCCGTCGCCCAACGGACGCTGGCGGAGCACGCGCCGCGGGTCGCGGAGACCTTCGGGGGGTTGCTGCTCGCCCAACCCTCGAGCTGGAACGAGCGTCCGCCGCCGTGGCGCGACGATCGACCGCCCGATCCCAGCGGTTGGAAGGCGAAGAAGACGTCGTGGGACTCGCGTCGCGATCCGCTCGAGCTCGACACGTGGGAGACGCCGCCGAGCCAGACGCATTCCGACCGGCATTGGCAGGTTTGGATTCTCGTGATGGCCTGCGTGGGGGTGTTGCCACGGTTGTTGGTCGGGCTCGCGACCCACGGCACCACGCACCCCGCGACCGTGCCCGTCACGCAAACCGTGGGTGACTTCGGCTACGGTGGTCGTGGCCTCGGGCCGGCGACGACGACCCCTCCGGAGCCGGTCGCGCCCGACACCGACGCGTTGAACGAGCTCCTCTGCCGCGACCCGAGCCGTCCCGAGTGCGAGGACGCGCTTCGCGTCGGCAAGGCGCTTCTGGACGACGATTGCGACGCCGCCAGCGAAGCCTGGGACCGCCTCGAGACTGCGTTCCTCGACACGAGCGACGACCTGCTGCGCGACGTGGACGTGCGCCTCGTCGCGCTCCGTCGCGCCGACGTGCGCGCGCTCTGCCAGCAGACCCGCCATCGATCGCGCGACGTGACGGCGCCCCCGACGGACGACGCCTCTGACGCCCCCGATTCCCCGAGGGACCCGGCCGACGCGCGCGAGCTCCCGACCCCTTCCCGCGAAGTGAGCCCCCCATGACCAAGACCCTCGTCGGCATCGATCTCGGCACCACCTACTCGCTCGTCTCCGTGCTCCAGGACGGCCAGCCGGTGCTCTTGCCCAACGCCCTCGGCGAGTTGCTCACGCCGAGCGCCGTCAGCCTCGACG
The DNA here is from genome assembly GCA_020633125.1 of Sandaracinus sp. Lineage (GTDB taxonomy): Bacteria > Myxococcota_A > Polyangia > Polyangiales > Houyiibacteriaceae > JACKEH01. The sequence continues at coordinate 40,724 of JACKEH010000037.1, read as the reverse complement.
GCGACGAGGTGCTGGTCGGCGCGCCGGCCCGCGCGCGCGCCGCCACGCACCCCACGCAGACCGCGCTCGCGTTCAAGCGCGACATGGGCACCGACCGCCGCCTCACCCTCGGCAAGCGAACGATGACTCCCGTCGAGCTCTCTGCGATGGTGCTCGCGTCGCTCAAGCACGACGCCGAAGCCGCGCTCGGCGTCCCCATCGACGAGGCCGTGATCACGGTGCCGGCCTACTTCGGCGAGCAACAGCGCCAGGCCACCCGCGACGCGGGCGCCATCGCGGGCCTGCGGGTCGAGCGCATCATCAACGAGCCGACCGCGGCCGCGCTCGCGTACGGCTTGCACCAGAAGGACCGCGAGCTCTGCGCGGTGGTGCTCGATCTCGGGGGCGGCACCTTCGACGTGACGGTGCTCGAGATCATCGAGGGGGTGATCGAGATTCAATCGTCCGCCGGCGACGCGCGGCTCGGCGGCGAGGACTTCAGCGACGCGCTCGCCGCGTGGGTGCAGGTCGAGCTCGAGAAGGCCCACGGGCCCTTGACCGAGACCGTGTCGAAGGCGCGCTTGCGCGAGGCCTGCGAGCGGGCGAAGCGCACCTTGACCCACGAAGACCGCGCGACGATCGCGTTGCCGGCGTTCGTGATCGGAGGACGCGAGGTCGACGTCGAGCGCGTTCTTTCGCGCGGCGACGCCGAGAAGGCGTGGGAGCCGCTGCTCGAGCGCCTTCGCGGCCCGATCCTGCGCGCATTGCGCGACGCCAAGCGGACGCCCGACGCGATCGACGAGGTGCTCTTGGTCGGCGGTGCGACCCGCATGCCGGTCGTGGTGCAGCTCGCCGCGAAGCTCTTCGGCCGCATGCCGCGCCGCGATCTGCCGACCGACGAGGTCGTCGCGATGGGAGCCGCGGTGCAGGCAGCGCTCAAGGCCGGCGACGAAGCGGTCGAGGATCTGGTGGTCACCGACGTGGCGCCGTTCACGCTCGGGATCGCGGTCGCCGAACGCGTCGGGGTGCGCGTGGTCGACGGGCTCTTCAGCCCGATCCTCGAGCGCGGCACGGTGATTCCCGCAAGCCGTGTGCACCGTTACCACACGATGGAAGCCGATCAGACGCAGATCGACGTCCGTGTCTACCAAGGCGAGCACAGCCTCTGCGAGGACAACACCCTGCTCGGCAACTTCAAGCTCAAGGGGCTTCCGAGAAAGGCGGCCGGCGACGTCGCGATCGACGTGCGTTTCACCTACGACCTCAACGGCTTGCTCGAGGTCGAGATGCGGGTCGTGGGCAGCGATCGGGTCGAATCGATCGTGATCGAGGATCGACCGGGGCGGCTCTCGAAGGGCGAGATCGAGAAGGCCCGCAAGGCGATGGCGGCGCTGAAGTTTCACCCCCGCGAAAGTCTGCCGAACCGCACCGCCCTCGCACGCGCGGACGCGCTCTTCGCGGAGCTTCGTGGTCCCGCTCGTGAGGAGCTCGGTGTCTACCTCACGCAGTTTCGTGCGGCCCTCGAGACCCAAGAGACGGAGGTGATCGACGCGGCGCGTGAACAGCTCGTGGCGGTCGTCGCGGGGCTTCGGTGAGGTCTCACGGCGAGCACACCGCGTTCGAGCAAGCCGAAGCGGTACACGACGCGTTCGACGGCGAGCCCGCGGTCGAAGGCTTGGACCCGACGGCGAGTACCCCAGGCCGCAAGCTTGTTCCGCGGCTCGTCGCGCGGACGACGCCTTCCCCACGGACGAGGCGTCGCATCACGGGTGGCGCGCGACGAACACGCACGCCGTGGCGCGCTCGTCGCCGCGCGTGAGCGTGAGCTCGACGGGCGCGTCCGAGAGCCGGACCTCGGTGTCGGGCTCACGCACCGCGAAGTCGCGTGCCCGCAGCCACGCCTCGGCGATCACACGAAGGGCCGCTTCGTCGTCGGGGCTCATGCGGTCGCGGTGCCTGCGCGTGACGTGACCGTCGCGAGGGTCGGGACCCTCGTCATTGCCAGAAGAGCTGCACGCCGATCTCGGGGCGTACGGCCCAGAGCGTGCGTTCGTCGTCCCGCAGCGCCGGAAGCCACTCGCCGACTACCGCGATGCGCACGAGGTGGAAGCCGATGGCCGTGAGCGTGGCTTGAAAGACGGCGCGCGAGCAGGGTCGGGTTCGGTCTTGTGGATCCGCGCAGTCGCCGCCGCCGAAGTCGTCGCGCGAGCTGAAGAGCCAGCCGCCACGCAGGCCGCTGCGAATTTGGAGCGCGCCGTCGAACGGGGCGCCGAGCTCGACCTCGAACCCGAGCAGCGGCGCGAAGCCGAGCCAACCCGGCGAGCTCGAGAGCAAGGTGTCGCCGCCGCGGCCTTCGAGCACCAGGCTGCCGCGTAGGCGGGGTACGTGCCGACCCGTGAAGCTCCAGCCGAGCTCGCCGACGACGCCGCCGAGCGTGAGGTAGAGGTCGTGACGTTCGGGGCGGTACGCGATCGCGTCGACGACGGTTTGGGCGACGGGCTCGGCGAGCGGCGCCAAGAGGCCCTGTTCGACCGCGACGCCACGCGCCATCGTGGCGAGCTGATCGCGGAACGAGTGGAACGCGGCGAGGCCCGCCGCTTCGCCGGTGCGGCCCCGGGCGTCGAGGTCCTCGAAGGGCAAACCGCGCGCGCCCATGCGGCGGAACATCCAGCGCAACGCGCCTTCTTCTTCTTCGCGGCGCCACTCCGCGGTCGCGCCGGGCGGGGCGGCGCCGGTGAGCGCGCGGGCGCAGTCGGGGTGACGCTCGGCCATCGCGCGGCGGTCGGGATCGGTGAGGCGATCGGGGCGGCACGCGTCGTAGACACGCTCGCGCGCGACCTCGGCGAGGGCTCGGTAGGGCTCGAGACCTCGGCAGAGCGCGCCGGCGTCGCCTTCGCCGTCGAGCACCGCGCGAAGGCAGTGGTAGGGCCGCCATCCCTCGTGGACTTCGTCGTTCGCGTCGTCGTAGCGAGTCTCGAGCGGGCGTACGTTCGCGAGCGCGTCGCGGGTGCGCGGCTGCTCGCGCAACGCGTCGAGCGCGGCGCGCGCGTGCAGCATGCCGAGGTAGAAGTCGAAGCGTCGGAAGTGTTCCTCGAAGAAGCCGAGGAACATGAAGAGCGGATCGCTCGCGGGCGGATGCGTCGCGACGGACATGTGGAGCCGCTCGGCGAGCGCAGGCTCGTGCGCGAGCGCTTCTTGAAGGCTCATCGTCATCGCCGAGAGCGCGAAGCCTTCGACGAGCGTCAGCGCGTACGGAAGCATCGTCTCGGGCACGCCCTCGGTGGGGCCGCCGAAGAGGCTCTCGGCCGGCTCGGGGTAGCCGCGAAGCACCGGGTTCACGAGCAAGAAGAGCGCGTCGTCGGGCGTGTGTCCTTCGTCGTCGCGAAGCGCCCAGAGCGCGAGGTTGAGCGGGTGCGTGTCGAAGAAGCCGCCGTCGACGAAGGGCACGCGGCGTGAGCGGGCGGCGTTGCAGGGGCGACCGTCGTCGACCTCGCAGATCGGGACCTCTTGCGGCGGGAAGCCACCCGGGAACGCGCTCGAGGCGAAGAGCAGGTCACGCACCGCTTCGAAGGGGTGCGCGCCTTCGCCTTCGACCGCGAGGCGCGGCAGGTCGAGGCGCGGGAGCCGGTGGTTGGTCACTTCGATCGGTGTACCGACGCCGCGCCCTCGCACGCGGAGCAGGAAACGTTCGGCCATGCGTGGCATCGCGAGCGCGCTTCCGCCGGCGAGGGTTTCGGGGCGAACGCGGGTGATGGCGGCGCCGAGCAAGCGGTCGCAAGTCTCGGGCAGACCGTGTGCGAAAAGCTGCTCGAGGGGCGCCGCGGCTTCGTCGAAGCGGCCGCGGTTGAAGAGCGCGATGGGGCTCGTGCGTTCGGGGTCGTGGAGGCCTTCGGCGCCGATGGGCATCCACGTGCGCCAGAAGAGGCTCGTGCGGGGGTCGTGGGCGGGCCCCATGCAGCTCGCGAGCACTCCGAGGAGTGCGTTCACGGAGCCGGCGCTGGTGCCGACGAAGGCTTCCGGCTCGATGGTGCCCGAGCCGCGAAGCGTCTCGACGACGTAGTGCACGTAGCCGGCTTCGTATGCGCCGAGGGAGGCCGCGCCGCTGATGGTGATCGCGAGCGGTCGTGGGCTGGGCGTCGGTGGAGCGACGGTCGGCTCGGAAGCGGGCGTCACTCCCGTCGGGCTCGTCTCGTTTTCGGGGCCCTCGGGCGCGGCGGGAGGCTGCGCCTTCACCGTCCACGCGCACAGAAGCCCCACCACGCCCACCACACACCCGCGTCGCATGGCCGCGAATCATCGTCGAACGTGGGGGGTGGGGAAAGCGTGACGTGTGGCAGTGGTGGGGGTGTCGTCTCGCGAGCTCCTGGCGCCGGGCGGAGGTTGCCCAGCGTCGAGGAGCGAAGGTTTCCCAGCAACTTCGGGCTGAGGATGCCCATGGATCTCGTGAAGCAACCTCTGGATTCACATGCGCGAATCGCGCCCGAGATGCGTGGGCGAAGTTCGACCACGCCGCGGGAGCACGACGAAAAGGCGTTTGGATACGAGGGGTTCGCGAGCGCGGAACGTGCCCGGCAACTTCGGTCCGCGGATGCCCATGGATCTCGTGACGGAACCTCTGGATTCGCGTGCGCGAAAGCCGTCCAAAACCCGTGGACCGAGGGTGACCGGACGTTCGTCGTCCTGCGCGAGGTCGCGCGGGAATGGCCGTGACTTCCCGAGAAGTTGGCCTCGCGGTCCTCTGCTCTCTACCGTGATGCTCATGCTCGCGCGCCACGTGAGCGCCGTGCTTCTCGCCGGCCTCGTCTCGACTTGCCGCGGCAACGCTCCGCAGGAAGCCGCGCATGCGCAGCCCACGCCGCCGGCGGCACCGACGGTGGAAGAGGCCCGTACCTTCGCACCGGCCGACGTCGCGCCGAGCCCTTTGGTCGTGCGGCTCCGGCAGCTCCCGGCCGAGCAGGCGCGGGTCGAGGCGAGGGCCGCACTCCCGGCCGCCGATGCGGCGTTGGCGGGGCGTCTTCGTTGGATCGCTGCCGAACGCGGGGAATCCGAGGCTTGGCGGGCGCTCGCGAGCAGCGACCACCCGTTGGCGCCCTGGGCGGGGCTCCGGCTCGCGGAGGCGCTCGAAGCCGAGGCGCCGGCCGAGGCGCTGACGCTCGCCAGCGCACTTTCCGCGGTCGACTACCCGGGACGACGTCGTGCGCAGGCCGTGGCGGCGCGGGCTCGTCTCGCGCTCGCAGAAGCCGAGGCGCCGGACGCGCTGCGCGCGCTCTTGGCGGAGGTCCCGGCACACGTCGGGGGAGCCTCGGTGGCCATTCCCCTCGCGGACCGGTTGGCTGGAAGCGAGTCGGTCGCCGAGCGTGAAGAGGCGCTCGCCCTCTACCGGCGGGTGGCCAGCCGGGCCCCGCGTGCGGACGCGGGACGCGAGGCGGCCGCGAAGGCGGAACGTGTTCTCGCGAGCTTGCCCTTGGAGCGCCGTCGCGCGCTCGCGGTTCCGAGCGTGGAGGATCGCTTCGCGGAAGCCGAGGCCCTCTACCAGTCGATGCAGCACGACGCCGCCGAGCGCGCGTTCGCAGCGCTCGCGCGGGAGCTGCGGGGGGTCGACGAAGCGAAACGCTGCGAGGCCGAGGGCCGTCAGGGCGCCGCGATGGTTCGCCAGCGTGAACGGGCGGAGGCGGCGGCGTTGCTCGCCGACGTCGCGACGCGTTGCGACGACCCCGACGTGAAGGCGTGGGCGCGGTATCGGGCAGGGCGTGCGCTCTTTCAGGTGAATCGTGCGGATGCGGCACGCGAGCAGCTCGCGGCGCTCGAGCGCGAAGTGCCGACGCATTCGCTGGCCGACGACGCGCGGTTTCGGCTCGCGTTGGTCGAGCGCGACCGTGGACAGCTCGAAGCGGCGGCGGCGCTCTTGGAAGAGCTCGTCGCTCGCTACCCCGACGGCGACATGCGAGGCGAGGCGCTCTTCGTGCTCGCGTTGGACGCCCATGGCGCAGGCGACAAAGACGCCGCGCTCCGTCACCTCGATCGGCTGCTCTCTGGCGGGCTGTACGACGTGCCGAGCGAGGATGTCGAAGGCTTGCGAGGGCGCGCCGGGTATTGGCGCGCGAAGGTGCTCTCGGAGCTCGGTCGCACGGACGACGCGATCGAAGGCTGGCTGGCCGTCGCGCGTGCTTGGCCGCTGACCTACTACGCGCAGCTCGCGACGAGTCGCCTACGCGAGCTCGCTCCGACGCGAGCGGCGGAGCTCGAGGCCGAGCTGCGGGCGGAGGAGACGCCGCTTCGTTTCGCGTGGCGCGCGGAGCTGGACGCGCCGTGGTTCGGGCGTTTCGTCGAGCTCTTGCGGGTCGATGCGCGTGACGAAGCCTTGGCCGAGCTCGAGCATGCGGGCGCGCTTCGAGGGGACGACGACCTCGCCTGGATCGCGGTGGCGTGTCTCGCGCAGAGCGGTGCGTTGCCCGAGGTCGCGCGGCTCGTTCGGCGTCGTCTGGAGGATTTTCGGCGTCGTCCTCCGCGGGGCATGGCGCGGCATTTCTGGCGCCTCGCCTACCCGCGCGCGTACGCGCCCTTGGTCGAAGAGGCCGCGGCGGCGGCGGAGGTGCCGGCGAGCTTCGTGCGAGCGATCGCGCGCGAGGAGAGCTCCTTCGATCCGAACGCCGTGTCGTGGGCGCACGCGTACGGCTTGGTGCAGGTGATCCTGCCGACCGCGCGTCGGCACGCGGACGGGCTGACCATCGACGCGCGCACGCTGCGTCGACCGGAGGTCAACCTCGCGGTGGGGTCGCGCTACATGCGCTCGCTGCGGGATCGCTACGCCACCAATCCGGCCGTGGTGCCGGCGGCGTACAACGCGGGCCAGGGGGCGCTCGATCGCTGGCTTCGCGAGCGCGGGCAGCTGCCGCTCGACGAGTTCGTGGAGCGCATTCCCTACGACGAGACCCGTCGGTACACGCGCCGCGTGTTGCAGACGTGGTCCGTGTACACGTGGCTCGACGAGGACCGTCTTCTCGAGCTGGCGATGGCGCTGCCGCAGCGCTGAGCCTCGTGACGCGCGGTCGGTCTTGCTACTCGGCGTCCCAGTTGGCGCGCGCGCCGAGCACGCGCACGTCGTAGCCCTCCGCTTGCAGCAGCGCGCCCGCGCGCGGGCTTCCACGACCGTTGAGGCAGTAGACGACGACGATGCGGTCGCGTGGTACTTCGGCGAGGCGGTCACGCAGCTCCGGAAAAGGGATGTTCGTGCGGCCTTCGACGAACGATTCCGCGGCGCGGTCGGCGCGCGTCACGTCGAGCAGGAAGGCGCCGTCCGCGACGAGCGCGCGGGCTTCGGGGCCGGTGAGGGTCGGTGCGGCGGGGAGCTCTTCGCTTCCACTCGTCGTGGACGTGGGCGCTTCGGTGGGCTCCGAGGCACAACCGAGGGCGAGGAGGAGGGTGAGGGCGCCGATTCGAGCCATGGGATCTCCGTTGCGCGTCTTCGTCTTCATTTGGCGGCTTCGAGCGCGGCGCGTACGCGCTCGAACGTGGCGTCGTCGATGGCGTGATCGGCCCCCAGCCGTTCACGCGCCGCGTGGACCACGCGGGCGTAGCGTCCGCCGAAGCGTTCGCAGACGGTGCAGCCACGCAGGTGGGCGTCGACGCGTTCGACGTCGGGGGCGGGGAGATCGCCGTCGATGTAATCGCCGAGGCGGGTGAGGACGGCTCCGCAGGTGAGCCCTCCGACCTCTCGTTCGTGGGCCACGACGCCTCCTTCTTCGGAGCGCACGGCGGCCATCAGGCGTAGGCGTGCGCGGTGCAAACGGCTCTTGGTCGCGGGGAGGGTGAGCGCGAGGGCGGCGGCGGCTTCTTCGCCGGAGAGCCCTTCGACGTCGCGGAGGACGAGGACCTCGCGGTCTTCCGGGGGGAGCGAGGCGATGCCACGTGCGAGCACGTCGGTGTCGGCGAGGCGGTCGAGGGGATCGTCGGGGGCGCCCCAACCGGCGGCGACGCCGAGCTCGAGGAGCGGGGGCTCGGCGAGCTCGCGATCGCGACGGTGGGAGCGCCGTCCGGCGTTGCGGGTGATGGCATAGAGCCATGCCCGTGCGGACCCGCCCGGTCGGTAGGTGTGGGCGGAGCGGAGGACGGAGAGAAAGGTTTCTTGAACCAGGTCTTCGACCGCAGCGTCGTCAGGGGCGAAGGCCCGCGCGACCGATCGGATCGCGCGTGCGTGGCGCGTGAAGAGCGTCGCGAGGGCTTCGGTCTCGCCAGCAGCGATGCGGGCGATCAGGCGGTCTTCGTGTTCACCGGGCACGTCGAGAACCCGAGCGCAGTGTACAGCGGGCAGCTGCCGACGAGGCCGGTCAGGAGCGGCACGAGGCCCACGAGGCCCCAGAGGGACTGCGGGCCCACGGCGACCAGCGAGAGGAGGCCGAGGCCGAGGAGCACGCGCAGTCCGCGTTCGACGGGGTGTTCGTTGGTGGGGAAGAGCTTGGACATGATGAACCTCCGTTTTCGAGGGCTCTATCCACGTCGCGGGCAAAGGATTCGGGGGCGTGCGTCTTTTTTCGCGTGAGGAGGTCTCACGTTGCTCGACCTCACACGTGATGGCGAGCGGGGCCGGTTAGGGTCGGCCATGGCTTTTCGGCGTTGGGTCTTGGCTCTGGTGGTTCTCGCTGGCGCATGTGGTGACGAACCTCGTCGGCGTCCCCCGGTGGGCGGTGACGGGGGCGTCGATGCCGGGGCCGCGTTGCGCGACGCGAGCTTCCCGGACGTGCCCCCGGTCGATGGCGGCGTCTGCATGGACGCGGTCGACGTCGTGTTCGTGCTCGACGTCTCGAGCTCGATGAACTTCGTGTTGGAGGAGCTCGAGGACGACGTGCAGCAGGTGGTGGATGCCGCGACCGCACTTGCTCCGGACCCGCACTTCGGTTTCCTCGGGTTCGTCGACAATCACGCATTCGCCGCCAACGGGTCGCTGGAAGGTGGGCGGGTGCACACGTCGGCGGCGACGTTGCAGGCGGCGTTTCGGGAGTTCTTGTCGACGTACACGAGCCCTAACCGGAACCCGGGCGACGGTCCGAGCGGCCCGACGACGCAGAACCCGATTTGTGAGGAGAATGCGTTGGATGCGATTCACGCAGCGGCGACCGAGTTCCCATGGCGTGAGAGCGCGACGCGCGTGATCATCGTGGCGACCGACGACACGTTCTTGATTGCGCCGGACAACTACGGCGATCGCGATGGGGACGGCGATTGGACCAGCACCGACTTTCCTCGGGAGGGGAACTACCCGGCGCGGCGTGGGTATGCGGAGACCGTGACGGCGGTGCAGGAGGCGAGGGCGCGGGTGTTCGCCTTTACGCGGCTCACGGCTCCGGACGTATTCTCGCGATGCGGTACGGGGCGGCGGCTCGGGTGGTCGCAGATCACGGAGGGGTGGAGCGCGCCTTATCAAGGGGCGGAGCCAATTCCTTCGGCGACGGACGGGCAGAACTTCGATTTGGCGGCGGTGCAGGCGGGGCGGTTGAGTTTGGCGGCGACGATCAACGAGGTGGTCGTGGAGAGCTACTGCCAGCCGCCTTTGTTCTGAGGGCCAATACGACCGGCCTCGAGTCGCCCACCATCTTCCTGCCGCAACGTCGGGAAGATGGTGGACGCGCGCCTTATCAAGGGGCGGAGCCAATTCCTTCGGTGGCGGCGGTGCAGGCGGGGCGGTTGAGTTTGGCGGCGACGATCAACGAGGTGGTCGTGGAGAGCTACTGCCAGCCGCCTTTGTTCTGAGGGCCAATACGACCGGCCTCGAGTCGCCCACCATCTTCCTGCCGCAACGTCGGGAAGATGGTGGACGCGTAGCGTCCGCGCGGTCGTGGACCGCTCGCGGTGCGTGGGTGCCCACGTCACACGACGCAACTCACGCGCGAAGCCCCGCCGGCACGCGGCAACCGCACGCGCAGCCACGCCGGACGCTTGCGAGTCCCCGAAACCCCGTCCGTGAGACGCACCTCCGCCTCACGCCGCGCTCGCGCGCGACGTTGGCGTCCCTCGTGACCCGTGGCGGCTCGGCCGCCAGGCTCACGTCAGCGGCGGCGCGACCCCCGCGTGCGTCGCAAACCCGAAACGCCGTGCCCACAAGAAACACCCCGCGGGAAACACGACGTCCTTCTCACCCCGCAGCATGCGCAGCCGGCACTCGGCCATCTCCCATCGGAACGATGCGTCGTCCGCCAACGCGCTCCGCCGCGCCTCGCCTTGCCCCCGCCCGGCCTTCACCCGCGGCACCACCGCGTTGCGCTCTTCCTTCGAGGTCGCCCACGCGCGTGTGCTGCGTCGCATCGCCCGAAAGCGCCCGAGGAAACGCCCGCCGCGCTTCGCCACCTCCGCGTGCGCCTCCGCCACGAGCGCGTCGCGCTCCGTCTTCACCGCCTCGACGCACGCCTCGGGTGCCATGCCGACGCGCGCCGCCAGTGGCGCCAGCTCGAGCTCGATGTCCTTCGGCCAACGCTCGCTCTTCGGGTGGAACATCCGCACGACCGCGCCGTCCTCGCGATGCAGCAGCTCCGGACGCGGGATGCGCTCGCGCTTGCCCCACCCCGTCTCCTGCAAATCCGTCAGGTTCCCCGGCCACTCCGAAGGCGCCGCCACGAGCCCCGCCATCACCGCGTTCGCTTGGATGTACGCCGCCGCCTCCACCGCCCCCTGAACCGTCACCACCACCGGCTGGTTCGTCTGCCGCTTGTCGAACACCGGCAGCTTCCAACCCCGCAGCCGCTGCACACACCGCGCGAGCATCGCGTGAAAGTCGTTGAAGAACAGGCCCCGCCGCCCCAGCCAATCCGTGAAGAGCATGTGCAGATGCGAGCTCATCAACGCCACCTCGTGAAGCTCGATGCCGTGCCGCTTCGCGCACACCGCGAGCAAGTACTTCACGAGCCACACCAGCTCTCGATCCGGCCGCAGCAGAAAGCGTCGCCCCAACACCCGCCGCGTCGCGAACACGAGCTGCCCCGGCAACACCTGCTGCGCACGCGACGCACGACCTGGACGCGAGAGGAACTCCGGCTTCGTCTGAGACTGAGGCATCGGCCACCGCGTTCCAAAACGCGTGCCGACCGGATGCTCGAGCCCGAACCCTCGGTTTCCTCCGAAGAACTCGAAACCTCCCTTCGCGCACGCATCGCACGACCCTGGCGGTGGCGGCGACGTGGCGGCGAAACTGGCGGCGCTCAGGGAGCCCGCCGCGCCCGCGCTCGCTCTTCCAAGCGCCGGAACGTCTCCCTCGCCGTGGTCAAATCTCCACCGTCCACGACCACGAAGCAGTTGCTCGCCCGATCGGCAATCACCTCCGCCTCACGCCGCACCACGGCCCGCGCGATCGGCACCGTCGCCTCGACGTCCAACACGTCGAGGCACACGAGCTCGGCCGACCGCCCTCCGACACTCTGTCGCGCCTGCGCCGACGCCACCGCCGAGGTGTCCACGGAAACGATCGAAACGAGCCCGACCGCGAGGAGAATCGAAACACCAGTCTTCATGCCCGGCGTCAGAGCAACCGCCGTGCCTCAGAAGAGCGTGTAGATGAAGGGCGCCGCGCCAGTGCTTCCCAAGAACACCAGGACGCCGAGCAACACGATCGCGATGACGATGGGGCCGAGCCACCACTTGCGGTGATGACCGAGGTACCCGATCAAATCTCGCAACGCGCCCGAGCGCTTGTCGCCGATCTGCTCTCGGAAGTCGTCGTCCGCCATCGCTCAGTACTGCTTGAAGTAGTCCGACTTGGGCCGCTTCGCCGGCGCCTCGCTCCAATACGTGCCGGGCTCGCGCTTCCGCCGCAGAGCATCGCGCCCCACGGCGCGGAAGAGAAGCCCGGTCGGCACGAAGAGCCCGAAGTAGAGCACGACCAACACGACCCAAGACAGCACGAAGCCGAGCGGATACGTGATCACCGACGCCACGACGAAAGGCCACCGCAAGACCCGTGGCGCCACGAGCGCGAGCAGCCCGAAAGCGAGCGCCGCACCGCCCACGGCCCACGAGATCCACGTCGCCGCGCCTTCGAGCGGGCCGTATCCGATCCCCGCCAGCCCGACGAGCCCCGCACCGACCAACGCCACCACGCAGCCGAACTGACGCAGCACACGTTCCGCAGGCCGTAGGTCGAGTCGTACGAGCGCCATCCCCACCTCAATCGAGCGCGAACTGGCTCAGGTGCGCCTCACGGTCGAAACGCTCGGCTTGCGGCTGCGCCTCGCGAACCATCACGAACGATTCGATCACGAGCGCGTCCATGCCGGTCGCCAAGAAACACCGCCACGCATCCGCCGGCGTGCACACGATGGGCTCCCCGCGAACGTTGAAGCTGGTGTTGATCAACATCGGCATGCCGGTCTTTCGCTCGAACGCGCGCAAGATCGCGGCGAAGCGTGGATGCCGCGACTCGTCCACGGTCTGCACGCGCGCCGAACCGTCGACGTGCGTGATCGCGGGCACCACCGAGCGCACCTGCTGAAGGCGCTCCAAGCCCCGCACGCCCCCCTCACACGCCACCCGCTTGTCTTCCCGAACCGGCGCCACGAGCAGCATGTACGGGCTGTCTTCGTTCGGCCGCATGTCGAAGTACTCGTGCACGTGCTCGCGCAACACCGCCGGCGCGAACGGGCGAAACGACTCCCGGAACTTGATCTTGAGGTTCATGACGCTCTGCATCTGCGCCGACCGCGGATCCCCGAGAATCGAACGCGCGCCGAGCGCCCGCGGACCGAACTCCATCCGCCCCGCGGCGTGCCCGACGACCTTCTCGTCCGCCAAGAGCTCCGCCACCTGCTCGCAAAGTGACGCCTCGTCGTCGAAGCGCTCGTACACCGCCCCGACCGAATCCAAGAACGCGCCGACCTCGTCGTTCGAATACGCCGGCCCGAGCAACGAGCCCTTCTGCGCATCCCCCGAGCGCGGCGTGCGTGGCTCACCCACGAGCTGATGCCACGCGAAGAGCGCGGCCCCGAGCGCGCCACCGGCATCGCCGGCCGCGGGCTGAATCCAGATCCGCTCGAAGGGCCCCTCCCGCAACAGGCGCCCGTTGGCCACGCAGTTGAGCGCGACGCCACCCGCCATCACGAGGTTCTTCTGGCCCGTCCGCGCGTGCGCATGGCGCGCGATGCGCAGCACGATCTCTTCGGTCACGGCCTGAATCGAAGCCGCCAGATCCATCTCGCGCGACGTCAGGGGCGCCTCGGCCTTTCGCGGCGGCCCCTCGAAGAGCACGTCCATCGCGGGCGAGGTCATCACCTCGCCGTGCGCGTACGCGAAGTAGCGCATGTCGAGCCGAAAGGATCCGTCGTCGCGCAGATCCACGAGCTCGCGAAGGATCACGTCGGCGAAGCGCGGCTCGCCGTAGGGCGCCAGGCCCATGAGCTTGTACTCGCCGCTGTTGACCTTGAAGCCCGTGAAGTAGGTGAAGGCCGAATAGAGAAGCCCGAGCGAGTGCGGAAAACGAAGCTCCTGCAGGAGCTCGATCGCGTTCCCCCGTCCGATCCCCAAGCTCCCGGTGGCCCACTCCCCGACGCCGTCGAGCGTCAGAATCGCGGCTTCCTCGAAGGGCGAAGGAAAGAACGCGCTGGCCGCGTGCGACTCGTGATGCGACGTGAACGCGTACCGGCCGCGGTACGCCCCACCGAGCCCGCGGTCGAGCTCGCGCGGCACGTGAAGCTTCTGGCCGAGCCACAGCGGCAACCCACGCGTGAACTGCCGAAAGCTCCGCGGGACGTAACCCAGCCACGTCTCGAGCAAGCGGTCGAACTTGAGCCAGGGCTTGTCGTAGAACACGACGAGGTCGAGGTCCTTCGCCGCGATGCCGGCCTCTCCGAGGCAATACGAGACGGCCTGCGCCGGGAACGCCTCGTCGTGCTTCTTCCGCGTGAACCGCTCTTCTTGCGCAGCGGCGACGATCTCCCCCGAGTCGACCAAACACGCGGCGCTGTCGTGATAAAACGCGGAGATCCCGAGGATCTTCATGGGGCCCTCGTCGCCCCGACCGGCGCGACGGGCGCAGCGTACCGCACCCCATCACGGGACCACAGCCGCCGTCCCCCACCCGACCGCACGGCCCTCGTGAGCACCGCCCTTGCCCACGCCGGCCGGCCCCCGTATGCCTCGACCTCCGAGGAACCCATGAAGATCTTCATCGACTCTGCCGACCTGAACGAGATCCGCGAAGCCGCCGCCATGGGCGTCGTCGACGGTGTCACCACCAACCCGAGCCTCATCGCGAAGACCGGCAAGTCGCAGCGCGAGATCATCCCGCAGATCTGCGAGATCGTGGACGGCCCGATCTCGGCCGAGGTCATCAGCGTCGACTACGAAGGCATCGTCCGCGAAGGCCGCGAGCTCGTGAAGATTCACGAGAACATCGTCGTGAAGGTCCCGCTCATCGCCGAAGGCATCAAGGCGGTCCGCACCTTCACCGACGAAGGCATCAAGACGAACGTCACGCTCTGCTTCAGCCCCACGCAGGCGCTCCTCGCGGCAAAGGCGGGCGCGACCTACATCAGCCCCTTCATCGGCCGCGTCGACGACATCAGCGGCGAAGGCATGGAGCTGGTCGAGCAGATCCTCTCGATCTACGGCAACTACGGTCTCGAGACCGAGGTGCTCGCCGCGAGCATCCGCCACCCGGTGCACGTGGTGCAGGCCGCGCTCCTCGGCGCCGACTGCGCGACGCTGCCGCTCAAGGTCATCCAGCAGCTTCTCAAGCACCCGCTGACCGACCTGGGCCTCGCGCAGTTCCTCGCCGACGCCAAGAAGACGCCGGCCTGATGCGCCTGCTGCTCGCCGCGCTCGTCCTCGCCGCCTTCGCCCCCACTGCGCACGCGCAATGGGAGCCCTCGGGCGCGATCACCGGCCTGCTCGCCATCGAGCCGACCGCGGACGAGCGCCGGTTGGGCGGCGACCTGGTGGTCGACCTCTTCGAACGCGTCGGCCCCGCGACCTTCGGCCTCGGGATCGGCGTCGGCGCGAGCACGAGCGACAACGACGACGTGAACCGGGTCTTCGCGCCGCTCACGCTCACCGCAGGCATCGGCCTGCGCCCCCGACCCGTCGGCTTTCACGTCTTTCTCCGCGGCGGCTTCTGGGCCGGCGCGACCAACGACGGCCTGCGGGTCGGCGGCCTCGCGGGCTTCGGCGCTCGCCTCGAGGTCCGCCTCGACGACGCGCTCGCGATTGGCGCGACCTTCGAGACTTGGCGCCTGGCCGGCGAGCTCGAACGTTGGATGATCCTTCCGGGCTTGAGTCTCGTGTGGCGTCCGTTCGATCCTCCCACGGAGCCGATCGAACCGGAGCCACCGCTCGAAGTGGAACCGCTCGACTGAGGCGCGACGAGAGGAGCAACGATGCGCTGGCGAAAGCCTCCGATTCACGTCGAGCTGGTCGAGGATCGCACCCCGGAACAACCGCCCGGCTTCCTCCGCCTCCGCCGCCGTCTCCTCCGCAACCGCTACGCCGACGGCAGCGCGAGCCCGGACTACGAATACGACGCGGCCGACCGCCGTGCGACGGATGCCGTCGTGCTCGTGCTGCACACGGACGACGACCGTGTCTTGCTGCGCACCTCGCTGCGCCCGCCGCTGGCCTTTCGTGAAGAGCTCGCGGTGCCGGTCGATCCACGCGTCGACCCGGTGCTCTGGGAGCTGCCGGCCGGTCTCGTCGAGCCCGAAGAACGCGGCGAAGAAGGGCTGCGCCTCTGCTGCGCCCGCGAGACGCTCGAAGAGACGGGCTTCACGCTCGACCCGAGCGCCTTCGTCCCGATGGGCGCGCCGATCTTCCTCTCGCCCGGCGTGATCGCCGAACGGCTCTATTACTTCACGGCGAAGGTCGAGGAGTCCGCCCGCGGCATTCCCACCGAAGACGGCACGCCCGTCGAGTCTGGCAGCACGGTCCGCTTCTTCACGATCGACGAAGCGATCGCGGGCTGCGACGCGGGCGAGATCGGCGACGTGAAGAGCGAGGTCGGCCTGCGTCGCCTCGCCGCTCGTGGACGCACCCGATGAACCGAGCGCCGGAACGCCCCTCCGACAAGCCGGAGGCCCAATGACGGAAGCGAACGGCGAGACGTCGCGACCTCGCGTGCTCGTCATCTACAAGAAGACGGCCTACCAGCGCTGGGACGCCGAGAGCGATCCGCTCGTCAAACGCCTGCTCGCCGAGAACGACGCCTCCGTCGCGAAACTTCGTTCGGCGCACGAGAGCCACGTCGGGACGCTCGAGAAGGCACGCGAGGCGCTCAAGAAGCTCGGCACCCGCGCGACCTTTCGACACCGGCACGAGCGGGCCGACGAACGATGGGATCTCGTGGTGACGCTGGGCGGCGACGGCACGCTGCTCTGGACCTCGCACACGGTCGACGCGACGACCCCGATCGTCGCGATCAACAGCTCGCCCGAGACGAGCGTCGGATGGTTCTGTGCGGGCGACCGCGACGACGTGGAGACGACGCTCGAGCGCGCGCTCGAAGGCGACCTGCGCCGCACGCCGCTGACCCGCATGCGCGTCGAGCTCGACGGGGAGTCGGTGCACGAGCGCGTGCTCAACGACGTGCTCTTCTGCCACGAGTGTCCCGCGGCCACGACGCGTTTCCTCCTTCGCCACGGCGAGGAAGAAGCGAGCCACGCCTGCAGCGGCTTGTGGATCGGTCCGGCCGCCGGCTCGACCGCCGCGCAACGAAGCGCCGGCGGCAAGGTGCTGCCGATCGGCTCGCGCAAGTTGCAGTGGATCGTCCGCGAGCCTTTCGCCCCCGAGCTTCCCGACCGCGAGCCCGAAGCCTTGAAGCTCGCCAAGGGTCTGGTGCTCGACGGTGAGACGCTCGAGCTGAAGAGCAAGATCCGCGAAGGCCGGCTCTACTTCGACGGCGCGCAGAAGGTCGCCAAGCTCGACGTCGGAAGCGTCGTGCGTTTCTCGCGCTCCGACGAGCCCCTCACCATTCTCGGACTGCGCAGCCGCGGTCGGGCTTGAGCTCCGGCGCTGGCGGTCCGTGTCCGCGCTGCGAGCGCTCCTCTCCGCAGGCTCCCTCCCGAACGAGGAAGCCGCCCGTCCGCTGACGTGACTCGCTCCGAAAGGCGCCTCGGAATGACCGGCGTGCACCCGACCCGTCGCCGCGCGCCCTGCGCTATGCTCGGACGGATGTCTCGCGTCGTGGGAGGACGATACGAGCTGCTCAAGAAGCTCGGTGCAGGAGGAATGGGTGCGGTCTACCTCGCGCGCCACACCACCACGTACAGCCGCTGCGCGCTGAAGCTCATCCACGACCACGCCGAAGACGGCAACTCGCACGCACGCTTCCTCCGCGAAGCACGCGCGCCAGCCGAGATCGGTCATCCGGGCATCGTGCAGGTGCTCGACGCAGGCATCGACGAAGACGGCACGATGTTCGTCGCGATGGAGCTGCTTGCGGGGCAGAGCTACCGCGGCGTGGTGCAGCGCACCGACGTCTCGCTCGAGGAGAAGGTGTCCCTCCTGCTCGACGCCCTGGACCCCTTGGCCGTCGCGCACCGCAAAGGCTTCGTCCACCGCGACCTCAAGCCCGAGAACCTCTTCGTCCTCTCGAGCCCCGGCGCGGGGCCGCGCGTGAAGCTGCTCGACTTCGGCATCGCACGGGACGGTGGCGCCATGGAGCTCACCGAGACGGGCGTGCTCGTCGGAAGCGTGAAGTACGTCGCCCCCGAACAAGCACGCAGCGCACGCGATGCCTCGCCGGCCTCGGACGTCTGGTCGGTCGGCGTGATGCTCTACGAGCTCGCGTTCGGCGACGTGCCCTTCTCCGGACAGAGCAGCTTCGACGTCATCGTGAAGATTCACGCCGGCAAGTTCGTGCCGCTGCGGGAACGCGCGCCCGAGGTGCCTGCCGCGTACGAGGCGCTGGTGCATCGTTGCCTCGACCAAACGCCGTCGGCGCGACCTCGCGACGCGGCCGAGCTCGCGGCCGAGCTGGTGCCGATTCTCGACGACGGCCTCCCCGACGCGACGCCGGGTTGGCCCGCGCCGCTTCGCTCCCCTTCGAGCGAAAAGCGTCGCGTCGACCCCTCGACCGGGAGCGGTAGCCGCCGTCGACCGGCACCCCCACGCGCCTCGGAGCCGCCGACCTCGAGCGTCGGCACGGGGCGGACCGAGCCCACTCCCCCTCCGGCGAAGACCGCCTCCGAAAGCAGCTCGGACTCGCGGAGCGAGAGCAGCTCGGATTCCAGCTCGGGGCGGCGCTCGTCGCCAGACCTCGCGTGGCTCACTCCGAAGCCTTCGCAGCGCCGCGCCAAGGGGATGACGATCGTCCCGCTGCTTCGCCACGTGCACGCGATGCGGCGCGCGGGGGTGAAGCTCACGCTGACCCCGCGCGACGAAGAGCTGCTCTCGCAGCGCCTCATCGTGTCGGACTGGTATCCGCTCGAGCTGTGGACCCGTCTCGTCGAGCTCCAGGCCGAAGGGTGCCGCAACGACCTGGCGATGGCGGAGGAGATGGGGCGGATCGGGGCGACCGAGCTCATCGGCTCCGTGCACCGCTCGTTCGTGACCGAAGGCAATCCGAGGCGCTCGCTTCGCGCGCTCTCTCGGATGTGGAGCCGCTACTTCGACTTCGGCGAGGTGCACGTGGTCGACCTCGGTGACGACTGCGCCCGCGTGACCATCACCGGCTACTCCGACATGCCGCCCTGGTACGCCCACATGGCAGTCGGCTGGGTGCATGCGTTGGTCGAGCTCTCGGGCAGCCGCGTTCGCGAGCACCGCATCGAAGAGGTGCCGTGGAAGAACGACGGGCGGTACCGCATCGTCGTGTGTTGGAAGACGTGAGTCGGATTCGCGCCGCTACGTTCCCGCGCGGAGGGATCGTCGCACATGGATCGAACCGATTTGGCCGTCGCGCTGCAGGAACCCGCGAATCTACCGTCCTCACGCGAACGACGGAGGGCGGACCCTCGGATTCCCGCGCCCCGAACTTGCCCGGAGCGGAGGGATTGGGAAGATTGCCCGCGTGCGCGGCACGATCCTTCTCTTCGCGTTGGTCGTCGTCACCGCCAGCGCGCGCGCCCAGGGCCGCGAAGACGTCTGGGTGGTTCCGATCGCAAACGACCCCGAGAGCGCCGCGCCCATCGCGGAGGGGACTCGTCGAACGCTGCGCGATGCGGGGTTCGTGGTTCCTGCCGCCGAGGCACTCGTCGAGCGGTTCGAAACCACCATTTCACAACCCGCTCCCGAGCTCAGCCAACGGCAGCTCGACGAGTGGGCCCAACGCTCGACCTCTGCGGTCCGCAACCTCGCACGTGCGGACTACGACGCGGCGCGTGCCGACCTCGCCATCACCCAAGCGCTCGCCGAGAGCGCCGCCGAAGAGCTGAACCGCGAAGCGAGCCGTGCGCGCCAGGTCTTGGACACGTGCCTCTACTTGGTCCGCGCCTTCTTGGAGACCGGCGACACCCCGCAAGCCGAGACGCAAGCGCGTGAATGCCGTCGCCTCGTGCCGCGCGTCGACCCCAGCCAGTTCCGCCACACCCCCGAAGTGCGCGAGCTGCTCGAGCGTGTCGACGCAGCCATCGCACGTGAGCCCCTCGGACGTCTCGTCGTCGAGTCCGAGCCATCGGGCTGCGCGGTGCGTCTCGCGGGCGTGGCGTCGGGACAAACGCCCTTCACGTTGGTCGATCTCGCACAAGGCACCTACGGCGTGCAGGTCGAGTGCTCGCCCGAGGACCGCGGGCGGGTGCACCGCGTCGAGGTCCGTACCGGCGAGACGCGGGTCCACATCGACACCCGCTTCGAGTCGGTGCTGCGCTCACGTCCGATCGTGCACGCGCACGGCGACGATGCGCTCGACGCGCTGAAGAAGCTCTCGCGCCGCATGGACGTGTCGATCGTCGCGCTCGAGCCGACCGCACGTGGCGGATGGACCGCGCGCCTGATCGAGCGAAACGACGTCGGTGAGCGCGTCGAGCTCGGGCTGCGCGGTGAAGCCCACGAGTTCGTGGTCAGCCTGCGTGACGGCGACGGTGGAAGCCGGCCTGCGCGTTCCTCTCGTTCGGACGACGTCGAACGATCGCCCGTGTGGCTCGCGACCGGTCTCGTGCTCGTCGCGGCGGGGGTCGGGGCGTACGGCGGCGGAATCGCGACGCATCGCCTTCGTGCAAAAGCGGGCGACACGTACGCGGAGCTTCAGGCGACCGATCCGGAGTTCGTCCAGCGCCAACAGGATTGGCTCGCCTACCAGGTTCCGACCCACGTGCTCGCCTACGTCGGCGGGGCATTCGTCGCGGCGGGCTTCGCGTTCGCGTTGCCCGAGCGCGAAGGCACGCCGTGGTGGGCGTGGCTGAGCGGCGGCGTCGGTCTGCTCACGGCGGGCCTCGGTGCGGCGCTCGTCGTCACGTTGCCGGATTGCGAGCAGGTCGCGGAGACGCAACGCGCGTGCGTCAACCGCGGTCAGGGTGGGCAACGCTCGAGCTTTCTCGTCAGCACCGCGCTCCCGCTGTTGACGGTGCCCTTCACGTACCTGTTCGGTCGCGATGCCCCGGTCCGCGTCGAAGGCTCCGGCAGCGCGACACACGCGACCTTGTCGCTTCGAGGGACGTTCTGATGCGCGCGCTTTCGGTTCTCTTCGTGGGCCTCGTGCTCGCCTCGCCTGCGCTCGCGCAAGACGAGCCGCGCGTGCTGCTCCTCCCCGCGCTCGGAACCGAGGCACTCCGTGCCGACGCCGGAAACCTCGCCGTCGCGACCGTCCAGCGCGCGCTCGAAGCCGCGCGCCTCACGCCGGAAACGCCGGAAGGTCAGGTGCTCGACATCGTGCGCGATTGTCCGGACACCACCGTCTGCATCAACCAGTTGCTCGTGGCGGCGGGTCTCCGTGAAGCCTGCTTGACCGCCGTGTGGGCGCGCGCGGGGTCCGACACGCCGCACGAGGTGCTCGTCACCTTCGCGGACGCCGACGGCAACCAGTACACGGGCCGCGCCGAGGTCGAAGGCGACGACGTGCCCAACGCCGCCCGTCGCGCGTTTGCGCGTGCGCTCTCGGCACGCCTCGGAGAGAACCAAGTCTTGCTTCGTTTGCGTGGAACGCCCCTCGGGGCCGCGGTCACGGTCGACGGCCGAACCGTCGGCACGCTGCCGACGGATGTCCGCGTCGATCGCGGCACCTACCGCATCACCGTCAGCGCGACGGGTCACCGCACGCAGCGGCGCGAGGTGACGCTCGATGCCTCCGAGGCCGAAGAGAGCTTCACACTCGCCGAGGGGTCCGATCCGGGGACCTCGCGCGTGTCGCCGTTGAACTACGCGCTCGGCGGTGGGCTGCTTGCGATCGGCGCCGGGTTCGGCGCGGTCGCGATCGTGGGCTTGGCGCGCGACGGCTCGTGCACCGACGGATGCGCGCCCGTCGTTCGCGACGACGGCGTCTACGAGCGCCGCTTCACACTCGGGCCGCGCGCGCTCGGGTACACGATCGCCGCCGGCATCGGGGTGGTCGCCGGCGTGGTCCTGCTCGCGTGGCGTCCCTTTCGCGACGAACGGCTCGACGTCGCGCTGCAGCCCACGGGGCTGCGTCTTCGTGGCCGTTTCTGAGCTCGGGGCGTCCCTTCACGCCACGTCGTCCCTTCCGAGATTCTCTTCGCGCTCGTCTCTGGTTTCGAGGTCTTCGCCATGCGCATCGTCTTCTTCGCTTCGCTGCTCGCCGTCGTCGGTTGCCTCGACGAGGAGCTCGTCCCGGTCGACGCGAGCGTCTCCGATGCCGCGAGCCCCGACGCCGGCACCGCGAACGCATGCGACGACGCGTGCGACGACGCGCATTGCGTCGACGCGTCGTGCGTGACCTGCACGAGCACGACCGTCGCCGCCGATTGCCCGAGCCCGAGCGCCCCGGTCTGTGACGGCGACGGCGAATGCGCGGCGGGCTGCGACGACGCCGCCGATTGCGCGCGTTTCGGCGACACGCCGGCCTGCGCGACCGAGGGAGCGTTCGCGGGCACGTGCGTCGCGTGCGACGTGGACGCCGACTGCGCCGATCCTTCGGCGCCTCGTTGCGACGGAGCGACCAAGACCTGCGTCGCGTGCGAGGTCGACGCGTCCTGCGCCCGCTTCGACACGACGCCGTTCTGCGCGACCTCGGGCGACCGCATGGGCCGCTGCGTGGCCTGCGACACCGACGCCGACTGCACCGACGCCGCCGCCGCGCGCTGCGACCTCGAGACGAACACCTGCGCGCCCTGCACCGCGAGCCCGCAATGCGCGGGGACCGGCGAGAACGAATGCGACGAGGGCACGTGCGTGGAGTGCACCGAGGCGACCGCCGCCACGCATTGCGGCGGCAACAGCTGCGACCCCGTCGCGGGGGCTTGCACCGAGACCCCTCGTGGCTCGCTCGGCAGCTGCCAGACCTGCCTCTCCGACACCGAGTGCGCGGGCACCGCGGCGTGTGTGCCGACGCTCTTCGACGGGATGATGAACGGCTACTTCTGCCTCGCGCGTCCGCCCGCGGGCGGGTGTGCGGCGAACGGTGCGCCGTATCGTGTGGGCATCGCCGATCGGATCAGCCGCTCGGGCGCGGCCTCGACGGGCTATTGCGGCATCAACGAGGCGCTGACGACGTGTGACGCGGTGCGCGACGCGGGGGTGGCCTGCGTCGAGGGCAGCGACACCTGCGGGGTCGGTGGGATCTGCGCGTTCGTCGGCACCGTCGGGATTGGCTCGTTTCGCTGCACCTACCACTGCGAGGAGGGCGAAGAGTGCCAACCCACGGGCAACCTTTCGCTCTGCACCGACCTTCCGGGCGACGACTACTGCGGGCGTCGTTGAGCCTTCCGAGGAAGGCATCACGCGTGACGCGACGCGAACGGTGATCGCTCGGTGACGTTCCGAGGTCGGTCGCTTCGGGACCAGAGACCTCGGCGGCGCCGACCGATCGCGTCTGCTAGCCCTCCGTCGTGTCTCGCTTCCTCGTCGTCACCCTGCTCTTGCTCGGCACCGCCTGCGGCTTCGCGCGGCTCTCGGTGTCCGGTTCGTTGCGCGTGGACGAGTCGACGGTGCGGGACTTCGACGGAACGTCGATGACGACGGGCCCGCACGCCGAGGCGGGCGATCTGTCGGCGCATTGCGAACGACGCGGCGAGCGACTGACGCTCGCCCTCTCGGATCGTCGTTCGGAGCCCGCAGACGATTCGGCGTTCGAGCACTTCTGGCTCGAAGCCGAAGAGGGCACCGCGACGAGGCTCGACGTGCAGCTCGACGGCCGGACCTACGAGCGGCTCGGCGAGTGCCCGGTCGCGACCTCGTTCTCTTCTTGGGACGACGTCGTGACCTTCGACTGCGACGTGGTCGACGCAGAAGGAGCGGTCGTGCGTTTCGCCGGAAGCCTCACGCTCGAGGGGTGTCTCGCGCGCGAGTGAGCGCGACGGTCGGGCTCGCGATTCGCCGTCACGGTCGGCGTCTCGAACCAGCCGTTCCCGACGTCGAATCGTGAGTGACGTTCGTTGGCCTCGCCGCGGCGACGCGGTCATCTTCGCGCGCTTTTCGCGGACCCCCCGGCCTCGACTCCGTCGTTTGGAGCCGCCCAGACCCCTCGTCTCGTTTCGTTTTCTCGACCTTTCTCCTCGTCATCGGCGCGCGTGCCTCCGCGCAAGACCTCGCACCAGTCGAAGCCCCGCCCAGCGATCGGTCAGGCGAGGCCGTGGGCTCCGAGGACACGCCCACGCCGTCGCCCGAAGCCGCCACCGACACGCCCGTGGTCGCCTACGGCACGGTCGACGCCGCCACGGTCCGCATCTTCGCGGTCGGAGACGTTCGCGCGGCCCGGGTGCGCGGCCGCCTCTACCCGCGTGTGCTCGCGCTTCCCGAGGTGGGCCACGGCTCGGGGGTGATCGTCGATCCGCGCGGCGTCGTCGTCACCGCCGCGCACGTCGTCGAAGGCGCGCACCACGTGGCGGTGCGGCTGCCCGGAGCCACCGAAGTTCTCGCCGCGCGGGTCGTCCACCGAGATCGCGAGCTCGACTTCGCGCTGCTGCTCGTGCTCGCGGAGTCGCCCTTTCCCGCGGTGGTGCCGCTTCCCGAGGAGGCGCCCACGCTCACGGTTCGCCAGACCGTCGACGCCATCGGCTACCCGCTCGACGCCTCGCGCGAGAACCCGCAATCGACGCGCGGCATCGTCAGCGCGGCGACGGAAGACGGGCAGCTTCAGCTCGGCATCAGCGTGAACCCCGGCAACTCGGGGGGCCCGCTCGTCGACGAGGACGAGCACCTCGTCGGCATCGTCGTCGCGCGTGGCGATCCGAGCCGCGGCGTGCAGGGCATCGGCTTCGGGGTACCGGTCGCGCCGATTCGTCGTGCCTACGACGGCGTGCTCCGCAACGGCCGCATGCAACGCAGCTACCTCGCGCTTCGCGAAGACCCGGCGCTCGAGCGTCGTCGCGCGGAGATCGTGGACGCGCTCGTGCGCTTCGGCGGCCTCGACGTGTTGCGCGAGGCGCTCGAGTCGGTGGAGCAGAGCACGAGCGCAGAGCGGCTCGCGCACTTCGAGCAGATGGCCGACGCCATCGACGACCTGCCGCTCCTCGAGCTGCTCGCGGCGTTCTTCTGGGACGCGACGCTCGTCATCCTCGAGCGCAGCGGCAGCCAGACCCGGCCGCGACGCTTCCTGACGGACCGGCGCGCGAGTGGGCGATGCGCGCGGAAGCGCACGCGAGCTCGCGCGACGCATCGATCACGCCGACGCCTCGCGCGTGCGGCGTTCGGCGTTTCTCCGGCATCTGCGAGGCGTGCGGTTGCCGCCCCGAGCCCGAGGTGCCGGCGCCGCGGGCGACCTCCAGATCACGTCGACGCCCGGACGCGGTTGGATGCCGACCGTCTACGGAGGCTACGTGCAGCCGATGGGCTGGCCGGCGGTCGCTCGGTTTTCAGACCGGGCTCGTGGTGCCGGTCGCGCTCTCGGGCAACGTCGAGTCGAAGGTCCGGCGTCGCTCGGCGTCGGCTTCCTCTACGAGTACCACTTCGTGCAGACCGAGACCGACGTCTACCTCGACGTCGGCTACCTGGTCCCGCACGTCGGGGCGACGGTGCGGCTCGGCTCTCGCCAGGCCGCCTTCGTGGCCCAAGCCGCGTGGGCGCCGACCTTCCGTGTCGTGCACGGCGGCGGCATTCCGAACGACGACTCAGACCACCGCTGGCGCGCCTCGGCGGCACCTTCGGCTGCTTGGTCTCGCCGCGGCGACGCGGTCATCCTCGCGCGCTTTTCGCGGGACCCGCCTCGACTCCGTCGAGGGGGTGGGCCGTCCGTACGCGTTGGGCGTCGCGTCGGGCGGCACGTTCTGAGCTCCGCCACGACCGACGAAACGCTTCGGCGCCGTCCGCGACCAAGGGCCGCCCTCACGTAACGTCACGAAACCAGACAGAAATCTCGGCCGATCGGCCGGGGCTTTTCCTCACCCCCTTCCTTGCCGACCTTCCGGGCCCCTGATACCCCGGACCCGGTGATCGGTGGGTGGAGCTCGTTTCGAGCCTCCGCTCGCCGTGTCGTCCACGCCTCGTGGGCCCCTCCGACACACGGATTCGGGTCGGTCTTCGAGGATGGATCGAGAGGTTGCCGATGCTTCGCTACGCCGCCGACGTCCGCACGCTCTTCTTCGTCGCGCTCTACTTCGCGACGTTCGGGCTCGTCTGGGTCGCCACGCCCGAAGGGCTCGCGTCGATCGACTGGCGCTGGGTGATCCCCGCCTACCTGTTGCTGCTCGTGACGAGCTTTCAGGGCGCAGTGTCGACGCACAACGCGGTCCACTGCCCGATCTTCAAGTCGCGCACGATGAACAAGCTCTGGCAGATCGTGCTGACGCTGACCTACGGACACCCGGTCAGCTCGTACGTGCCGGGTCACAACCTCTCGCACCACAAGCACACGCAGACGCGGCGCGACGTGATGCGCACCAGCAAGGCGCGCTTCCGTTACAACCTCTTCAACCTCTTCTTCTTCATGCTCGCGTGCGTGCCCTCGATCATGCGCGCCGACGGCGCGTACTCGAAGGCGATGCGCACGCGGCACCCGAAGTGGTTCCGCCAGCTCGCGATCGAGATGACGGTGCTGATGACGATCAACGTCGCGCTCTTCGTCGTCGATTGGCGCAAGGCGCTCGTCTTCTGGATCGTCCCGCACCTCTACGCGCAGTGGGGCATCGTCACGTTCAACCTGCTCCAGCACGACGGCTGCGACGAGACGAGCGAGTACAACCACTCGCGCAACTTCGTGGGCGGGCTCGTGAACTGGTTCACGTTCAACAACGGCTTCCACACGATCCACCACATGAAGCCGGGCCTGCACTGGAGCCTCGCGCCGGAAGTGCACGCGAAGAAGGTCGCGCCGCACATTCACCCGAACCTCGATCAGAAGTCGCTCGGGCTCTACCTCTTCAAGACCTTCGTGCTCTCGCAGCGCCTCACCTACGACGGCAAGCCCTTCCGCCCCGTCTCGCTCGGGCCGGACGAGGAGTGGATCCCGCAGCCGCACGAAACGAAGGACGACCTCGGCGCGGTCGGCTACGACGAGCTGAACGAGTCGGTCGCGCACGTCGCGCAGACCTGACGCTCCCCGAAGCGGCAAAGACACGAGGCGCTCTCCGGAACGGAAGGCGCCTCTTTCTTTCGGATGCCCGTGCCCGTGCCCGTGCCCATGCCCGTAGGGAGCAGAGAATCGCTCAAGCGTCCTTGCCGCCCTCGTCGCCTTCGTCTTCGTACCATGCGAGGTGCGGCGACCACGTGCTGCAGCGGTGGCACTGCGTCTCGCGCCAATGACGGCCACACGCGGGGCACACGCCGGCGGTGAGGAAGGTGTTCCACACACAGAAGCAGACGCACGACCAGACGTCGGTCTCCTTCGGTTCCCACGCGCACTGCGGGCAACGAAGACGTCGCCGCTTCGTCGGCGGCTCGCGCTCGAGCTCCACGTCCGTGCCCTTGGCGTCTTCGGGGTCGGTGGACCGCTTCGTCTGAAGTCCCTCGTCGTGCACGCGCTCGGTCTAGCAGGTCGCGTGGGGCGGTGCGCGAACACGAAGCGCGCACGGCACGCACGGGTCGAGCCCGCCTCACGAACGCGGCCTCACGAACGCGGCCTCGCGAACGCGGATTGGCCATCGCCGCCTCAGGAACGAAGCCTCAGGAACGGAGCCTCCGGAACGAAGGTTCACGAACGAAGCTTCACGAACGAACGTGGCGCCGTACCGCGCTCACTCGATCGGGGGCATCGCGGAGAGCAGGAGAAGCGCGCCAATCACGAGCGCGAGGGAGATCAGAGCCCACACCGCCGTCGGAAGCGGCTTCTTGGCGGGCGTCGCGCTCGGGGCAGGCGTGGCGCTGGCGCTCGGGGTCGTCACGGGGCGCTCCTTCTTCGTCTTCACCGTCTCGTCGCCCGGTCGCGACGTTCGCCGCGTGGCCCGAGCCGCCTCGAGCGTACCCTCTGCCGACGCCGAGGGCGACGATTCACTCGCCGCCTTCGGCTCGGCCTTCGGTTTCGCCTTCGGGGCGTCGGAGCGCCGCGCGGGTGGCAAATCCGATTCGGGCGCCGGTGCCGGCTCCGAGCGTCGTTCGCTCACCGCGTCCGGCAGATCGCTCTCGAGCTCCACCGAGCTCGACACGTGGCGAACGCCTTCGTCCTTCGGCGCTTCCGCGTCGCCCTTCAGGTAGAAGACACGCACCGTCGGCTCGCGACGCGGCTTCGCCGGCGGGGTCGGCGGCGGCAACGTCGGGTGCTTCTTCGGCGGCGCGAGCGGCACCACCGGCGGCGAGGTCTTCGTGACCGGACGCCGCTCCTCGCGCTCCTTCACGATCTCCGCGAGCGTCATCTCGACCACGCGCAGGAGCAGCTTGCCGGTCGAGTCCGCCTTCGGCTCCTCCGCCACGACCAGATCGGGGCGCACCATCTCGGTGGTGATCGCGTCTTCGAGATCCTCGGCGAGGTTGGGCGCGATCGTCAGCGCGACGATCTCGAAGCTGCCGTCTTCCCAGCCGAAGACCTCGTGCAGCTCGTCGAGCCCGTCCAAGCGGATGTCGCCGAGCTCGCCGCAGTCGTAGCCGATCTCGGCGCGTTTCCCGTCGGACTCGATCGCGAGAATCCCGGTCAGGCCGGCGTTCTCGCAGTAGCGCATGAGGTCGGCCGCGACGTGCACCTCGAGCGAGCCGCGGCGCATCCCGTCTTTGCCCTTCGACACGGGAAGGGGCGGGAGAATCTGGAAGACCTCGAAGGTGCCGGTGCGCTCGGCGAGCAGGAGCTCGACGGGATCTTCGCCGTCCTCGCGCTCGGTCTGGTCCGCGGCGATCTGCCCCCGCACCAGCGCGACCTCGCCCGTGGTCGTGCCCTGCCAGCGCAGCACGCCGGTCGTGCAACGCGCCTCGATCGCCGTGAGCTTCTCGACGATCCCGGCACGCGGAATCGCGCCGGCGAGGACGGGGCTTGCCACGCGAGGATGTTTCACCCAGAGCGGCGAGGTCTGTCAATGGTGGACGAAGTTCGCGTGACTCTCGGTTGGGCGAATCGTCCGCGCTCGGGTCCCTCGTCGGGGCGGTCAGCGCGCGAAAGGGAAGGGCAGCCGAAGGGCGCCTTCTTCGGCCTCGAGGGCGAAACGCACGACGGTCTCCGAAGGGCCGAAGGGAATCGGGAGCGAGACCCGCACCGTGCGGTCGCCGCGCATCCACACCGACGCGATGCGATCCCCTGGCTCGCGACCGAAGAGCGCGAGCTCGAGGTCGTCGCCGCTCGTCACCGGGACCTCGCCGAGGCGGAGCAAGACGTCGCCCACCTGAAGCCGACCGGCGGCGCGGCGCACCGTACGACCTTCGACGAGCGCGCCTTCGAACAGACGCGCCAAGGCTTCTTCCCCGGGGCGTTCGGTTCGGCGCGCGACGAGGCGGAGCCCGTGGCCACGAAGGCACGCGTCGAGGTCGAGCACGCCGCGGAAAGCGACCCGCGCCTGCAACGCGGAGGCGACGTCGGGGTGCGTGTCCCGTAGGCGAGCCTCGAAACCCGTCACGCTCGGGGCGAGCACTTCGCTCAACGAGTGGCCGTGCCGTCGAAGCGTGAGGTCCGCGCAGAAGAGGACGAGCGCGGCGCCGTCCGGGTCTTCACCGTCGGCGATCGCGTGTCCGTGCACCTGGGCGCGATGCCGTTCGTAGGCACGCGCGAGCACGTGCAGCGCGTCGGCGGACGGCGCCTGGCGGAGATCGGCGGTCAGAAGCCACACGCCGTAACGACCGAGCCCGCGTCGGAGCCAGCGCGGCGCTTCTTCGTCGACGCCTGGCTCGATCGGGTGGGCGACGCTTCCCGCGAGCGCCTCGAGCATCGAGGGCAGGTCCGCGGCGCTGGTCGGCAGCGCACGTGCGGTGAGGCGGGCCCAACGCGCGCCGAGGCTCGGGGCTTCGTCACTCGGGGCCCACGCGAGCGTGACGGCACCGGCGAGGCTTCCGAAACGCGCGAACGCCACGCGGGCGGCTTCGTTCACCCGAAGCTCCAGCGCGTCGAGGCTGGCTTCGTCGGCGGCGACGAGGTGCACGTGCAACGCGCCCGCGTCGAGCACGCGGGTCGCGGCGAAGGGGGCGAGCAAGGCCGCGCGCAGATCGGACCAACGACGCGTGGTCGGCAGCTGCGAGGCGACGAGGTGCGGGTCGAGCGCCACGACGGCGGGATCGACCGGCTCGCCGTCGACGGCCAGAGGCGGCAACCACGCGTGGCCCACGACGGCGGGCGCGCTCGGCCGCGGCAGCACGAAGCGCGCGCGTGGCGCCAAGGGGAGACATTCGGTGCCGAGGCAGACCTCGGTGCCGGGGCCCTCGACGGTGATCTCCGCGCCCTCGGCGGTGCGCGCGATCGCGAGCGAGAGCTCGGTGACCGACGAGGGAGGTTCCGCGACGACCTCGGTGACCTCGGGCTCGGGCTCGACCGGCGGGGGCGGTGGCGTCGGCGTGGTGGGGGCGAGGGGCGCGCCCGCGGTCGCGCAGCCGAGGGTCGCGACGAGGACCACGAGCGCGTGAGGTCGGAGAGGCGAGGCGGAGCGCGTCATGCCGGATTGCGGAGAAAGCGGAGCGCGTCTGCGGGCTCAGCCTGCGTTCAGGCGTACCACGAGGCCGGCGCGGGCGTCGCCGTGCGGCGCGAGGTCGAGCGCACGACGGGTGGCGGCGCGGGCGGCGTCGAAGGCACGCGGGCCCGCATCGAGGTCGAAGGGCGAGACACGCGGCAGGCCGTCGACGACGACCGCGATCTGTCCTTCGCGGCTCGGCACCGCGAGCGCGGGGGAGCCCTTGCGACGCCACGGCGAGCGTGAGGAGAGGTGGTGGTAGAGGACGCGGGTTCCGGCGGGCAGGCCGCGGGTGCCGGGGCGGTCGGCGATGCCCCCGTCGAGGCAAGGCCGTGCGTTGACCTTCACGGGCTGGAACATGCCGGGGAACGCGGCGCTCGCGTGAATGGCCGGGGCGAGCGGGCCACGGTCGACGACCTCGGTGCGGCGCGCGAGCAGGTCGTAGACGCTCACGGCCAAAGGCGCGCGGCAGGACTCGAAGCTCGCGCTCGGCAGTGTTTCGTCGAGCAGCCCGCGGAAGCGGTGGCCGCGCAGCAGGCCGAGGCCCGGAGCCGGGTCCCAAAACTCTTCGCGGCGAAGGGTGCGGAAGCGTTCGGCGATGGCGGGGGCGTCGAGGCCGGCGGCCCAGCAGCCGGCGACCAACGCGCCCGCGGAGGAACCGGCGAGGCGGGTGGGGAGCAGGCCTTCGTCCTCGAGCACGGTGAGGAAGCCGGCGTGCGCGAAGAAGCCGAAGAAGCCGCTGGAGAGGGCGAGCGCGAAAGGCTCGGCGCGGAGGTGATCGCGAAGGGTCGCCACGAGGGCGAGGGTGGAATGTGTGGGGGAGGGTGCAAGGGGACGGGGATGGGGACGGGGACGGAGACGGAGACGGAGACGGAGACGCAGACGCAGACGGAGACGCAGACGGAGACGGAGACGCAGACGGAGATGCAGACGGAGACGGAGACGGAGACGGAGACGGAGGCGGCGCTTCGCGTCACCGTCGCTTCGCGACGACGGAGGCAGAGTCGGAGACGGCGCTTCGCGCCCCCGTCGCTTCGCGACGACGGAGGCAGAGTCGGAGACGACGCTTCGCGCCAACCGTCTTCGTCACGGGCACCGTCTTCGTCACGGGCACCGACACCGACACCGACACCGAGCGCGCGAAACTCGACGCCCCGCCTCACGTTTCTTCACGTTCGTCGTGAAGCGCCCTCGCGCGAATTGCTCGCTGGCGTAGGCGAGAACGTTGCGTCACGCCTCTCGCCTTCGCTGTCGCGCTTCGTTCTCGATCGTGGGCTTCGAAAGCTTCGAAACTCCCACGAACGTGGCTTGGCACGACACCTGAAAAGGCCGCCTCCCGTGCAGCGACTCAGCTTCCTTCTCTTCGCCGCGACCTTCCTCGGAGGTTGCCTTCAATCCACCTACCAGATTCGCTCCGACGAGCTCGAGCGGCTGGCGCAGCTCCCGCCCGAAGACCGAGGAGAGCGCATTCGCGCGGTGCAGGAGCTCGCGACGCGCCCCGACGAGGCGCCCGTGGACGACGTGACGATCGAAGGGCCCAACGCGATCGTCGCGGTGGCCGTCGCCGCGCGCATTCACGAGACGCGTTGTCGCTTGCACGGCTGCGGGCCCGAGGTGCTCGTGCCGACTCCGGTGCCCGGGGTTCACGTCGCGGTCGATCCGACGCGGGGGCGTGGGGGTCGTGGGGGGCGTGGCTCGAGCTTCGGGGAGTCGAGCTCGGGTGACGACGACTCGATCGGTGCGGCGGCGGTGGCGGCGGCGGTCGTCGCGACGGTCGCGGTGGCGGGCGTCGTCGTGGGCGTCGCGGCAACCGAAGGCGCGCGGCACGACGGCTGGGTCGGCGTGAGCATGGACCACCCCGTCCACCTCTACACCGACGACGGCAAATGGCTCACGGTGCCCGCCTACGCGATCGAGCCGGAGCTCGCGGCGTGGGCCGACGGCGCGATTCTCGACGGCTCCGAAGGACGCCTCGACGAGCTCGAGCGCGCGCCGCTGAACCGCCAGGGCCTGACGCTCGGCATGGAAGGCACGATGCTCGGGCTCGGCCAAGACACCTACGGCGGTGGCGCGCGTCTCTCGGCCGGTGGCTTCCCGCATCGGTTGGTCGGACTTCAGCTCTTCGTCGACTTCGGGATTCACGATCCCGCCTCGCTCGTGCGCTACGGCGGCGAGGCGCAGGTCTTCGCGCCTGGGCTCGGTCGCTTGCACGTCGGCGCGTACCTCCAGGGCGGAAACGCCGTCCGACGCGACGCCGCCCTCGACGTGCGCGACGCCCGGCCTTTCGTCGGCGGAGGGGGTCTCGTGCAGGTCGAGCTCACGACCCGTCTCGCGCTCCAGCTGCGTGGGGGCGTGTGGGGCGGCCACGGTGAAGCGGTGCCCGAGGTGGGCCTCGGGCTCGCGATCTACTGAGCGCGTCGACGTTTGAAGGCCCACGCGTCGTTGGCGCGTGGGCCTTTGGTTTTCGGGCGGTGTCGTCGCGTCCACCGACGCCGCCACCGCCACCGCCACCGCCACCGACACCGCCACCGCCACCGCCACCGCCACCGACACCGCCACCGACACCGCCACCGACACCGCCACCGCCGCCGACACCGCCGCCGGCGCTGGGCACGGGCAGGGGCACGGGCACGGGTTGTCCGACGACCCGCACCTCTTCGTCCGGTCGTGGTATCCCTCCCCCTCGATGACCGCGGCGCGTGACGTCTACGCCAACCTCCTGCGCGACACGCGTGGCTTGCGCCGCGAGCAGTCCAAGGCGCGCGAGGGCTGGTACGAGCGGCTCACTTGGGAAGACAAGGAAGAGACGCTCTTCGAGCTCGAGATGCTCCTCAAGGGGCTCGCGTGCTTCGCCAACCCACGCAACCACCCCGGCCGGCCGAACGCCGAGCCGCCCGCGGCGCACGACTACCGCGGCGAGCTGCGAGTGCTCCAAGACGTGCTCGCTCGCGCGCTGCATTGCGTGCGGCAGCTCCTCGGCGAGCGCGAGCGTGCCTTCGTCTTCACGCGTTACCTCGAGACCGTCCTTCCCGAAGACCAGGTCCGTCAGCGCCTGCTCAAGGACCAGCTCGCCCAAGACACGCCCGAAGAGTCGCTGCTCGTCCTGCGCAACACCTTCACCGCGTTTCACGACGTCGCCGAAGGCCTGCTGCGTCTGCCGCGCGTCTCGCACCGTCTCTACGACGGGCTCGTCGGCACCGTCGTGCGGGAGATCGGCCGCAACACCTACTTCGATCCCCTCGTCGCCCTCGAGTTCCGCCCCGAGCTCGACCGCATCCGGCACCCCGAGGTGCTCGAGGTGCTGCACACCGTCGACGAGGCCGCCCACAAGGTCGTCGCGGTCGCCTTCCTCGCGCTCTTTCGTGGCCTCCGCTACGCGGCGCTCGTCGACGTCTACGCCTCCGACCCCGCGTCCGTGCGTCGCGCGTACGCGATTCTCGCCGTGTTCCGCAGCGACATGCGGGCGCTCGCGCGTTACCTCGGTCGCCACGCGTCGTCGAACCTCGCCGACGCCTTCGAGCGCGAGCTGCTCACCGTGCCGGCCCACGCGCTCGCAGGACGTCACGAGGAGCTCTCGCACCGCGCGGGACGGCTCTTCGCGCTTCGCGGCACCCTCGAAGGCCTCGCCAACGCGTTGCGCGTGGAGATTCGAAAGGTCTACGAGCGCGAGCTGCCCCCGTTGGACGAGACGACCTTCGCGCGTGGTCAAGACGCCGAGCTCGGTGCGCAGATCGTGCTCGCCACGGCGTCGTTGCGCGCCACCCTGCACCACGCGGTGCGTGCCCTCTGCACGGAGCTCGCGCCGAGCTCCGAGCCGCCGGAGCTCGCGAGCGAATCGAGCGCGCGTCGCGAAGCCAGCGAGCGCCTACGCCGCGACGTGTGGATGTTCCTCCAGGTGTTGCGCGCGTTCCTCGCCAAGGCCGAGGCCGCGACCGAAGATCCCGACCGCTGGGCGAGCCACGCGAGCTTCCACTTCGTCCGCGAGTTCCTCGAGCACTTCCGCGCGATCGGCTACCAGCTCGTGCGCGCGAGCGACTACAGCCACCTGGACCGTTTCCTCGCCGCCCTCGACTCCTTGCGCGACGTCGACCTGCTCGATCCCCGTCGGCTTCGGGGCGCGATCGACGAGTGCATCGCGTTCTACGGCTTCCTCGACGAGCTCTTCCGGAACGTGAGCCGACGCGCCGAGCTGCAAGGCGTGCCCTTCGACAAGAAGCGCGCGGCGGAGACGTTGAAGATCTACCTCGGGGCGGCCTGAGACCGAGCCCGTCCGTACGAGAGAGCAGGGCTGGTCCGATCCGGCTCCGCCGGTCGGTGAGCGCCGCCTCGAAGAACGGGAAGAGGCTCGAAGATTCTTGCTCTTCGTGGGGGGTCTCGAGGTCCGCGAGCGACGTTCCGAGTCTGTGCATCGGGAGTTTCCGGACGTCGCGTCATGCCCTCGAACGAGGCTTTTGCGATCCGCCCCTCACGGACCTTCCATCCGTCGGCCTCGTCACCCGTTGGAGGGCCCTCACGCCAACTCCGCCCATCGCCCCTGGCGGCGCGACGTGGCCTTCCACATTCGTTTGTGGCGATTCGCCCGATTTCCTTCCGACTCGCGCTCCGATAGCGTCGTCTCGTGGATCGTCAGGCGCTCCGAACGTTTCGCGACGCCTCGTGGGGCTCGGTCGACGAGCTTCGGCGTTACCTCGAATCCGTCGACGCGTTGAAGCGCTCCGACGTCGAGAACCTCGTCGCGGTGCTCCGCGATCCGAGCCTGCCCAAAGACGGCCCCCACCACCGCAACCGTTGCTCCGCGTTCAAGACGATGTGTCTGAGCGCGCCCGACCCCAGCTTCTTCGCGCCCATCGTCGAGGCGCTTCCGGCGTTCGACGGAATCGCGCTCAAGGCGGCCGAAGCGGTGCTGCCGCGCTGCAACGACACCGAGTCGCATCCCGCGCTCTGCAAGACGCTCGGCAACCCGAACGCGGAGGTGCGCGCCGCGGTCAAGACGGTGCTCGAAGCGGTCGGCGGTCCGTCGGCTCTGCGTGCCCTGACGCAGTTGGTTCGCGAGCGGACCTTCCTCGGTCGCCGCGAGGCGATGGACGTGATGGTGCCGAAGGCGCGCCATCGCGCGCTCGATCTGCTCGCCGGCGTCGTGAAGACCGGCACGGCGGCCGAGCAGCTCGAAGCGCTTCGCTGGCTCGCCGACGGCGAGGTGATGAGCGCCGCGGCCGAACAAGCGCTGCAGATCATTCAAGACGCGCTCGACGTCGACGACGCGCGAGTGGCGGGCATCGCGTGCCGCGCGTTCGCGCAGGCGGTCGACGAAGCGCGCTTCTTCGAGGTGGTCGAGCCGCGTTTTCAGAGCGACGACGTGCAGCCGGGGTTGGTCTCGGCGCTCGGCGCGGTGTCGAGCCCACGCACCGTCGCGCTGCTTCGCGCACGCTCGCGTCGCGGTCCGTCCGCGGTGCAGCTCGCGGCGCTTCAAGCGCTCGAAGAGATCGGCGGCGAGTCGGTCATCGAAGCCTTCATGGACGCGCTGGTGCTCGAGGACCCGATGGTCCAACGCGCCGCCGCCGAGGGCATCGGCCGTTTGGCGTCGAGCGGTCGCGTCGACGCGGCTCGTCTGCTCATCAACGTGCTGCGCAGCCCGCACGAGCACGTGCGTTCGATGGCCGCCACCTTCGCCGCCCGCGTGAAGACCGACGATCGCCTCGGCGACGCGGTGCTCGACGCGACGACCGAAGAAGATTGGTGGTCGCGCGAGCGTGTGCTCGACGCGTTGGTCGAGCTCGGCGTGCCGCGCCTCGGTGAGCGCCTCGTGCGCCACCTCGACGCCGAGTCGCCGATGATTCGGCGCTTCGCGGTCCACGGGCTCTTGCGCCTGCGCGATCCGCAGACGCTCGGTGCGCTCTTGCACACGGCGGCGACCGACGACGATTGGTGGGTGCGCGAGCAGGCCGCCCAAGCGATGGGCGAGCTCGGCGACGCGAGCGCGGTGCCCTACCTCGAGATTCTCGTGCGCGAGCGGCCGGACCTTCGGGTCGTCGCGCTCGACGCGCTCGAGCAGCTTCGCGCGCACGACGTGCTGATGGGGCTCGCGGATCTGACGACCGACGAAGATCCCGGCGTCGCCCTGGCGATGCTCGAGATCCTCGGTCGTCATCCGAAGGGCCGCGAGGCCGGCTTCTACGTGCAAGCCGCGCTCGGCTCGACCGAGTCCTACGTCTCGAAGAAGGCGCGCGAGCTGCTCGCGGAGTGGAAGCTCGACGCCACCGAAGGAAGCGCGTCGCTCGGGTTGCTCGATCGCCTGCTCGTCGCGGCCGAACGGCACGGCGCGGACGACGTGCTGCTCGCGCCTGGCCGCCCGCCCTACGTGAAGAAGCTCGGCGCCGTCGAACCGATCGCGCGCGCGTCGCTCGGCGCGAAAGAAGTCGAGGCGATGCTCCTCCCGCTGCTGCGGCCAGGTCAGCGCGAGATGCTCGACCGCCTGCAGGACGTCGACCTCTCGTACGACGTGCCGGGCTTCGACATGCGCTTCCGCATCAACGTCTTCCGCGAGCGCAACGGCATGTCTGCCGTCTTTCGTCGCATCTCGCAGACGATCCCGGAGATCGAGTCGCTCGGTCTGCCGCCGGTGATCAAATCCTTCGCCGACTACCCCAACGGCCTCGTGTTGGTCGGAGGTCCGACGGGCTCCGGCAAGTCGACCACGCTCGCCGCGCTCATCGACTACATCAACACCTACCACGGTCGGCACATCGTCACGATCGAGGACCCGGTCGAGGTCGTGCACCGCTCGAAGCGGGGCCTCGTGAACCAGGCCGAGGTCGGTACGCACGCGGAGTCGTTCCCCGTCGCCCTGCGCGGGATGTTGCGCCAGGACCCCGACGTCATCCTCATCGGCGAGCTTCGCGACCAAGCGACGATCGAGATCGCGGTGAACGCCGCCGAGACCGGTCACCTCGTCTTCGCGACGGTGCACACCACGAGCGCGGCCGCGACCATCGACCGCCTCGTGCACTCGCTTCCGGCGGGTCGCCAAGGCCTCGTCCGCGGCATGCTCGCCGAGTCGCTTCGCGCCGTGCTCTGCCAGCAGCTCCTCAAGCGCATCGACGAGCCCGGCAAACGTGTGCTCGCGTGTGAGGTGATGGTGAACAACGACGCCATCGCGCACCTCGTGCGCAACGACAAGGCCTACCAGATTCCGTCGGTGATCCTGACGCATCGCGATCAGGGCATGCAGCTCATGGACGGTGTGCTCGAAGATCTCGTCCGCGCTGGCGCGGTCGACCCCGAAGACGCGCTGCTGAAGGCGGTCGACAAGTCCGCGTTCAGTCGTGTGCTCGAGGCCGCGCGCAAGGGCGAGCGCTCCCACGCCTCGGTGGCGCCGCCGCCGACGAGCAAGGGCCTCGAGCGCTTCTCGGTGCCGCCGGCCAGCCGCGCGCCGAGCGGATCCCAGCCGCGCACGAGCTTCGTGCCGCCGCGCATGACGCCGTCCGGAACGGGGGAGAAGCCGT
Source organism: Sandaracinus sp. (assembly GCA_020633125.1). Lineage (GTDB taxonomy): Bacteria > Myxococcota_A > Polyangia > Polyangiales > Houyiibacteriaceae > JACKEH01. The sequence continues at coordinate 3,214 of JACKEH010000037.1, read as the reverse complement.
GACCCGCCGCATCGACACGCTGCTGCGCATCGCCTCGGACCAACGCGCCAGCGACTTGCACCTGCACGCGGGCAAGGTGCCGCACGTACGTCACGACGGACGCCTCGTGCCGCTCCCCTTTCGCGAGCTCGGCATGCACCAGCTTCGCGTGATGCTCGACGAGGTGCTCGACGCCGAACAACGCAGCGAGCTCCGCGAGAAGCAGCACATCGACTTCGCGTACGAGGTCGAGGGCTTGGGCCGCTTTCGCGGCAGCATCACCGCGCAGACCGACGGATACAGCGCGGTCTTTCGTGTGATCCCGGCGACCATTCGCACGCTCGCCGAGCTCGACGTTCCGGCCGTGATCGGCGGCTTCGCGCGCCACGCCAACGGCCTCGTGCTCGTCACCGGACCGACGGGTTCCGGCAAGACCACGACGCTCGCGGCGCTCGTCGACCTCGTCAACGAGAGCACCGGGCGGCACATCATCACGATCGAGGATCCGATCGAGTTCGTGCACCCGCGCAAGAAGGGCCTCGTGACGCAACGCGAGGTCGGCGTGCACGTGGAGACCTTCGCGGGCGGTCTTCGCTCCGCGTTGCGCGAAGCGCCCGACGTGCTCGTGGTCGGTGAGATGCGCGACTACGAGACGGTGAGCCTCGCGCTCGCGGCCGCCGAAGCGGGCGTGCTCGTCTTCGCCACGCTCCACACCGGCTCGGCGGCGAAGGCGGTCGATCGTCTGCTCGGCGCGTGTCCTGCCGACCAGCAGGATCAGGTGCGGGAGATTCTCGCCGCGTTGCTCCGCGGCGTGCTCAGCCAACGGCTCTGCCGCGGCGTGGTCGGGGGCCGTGTCGCCGCGTGTGAGATCCTTCTTCAGAACATCGCGGTCTCCAACCTCATCCGCGAGTCGAAGGTGCACCAGATCGACGCGTACCTCCGCAGCGGCGAGCAAGCGTCGCGCGGCATGTGCGGGCTCGAAGAGTCGCTGACGCGTCTCGTGCGGGAGCGCCGCATCACCGCGTCCGAAGCGCTCTCGCACTCGAACGAGCCCGAAGCGCTGCGCGCGGTGCTCGGATCGGAGGCCGCATGAGCAAGAAGCTCGCTCGACGCCTCGAGATGGCGCGCGATCTCGAAGGTCGTGGCCACCTCGATCACGCCGCGAAGGCCTACCTTCGGGCGGCGCGTCCCGACGAAGCGGCGAGGCTCTTCGAGTCGCTCGGGCGTCCGGCCGACGCCGCGAAGGCGTACGTGGACGCGGTCGCGCTCTTCGGAAAGGCGATCTCCCCCGAGCTGTCGGAGGACGGGCGCGCGATCGTCGAGCTCGCGTGCTCGCTCTACCGGGAGGCGCGTCGCGACACCGAAGCGGCGGCCCTCGAAGCCTCGCTCGCGGGAAGCGCACCGCCCATTCCGGTCGCGTCGTTCGACGAGGGGGAGAGCGAGTCTTCGGAAGCGCGCCCGAGCTCGGCCAGCGCGGTTCGGCCCCCCGAGTCCGCGACCCGGCCGCCGTCGCCGAGCGTCGATCCGGAGGAGATCGCGGGTCGCCCCCGCTCCGTCGCCGGGGCTCGTCCGCCGTCGCCGAGCGTCGATCCGGAGGAGATCGTCGGCCGCCCGAGGTCGACGTCCGGGCGCCCGCCCTCGCCCACCGTGGATCCGCTCGAGATCGCGGGGGCGCCCCGCCGGCCCGCGTCGGTGAGCGTGACGGGCCCGGGCGTGCATCGGCCCTCGCGCCCAGCGATCGAGGAGTCGGTCGGTGTGCATCGAAGCCGTCCGGTCTCGGAAGAAGCGATCGGACGTCCGTCCTCGCGGCCCGGGCCCGCGCGTCCGTTGACGCGGCCGTCGTCGTTCACCGTGGTGCGTCCGCTCGGCACCCCGCCGAGCTCGCCACGAACCGCCCCCGAGCCCGCCCCCGCGCGGACCGCGCCCGAGCCCACCCCCGAGGTCCCGCCGGCGCAGCCTCGCCCCGCGTCGACCTCGGCGTTCCGGCCGTTCACGCCGCCGCCCGAGGAGCCTCCGAAGGCGATCCCGCCTCCTGCCGCCCCGGCGGAAGCGCGCGCGTTTCAGCCCTTCACACCCCCCGCAACTCCTTCGGAGCCGGCGACTTCTCGACCCGTGGAGCGCCCCGCCTCGACGGAGTCGCGCGCGCCCCGCCTGGCCGACGTCGGTTCGTCGCCGCCGGGTGGTTCGCCGGCGCGTGGCTCCTTGCCGACCGGCATGACGCGTGGCCCGGTCGGGGCGCCGGAGAAGGGCGATTTCGCCCGCGCCGCGGGCTGGCGTGACGTCGACGGGACGGAGATGGAGAAGACCATCACGTCCATGTTGGAGCAGGGGAAGAAGGGCGCGGCGGCCCGCGTGGCCATGGAGGCCGGCCAACACGAGCGTGCGCTCGCGTGGTTCCTCGAGCTCGAGCTCTTCCACCACGCCGGGCTCTGCCTCAAGACGCTGGGGCGCCCCGAGGAGGCGCTGCAGGCGATCCTTCAGCTCTCGCTGGGCGACACACGGTACCGGCGGGCTTGTTTCGACGTGATCGAGCTCGCGCGGACGACCGGCCGGTTGGACTTCGAGGTCGACCGCTTCCTCACGCGTTTCGTCGTCGATGGACCGGCGGATCCGCAAGAGAACGCGGCATTCGTCGAATTGGCGAATCTCTTCGGACAGTTCGGCTTCCCGGAGGGGGCGCGTCGGTGCGCCGAGGCGGTGTTGCGGACCTCACCCGACGACGTCGGCGCTCAGATGGTCTTGGCGGCGCATCCGATTCCGGCGAAGACCAAACGCCGCTCGACCCGTCCGCCACGACCCGCCTTCTCGGGCAAGCTGCCGTCCCTCGACGCGTACCGCGAGCTGGTGAAGGCCCACGCCCCGAAGTGAATCGTGTTTCGTCGGAACCCGTCCCCGAATACGGAGGTGACGGGGACCGGCGAGCGCGATTCGGATTCGAGGTGTCCCCACGGTAGGCACCTCGTTCGAGGACGGTCGAATCGCGCGTCATCCCTCGTTGCGAGCATCGAATCCGATCTGCGCCAAAAAGGCACGCCTCCGACACGAGCACACATCGGCTTGACCGCATGTCGGGACGTGTTTCCGTTGCGTTTCTGACGGAAAGTCACGGTAAAACGGTCGGAAACTCCCGTGGGGCCCTTCGAAGGCCCGATCTCTGAAGAACGACGAGCAAAACCCATTGATTTCGATGGGTTGTCGGCGTCGGTCGGTGCCGTTCGGCAAATCTTCCTCGACG
>JACKEH010000036.1 GCA_020633125.1 Sandaracinus sp. | reverse complement strand
GGCGCTGAAACCCGTTGAAGGCCGCGATCGCGGGGATCGCCACCGCGAGTCCGATCGCGGTCGCGACCAGCGCTTCGGCGATGCTCGCCATCACGCCCGCGCCGGCGTTCGTCGCGCCGGCGGCGCCGAGCTCGTCGAATGCCATCACGATGCCGATGACGGTGCCGAAGAGGCCGACGAAGGGCGCGTTGCTCCCCAGGGTGCCGAGGTAGGCCAGCCGCCGTTCGAGACCCTTTCGCGCACGAAGCGCCGCGGAGGCCATCGCCTCTCGAGCCGCGCGAGGCCCGAGCTCGGCTTCCCGAAGACCGGCGAGCACCACGCTCGCCTCGACGCTGCGCGAAGCCTCGAGAACCCGCTCGGCGCCGGCCGCGTCGCCACGACGAAGGCAGGTCGCGAGCTCTTGCGAGAGCTTGGCGACGTCGCCGGAGATTCCACGAAAGAACCAGGCACGCTCCAACATGATCGCGACACTGAAGACCGACAGCGCGATCATCAGCCACATCACGGGAGCGGCGCCCAAAGAGAGAAGCACGTGTTGCGTTCGTTCGACGATGTCCATGCGACGCCGTGCCCGCGGCGCTGCGTTCCGTTCACGAAAATCGGATCGTGAGCGTCGAATCCGGAAAACGACCTCGCGACGCCGATTGTCGTGAACGCTTCGAAACTCGGCGGGCATTCAGGGCCGATGCGACGCCCGAGACCTTCTTCTCTCCGCGCCTACGCTGCCGCGTTTGGCTTCCTCTCTTTCGTCGTTCCTCGCTTCGCGCTCGCGGACCCTCCTTCGGACGACGCGCCGAACGAGCCCCCCGCGGAGCCCGCTGTCGCCCCCGAGGCGCCCACCGGCCTCGTGCCTCCACGCCTTCGGGACGCCGCGGACCCGGACGTGCCCCCGCAGCTCGACGCGCCTGGTCGCGTCGTGCTCGAGCTTCGTGTGGAGCCCGACGGACACGTCTCGGACGCGACGGTGCTGGAGTCGACGCACGCCTTCCTCGAAGAGCCGGCGCGCGTGGCCGCCCATGCGTTGGTCTTCGAGCCCGCGACCGACGACGGAGTGCCAATCCCCGCGCTCATCGCCTTCGCGTTCGACTTCGCGCCGCCACCACCGCCCCCTCCGCCACCGCCGCCTCCCGCACCGGAGCCGGCCCCGACGCCGCCCGCCGTCGCCGACGACGAGATCGCGTCGATCGACGTCGAGGTTCACGCCGAGCGCGCGCCGCTCGAGCCCACGCGACACTCGCTCGACGCAGCCGAGGTTCGTCGCGTGCCCGGCACGAACGGCGACGCGATTCGCGCGATCGAATCGCTTCCCGGCGTCGCGCGACCGCCCGGTCTCGACGGCTCGATCATCGTGCGCGGCTCGGCGCCGCAAGACACGCAGGTCTTCGTCGACGGCGCGCTCATCCCGCTCGCCTACCACTTCGGCGGCGTGAGCTCGGTCGTGCCCTCGGAGATCCTCGATCGTCTCGAGCTTCGCCCCGGCAACTTCGGCTCGGAGTACGGGCGCGGCATGGGCGGCGTGGTCGACCTCGGCATTCGCAGCCCGCGCCGCGACCGCCTCGGCGGTTTGCTTCAGGTCGACGTGATCGACGGCCGCTTTCTCTTCGAAGGCCCGATCGGTGAGCGCACGCGTTTCCTCGTCGCAGGTCGGCGGTCTTGGGTCGACGCGTGGCTCGGGCGCGTGCTCGAGAGCGCCGACACGAAGGTTCGCACCGCGCCGGTCTATTGGGATTGGCAGGCCATCGTCGAGCACGACGTCACGCGGCGCACGACCGCGCGGCTCTTCCTCTTCGGCGCCGACGATCGCCTCGCGCTCACGATCGACGCGCCCTCCCCCGACGAGCCCTCGGTCAGCGGCGATCTCTCCGCCCGCTCCGGATTCACCCGCGCCCAGGTGCGCATCGACTCTCGCCTCACCGACGACGTGCGATGGACCCAATCGCTCACGTGGGGCACCGAGGTCTTCAAGCTCCGCTTCGGCGATCACTTCGCGAACGGCCGCATCTACAGCCTGCAAGGACGCAGCGAGGTGCGCGCGCGTCTGCACCCACGCGTCGCGATCGTCGGCGGCGTCGAGGTGCTCTGGCAGCGCTACGACGTCGACCTGAAGCTCACGCCTTACCCCGCGGCCAACGAGCCTCCCGGACCGAACTTCGGTCGCCCCGCGCGCTCCATCACCGCCACGCCCGCGAGCACGCGCAGCGCGGCCTACGCGACGCTCGAGCTCACGCCGATCGACGGTCTCCGTCTGCTTCCCGGACTTCGCGTCGACCACTCGCAAGACACCCGCGACGTGACCTTCGACCCACGCTTCGCGGCACGCTGGGCGATTCACGAAGGCGACTTCGGCACCACGCTCAAGGGCGCGGTCGGCCTCTACCGCCAGCCGCCGCAGCCGGTCGAGAGCCTGTCGCCTTTCGGCACACCGGGCGTGAACAGCTCGCGCTCGCGCCACGCCAGTGTCGGCATCGAACAAGGCCTCGGCCCCGCACTGCGGCTCTCGCTCGAAGGCTTTCACAAACGCTTCGAGGACCTCGTGATCGCGCAGGCCTCCGATCGCGACACCGCGGTGGGCGTCGACTTCGTCAACGAAGGCTCGGGCCGCGCGTACGGCCTCGAAGCGATGCTTCGTTTTCCCGCCGGGCACAGCCGGTTCTTCGGCTGGATCTCGTACACGCTCTCACGCTCCGAGCGACGCGAAGGCGACGCCCCCTCGCACCTCTTCGAGTTCGACCAGACCCACATCTTGAGCGCGCTCGGAAGCGTGGACCTCGGCCGCGGCTGGAGCGTCGGCGGGCGCTGGCGCTACGTGACGGGCTCGCCGAGCACCTTCTACGCAGGCGGACACGTCGACCTCGACGCCGGCGCCTACGCGCCCGTGCAGGACGGCGAGCCCTTCTCGCGGCGACTGCCGGCGTTCCACCAACTCGACCTTCGAATCGACAAGACGTGGACGTTCTCGGCGTGGCGCCTGACCGCCTACCTCGACGTTCGCAACGCCTACAACCGACAGAACCCCGAGGGGTTCACCTACCGCTACGACTACGCCGAATCCGAGACGATCCCCGGTCTTCCGATCCTCCCGGTGCTCGGTCTGCGAGGTGAGATGTGACGATGCGCAACTTCGCGACGTGGCTCGCGTGCACCCTGATCTGTGTCGGCTGTGGGAACGACTTCGCCCCCGGTTCGCGCGTCGAGAAGCTCCGGCTGCTCGCGCTGCGCGCCGACCTTCCCACGGCGCATCCCGGCGAGACCGTCTCGCTCGAAGCGCTCGCGTACGACCCCGAAGGTCGCGCGCTCACCTGGGGTTGGGCCACGTGCCCGACGCCGCCAGGCTCGACGGTCGAAGCATGCCTCGCGGCGCTCGACCCCAGCACCGTCGTCCTCGCCGAAGACATGCCGACGCACACGATTCGCATCGCCGAGGACGCGCTCCCCGAGGGGGTCGGACGCGAAGCCGCGTACGTCGGGGTGATCGTCGCCGTCTGCCCGGGCACGCTCGAGCTCGTGCCGAGCGAAGGCTCGCCCTTCACCTGCCGCGACGGCGAGGGCAACACGCTCGCGCTCTACGAGCACGAGGTCGGCATGAAGCGCATCCGCGTGCGTGAGCGCGACCGCAACGAAAACCCCGCGCTGCTCGGGGTGACGCTCGACGGACAACCGTGGCCGGAGGATGAGGTCCCGACCCTCGCGCCGTGCACGACCGACGAGATCGACACCTGCGAGGAGACCACCGTGCACGCGGTCGAGGTCTCGGTCGGCCCGATCGAATCGGGCGTCGACGAGCTCGGTGTCGAGTTCGAAGAGCAGACGCTGGTGCAGTACTACGCGACCGCCGGGCACTTCGAGCACGAGCTTCGAACCGCCGCCTCCCCCGCGACGACCTTCGCCGCGACGGGCGAGGGCGAGCTCACGTTGTGGTTCGTCGTGCGGGACGAACGCGGTGGCAGCAGCTGGACGAGCCGGCGGGTGCGCCTCGGCGTGGAGTGAGCGGCAAGGGGTCCGCGCGTCGCGTCGGGCGCGCTACTCCTGCCACCCCTCGTCGCGGTGCCAGCTCGCCAAGCTCTTGGCCGGGTAAGCCTCGTAGGTCTCGTCGTTCTCGCGCCGCTCGTCGGGCACCCAGCCCGCACGCGAGCCCCACATCATGTGCACCTGCCGCGGGGCCGGTGGCAGCGGGGTGTCGATCGCGCTCGCCACCGGATGCACGAGGTCCGGCCAGCGTTCGTGCCACGCGAAGAGGTGGGTTCCACACGTGCGGCAGAACATGCGGTGATGACCGGAGAGCGACTCGGCGCCGTCCTCGGTGACCTTCGCGCGATAGTCCCCGAGCTCGGCTTCGCCTTCGACGACCAAGGTCCGCCGGTCGCCGCCGAGGTTGACGAGGAAGCCGCCGCCTCCGCCGGTCTTGCGGCAGATGGAGCAGTAGCAGCGCTGGTAGGGCCACGGCTCGTGGCTCTGCAGCGAGAACCGAACGAGGCCGCAATGGCAGGAGCCTTCGAGCTTCATGCCCCGAGGGTTTCACGCGACGGCGGGTGCGCACAGGCCCACGACGCCGCCACGAGAAGGACGCGATTCAGCAGCAATTCCGAACACCTGCCGCCTTCGCGCGTGAGCATCGAACCTTTCTTCGTGTCGACGCGTCGAAAGAGGCTCTCGTGCGACGCCTCGCCCTCGCCTGCCTCCTCGCTTCGCTCGCGCCCACCGCCGTGGTGCGGGCGGACGACCCGTGCGCGCACGTCGCGTGCTCGTCGCATGGCACGTGTTTCTCCGAAGGCGAGCGCGCGTATTGCCTCTGCGACGAGGGCTTCTCCGCCGTTGGTGGCGCGTGCGTACGCCGTCGCACGGTCAAGCGCGACGACCACGCGGGGCTCCGGGTGGTGCACGTCGCACGCGGCGAGGTCGACCGAACCTTGCCCTTCGTCGGCTCGGAACGACGCCTCGCTCCAGGCCCCCTCGGACCGCACGTGCCGAGCGGCGACCTCTGGTGCACCGACTTCGTCGCGTGGGTCTACGCGATCGCGGGCGCGCCGCTCTCGGGCGGCGACGACGGCGGCTGGTTGATCCGCACCAACGCGGCGATGCGTCGTTGGTTCGAGCGACGTGGGCTCTTCGTCGCGAAGGGCAGCTCCGACTTCGCGCGCTTCGAGCCGCGTCCCGGGGACTACGTCCGAATTCGCAACGACACCTGGGGGCACAGCGCCCTCGTGGACCACGTCGAGGGCGACACGCTCTTCCTCGTCGAGGGCAACGCGGGCGGGAAGGTGCGCGCGACGCGCTACCCCGAGTGGCGGGAGCATCCGCGCATCGACGGCTTCGGCATCGCCAGCTTCACGCGGGCGCGACGACGTCGTCTCGGCGCCCCGCTCGCGTGGCTCATGCCGCTCGCGCGACGCTGAGAGCCACCCCACTTGCACGGATTCGACCCGCTTCGCTGGTCGAGGGAGGGGGCGCTCGGTCGAGAAGAAGGAAGAGCATCAACCGCGTACGCCGCGAAGCACCTCGAGCGTCGCTTCGTGAAGCCGTCCGTTGGTCGCCACCAGCTCGCCACGACGCAGCTCGGGCACTCCCCCCGCGTAGTCGCTCACCTTGCCGCCGGCCGCGACGATCAACGCGATGCCCGCGCAGACGTCCCACGGCTTGAGCGTGCGCTCCCAGTAGAGGTCGTAGGTGCCGTCGGCGACGAAGCAGCAGTCGAGCGCCGCGGCCCCGCAACGCCGCAAGCCTTGGCCCCGCTTGAGGAACGCACGCGCTTCGGTGGTGTTGTCGTCGTCGTTCGTCCACCGGTCGTAAGGAAAGCCGGTCGCGCAGAGCGCGTCGCGGAGGGAGTCGTTCGTCGACACCCGGCAGGCCTCGACCCGCTCGCCGCGCGCGTGCTTCCAGCAGCGCGTCGCACCGAGCCCCACCGCACCGCTCCACACCACACCGAGGGCGGGCGCCGCGATGACGCCGAGCACGGGCACGTCGTCGACCGCGAGCCCGATCGACACCGCGAAATGCGGGTGGCCGTGCGCGAAGTTCGTGGTGCCGTCGATCGGATCGACGTACCACGTCGGCCGCGCGCCACGGGTCACGTCTTCGCCTTCTTCGCCGACGAGATCGTGCTCGGGAAACGCGGCGCCAAGACGGGCGCGTAACAGCGCCTCGACCGCCAGATCGGTCTCCGTGACGAGGTCGACCACGCCCTTCTTCTGCACGGTCGCGCCGCGCCGATAGGACTCGATGGCCAGCGCGGAGGCCTCGTCGGCGAGGTCGCGGGCGACGTCGAGCGCGTGTTGAAGCTCTACGGGCGTCATGGGCGGGGTTGTGGGCTGAAGAGGAGGGAGGTGCCATCGGTGGCGGTGGCGGTGGCGGTGGCGGTGGCGGTGGCAGTGGCGGTGGCAGTGGCGGTGGCAGTGGCGGTGGCAGTGGCGGTGGCAGTGGCGGTGGCAGTGGCGGTGGCGGTGGCGGCGGTCGCGGTGGCAGTGGCCGCGGCGGTGGTCGCAAAGCGGCATCTCCGACGCGCGAAGCGCCGTGCCGCAAAGCGGCGTCTCCGTCTCCGTCTCCGTCTCCGTCTCCGTCTCCGTCTCCGTCTCCGTCTCCGTCTCCGTCTCCGTCTCCGTCTCCGTCTCCGTCTCCGTCTCCGTCTCCGTCTCCGTCACCGCCACCGCCACCGACACCAACACCGACTGGACGTCCGCCCCCCGGCTCGTACCCTGCGCCGCGATGACCGACGCCCGCGACGTGATGAGCCCCTACGAGCAGATCGGTGGCGAGGACGGCGTCCGCACGCTCGTCGATCGTTTCTACGACCTGATGGACGAGCTCCCCGAGGCCGCGACCGTGCGCGGCATGCACGCGAAGAGCCTCAAGGTCTCACGCGAGAAACTCTTCTGGTTCCTCACGGGTTGGCTCGGTGGCCCGCAGCTCTACGTCGAGCGCTTCGGGCATCCGCGCCTTCGCATGCGCCACTTCCCCTTCGCGATCGACACCGCCGCGGCCGAGCAGTGGATGCTCTGCATGCGGCGCGCGTTGAACGAGACGGTGTCGGACGAAGCCCTCCGCGGCTTCTTGGACGCGCGCCTCGAACAGCTCGCGCTTCACATGCGGAACCAGCCCGAGGGCTGAGCGCGTCCTCTCACGCCCCGGAGCGGGAGGCCATCAAGCGCTTGAGGTCCCAACCGAGGTGCGTGAAGGGCCGCTTCGGTGCCTTGGCGTCGACGAGGTCGCCCTCGAGCTGCCAGAGAAACACCGCGTCGTAACCCGAAGGCTCGGCGTTCACGACGTAGCTCAACAGCTGCTCGTGCTCGCCTTGCTTCGGGATGCCCGCCTCGCCCGCGAAGAGCGGCAGCGCGGGATCGAGCAACGCGTCGTCACCGACGTCCCTCGCCAGGTGCGCGCGCGGAGGCAGCCCGCCACGCTCGAAGTAGACGTGCACGTCGACCGCCGAGAGCCCGGGGTCGGTCTTCCACAGGTGCGGCAAGAAGACGTGCATCGTGCCCGCCGTCACGAGCAAGCTGCGCTCGGCCGCCACCGCCGCCGACGACGCGCGAAGCGTCGCGCCGATGTCCTCCCAGGCGACCGGCTCGATGCCGGGCTGCGCTTCCTCGCTGTCGCGCATGCAGTCGTGCGTCGCCGTCTCTGGCTCGTTCACGATCTCCACCGCCAACGTCACGCGCGGGTCGAAGACCTTCGCGAGCGGCGCGACGACGTGCTCGGCGAAGGCTTCGCGCGCGTCCTTCTCCGCGAGGATGGCACGCGTCAGGGGGTCGCCTTCGCGCGCCACCGCGTTGCCGTCGAGCAGCGACCAGTACACCCGCACGCCGTTCAGCGCCGCGGCCTCTTGCACGATCTTCACGGCTTCGATCAGCTCGGGGTGCACCCCCGTCGGCCGACCGTTCTCCGCGACGATGCCTTCGCCGTTCTCGCAGAGCCAGAGGCGCACCGCGCCGAGCCCGAGCTCCGCCGCCTCCACGATCGGTCGGTACGCCGCCATCGCCGAGAAGCGCACCGGCCAATCGGGGTACCGAGGGTTCGGTGCGAGGTCGTGCCCGTAGTCGCCGCGGAGGTAGGGCGCGTTGACGCCGACGAGTGCCATGGAGCGGCGGTGTACCACGAGCAGCGCGTCGAGGGCGCGACTCCCGACGCGGCCGCTACTCGAACTCGAGGCGCCAATGAAAGTCGACGCCCACGTTTCCGAACGAGCTGGCGCTCTCGCGGTTGATGTTGTCGTAGAGCGCCTGAATCGAGGTCTGATCGCCCACGCGCCACTCGAGGCCGGTCTGGAAGGTGCGCTCGTCGCCGGTCAGGCCCGTCGCCGCCGAGAGACGCACGCGGTCCGTGATGCGTTTGCCGACCGTCAGCATCGGCTCCGGTCGGCCGGTCTGCGTCGAGTACCGGGTCGTGATCGCGAACTCGTCGATGACCTGCACCGCGCTCGTGACCTCTTCGTTCACGCCGGTGAGCGCCGAGAGCGCCTCGAGCGCGGTGCCACCGACGTCGCCCGCCTGAAGCTGCTGCGCCTCGGCGCTGGTCATACCGACCGTGAGCAAGAGCATCAGGTCCTCGCGCGAGAGCGAGGGTTGGCTCGTCGCGTCCAGTCGGAACGCGTCGAGGTTGCCGTGCGCACGCACCGACACACGCCACGCCGGCGCGGTGAGGTCGTCCGCGGCCGACCGCTGCCGCCGGATCTCCGTCTCGGCGACCACGTCGAAGCTCGCGTCCAGACGCGTCTCGTCCTGAAAACGGATCTCGCCTCGCGCGACGTCGAGCTCGGTGCTCCGAAAACGCACCGTGCCTCGAGGAATCGTGAGCTCGCCGACGAGCCCGTAGCGTTGGTTCGTGCCGACGAGGCGCATGGGCCGCTCGCTGTCGTCGATGCGGATGTCCATGTCGAAGAGGTTGTTGACCACCCGAATCGGCGAGCGGTCGACGATGCGCAGATCGAGCTCGACCGAATCGGCCGCGGGGTCGTAGCGCTGCACCTCGACGCGTTGGGGTCGGTAGAGCTGACCGAGGGTCGGCGAGAGCTGAATCGGCCGCTCGTAGCGCGCGCGCTCGATGCGTACCTCTCCGTCGAGGCGCGGCAGGCGTTGCCCTTGGCGCCACGCGAGCCGCATGTCGCCGCCGAGGATCACGTCGACGCCTTCCTCGGGTCGAAGCCGTGCGCTGCGCAGCGAGAGGTCGAAGCCGTAGTTGAAGAGCGCGCCGTCGCGAATCGCGACCTCGCCCCCGAGCAAGGCGCGTCCGGTGCCGACCCGCGCTTCGAAGCCTTCGAAGACCGCGCGCCGACCGTCGAAGGTCACGCGTCCACCGAGCTCTCGTAGCTCGAGCGCGGGCTCCGCGAGCGCCACGAAGCCGTTCTCGACCCGCGCCTCGCCATCGAAGACCGGGTCGTCGGCGCGGCCCCGCACGTCGACTCGGAAGGTCAAACGGCCCGAGCTGTTCGCGACGTCGCTCGAGATCGAACGCAAGAGCCCGAGACCGAGGTCTCCGTCGACACGGAGCGCGAGCCGCCCTTGGGGGTCGCCGTTGCCGCCGATCTCCAACCGCGTGTCGGCGCCGCCCACGAAACGCGCGCGCTCGATCTGGAAACCGCCGCTAACCAACGCGAGCTGCACCGCACCGTCGTTGCGCAGCCGAACCCGGCCTCCACCGATCGGGTCGCGCGCCTCGATGCGAAGCCGCTCGAAGCGCGCCCAACCGTCGAGCGCGTCGAGCTGCTTGATGCCGCCGCCCGTCAACGCGATGCGGCCGCGCACCAGGCCGCTCAACGCTTGATCCGGCGCGAGCCCCGCGACGAAAGGCGAGAGGTCGACGTCGCGCAAATCGATCACGCCGCGAAGCGGAAAACGCGTCGTCCAACCGATCGCGAGGTCGGCGTGCACCTGCCCGTCGAGGCCTTCCCCGCAAACCAAGTAGGCCATGCGGCGGTCGAGCCGCTGCACCAGTCCGTTCGCCGTGCGCAGCGGCGGCGAGGGACGCCAACGGGCGTGGGCCAGGCCGTAGCGCGCGTGGGCGCACGGCTCGTCGGGGATCGTCTCCGGCGTCCACGCGAGCGCCTCGCGCACCCAGGGGTCGTTGACGTCGGTCAGCCGGACGAAGGTGCGCGCCTCCCCGAGGTAGGTGTCGCCATGGCGAATGCCCGAGAGCGCGACGTCGAGGTTCGCGCGCGGAATGTCCGGCGTCCCCGTGATCTCGCCGAGCACCGCGTAGGAGCCCCGAAGCTCCGGCATCGACTCGTGCAGATCTTCGGTGTCTTCGAAGCGAATGTCGCCCGCCGCGACGCTGAGCGACACCTGCGCGGGCCCGAGGTAGCGCGGGCCCTGCGGCGTCTCTTGCATCGGCGCGCGAATCTCGCCTGCGACGTGAATCGTGCCTTCGCCCTTGTGGAGCAGGAGCTCGTCGATCCGCAGCACGCTCGCGTCCAGACCGATGCCCAGGTCGCGCGAGAGCAGGTCGCCGCGGAAGCGCCCGCGGTCCGTGACGAAGTCCGCGATGCGCAGCTCGACGAGATCGAAGTCCATCGCGGATGCGAAGGTGCCGTTCGGACCGTCGGTCGGATGCCCCCACGAGAAGTCGAGCGTCATGTTGCCGCGCCCGACGCCTTGGTAGTCCTCGTAGCGCTCGTCGGTCTCGAGCTGCAGCGCGTGGTAGACGTCGGCGAGCACGAAACGCGAAGCGCGCAGATGCCCGGTGAGCTTCACGCCGCCGCCTTGGAAGTTCATCCGGAAGTCGTCGACGCGGTACTCGGTCTGGCCCTTCGTCACCTGCAAGGCAGGCATCTCGAAGCCCCAATAGTCGGACGAGAGATGCCAATCGCCGCGGATGTCGCCCGGTCGGTAACCGTCGAACTGGAAGTCGCGCATCGCGACGTTGCCGTGCACGCGCGGCGTGTCGAAGTCGCCTTCGACCCAAGCGTCGGCGGTGCCTTGGCCCGCGAGCGCGAACCCCGCGAGCGGGCTGACGTCGGCCGCGTCGAGGCGCTCGAAGTGGCCCTCGACGTACAAGCGCCCGGCATAGCCGAGGTAGACCATCGGGATCCGCGCGTAGGAGCGCCCGGTGTCGAACGCGAGTTCGAAGAAGCTCGCGGCCTCCTCGTCGAAGCGCCACCGCCCTTGAATGCGCGCCTGCGCGACACCGAAGACCGGATCGTGTGGCGCGTGCCACGCGTCCTTGAGCACCGCGAAGTTCGTGGAGCGAATCCGCAGCGGGCCTTCGATTTCGAAGGGAACGAGCGTGCCTTCGAGCTCGCCGACGCCCGCGAGCGGCCACCACGCGATGCTGTTCTCGCTCACCCCGAGCTGCCCCATCAGGTTCGCGAACTGCAGCTGCCGAATGTCGACCCGCAGCGAGAGCGGGAAGCCGGCTTCGAGGTCGAGCCCGATCTGCCCCGAGAGACCGATGTCACCGCCATCACGGTGAAGCTGCGCCACGCTGTCCGGACGAATCGTCGCCACGCGATCGCGGATCTCGAGGTCGAGATCGACGAAGTCGCCGAGGCCGTAGCGCTCGATGATCTTCACGCGCTCGAGCCGAACGTGGACGTCGCCGTCCGGGATCGCGAGGCCGCCGCCTTCGAGGCGTCCGTCGATCTTCACGACGCCGTCCAGCGCGGGCAGCTCGAACCCGAGCGGCAATCGTTCGAGCAGGCCGAGGTCGAGCTCCACCCCGACGCCGCCGGCCCAACGCGGTCGCGCGTCGCTGGCGAGGTCGAAAGGCACGCTCGCGTTCGCGAGACGCAACGCGAAGGTCGGGCTCTCGTCCTCGCCTTCCCGGGCGTCGAAGCGTGAGGCGAGCTCGAAGGACTCGATCGACGCGAGCCCTTCGTCGAGGTCGACCAGACCGTCGAACGACAACGCGTCGACGCGAAGCACACCCCCCGGGAGCGTGAGGCGGTCGCTCTGCACTCGAGGGTCGCCGAAAGGAAGATGCCGCGAGAGGACGACGTCGAGCTGCGCTCCGCTCGCGTCGGCTTCGACGTCGACGCCGCCGAGCTCGCCGTTCACCAACGACACCGTCTCGCCGCCGAGCTCCGCCTCGACGTCCACCCGCACCGCCGCGTCACGCACCACGAGCCGACCGAACGGAAGCTCGACCGGACCGCCGGCTTCGCTCGAAGGCAACGTCGGCCCGTTCACGAGCGCGCCGTCCCGTACGACGAGACGCACGCTCGGCGCGTCGAGCTCCACCGTCTGAAGGTCGACATGCCCACGCAACAACGCGAGCAACGAAGGCCGGACGCGGAGCAGGTTCGCCCGAACGAGCTCGCCGCCCTCCGGGTGGTCGATCGCGATGCCGGAGGCTTCGATCGTCAAACCGGGCGGAAGCGCTTCGAGGCGCACCGCCACCTGTTCGAAGGTCGCGTCGAGCCCGAGCTCGTCGTGAATGGCCTTGGCGGCGAGCGCCGCGAGCTTCGCACGACCCCACGGCGTCTGCGTCGCCGCCAACCCGCCGATGAGCGCCGCGAGCGCGGAGAGCACGATCCCGCGGAAGAGACGCGAGAGCCAGCTCGGCCTCTCGCGACGACGACGGCGTTTCTTCTTCTTCGTCGGCGGCCGCTTCGAAGGCCGCGGCGGAAGGCTGGCTCCCGACGTCGTGCGCGAACGAATGCCCGAGCCGTTCGTCCCCGGCGGGACGGACGGGCGTTGGGACGCCTCGGAGGGCGCGCTGACGGGGGGTCGTGCCACGGGTGTTGGGAGAGACGGCTCGGCCCCGCGAAGTCTTCTGGAAAGACGCCAACGGAGCGGGACCGTGGACCCGACACGCTAGCACCCTTGGGGATTCCCGGCCTTTTTCGGGCATCCAGGGCCATGGCACCCGACCGCGCCGGGGGAGCGGGGCTCGAACGACCGCGCACCCCGTCGAGAGCGGGGGTTTCGTGGCTCCGACGGCCAGCTCGCGAACGGCCGGCGACGGACGATTCGGTTTCGAATGCCGTTTTCTCCCCCTTCGACGTGGTCCCGAGGCCCAAGCGCGCTACGCTTCCGCCCCTTTTCATGGCCGATTCGCTTCCTGCACTGCGCGCGGCCTTCGACGGCCGCAACGACCTCCTCGCCTTGTCCCTCGCGGACGTCGGCGACCGCCTCGCCGACGAAGAAGCGGCCGATCTCCTCCTCGAGCTCGGCGACCACGTCGGCGTCGGAAGCCTCGGCGCGCTCGTGGAGAGCGACGAAGCCGCCCGCCTGCTCCTGCGAGGGCTCGTCGCGCCCTCCCGCCAACGTCTGCTCGCCGCCCTCACCCGCCTCGCGCGCACGAAGCCAGCGCACGTGTGGCGAAGCGCCCCGGAGCCGAGTCCAGGCGTGGAGCCGCCCCCAGCCGACCAAGCCCGCGCTGCAGGCGTGGCTGAAGAAACACGGCATCGAGGAGTGGCTCGGCGCGCCCGCCCGCCAGGTGCGCCCCTTCCTCCAGGTCACCCTCTTCGCGGAGGCCAACGACTCGCTCGTGACCGTCGAGGATCTGCTCGAAGGCCGCGGTCCCACGTCGCGCGTCGCGCGTGGTCTGACGACCGCCTACGAGAACGCGGCCCGCACGTTCCTCCGCTACCGCGCCATTCGCGCTGGCAAGGCCCGCGAGCGCGAAGAGCTCTGGAACGATCGTCCCACCGAGCCGACCCTGCGTGCGCTCTCGGTTCGTCTTCACGAGGCGATGCGGACGCTCGACTCGGAGGCCACGGAAGCGCCGGTCTTCCTCGCCGGCACCGAACGCCTCGGCGTGGTGCTCGAGCCGCCCGGCGTCTCGATGCGCTTTCGCGACGGCACGAAGCTGCTCGAGGTCACGCTCGGCTTCTCCGGCTACGAAGAAGGCCCGATCCGCCTGGACCTCAGCCACGGCGGACCGCCCGAACGCTCGCCGCACGTGCGCGCGGTGCTCGAGTGGACGCTCGACGCGGTGCACGACCCGAAGCACGCGCTTCACGGCACGCTCGCGCACGCGCTCTCGCAGCCGACGTGGACGCGTTTCGTCGACGCGCTCGCCGCGAGCCTGGAGCTCCCGAAAGAAGCCGAAGACGACCGCCGCCTCGTCTGGCGCCTCGATCCCGCCGACGCCCCCGGGCGCTGCCGGCGCTCGCCCCTTCGATTCAGAAGCGCACCGGCAAATCCGGGCGTTGGACCAGCGGCGCCGCGACCAAGGCCGACAAGGTCGAGCCCGAGCTCGCGCAAGAAGGCGACCGCCCGGTTCTCGACACGCTGACGGGGCTGGACGGCCTCGACTTCGCGACCCGGGAGCGTCGCCTCGCGCACGCGCTCCGACTCTTGGTCGGTCACCCGCGGGTCTTCGCCGAGAAGTCGCGCGTGCACGTGCGGGAGACGGTGCCGACGCTCGCGCTCGTGCCCAGCGATCCCGCCGAGCCGCAACGTGGCCTTCGCCTCGTGGTGCGGGTCGGCGAGACCGAGGTGCCGCCACACACCGTCGCGCGCGAGGAGCTGCTCGCGTCGTACGAAGGCGACGTGCTCTTCCTCGCGCCGGTGGATCCGCGCGTCGCACGCATGGCCCGCGCGCTCGAGAGCTTCCCGGCCTTCTTGCCGACCGCCGCGCACGACCGCGTGCTCACCCTCCTCCCGCGCCTTCAGCCCGCGGCCGAGCTCGCGATGCCGTCGTCGCTTCGTGGCGAGCGTGTCGACGCCGACTCGACGATCGTCGCGCGGCTCGTGCCCGACGACGACACGCTCACGCTGAGCTTCCGCGTGCGCCCGCTTCCGGGCGACGCGACCTGGCCCGCCGGCCGTGGCCCCGCGCTCGTCTTCGGCCTCGATCCCGACGGCCGGCGCGTGCACGCCGAGCGCGATCTCGAGAGCGAGGTCAAACGCCACCGCATGCTTCGCGACGAGCTCGGGCTCGCCGACGAAGAGACCACCCGCGTCGACGATCTCGAGCGTTCGTTGGTGCTGCTCGCGGACCTCGAAGCCCAAGCCAAGAAGGGCGCGTGCACGCTCGAGTGGCCGGCGAAGCGTTGGAAGCGCGTCGGCGTCGCCGGGGACCTGCGGGTTCGCGTTCGCCGCGCGGGCGCTTGGCTCGGGGTCGAAGGCGAGGTCGACGTCGAAGGCAAAGCGGTGCCGCTCTCGGCGCTGCTCACCGCGGTGCGCGAAGGCAAACGTTTCGTGCGTGTCGGCGCCGGACGTTTCGCGACGATTCAGGACGACCTTCGCGCGCGCCTCGAAGGCGTCAGCGACGTCCTCTACGACACCGAAGAGGGCCTCGCGGCCGGTCTCGCCGCCGCCGCCGAGCTGCAGAAGATCGCGGAGAACGTCGAAGGCGAGGAGTGGCTCGAGCTGCTCGCGCGCATGAACGCGGCCGAAGGCTACGACCCGCCGCTGCCGACCGATCTGCGCGCGGACCTCCGCGGCTACCAGCGCGACGGCTTCCGCTGGCTCGCGCGTCTTTCGAGCTGGGGCGCCGGCGCGTGCCTCGCCGACGAGATGGGTCTCGGCAAGACCGTGCAAGCGCTCGCGTTGCTGGTGCATCGTCGCGAAGACGGCCCCGCGCTCGTCGTCGCTCCGACCAGCGTCGGCGCCGGTTGGGCCCGCGAGGCCGAACGCTTCGCCCCCACCCTTCGCGTGATCGACTACCGCGGCGCGCGTCGCGAAGCGCTGCTCGAAGACGTCGGCCGCGGCGACCTCGTGCTCACGAGCTACGACCTGCTCGCCCGCGACGACGGCGCGCTCGCCAACGTTCGCTTCGGCACGATCGTCTTCGACGAAGCCCAAGCGCTGAAGAACGCCCGCACCCAACGCGCGAAGGCCGCGCGCCGCCTGCAAGGCGACTTCCGCCTCGCGCTCACCGGCACGCCGCTCGAGAACCACCTCGGCGAGCTCTGGAGCCTCTTCGCGATCGTCAGCCCCGGCTTCCTCGGCAGCTGGGCGCATTTCTCGAAGCGCTTCGCCAACCCGATCGAGCGCGACGGAGACACCGACAAGCGCGGCGCCCTCGGCCAGCGCCTGCGCCCCTTCTTGCTGCGACGCACGAAGAAGGAGGTCACGCCGGAGCTTCCGCCGCGCACCGACGTCGTGCGGCCGGTCGAGCTCTCGGACGCCGAGCGCAACCTCTACGACGCGATCCGTCGCGACGCGCTCGAGAGCCTCGTCGCGCCGGGCGCCGGCGGTGCGCGAGCCGAGAGCAAACGTCGCTTCGACGTGCTCGCGGCCATGACGCGCCTTCGACTGCTCGCTTGCCACCCGCGCCTCGTCGACGCCGCCAGCTCGGTGCCCTCGTCGAAGCTCGCGGCCTTCCTCGAGCTCATCGAGGAGCTTCGCGCCGACGGCCACCGCGCGTTGGTCTTCAGTCAGTTCACCTCGCTGCTCGCCTGGTTCGCGACGCGCTCGACCTCCGCGGCATTCGCAGCCTCTACCTCGACGGCTCGACCCCGGTGAAGAAGCGCGCCGACCTCGTGCAGGCCTGGCAGGACGGCGACGACCCGCTCTTCTTGATCTCGCTCAAGGCGGGCGGCACCGGCCTCAACCTCACCGCCGCCGACACCGTCATCCACCTCGACCCGTGGTGGAACCCCGCCGTCGAAGACCAGGCCTCGGACCGTGCGCACCGCATCGGCCAAGACAAGCCGGTCACCGTGGTGCGCCTCGTCGCCCAAGAGACGATCGAAGAGTCCGTGCTCGCCCTTCACGGCGACAAACGCGCGCTCTTCCAGGGCGTGCTCGAAGGCACCGGCGAGGCCGCCAAGCTCGACACTCAGGAGCTCATGGCCCTCATTCGCGGGCCCGAGTGATTGGCGCGCATCGCTCGCGGAGAAGAGCGTGAATCAGAGCGGGCATCCGTTGCACGGATTCCCGCTCTTCTTTTTCTCGAGGGAGCGGCTCCCTCCCCCAACCGGCAACGTCGGATTGGGGCCCCCTCCCAGCACCGAGCGCCACGACCACTCGCACGGATTCGATCCGTCCAAGTGGTCGGCCCTCTCCGTCGTACCGAATCACTCGCGACCTTCTCTCGAGGGGCGGCGCGCGGCCACGATCGCCGCGCACGGGATCGAATCAGACCGACGATCGCCGCGACCGTGAAGCCGAACGCGAGCAGCGGCAGCCCGCACCACGACGCGAACGCCCACGCCTGAAAGAGCGCGCTCTTCGGCTCGCCGCGGGCGCCCCACGCCTCGAGCGCGAAGAGCAGCCACGAGCCGGCGCACGCTGCACTGGTCAGGAGGGCGCTCAGCAGAGCGACGAGCGGCCAACGCGATCGCACGGGCGGAAGACGCACGAGTCGCGCCCGAGCTTCCCGAGACGGCTCGAGATGCCGCGCCCCGAAGTTGCAGCCCCGCCCGAACGGCGCCACCGTCACGGTTCATGCGCGCGCTCGTCCTCGCGTTCCTCGTGCTCGCGGCTTGCGAACGGCCCGCTCCCGAAGTGGAGCCGGTGCCGCCGCCGCCCGTACACGTGGACGTCGTGCGCACCCGCCAAGTCGTTCCGACCGCGGAAGGTGTCGCGACCCTCGAAGCCGCCCGCGACGCCACGCTTCGCGCCGAGGTGGGCGGTCGGGTGGTCGACCTCGCCGCCGCGCTCGGAAGCCGGGTCGAGGTCGGCGCCTCGCTGGTGCGCCTCGACGTCGGTCGCACCGCGGTCGCCCTCGACGCGGTCGGCGCCCAAGTGGCCCAAGCCGAAGCCGCGCTCGCCCAAGCCGAGCGCCAACGCGAGCTCGCCGAGCGCCTCGTGCAATCCGGCGGCGCCGCGTCCACCCGCCTCGACGACGCCACCGACGGCGTGCGTCTGGCCCAAGCCGCGCTCGAAGCCACACGCGCCCAACAACGCCTGACCCGCCGCGGCATCACCGAGGCCGTGGTGCGCGCGCCTTTCGCCGGCATCGTCGCCGAGCGCTTCGTCGAGGTCGGCGAGCTGGCCGCGCCCGGTGCCCCGGTGATGCGCCTCGTCGACGTCAGCCACCTGAAGGCCACCGTGCTCCTCGACCCTCGCGAGGCGCTCGATCTCGTGCCGGGCGCGCGCGGCCACGCGGAGGTTCACGCGCGCGAAGGCGAACGTTTCGACGTCACGGTCGAGCGCGTCGGCGAGCTCGTCGATCCCCGCACGCGCCGGCTGCCGGTCGAGGTCCGCATCGACGATCCCCAGCACCGCCTTCGCCCCGGCCTGACGGCCCGAGTCCGCATCGAGACCGGCCCGGCGCGCGCCGTCGTGGTGCTGCCGTCGGGCGCGCTCTTCGAACGCTTCGGAGAGACGCAGGTCTACGTCGTGGACGGCGAAGCGGTCGCGCATCGACGCACGGTTTCCGCTGGCACCTCGCGCGACGGCGAGGTCGAGATCGGCGAAGGCCTCACGCCGAACGAGCGTGTCGTCGTGGCCGGCGTCGAGCGCGTCGTGCACGAGCGCCCAGTGCAGGTGGTGGAGCGCCACGCCGAAGAAGCCGCCTCCGAGCGCGCGCCGCGCGACGTGCCGGAGGCGCGCCCCGAGGAAGACACCGGAGGAGGCTGAGCGTGCGCGCCTTCTTCCGCTTCGTCGTCGGCCAGCCGATCCTGGTGAACCTGCTCTCGGTCGCGGCGGTCGTGATCGGCGCGATGGTGATGCGCGACATGACGCGCGAGTCGCTGCCCGCGGTGCGCACCGGCTGGGCGCGCATCTCGGTGATCTACCCGGGCGCGTCGCCGGCCGAGGTCGAAGAGCTCGTGCTCGACCGCCTCGAGAACGCCGCCGCGCGCGTCGACGGCGTGGCCGAGCTCTGGGGTGTCGCGCGCGAAGGGACCGCGCTCGTCTTCCTCCAGTTCGAGCCCGAGGTGGAGGACATCCCGCGCAAGGTGCTCGAGGTGCAATCCGAGGTCGCGTCGATCGACGACCTGCCGGAAGGCGCCGAACGACCGACCGTGCGCGAGTTCCGCGTCGTCGCGCCGACCATCGCGGTCTCGATCCGCGGCGAAGTTCCCGAGACCGTGCTTCGCCGCGTGAGCCTCGACTTGGCCGAAGCGCTCGAGACCATCGAAGGCGTCGGCGAGGTGCAGCGCAACGGCCTGCGCGAGCGGCGCATCACCGTCGACGTCGATCCCGACCGCCTCGTCGCGCGGGGCCTTCCCCTCGCCGCGGTCGGAGATGCGCTCGGTCGTCGCGCCGCGAACGTGCCGGCCGGAAGCCTCGCCGAGAACGACGCGCGCCTCGTGCGTGGTCTCGCCCAAGTGCGCACCGCCGAACAGATTCGCGAGGTCGTGGTGCGTCCCGCGACGCAGAGCCCGATGGGCCCGATCGGCGCGGTGCGAGTCGGCGACGTCGCCGAGGTCGACGAAGGCTTCGCGCCGGCACGCCTCACGGGTCACGTCAACGGCGAGCCCGGCGTGTTGCTCCTCGTGAACAAGGAGTCGCAAGCCGACAGCCTGCGCATCTCCGAGGCGGTACGAGATACCGTCGCGCGTTTCGATCTGCCTGAGGGAGTGTCGATCGACGTCTTCGGTGACGCCGCCCACGAGGTCCGCCGTTCGCTCTCGAGCCTCTACGGCAACGCGGCGACCGGCCTCGTCTTGGTGCTCGCGATCCTCTGGCTCTTCGTCGGTGCCCGCAACGCGACCTTCGCCGCCCTCGGCATTCCGGTCGCGCTCGCCGGCGCGCTCGCCGCCATGGCCGCCATGGGCATCACGATCAACGTCATCTCGTTGCTCGCGCTCATCCTCTGCCTCGGCGTCGTGGTCGACGACGCGATCATCATCATCGAGAACGTCTACCGGCACATGGAGGAAGGCACGCCTCGCGTGCGCGCCGCCATCGAAGGCACGGCCGAGGTCTTCTGGCCGGTCGTCGCGTCCACCGCGACCACCTGCGCCGCGTTCTTGCCGATGCTGATGATGGTCGGCGTGCTCGGCGAGTTCTTCTCGATCATCCCGAAGGTCGTCGTCGCCGCGCTCTGTGCGTCGTTGGTCGAAGCCTTCGTGGTCTTGCCGAGCCACCTCTCCGACTTCGGTCAGGTGAAGCGGCGCAAGCAGAGCCCCGACGAGCGAACGCGCCCCACGACGCGCTGGGAACGAATCGGCGAGCGCACCACGGCGATCTACGAGCGAGTGTTGCGGGTCTGCCTCCGCAGGCGTTGGGGCGTCGCGCTCGCGGCCTACGCGCTCGCCGGAGGCCTCGTCGTCGCCGCGGTCGCGACCAAAGACGTGGTGCTCTTCACCGACGGCGACACCGAGATGTTCGACGTGCGCGTGAAGCTACCGACCGACGCGTCGGCCGACGCCACCGACGCCGTCCTGCACACGATCGAACAACGACTGCTCGCGCTCGACAGCCCGGACGTCGAGGCGGTCGTCGCGGTCCGCGGCGTCACGCGCACCGACATGGGCGCGGACTACGGCGACCACGTCGGCATGGTCACCGTCTACCTCGAGCCCATGGAAGAACGCTCGCGGGTCGGTGCGGGACGCGAGCTGCTCGCGCGCGCCTCGCGGCTCTTCGACGACGTCGTGGGTCCCGTGTCGCTCGAGGTGATGGACTTCAAGCCGGGCCCGCCGCGTGGCGCCCCCGTCGCGGTGCGCCTTCGTGGCGACGACCTCGATCGACTCGCCGAGCTCTCGGGCCAAGTCGCCGACGAGGTGCGCCAGGTGCCGGGCACCCGCACGGTCGCCTCGGATTTCCAGCTCGGAAAACGCGAGCTCCAAGTGAGCGTCGACGAAGAGCGCGCCGCGCTTCACGGCCTCACGCCGCCACACGTCGCCGGTTGGCTTCGGCTGGCGCTCGGCGCGATGCCCGTCGCCACCACCCGCGACGGAGACGACGAGGTCGACGTGGTCGTCCGTCTGGCCGAAGACGCGCGCAACGACCCCGCGCGCTTGGCGCAGCTCGCGATCGTCACCCCCGACGGCGGCCACGTCGCGCTCGGCGAGGTCGCGGATCTCGCGGCCGGTCGTGGCCCCGCGCTGATTCGTCACCGCGAGCGCGACCGCATGATCACGGTCACCGCGCAGATCGACGAGCGCAGCACCACGAGCGCCGAAGCCAACGAGCGCGTCGCGCGACGGCTCGCCGGTCTGATCGCGAGCAACCCGGACGTGACCTTCGTGCTCGGCGGCGAGTACGAGCGCACCAAGGAGTCGCTCGACTCGCTCGTCAGCGCCTTCGGCGTCGCGTTGCTCGTCATCTTCACGATCCTCGCCGCGCAGTTTCGTTCGCTGCTGCAGCCGCTGATCGTGATGGGCGCGATCCCGCTCTCGTTCATCGGCGTCGTCATCGGCTTCTTCGTGAGCGGCACGCCCATCGGGCTCATCGCCCTGATCGGCGTGGTCGGTCTGGCCGGCATCGTCGTCAACGACTCGCTGGTGCTCGTCGACTTCATCAACCAACGACGCCGCGAAGGGCTCGCGCGCGACGAAGCCATCGTCCAAGCGGGGCTGCTTCGCCTGCGTCCCATCTTCCTGACGAGCATCACGACCATCGCCGGCCTCTTCCCACTCGCCCTCGCCGGTGCCGCCTCGCCGCTGCTCTCTCCGATGGCCACCGCCATCGCGTGGGGTCTGACCTTCGCGACCGTCCTCACCCTTTTGGTGGTGCCGTGTTTCTACCGAATCGTCGACGACATCGGAGGTGGAGTCGCGCGGATCGCCGGCCCCTTCACGCGTTGGATCACCGATCCCGGTGAGGCGGCGGAAGAGACCTGAGCAACGCGAGCAAGCGCTCGGTGCCTCGGGCCGAGCGGCTCGGACCCGCGCGCCGCCGGACGTTCAGCGCATGCCCGGCGCCTCTTGGCCCGACTCCGCCACGTACTCGGTGTACCCACCACCGTAGGGACGCGCACCTTCCGGCGTCAGCTCGAGCACGCGGTTCGAGAGCCGCGCGAGGAAACTACGGTCGTGGCTCACGAAGAGCATCGTGCCCTCGAACTGCGAGAGCGCCTTCACCAACATGTCCTTGGTGTCCATGTCGAGGTGGTTCGTCGGCTCGTCGAGCACGAGGAAGTTCGGCGGCTCGAAGAGCATGCGGGCGAGCACGAGGCGCGCCTTCTCGCCGCCGCTCAAGATCGCGACCTTCTTGTCGACGTCGTCGCCCGAGAAACCGAACGCGCCGAGGCAGGTGCGGAGCGAGCCGATCGACGCCTTCGGGAACTCGCGCTCCATCGACTCCTGCACGGTGAGCGAGCCGTCGAGGATGTCCATCGCGTGCTGCGCGAAGTAACCGAGCCGCACGCTCGCGCCGACCACGATCTCGCCCGAGTCCGCCTGCGCGTCGCCGACGATGAGCTTGAGCAAGGTCGACTTGCCCGCGCCGTTGACGCCGAGCACGCACCAGCGCTCGAGGCGACGCACGAGGAAGCTGAAGTCGTCGTAGATCGTGCGCGTTCCCCAGCTCTTGTTCACGTGCTCGAGGCGCGCGACGTCGTCGCCGGAGCGGGGCGGCTTCGGGAAGTCGAACTCCACGATGCGGCGTCGCTTCGGCGGCTCGACGCGCTCGATCTTCTCGAGCTTCTTCACGCGCGACTGCACCTGCGCCGCGTGGCTCGCGCGGGCCTGGAAGCGCGCGATGAACGCCTCTTCCTTCGCGAGCATCGCCTGCTGGCGCTCGAACTGCGCCTCTTGCTGCTTCGCGGCGATCTCGCGCTGCTGCTCGTAGAAGTCGAAGTTGCCCGTGTACGAGGTCATCTCGCCGCCGTCGATGGCGACGATCTTCGTGACGAGGCGGTTGAGGAACTCGCGGTCGTGCGAGGTCATCACGATCGCGCCCGGGTAGAGCTGCAAGAACTTCTCGAGCCAGAGGATCGACTCGAGGTCGAGGTGGTTCGTCGGCTCGTCGAGCAGGAGCACGTCGGGGCGCATCAAGAGAATGCGCGCCAGCGCGACGCGCATCTTCCAACCGCCCGAGAGCTTGCCGACGTCGTCCGCGATCACCTCGGGCAAGAAGCCGAGACCGACGAGGATCTCCTGCGCACGCGGCTCGAGGTCGTAGCCACCGAGCTCGTCGAAGCGCGCCTGCACCTCGCCGAAGCGAGTCACGAGCGTGTCGAGCTCGTCCATGCGCTCGGGGTCGGCCATCGCCTCTTCGAGCTCGCGAAGCTCGGCGCCCATCTCGCTGACCTCGCCCGCGCCGGCCATCGTCTCCGCGAGCACGGAGCGGCCCTTCATCTCGCCGACGTCCTGGCGGAAGTAGCCGACCGTCACGCCGCGGTCGATCACGACGTTGCCCTCGTCGGGCGTCTCTTCACGGGTGATCAGCCGGAAGACCGTCGTCTTGCCCGCACCGTTGGGGCCGACGAGACCGATCTTCTCGCCCTTGAAGACGCCCATCGAGGCATCGACGTAGAGAATCTGGGAGCCGTGTCGCTTGGCGACGGAGTCGAGTCGAATCACGGGGCGGGTGATGAGGGGTCGAGCGCGAGGATGCAAGCGCCGCCGCCTCGCGGGCCGAATCCGCTCGAATTCTCCTCCCGAGGGGCGATTCGCGGCCCTCCGGGATACCGTGTGTTCATGCGCGCCCTGCTCTTCTGCCTTCTCGTGGGTTGCGGCTCCTCGACCGAGCCCGTCCCCGCCGCGGAGAACGACGCGGGTCTTTCGTGCTCCGGTGGCACACCCACATGCACGCTCGAGGTCGGCAACTGCTGCGACGACGTCGGCTTCTCGGCCTCCTGCGTCGACGGCGCTTGGGTCTGCGATCCCTGCGAAGTCCCCGAGTTCGAGTTCGCGTGCGGTCGCCGCGAGTCACGACTGACCGGCGAGTGCGAGCTCTGGGCGCGGGACGCCGCCACCATGGGCATCTCGGTCGCGGAACACTGCGGCGAATAAGCCGCGCACGACTCGAACGTGTCCGCGTCCGAGGCTCAGCGCGGCGCGCTCTCGGGGTACCAGATCGTTCGAAACCGAGCGACCGTCGGCTCGAACGAGACGAGCTCGACCACCGCATGCTTCGCGTCGGTCGCACGGTACGCCGCTTCGATGGCCTTGAGGTGCGCGCGAAACGTGAGCCGGTCGTAGACGTTCGGCGGGAAACGCATCTCCGACTCGGTCGCCCCGTCGAGAATCGTCACGTCGTAGTCGACGCCGCGATGAAAGTTCTCCCACCGACGCTTCGCGCCCTTCGCGAGGCGCTCGGGCGACGCGACCCTCATCAGGATTCGGTACATGGGGGCCTCGAAGACACGACGGCTGAAGTCCGAGACCCACGAGAGAAACGCGTCGTCGTTCTTGAAGATCTGATCGGCGATCGTGAGGTACACGGCGGTGTTGAGCACCTCGGGAACCCACGCCGACACCGGAAGCGGATCGTCGATGTACGCGGCGAGCAGCGGGTCGAGGTCGCGCGTGTCGAGCGGCGTCGCGAGATGCCTCAACGCCTCGCGGTAGAGCGTCGCCTTCGACTCGCAGTCCGGGTACGACTCGAGCCCACGCGGCAACGAGCGCAAGTAGCGAGTCAACCGCGGGTAGAGCACCGGATCCACGTGCAGAGGATAGCAGCCTCCCCCCCCACGACGGGCGCGTCGGGCAGCCGAAACGGCTACATGGGGCCTTCGGTCGCGAGCAGCAGGCGAAGCTCCTCCGCGGCTTCGTCGGCCACCGACGAGTCACCGTAAAGCCGCAAGAAACTCCGGAGCCCGTCGATGCCGTGGCGGCGCGCTTGCACGAGGCGCGCACGCGGCAGGTGCTCGTGCCGCGCCTCGGCCTCGCGCCGCGGTTCGCCGTCGAGGTAGGCGAGCCAAGCCGCCACGTCGCCCTCGCGAAGCGCGCGTCGAAACGAGAGCTCGTCGCTGAGGGCGTTGCGTCCCCACATCAACAAGGGCGCGAGCGCCGCGACGGCGACCGAGACGAAGAGCTGGCGACGGGTCGGCGCCGGCGGATCGAAGCGCACCCGGGTCGGCGCATCCCGAAACGGTCCTTCGCCGTTCGGCAGCGGCGGCAGGTCGGGGAAGAGCTGCAGCTCTTCGAGCGTCGCGCGCTCGCCACTGGCGGCGGCTTCCCGCAAACGCGCCGCCGTCTCTTCGAGGTCGCGCAAGATCGCCCGACGCTCGGACTGCTGCACGTGGAAGATCGCGAACGATCCATCCGAAAAACAGAGCTTGAGCGTCGCGAGCCCGTCGCCTGCGACGAGCGTGTCGGTCGGCTCACGAATCTCTTCGAGGTGCTCGAGACCGCGCACGTGCACCACGGATCCTCGCAGATCGAGCAGCTCGCCGGAGGTCAGCACGCGTCCTTGCGGCAACCAGCGAAGGCGATGCGCACGCACCGCCGAGAGCGACGAAAGCGCGAAACCGAAGAGCAGCAGGGCCCACACGATCAACGTGCCGACGCCGTGCTGCGACGACGACCACGGCAAGACCCCGAGGTGGCGCACGAAGACGACCGCGAGCCCCGCGGCGAAGGCCACCGCGAGCACGATCGGCTCGACGGACGCACGTGGTCGGAGGTCGGCGAGGCGCGCCGCCGCGAGCGCGCGTTCGAGGCGACGTCTCTCCGCTTCGGAGAGCACGACGGGATCCACCACCCGCGACACGTTCATCGTCGTCCGACTCCCAACCCGAGCGTCACGACGTGCGCGCGACGTTGCAGCACGTCGAGGAAATACGCGCCGCTCACGTAGAAGGCGCGGTGGAGAAAGGCGCGAAAGCCGAGGCGCGGCCCGACCGAGAAGCGCCACGCATGCAAGCTCGTGAACGGCTCTTCGAGGTCGACGGTCGCGCGCAGCATCGCGGCCTGCACCACGGCGAAAGGCACGAGGTCGCCGTAGCGATGCATCCAACCGAGCTCGAGCGCCCAACGCGCGACGTGCAAGCCCTGCAGCGGCGCACCGAGCGCGGAGGCGCCGCGATGGTCGGGCGCGACGTACGAGAACCGAAACGCACCGCCGACGTGCTCGCCGGCCAGACCGAGCGCGAAGCCGCCGCCGAAACCGCGGGTGTGTCCGAGTCCCATGCCTTCGCCACGCATCTGCAGCGCGCCGTCGAGGTCGACGAAGCGCAAGCCGCCGAGGTCGAAGGTCTCGTGGGTGGCGAAGAGCTCGACTCGAAGGGCGGCGGGCAGCTGACGGCGCGGACGCGCCGCATGCGGAGAGCCGGTCGAGGCGCGTTGCATCGAACGCTCGACGGCCGAGGGCTCCGGGGCGCGGGCTCGGTTCGGAAGGTCCGCGTGCGCCATCGTCGCTGCGACCAGCAGCACGACGAAGGTCGTGATCGAGGCGAGCACGCGCACTGCGAAAGGATACGCGTGCGGGATGGCATTCGCTTCCTCGATGCCGGGATCGACCTGGCGACCCGCACCCGCAGGGGCACACTCAGGAACGGATCGCGGCGGACGGAGACCCCACCGTTGGGCCGGAGCCATCCGTCGCGCTTGCACGCGTTTGTTCGTGAGTACACACTCACGAACATGGCTCGCCCCCGGAAGTACGACGACGAACCGGTGCTCGAGTCCTTGCGTGCGACCTTTCTCGAGCTCGGGCCGGGCGCGTCGAGCCAAGAGCTCGCGTCCCGTGCCGGGGTCAGCGAAGGCACGTTGTTCAAGCGTTTCGGCACGAAGCGCCGGCTCTTCGCTCAAGCGATGCGCCTGCCCCCGATCGAGGAGCAGGTCTGGGTCACCTCGATGACCACACGCCCCGGCCGTGGGAGCCTCGAGTCGAACGTCACCGAGCTCGCGACGAGCTTCATGACCTACCTCGACGAGGTCATCCCGGTCATGTCGATGATCATGGCCAGCGGGAAGATGCGACCCGCCGACCTTCGCGCGCTCTACGCCGACGACGAAGGGCCGCCCCCGAGCCTGGTCCGTGATCGCTTCGCCGAATACTTCGCCGCCGAACGCGCGCTCGGCCGCCTGGGAGACGTGGACGCGCGCACGTTGGCGGACTTCCTCCTCGGAGCGTGCTTCAAGCACGTCCACGTTCGCCATCATTTCGGTGACTTCGCGGAGTCCGAGACCATCGAGCAGGCCGCGCGTCGCTTCGCCCGTGCCGTCGCCGGCTGGGGAACCTCCACCGCCGAACGCAAAATCGGCGCAACCCCTTGAAACGCTCGTCCGCGAGCGGCGACCACCTCCTCGACGAGGACAAAATGAGTATGCACTCACTTATAAATTCGAAGCGACCCGACGGCGCGGGGATGGTCTCGTCGGGAGCTTCTCGCGGCACCTTCGAGAGCAAGCACTCACTTTCTTTCGAGGCCTTCGTAAGCAAGTGCTCACGAATTATTGCGGGCCTCGCGCTGGCGGTGTTGGCGTTGCCGCTCTCGGCCACCGCACAGACCCGCACGCCGACGTCGCCGCTCGACACGCCGGGCTCGGCGGCGACCCCCGCGGCGGCGGAAGCCCCGCCCCCGACGCCCACGGCGCCCGCCGTCACGACCCCAGCCCCGCTTCCCCGTCTGACGGTGGCGGGTCGCACCGAGGTCTCGCTCGACGAGCTCCTCCCCTCGGAGGCCTTCGACTCCGAAGGCATCGACGTCGAACGTGCCGTGTCGCGCGCCTCCGAGGTCTCCCTTGCGAGCCGACGCGCCGCGTTGGTGGAAGAGGCGGCCGACGCCGGGGTGGCCGCCGCGCGTCGGGGCTTCGTCCCGCAGGCTCGTGTCTCGGCACGCTACACGCGGCTCTCGGACATCACCCCCGGCACCATTCCGACCTTCGACACCGCCGCGTGTCTCGGTGACCTCGTCGGCTGCCAGAGCGATCCCGGCGCCTTCACGCGCGACGTCGTCCTGCAGGAGCCGATCCTCAACCAATACGCGCTGCGCGCGTCGTTCTCGTCGCGCCTCTCGGATCTCGTCTTCGCGCAACCGCAGCAGCTTCGTGCCGCGCGCGCCGAAGCCGAGGCCGCCGCCGAGCGTGCCCGCGCGACCCGCGATCAGCTCGAGGTCGACGTGGTCGCTGCGTATTGGGAGGTCGTTCGAGCGCGTGCGCAGCTGGTGCTCGCTCGCGAGACGGCGTCAGTCGCCGAGGCCCGCGCTCGCGAGGCCGCCGAACGTTCGAGCCAAGGCGTCGGCACCGAAGCCGAACGCCTCGCCGCGGACGCCGGCTCGCGCAGCTACGAGCCGCTCCTCCGTGTCGCCGAGAGCCGCGTCGAGATCGCCGAAGCGCTCCTCCGCGACCTCCTCCGCCTCGAGCCCGACGCGCCGCTCCCGCTTCGCGCGAACCTCGGCGCGTTGCCGGAGGCACCGAACCTCGCGCCCGACCAGCTTCGTCGCAGCGCGCGCAAACGTTCTCCCGACGTCGCGGCCGCGCTCGCTTCCGCCGAAGCCGCCGACGCGCGCGCCGACGCGGCCCGCGCCGGCCTCTACCCCGCGCTCGGCGTCTCCTTCAACGTCGACGTCGCCAACCCGAACCAACGCATCTTCCCGCAGACCACCGACTTCACGACGACCTGGGACGCCAGCGTCGAGCTCTCGTGGTCCTTCGACGGAGCCTTGGTCGCCGGCGCACGCGTCGACCGAGAGCGCGCCGCCGCCGAAGAACAACGCCTCGCCGCCGAAGAGATGCGGGAGAACATCGAGCGAGGCGCCCTTCGCGCGCGCGGCGAGCTGCTCTCGTCGCTGGCCGGCGTCGATGCCCGCCGCGCCGCCGCCGCCGCCGCGAACGAGCGTGCCCGCGTGACCTCCGAGCGCGCCCGCGTCGGCTTGGCCACCAGCACCGATCTCGCCGACGCGGAGTCCGCACGACTCGGCGCTCGCCTCGACCTCGTCGACGCCGTCGTCGACGCACACCTCGCCGAAGCACGCCTCCGCCGCGCGCTCGGCACCGATCCCCTCGATGTCGCTCGTGTGGAGGAGCGTTGACCATGGAATCCCCGAACGTTCGTGACGAGTCTCTTCATCCGGTGAGCAAGGGCGTGGTCGCCCTCACGATCGGGCTCGCGTTGCTCGGCACCGCGTGCAACGGCGCGAGCGCGGAAGCGCCGACGGCCCCCGTCGAGGTCGCGCCGATTCCGGTCGACACGCGGAGCGCCGAGTCGGTGCAGGTGCCGCTCACGCTCGAGCTCGAAGGCACGCTCGAGCCCAACCGCCACGCGCGCCTCTCGCCGCTCGTCGCCGGTCACGTCTCGGAGATTCGCGTCGAGCTCGGCGACACCGTCGAGGCGAACGCCCCGCTGGTGGTCCTCCGCAGCGCCGACTTCCGGCTCGCGGCGTCGGCGGCGTCGGCTCGCGCCGAAGCGCAGCTTCGCTCGCTCGGGGTCGACGATCCCCACCAGGTCGACGTCGAGGCGGTGCCGAGCGTGGTCGCCGCGCAGTCGGATCTGACCACCGCGGAAGACGCGCTTCGACGTCTGACGCCGCTGCACCAGAGCGGCGCGGTCGACGACCAGACCTTCGAGCAAGCCACGCAACGCGAAGCCGCGGCCCGCGCGCGTTACGACAGCGCACGCCAAGCGGTCGCCGCGAACCTCGCGAGCTACCAATCGCTTCGCAGCGAAGCCGCGCTGCGCCGCAGCGACGCGACCAACGCCACCCTTCGGGCGCCCTTCGCGGGCAGCGTCTCGGCGCGCCTCGCAGAGGTCGGCGAGTTCGTCGGCCCGCAGACGCCGGTCGTGGAGCTCGTCGACGCCTCGCAGCTCCGGCTCACGCTGCAGGTGCCGGAGCGTTTCGTGACGAAGGTGCACGAGGGTCAACGCGTGCAGGTCACGATCGACGGAACGGACCTGCGTCGCGAAGGCGTCGTTCGCCATCTCGCCGCCGCGATCGACTCGGCTCGCCGCACGCTGACGGTCGAGGTCATGGTGCCGAACGAGGACTTCTCGGTTCGCGCGGGTCACTTCGCGCGTGCACGCATCGACCTCGGCGAAGAGCGCGAGCTCGTCTCGGTGCCCAGCACCGCGGTGAGCGAGCGCGCCGGCGTCTACCGCGTGTACGCGATCGTCGACGGCATCGCCGAGGCGCGCATCGTTCGCGTGGTCGAGCGCGACGGCGACCTCACGCGTCTCGAGGGCGACCTCCGCTCCGGCGAGACCGTCGTCAGCGCCCCGCCGCGTGAGCTCGCGGACGGTGTACGCGTTCGAAGCGGCGTTTCCGCGATGCGCGCCGAAGCCGGCGCGGCCTCCGAAGGCTGAAGGAGAACCGCCATGCAATGGCTCGCACGTGTCTGTGTCGATCGCCCCGTCTTCACGTGGGTGCTCTCGCTCACCCTGCTCGTGGTCGGTGTCGCCGCGCTCGGCGGTCTCCCCGTCGACCGCTTCCCGAACATCGACATTCCCTTCGTCACCGTGATCGCTCCTTACCCCGGCGCTTCTCCGGAGCAGGTCGAGACCGAGGTCACCGACGTGATCGAAGAGAGCGTCAACAGCGTCGCCGGTCTCTCGGAGCTTCGCTCCACCTCCTTCGAGGGCCTCTCCCTCGTGATGGTGCAGTTCGAGCTCGACAAGGACGTCGACGTCGCCGCGCAGGAGGTGCGTGACCGCGTCGACCGCGTGCTCGCGCAGCTGCCCGACTCGCTCGACCCGCCGCGCGTGGAGAAGATCGACCCCGACGCCGCGCCCCTCCTCTACGTCGCGCTTCGTGGTCCGGGCACGCCCCAAGAGCTCTCGGTCTTCGCCGAGGACGAGATCAAGGCGCGCCTCGAAGGCAAGAGCGGCGTCGGCGCGATCACGCTGCTCGGCACGCGCGACCGCCAGATTCGAGTCGAGGTCGACCCCGGGCGTCTGCAGGCGCAGGGCCTGAGCATCCTCGACCTCCGGATGGCGCTCGCCCGCGAGAACCTCGAGCTTCCCGGCGGCGACATGACCCAAGGTGCGCGCACGCTTCAGGTGCGGGTGCCCGGCCGCGTCGCCAGCGCGACCGAGCTCGGACAGATCCCGGTCACGCGTCGCGACGGCCACGTGGTGCGCGTCGCCGACGTGGCGGCGGTCAGCGACGGGGCCGCCGAGGCGGAGTCGCTCGCGAGCCTCGACGGCGATCCGGTGGTGCTTCTCACGATCACCCGGCAGTCGGGCACCAACGCGATCGCGATCGCAGACTCGCTCGCCGAAGAGCTCGACGTGATTCGCGCCGACCTCCCCGCGGGCTACACGCTCGACGTCGTCCGCGACGAGAGCCAGTTCCCGCGCACCGCCGTGCACGCGGTGCAGGAGCACCTCATCCTCGGCGCGATCTTCGCGATCCTCGTGGTGCTCTCGTTCCTCCGCAACGGCCCGGCCACGATCATCTCGGCGCTCGCCATCCCGGTCTCCATCATCGCGACCTTCGCGGTGCTCTCGGCGCTCGGGCTGACGTTGAACATGATCACGCTGCTCGCGCTCACGCTCGCGGTCGGCATCGTCATCGACGACGCGATCGTCGTGCTCGAGAACGTCATCCGCTTCCTCGAGGAGCGAAACCTCTCGCCGCGCGAAGCGACGATTCAAGCCACCAAGGAGATCGGCCTCGCGGTCCTCGCGACCACGCTCTCGCTCGTCGCGGTCTTCCTACCGGTCGCGTTCATGGGCGGCATCATGGGCCGCTTCCTCGCGAGCTTCGGCATCACGATGGCGGTCGCGGTGCTCGTCTCGCTCTTCGTCGCCTTCACGCTGACCCCGATGCTCACCGCGCGTTGGCTGAAGGCCAAGGGCGGCCACGTGCACCGTCCGCACCCGAAGCAGCGGGCGGCGGTGATGACGCACGCGCAGGAGCGCGCGCGTTACCTCGAGTGGCAGAAGGACCGCACCGGCATCGAGCTGCCCGGCGCCTTCTACGAGCGCGCGTACACCAAGCTGCTCGCGTTCTCGATGCGCCACCGCTGGGTGATCGGGCTCGCCATCGTCGCTTCGTTCGGCAGCATGGCGGTCGTCGGACCGATGCTCTCGACCGGCTTCCTCCCGGACGACGACGAAGGCCGCTTCGAGATCGTCCTCGAAGCGCCGCAAGGCACCTCGCTCGGCAGCACCGAGCTGCTCGCGGAGCGGGTCGCGCGCCGCGTGCGGGAGCTTCCCGAAGTCGATCACACGGTCGTGATCGTCGGCGCCAACGAAGGCGACGTCAGCGGCCGTGGCAACCACGAAGCGCTCCTCTACGTCTCGCTCGTCTCCGACGCGCATCGCGACGCGACGCAGACCGATTTGATGGAGCGTGTGCGCACCGAGATCATGCCGGACTTCGAGGGGCAGATCGACGCGACCATCTCGAAGGTCGCGGCCTTCGGTGGCTCCGGTGCGCAGGCCGCGCCGATTCAATACGTGCTCCGTGGTCCCGACTTCGAGCGCCTGCGTGAGTATTCGGAAGCCCTCGCGGCCTCGCTCCGCGAAGAGCAAGGCGTGGCGCAGGCCGACACGACCTTCCGCGAAGGTCGCCCGGAGCTTCGCGTGGAGCTCGACCGCGAGCGCGCGGCGGAGCTCGGCGTCTCCGTCGCCGACATCGCCGACACCCTTCGGGTGTTGATCGGCGGTCTCGACGTCACCGAGCTCGCGATCGACAACGACCAATACGACGTGAACCTTCGTGCGCAGGTCGACCAACGCACCCGCGCCGAGGACCTCGACCGCTACCACGTGCGTGCCTCCGACGGTCGCCTCGTCCCGCTCTCGCAGGTCGCGCACCTCGTCGAAGGCACCGGGCCGGCGGCGATCGAGCACATCGGTCGCGAGCGCAGCGTGCTCATCTACGCCAACACCCTCCCCGGATCGTCGACCGCGACGCTGCTGCAGAAGCTCGACCGCACCGCGGAGGGCCTGCAGATGCCGGCGACCTACTCGACCACGCTCACGGGTCAGGCGAAGGAGTTCGGCAAGGCCGCCGCGGCGTTCCTCACCGCGATCGTGCTGAGCTTCATCTTCATGTACCTCGTCATCGCCGCGCAGTTCGAGAGCTGGCTGCACCCGATCACGATCCTCGCGTCGCTGCCGATGACGATCCCGTTCGCGATGATCTCGCTGCTGATCTTCGGGCAGTCGCTGAACGTCTTCTCCGCCCTCGGCATCCTCGTGCTCTTCGGCATCGTGAAGAAGAACTCGATCCTCCAGGTGGACCACATGATCCACCTCGAGAAGGAAGGCTGGAGCCGCGCGGACGCGGTCATCCTCGCGAACCGCGACCGTCTGCGCCCCATCCTGATGACCACGGTCGCGTTCGTCGCCGGCATGGCGCCGCTGATGATCGCGGGCGGCGCGGGCAGCGGCATGAACCGCGCGACCGCGGGTGTCGTGCTCGGCGGTCAGAGCCTCGCGCTCTTGCTCACGCTCCTGGCGACGCCGGTGCTCTACACGTGGCTCGGCGACCTCCAGCGCGGGACGAAGCGCCTGATCGACGGGCTCAAGGCCCGCCTCGGTCGGGGTCGGGAGGCCGAGCCGGCGCCGGCGGAGTGAACGAGCTCACCCCCGCAAACCTATGAAACCAATCGCGAATCCGCCGCACCGAGCCCGCTCGAGTGCGGCGGTGCCGCGTTTGCGACACGTGCCTCGTCCTGCCCGTGCGACGTTCCTCCTGCTCTCGGCGGGCACGGGGCACGGGCAGGTCAAGGACAGGGCACGGGCACGAGGTCTCGCGCAGGGGTCACCCCCACCCCCGGATGCGAGCGTGCGGTCCGGCTGCTATGGGTAGCCGCTCCCATGGGCCAAGCGCGCACCATTCATTTCGTCTCGCTCGGATGCGCGAAGAACCGCGTCGACACCGAGGTCATGCTCGGCGTCTCCGACGCGACCGGCTTCCGCCACGTCGAGGATCCGACCGAAGCCGAGGTCATCGTCGTCAACACGTGCGGGTTCATCGGGCCCGCCAAGGAAGAGAGCGTCGACACCATCCTCGAGATGGCGCAGCTCAAGGAGTCCGGCGTGCTCGAGCAGCTCGTGGTCGCCGGCTGCCTCTCGCAGCGCTACCCGGGCGAGCTCGCGGAGTCGATGCCCGAGGTCGACGTCTTCCTCGGCTCGAGCGACATGCTCAAGCTCGGCCCGATC
The DNA here is from genome assembly GCA_020633125.1 of Sandaracinus sp. GTDB lineage: Bacteria > Myxococcota_A > Polyangia > Polyangiales > Houyiibacteriaceae > JACKEH01. The sequence goes on along the minus strand of JACKEH010000036.1, from coordinate 11,803 downwards.
CTCGAGAAGAAGCGGACCGAGCGCATGCAGGTCGGCAACCCCGCCGAGTACACGATGCGCGCGACCGATCCGCGCGTGCTCACGCAGCGCGGCCACAGCGCGTACCTGAAGATCGCCGAGGGCTGCAACCGCAGCTGCTCCTTCTGCACCATCCCGAGCTTTCGTGGGAAGCAGCGCTCGCGCAGCATCGCGGACCTCGTGCGCGAGACCGAGCAGCTCGTCGCGCGTGGCGTGGTCGAGGTCTGCCTCATCAGCCAAGACACCATCGCCTACGGCCGCGACCTCGAAGAGCGCCCCACCCTCGCGCAGCTCGCGAGCGCGCTCGCGGAGGTCGACGGCCTTCGTTGGGTTCGACTGCACTACCTCTACCCGGAGTCGCTGACGAAGGAGCTCGTCGACGTGCTCGCGCATCACCCGAAGGTGCTGCCCTACATCGACATGCCGCTCCAGCACGCGGCCACGAACATGCTCCGCCGCATGAAGCGCGGCCACGGCGGCAAGCGCCTCTACGAGCTCGTCGACAAGCTCCGCAAGAACGTGCCCGACCTCGTCTTCCGCTCGAGCTTCATCGTCGGGCACCCCGGCGAGACCGAAGAAGAGTTCCAAGAGTTGCTCGACTTCGTGACGTGGGCCGAGTTCGATCACCTCGGCGTCTTCCTCTACTCGCCCGAGGAGAACACGCCGAGCGGCACGATGAGCGGCGAGGTGCCCGAGAAGGTCGCCAAGGCGCGCCACCGCAAGCTGATGCGCGCGCAGCGTCCGATCAGCCGCGCGAAGCTCAAGGCCCGCATCGGCACCGAGATCGAGGTGCTCGTCGACGGCGTCAGCGACGAGCACGAGTTCTTGCTCGAAGGTCGCTGGTGGGGTCAGGCCCCCGAGGTCGACGGCAAGATCTACCTCGCGAACGGCGACGCCGCGCCGGGCGAGATTCGCAAGGCGCTCGTCACCGCGGCCGCCGACTACGACCTCGTCGCCGACCTGCTCACGCCGGAAGGCGAGTGGCTCGCGCCGCCGGGCACGCGCCGTCCGCGCAAGCGCAAGGTCCAGCTGCGCACGCTCGCCTGAACGCTCGACGACACCAGCAGCGTCCTCGAGCGAGGGTGCTCCAACGTCTGCATCGGAGAAGATTGCCCGAGTCGCGGGGCTCTCTCTCCGACGAGACGTCGGGCAAACGACCCCGCGATCGGGTGGCGTTCGTGCGGCCGTCCGCTGGCGGAACGGACGTAAGTCCGTGGAGCGGCAGGATTCCGCGAAACTGCCGTCCCCACGCGTGAGCGTGGGTGGCGGCGAATTGAAGCGGAATCGTGCCTGGCGGAACGGACGTGAGTCCGTGGAGCGGCAGGATTCCGCGAAACTGCCGTCCCCACGCGTGAGCGTGGGTGGCGGCGAATTGAAGCGGAATCGTGCCTGGCGGAACGGACGTGAGTCCGTGGAGCGGCAGGATTCCGCGAAACTGCCGTCCCCACGCGTGAGCGTGGGTGGCGGCGAATTGAAGCGGAATCGTGCCTGGCGGAACGGACGTGAGTCCGTGGAGCGGCAGGATTCCGCGAAACTGCCGTCCCCACGCGTGAGCGTGGGTGGCGGCGAATTGAAGCGGAATCGTGCCTGGCGGAACGGACGTGAGTCCGTGGAGCGGCAGGATTCCGCGAAACTGCCGTCCCCACGCGTGAGCGTGGGTGGCGGCGAATTGCGAGGCGATGGCCCCGTTCGAAAACGCGAACGGCGGTTCGCAGAGGAACCGCCGTTCTGCGACACATGGTCGCGATCCGATCAGCGGGGCAGACAGACCTGAAAGCCGCCGTCGATCGTTCCGCAGTCGAAGCCCGCGCCACAATCGGCGCCGTCCTCGCACTGCTCGTAACAGACGAAGGGCGTGCCGGGGAACGACACACACAGCCCCTGCAACCCGTTCGGCGAGACGACGCAGTCGGACGACTCCTCGCATTCGTAGGTGCAGATGTTGTTGCGTGAGGTTCGGTCCGCCCAGTCGGCGACGATCTCCTGGCACCGCGTGGCGAGCGCCTCGCACTCGTCGACGACACCGCAAGGATCGTAGACGGGCACCGCCGCGACCTCGGGCAGGCACGAGCCACCACCCGCGCAGTAGTACCCGACGGGGCAGTCGAGATCCGAGCGGCAACCCGTCGGCGCCGGGTCGTCGTCGTCGACGATGATGCAGCCGCTCAGCCCGAAGGCGAAGAGCGGTAGAGCCAGGAGAATACGTCGCATTCGTCCTCCCACTCAGCGCGGAAGGCAGACGTCGAAGCCACCGCCCACGTCGCCACAGGCGAAGCCGGGATCGCAGTCGCTGTCGAAGTCGCAGTCCTCGTAGCAACGGAAGCCGCTGCCGCTGAAGTCGACGCAGAGGCCCGGATCGCCGTTGCTGAACGGACAATCGCTGCTGTCGATGCAGCTCCAGGTGCAGATGCTGTTCGTCGAGCGAATGCCGTCAGGCCAGTCGACGGTGATCGATGAGCAGAACGCTGCGCCGTCGTTGCAGTCGAGGCTGTCGAAACACGACTCGTAGAGGTCGGCGCCGTCGTCCGAGACGACGATGCAGCCGGACGAACCGAGGGCGAAGAAGAGACCGAGCGCCAAACCAAGATGCTTCATGAGAGCTTCCATCCTTTCCCGAGGCGCGCTTGCTCAGCAACGCCCGTGCCGACTCGCGGCACTCCCTCCGAAAGATTCCATCTCACCGGGCATCCTCTCCCGGCTCGCTCATCCTCGAACGCGACGGACGGAGGCCCGACGCGCTACGACGGACGAGGATAGGTGCCTCTTCACCCCGGGGGGAAGGGTTCCCCACAATCTCGACCCGTCGGGAAAACGAACGACTCGTCGCGAACGACGGCTTTCGGGGATCCGGAATCGAAGGCATGGGAGCTCGGCCGGCCGCCCGACGAGGGACACCGGCTCACTCCCGCCGGTCGTTCACTCCTCGGAGAAGAACGGGCACTGCGCCTGAATGCAACTCCAGACCGCCATCGAGCAGGCTTCCAGCGCGCCGCACGCGATGCACGCGTCGATGGTGGCGTCGTTCATGAGGCTGCACGCCGCGATGCTCTCGTCGCGGACCTCACGCTCGATGCCGGACGAGTCGCACCCGATGACCACGGTGTCGACGAAGTCGACGCATCTCGGGTCGGACACGACGCCAGCATCGACAGAGGCGGTGGCGTCGGCGCCGAGGGAGGCGTCCGAGGATGCCGCGGAGTCGCCGCAGGCGATCGCGAGAAGGAGAACCGAGGCGAAGCAAAGCAAGGGTTTCATGCGGGCGCCCTAGCACGAGGCGAGAGCACCACGCTGCCGACCCCCCTTCAGTTCAGCCAACCCGGCGGGTCGTCGTCCTTGCCGCCCTTGATGGCGCGGAGTCCGTGCGGGTTCTTGCGCGCACCCGAGGATTTGCGTGGACGCGAGCCGCCGCCGTCGTCTTTCGGACGCGAGAGCAGCTCGACGAAGAGGATGCCCCCGCCGAGGGCGCCCAAGTCGGCGACGAGGAGCAGCGCGTTCTTGGTGGCGAGGAACTCGAGGACGGGCAGCGCGACGAAGAGCAGCAGGAGCTGCGTCGGCGTCATCTCCCATTGGCCGAAGAGCGCGATGCGCTGCCGGAGGATGCGGGCCATCCAGACACCGGCGGCGAGCACACCGAAGGTCAGAAACGAGAAACCGGAGAGCCGGCCTCCGACCACGAAGCCGACCGCGAGCGCCGGCAACGAGGCGCCGACCAACGACATGCCGAGCACACGCAGGGTCCAGCGTTTTCCGTGGCGCTCCTCGAACGACGCGACGATCCAGTAGAAGAAGAACGCGCCGAAGAGGAAGCTGCTGACGCCCTGCGGGCCGGGGATCTGCGCGAACGGGTAGGTCAGGACCTGCCAGAGGTTCGCGAGCCGCGGCTGGCCCGGGTAGACCGAGAGCGCGAGCAGCTCGTAGAGCCGGCCCGAGAGCCACACGTCGGAGACCAGCTGCGCGACGAACGACGCGAGGAAGATCAGCAGAAGCGTTCGAACGACGGGGGTCAGCGGCGGGAATCGCACCGGGTCTTGTTAGCGTCTCTGCGGGTCTGTCGCCAACCCACGCCCGTCGAGCGTGAAGCTCCACCGCCGGTCGCTTCGCGAGCCGCGCCGTCTGCTCGGGCCGGTGGCGAGCTGCGCGGAGCTTCGTTCGAATCGCTCGGTGCACGCGCGCAAGCGAGCCTGGGGCATCGAGCACAAGCGAGCCTGGAGCACATGGGGCGTCGAGCGCGAGCGAGCCTGGGGCGTCGAGCCCCGGCGAGGCGAGCCGCCCCGCGACCTCTTTGCACGGAAGAGGCGCGGGTGGTCGGTCTCGGTCGGCATCCGATATCCTGGACGGGTGCGTGTGCTCGCCCCGACCCTCGTGGCGCTCGTCGTGCTCGGCTGCGGCTCGTCGCAGGAGCCCGAGCCCGAGGTGCGACGCACGCAGCCCTCGGAGGGGCACGAGAGCTCGACGGAGCCCTCGAGCGAGACCCCGACGGAGCCCTCGACGGCGCCGGTGGCCGCGCCCGTCCCTGCGAACACCGAGTGGCCGACGCCGGAGTTCGAGGCGTTCCGCGACCTCGACCCCGACGCCTGCGTGGCGCGGGTTCGGGCGCTCGGCATCGCGTTTCGCGACAAATCCCACGAGGCGGTCGCGGCGGGGATGATCGTCGAGGAGGTCGGCGGGGTGCGCTGGGAGTTCGCGGGGCGGCTCGACGTGCATCGCGTGATGGACTGCCGTTTGGTGCTCGCGCTGCACGCGTGGGCCCCGACCTTGCGGGCCGCCGGCGTTCGCACGGTGCGGCACCTGTCGGCGCTGCGCCCTTCGGCGCGGGTTCGGAGTACGGGCGCGCCGAGCGGTCATTCGAAAGGGCTGGCGGTCGACCCGCGGCATTTCGTGATGGAGGACGGCAGCGAGCTCGACGTGCTCGAAGACTGGGTGTGGCGTCCGCGTGGGGCCGAGCCATGTCCCGCGGAGGTCGACGAGCCGGAGACGAGCGCGCGCCTTCGCGCGATGGTCTGCCAGGCGGTGGCCGCGGGAATCTTCCAGGTCGTGGTCACGCCGCATCACGACGACGCGCACGCCAACCACGTGCACGTCGAGGTGGTGCCCGAGGTCGGCTGGAGCTGGGCACGCTGATCCCTCTTCGCGGCTGCTCCGTGTCGAAGTCCGTTGCCCGCCTGCCGACGCCACCTCGCGCCAATCGCTCGGACGGCGGGCGTGACGATCGTGTGTCGGGAGTCCCCTTGCCTGCCCCGCATCCTCCGGAGGCCGCAGCGTCCCGAAAAAAGTGCTAGAGAGACGCCCTTCGTTCGCCCGAGGAGCGTGCTGATGGCGATGGATGGCAGCGTGGAGAGCGAGCTCGAAGGTCCGGTCGACGGCTGGAACCTCGAGAAGAGCGCGGAGATGTACCAGATCCGTGGGTGGGGTGAGCCCTACTTCCGGATCAACGAAAAGGGCCACATCGAGGTTCGCCCCGATCCGACGCAGGAACGGAGCATCGATCTCTACGAGCTCACACAACAGCTGCAGATTCGTGGTCTCGACCTGCCGCTGCTGATCCGCTTTCCGGACATCCTCAAGCACCGCATCCGCCTCTTGAACGAGTGCTTTCAGCGCGCGATCGACGAGTACGGCTACGCGGGTCGCTACCGCGGCGTCTTCCCGATCAAGGTCAACCAGCAGCGCCACCTCGTCGACGAGATCGTGAAGGCGGGGCGCTCCTGGCAATACGGCCTCGAGGCGGGCAGCAAGCCCGAGCTGCTCATCGCGCTGGCCGCGATGGACAGCGAGGACGGCTTCATCGTCTGCAACGGCTACAAGGACCGGCACTACATCGAGACCGCGCTCATCGCGCAGCGTTTCGACAACACGGTCATCATCGTCCTCGAGCGCCCGGACGAGATCGACATCGTGCTGAAGGCGAGCGAGAAGCTCGGCATTCGCCCCATCGTCGGCGTGCGCGGCAAGCTCGCGAGCAAGGGCATGGGCCGCTGGTCGGAGTCGGCCGGCGACCGCGCGAAGTTCGGTCTGACGACCTCGCAGATCGTGGACGTGGTCGACAAGCTCGCGTCGCGCGGGATGCTCGACTGCCTGCAGCTCCTGCACTTCCACATCGGCAGCCAGGTCTCGTCGATCATCCCGTGGAAGAACGCGATCCGCGAAGCGGCGCACCTCTACGTCGAGCTCGCGAAGATGGGCTGCAAGATGGGCTTCCTCGACGTCGGCGGCGGCCTCGCGGTCGACTACGACGGCAGCAAGACCGACTTCCGCGCCTCGATGAACTACGGCGTGCAGGAGTACGCGTACGACGTCGTCTCGGGCATTCAGGAGGCCTGCGAGAAGGCCGGCATCGGCGTGCCGACGATCGTCAGCGAGAGCGGCCGCGCGGTCGCCGCGTACCAGTCCGTGCTCGTCTTCGACGCGGTCGGCGAGTCGCACGAGGACCGCGGCCAAGCGAGCAAGCCCGAGACGGGCGCACACCGCGTGCTCCTCGAGATGTGGGAGACCTACGAAGGCATTCAGCCGAAGAACGTGCAGGAGTCGTGGCACGATCTTCAGCAATCGCTCGAGGAGGCGCGCAGCCTCTTCAAGTTCGGCTACCTCGCGCTGCGTGATCTGAGCCGCGCCGAGCGCATCTTCTGGGCCGCGTGCGAGCGCATCCAGCAGAAGCTCAAGGGCCGCAAGCAGGTCCCCGAAGAGCTGCAGAAGCTCGATGAGCTGCTCGGCACCATCTACTACTGCAACTTCTCGATCTTCCAGAGCGCGCCCGACATCTGGGCGATGGATCAGCTCTTCCCGATCATGCCGATCCATCGGCTCGACGAGAAACCTTCACTCAAGGCGCGGCTCGCCGACCTGACCTGCGACAGCGACGGCATCATCGAGAGCTTCATCGACGTCGAGGACGTCAAGAGCAGCCTCGACGTGCACCCGGTGCGGGTCGGCGAGCGCTACCTGCTCGCGATGTTCTTGGGCGGTGCGTACCAGGAGATCTTGGGCGACCTACACAACCTCTTCGGCGACACCAACGCCGTGCACGTGCGCCTCGAGGAGTACGGGCACAGCGTCTCGAACGTCATCAAGGGCGACGCGATCGACGAGGTGCTGCGCTACCTGCAGTACGATCCCGAAGAGATGGTCGAGCGGGTGCGCAAGCAGGCCGAGCGGGCGCTCCAGGCCGGCCGTATGGACCTCGAGCAGCTGCGCATGTTCATGCAGCACTACGAGAAGGCGCTCCGCGGGTACACGTACCTCAAGGGTCCGGACGAATGAGCCGACCGAGGACGTGAACGGAAGGGGCCCGACACGCCTACGAAACGCGACCCGCGGAGGCTCTCTCCGCGGGTTTCGTGCTTTCCGGAGCCGAATCGCCGGGGCCCACTCGTTCTGCGGCCGCGGAGCGCGGGGTTTCGGTCGAATTTCCGGCCCAACCCGCGAAGCGCGCGAGAGCCTTTTCGTTCCGCGCCCTTCGGTGCTATGCGGTCGACGCGATCGCGGCGGCTCCCAGGAGCCGCGAGGTCGCCCACGAGCGCGCATGAACCCGAAGGTCCTGATCGTCACGCCGACGTACAACGAGCGCGAGAACCTCGCGCCCTTCCTCGACGGCGTCTTCGAAGTGCTCCCCGAAGCGCACGCGCTGGTGGTCGACGACGCGTCACCCGACGGCACGGGCGCCCTGGCCGAGCAGATCGCGAAGGTCGATCGGCGCGTGGCGGTGATGCATCGCCCCGGCAAGCTCGGGCTCGGAAGCGCCTACCTCGACGCGTTCCGCCGCGGCATCGCCGACGGCTACGACCTGATCTTCGAGATGGACACGGATCTGAGCCACGATCCGCGCTACCTGCCGGACTTCCTCGAGGCCTTTGCCTCGGGCGCCGACGTCGTGATCGGCTCGCGCAACGTGCCCGGTGGCGGCGTCGAAGGCTGGGGCCTCGGGCGTCACGTGCTGAGCAAGGGCGGCAGCCTCTACAGCCGCACCGTGCTCGGCCTCGGGGTTCGGGATCTCACGAGCGGCTACAAGGGCTTCCGCCGCCAGGTGCTCGAAGCCATCGACCTCGGGGGCGTGCGCTCCGAGGGTTATTCGTTTCAGGTCGAGCTGACCTACCGCGCGATTCGACGTGGCTTCCGCGTGGCCGAGGTGCCGATCGTCTTCGTCGATCGCCGCGCGGGACAGAGCAAGATGAGCCGGAAGATCTTCGCCGAAGCGGTGATGATGATGCCGAAGCTCCGGCTCGACGCGATGCTCGGAAAGCTCTGACGGCGAGGGCCTGCGTCTCGGAGGAGTCCCGTCGAGGACCCGAGACGACGTCAGAGCCGGACGATGAGCTCGAGCGCCGGGTTCAGGCTCACCGCCGTGCGATCTTCGGGAAGGATCCAGAACGTCGGCGCGAGGATGTCGGCCTGCAGCTCGACGCGGCTCGAGAGCGGCACGTTCAGGCCCGCCGAGAAACGCACGACCGGCCCGTTGTAGGGCAGGTAGCCGATCGAAAAGCGCAGCGGCACCGTGAGGTCGAGGCGGCGCGAGATGCGGATGCGGTTCTCCACCATCAGCATCGGCAAGACGTTGTTCACGCGCTCGCCGCGTCCGCGCAGGTTCGCGTAGAAGAACTGCACGCCGACCCCGATGGTCTTGGTGATGCGCACGCCGAGGCGTCCGCCGAGGAGCAGGTTCGTGAAGCGGTCGTCGGCACCGATCGCGACCTCGGTCTGGAGCGCGAGATCGAAACGACGGCCCGGTCGGTTGTCGCGACGGCGACGCTCGATCACCACGCGGGACGAGCCCGGCGGACGAACCTGGAGCGGCTCCGGCGGCGTGGTCGGGGCGGGCGTCGCTTCGGGCGCGACGGCGTAGCGTTGATAGCCTTCGGCGTTCCAGACGTCCGGGGCCGGCATCGCTTGGCGCGTCAGCTGCGCGACCACCTCGTGAAGGTCTTCGGCGCCCGACGTGCCGCGGGCGAAGAAGGGACCGGAGCCGTCGAGGCTCGCGACGCTGAGCTCGAAGACGTAGCGCCCTTGGTGGGCCCAGACGCGAGCGAAAGCGCCACGTCGTGCGCGGCCGACGTAGGTCACGCGCCAGAGATCGGCGGGGCTCGGCGGATAGGGCATGCGCACCCGCTGCGCGGCCGCGACCGTGTCCTCCGGCGAGACGACGACGTAGCCCATCTCTTCGGCCGTCATGCGCATGCGCCGCGTGACGTGCTGGCCGACGACGGGATCGACGCCATAAGCCGCCGCGTCGATGACGAGGGCGATGGGCGTGGTCCCGGGCCCGTCGGGATCCGGGGTGGCGGGTTCGCCCGCGGGCTCGGTCGCGCCCTCGGGGGGGATCTCGGGCGTCGTTTCGGGGGCCGTTTCCGGACCGTCCGGCGGAGCCTCCGTGGCGCCGTCGGGCGGTGTGGCGTCCGGCGGAGCGGTGGACTCGCTCGGCGGCGTCGGCACGGGTGCCGCGAGGTCGGCCCCGGACATCTGGGCGCGGGCACGGGGGGCGACGGCGAAGAGCCCGAGGGCCAACGCGACTCGCACCAAGACAGAGGCAGTCCCCTTCACGCGCGGCAGCATAGCAGCCGTTCCGAGAGGCCGGCGCTTCGAGCGCTCGAGGGTGCCCCTCGCCCACGACGAGCGTCGTGCGGTCGCGCCGGAGCGACGCAGCGCTTGCACCCCGGCGCAACGATGGCGCTCGTCTCGGAAGCGCGCGCTCGACCTTCACCGCCGCCCTCGCGGAAGAAGAGCGTTCGGGGGCCCCTTTCTTCCGCCATCGCCTCGCGGCGACCCGTGGAACGCCGAGTGCAAACACGCCTCGCATGCATTTCACGATTCCGGTTCGCGAGTACATGAGCTCTCCCGTGCGGACCCTGCGCGCGTCCGCGCCGATCGAAGACGCCGACCAGCTCCTTCACGAGCACGACTTGTCGGCGGTCGGCGTCGTGAGCTCCGAGGGACGGCTCGTCGGCGTGCTCTCCCGCACCGATTTGCTGAAGTCCGCGACCTACGGCCACGGCCGCGCGCTGACGTTGCCGAAGGCGACCGTGGCGGACTTGATGACACCGGACCCGATCTCCGTCGGGGTCGGGGTCGAGCTTCGAACCGCCGCTCGGACGATGCGTGACGCGCGCGTGCATCGTGTCTTCGTCGAGGACGGCGATCGCCTCGTCGGCGTGCTCTCCACCCGCGACCTGATGCGCACCGTCGTGGAGCGAGGTCTCTCGACGCCGCTCGGCGAGCTCGCGCACGGATCGCTCGTGAGCGTGAAGGTCGACGACCCGCTCGCGCTCGCCGCGGACCGTTTGGATCGCGCCAACAAACACGGTCTCGTCGTCATGGAGGACGGTTGGCCGGTCGGCATCTTCGACCAGCGCACCGCGCTCGCGAGCCGTGGCTTGCCGCCCGAGACGCGCGTGGACGAGGTCATGAGCCTCCGCATCGCGACGCTTCCCGCGCACGTGCCGATCTCGCGCGCCGCGGCGCAGGCGTTGGCGCTCAAGGTTCGCCGCATCCTCGTCGTCCAGGATCGCGGCACGACGGGCATCGTCAGCGGGCTCGACTTCGCCCGCTTCGTCGCGCACTGAGCGCGGCCCCACTTGTATGGCTCCTCCGTGCAGGGGGAGCCGCTCGCGCGCTTCGCCTTCGCGCGCCGCACGTCGTATGAAGGACGCGTGCGCGCGCTTCGAAGCTCTCGTGCGACCACGCAAACGTCGGCTCGTCGGATGCACGTCCTCGTCGCGCTCGCGGTGCTCGTGATCGCGTGTGAGTCGGAGGCCCCGACGAGCGCGCCGGCACGTGCGCCCGAAGTGCGTCGTTCGGAACCAGAGGCGGTCGAAGAGCCGGCGCCTTCGCCGTGGCCGCTCGAGACCGCGTCCCTTCGCGAGAGCCTCGAACGCTTCACCGACGTGACCTCGTGCGTCACGCGGCTTCGCGCCGGGGTTCCGGTCGAGGTCGCGGAGTCGCTCGCGGACCTCGGCTACGACGCCGTCTTCGAAGACGTCTGCCGCGCGCTCGACGCCGCGAAGAAGGGGGACCCGACGGCCTGCGACGAGCTCGGCGCGACGGCGTTGCGCGACGGTTGCCACCGCCGGGTCGCGCTCGCGAGCGGCAACCCCGACCACTGCCCGCCGGCGCGAGGGCGCGAAGGTCGCGACCCGACTTGCCTCGCGTGGACGACCGGGCTCGTGGGCTTGTGCGACGCCACGGTCGGCGACACCCGACGTACGTGTCGCGCGGTCGCGACGCGGGACGCGAGCGCCTGCCGCGCGGACGCTCGTTGCCAAGCCGCCGTGCAGCGCTACGCCGACTCGGTCGCGGACGCGCAAAGCGACACGCTCGAGGCCTCGCTGCGTTTCATGCACGGCGTCGGCCCGCACGAGGACGAGCACTCGAGCGACGTCTTGGCCTCCGGGGTCGTGCTCGACGTGGTCGGATGCGAGTACCGAACCCGGGTGTCGGTGGGAGGACCGTTGACCGAAGGACCGCAGCTGGACCTCGAGATCGCGTTCTTTCCGGGAGAGGACGGGTGGCTCGTGCAGCCACGCGCGCTTCGGTACGCGGACCGCCGCGTGGCGGTGCCGACGGTGGCGTCCGAGCTGACGTTGGAAGATTCGGGGTTCGAGCCGCGACGAGCGGGCCGGGTCGAAGTGCATGTCCGTGGACGTCTCGGCACCGAAGGCCGCCTCGACGTCCACGCGTCGACCTTCGTCCGTGACCTCGACGCGCGTCCCGCCGAGTGTCCTTCGCCCTGAGGGCGCACGACACGGAGATCGAGACGGAGACGGAGACCGAGACGGAGACCGAGACCGAGACCGAGACC